>NZ_BAKM01000003.1 GCF_000614185.1 Phocaeicola sartorii JCM 17136 = DSM 21941 | reverse complement strand
TCGCTTACTTGAAGGATGGTGTAATCACGCCTGGAACTTCCGCTCCCGGACTGGAAGAAGCACGCCAAAAACTGCAATATTACAGTATGAGCGAGGAAGAACGGCATGCTTATGATGAGCATATAAATGCCATCATGATACAGAATGATGTGATCAGCACCGCACATTTGGAAGGGCATGAGGAAGGGCGTGAAGAAGGACGTGAGGAAGGTGAAATGAAAAAGGCAAAGGAGATAGCTCGTAAAATGAAGCAGACCGGTCTTTCGATTGAAATGATTGAAGATATGACCGGTCTTACAAAAAATGAAATAGAAAACTTATAGTTCACAAGGTTATTCGGTTTATTCTTAAATACAATAATAAGTTGCAACCACTTATGCCCTCACTCCTTATTTCCTATATTTTTGCTTAAGTTGTTCATATTCAATGTAATGTGCGTTCATAGGCTTATAAACCCTTTTTTTGTGAAATCCCTTGTTTTTCAGCTTTCCTTCCCCACACAAGCGCATAAATAGCGGCCACCGTAGTTTGTGTCATACTGTTCTTCTTTGATGATTGAAAGTTCAATATCCATTAGCCACCAAGGTGAATAAGCAATAATGAACATACATTTCCCACCAACTCTATGCACAAGCCATGCAGCTGCTTTATAAGAACGAACGTTATGTTATGGGTTGAATGATGAAAATTACATCCACACGCCACTTGTGAAAGTATGAAATATCGTTTTGTCTTTTCCTATTCCGGCATATATTTCTTTCAAAGGCAAGACGGTTCTTTCGTTTATTTCCCTATTATATAGGTCATGACAAACATATCCATACAAACCTACTGTTTAAAAGAAATTTATAGACTTGTAAGCCAATTTTTACCGGATTTTGTATTTATCCAAATCGCCAAACCAAAAAAGCATGTTCTTAAATGAAAAAGCCGTGTCTCAGATCTAAAAAAATAGAGGATACCTTTTCCCTTCTATAAATAAATTCGTATCTTTGCAATGTTTTCCATACCCATGCTTCTGCAAGGAGGTGTTGAGGAGGTGGAAATACATATATATAGAAAAGACGTTTACTTGACGTTTTGTCTTTAACGCATTAAAACTTCGCAACTTTTAATTAGTCAGTTAAAGAACAAAGCAACAGTAGGTGTCTGCGAGGTATGTTTATATCCTTAGTTCATCTTTGCCTGCCAAAGGTGTATTTAAGTTATTATACATATCGGCGTGGGCTTCTGCGTTGCTCGTTCAACTGACTGGGCGATGCGAAGGCCTTAATGCGTGGGACGGGTAACAAGTACAGATTCCCGCGCTTTTTTTATATATAGGTCTCGCAATTACAATTTCAAACATAAGAACCATCCGGTTCGGGAATCTGCGGAAGGTCATCGGTTGACCCGACAGGCTGCATCTGTTGATAGTGCGGATTCCACATCTCCTATCTATTGAAATAGCTTTTCCGGTCGACTTCAATCACAAGAGGCCGATTCCTCTTGTATTTTACGAAATAACTCGTAATTAATTGAAATATAGGTAAATACCTATACTTCAAAGCTCCGCACCTATGTCTTCAAGTGAACAAATGCAATGGTTTGCCATGCGCGCCACTTACTGTAGAGGAATGCAAATCAAGTCATTGCTGGATAAACAAGGAATAAATAATTTTATCCCCATGCGTTATGAAATCCGGGAGAAGAACGGTCGCAAGAAGCGTGAACTCGTTCCCGTTATCCGCGATTTGATTTTCGTCCGTGCCGTCCAGTCGGAACTTCAGCGGGTAAAGGACAGGAATCCTTATCTCCAATATATGATTGACATCCGCAACGGTCAGAAAATCATTGTGCCCGATGAGCAGATGCGCCAGTTCATCGCTGTGGCCGGAACGTACGATGAGCATCTCATTTTCTTCAACCCTGATGAGGTGAATCTTCGCAAGGGGACGAAAGTGCGTATCATAGGTGGTGACTTTGAGGGTTACGAAGGAGTATTTATAAAGGTAAAAGGCGCACGAGACCGCCGGGTGGTTATCAGCCTTCAGGGAATTATCGCTATGGCTATGGCGACCATTTCGCCAGACTTGATAGAAGTAATCAAATAACCTAAATAATGATTGAAACATTGCCTTCCGGCATCCGATTGAAGAATTTAATACAGAGTCAGCATACCGAAATACTCAGCAGGGAGAAGAATAATGATAAGTTCCTTCACCTGTATGACATTGGCGCGTATTGGGTGGCTTTCGAGCGTTCCGCCTGTAGGTTGAACGGTTTGTTTTCTAAAAGTGAGCTGACTTTGTTTCGTGTCCCGGATTGTGTGGAATATGTGGTGATGGCTTCCGTTCCTGCCGATGAGGCGGAGGTCTGTTTGAGTGAGTTTATCATTTTGCATGATGGAATTTACCGGAAAGTGCGGTCGGAGCATTCTCTGCCGACGGGGGATTACCGTCACTGGCATGAGATGGCTGTGAGGTCTGTTTTGTTGTAAAGAAAAGTATGTGGACTTCGTGGGCCAAGTAAGCGGTGTTACTTTGCTTGGGAACATATCTTACTTTGCTCACGAAGATATCTTACTTTTTTCAGTGGGATATGGTCGTTTATAATACTCTATAGGAAATACCTTGAAAAATCCTTCAAAAGATTCAGCCTGTTTGCAAACGCCCTGTTCATGGGCATTCCGGCTGAAGGATTGGGCTTGGGAATCCTTCAGTCGGGGATTGGAATGTTTCAGTCGGACTGATGTCCTTCCGATTTTTTGGGAATCGTTTTTCTGAAGGATATTTTCCGGCTGAAACATTTCGCGATGCATATACTTCAGCCGGAATGCCGACAGGCAGGGCATTTGTGGAGTGGCTGAAAGATCTGAAGGAAAAGTAAGGCGGTTCGGCATGTGGATGCCGTTATGGAAAAAACAACAGGTCAAATTTTAAAAAGCTCTTGTTCTTTCAATGAAAACGTCTTGTTCTTTTCAGAAAAGGACAGGATGTTTGAAAGGTTAGTAACGTGCATGCCGGAAGGTTAGTAACGTGTGGCGTGTAAGATTACTAATGTTACAGGTGTAAGATTATATATCTTGCCAGTGATACATATCATAATGTATGAAGTTCCAGTATATAAAAGATAAAGTTAATGCTTATTTCACTAAGGGGAATGAGCGTAGTGTGGCGGTAAAGAAGAACATCGCCGCTTCGTTGGTCTTGAAATGTGTCAGCATTTTGGTTTCCTTGCAGGTGGTTCCGTTGACCATCGGTTATGTCAACCCTACGAAGTATGGCATTTGGCTGACGTTGAGTTCTATCATCGCTTGGCTGTCTTATTTTGATTTGGGTTTTGCGCATGGATTCCGCAACCGTTTTGCCGAGGCAAAAGCGAAAGGGGATATGAAGTTGGCAAAACAATATGTCAGTACTACGTACGCGGTGCTGTTTTTGCTGTTTTCGGTAGTTTTGCTGGTCGCTTTGTTGGTTAATCATTATCTGAACTGGAGTGCCCTCTTGCATATTGATGTCGCCTATAATGAAGAATTGAATAAAGTGTTTGGTCTGCTGGCCTGTTTCTTTTGTCTGAACATTGTTGCAAGTGTCTTTACAACGATGCTGATGGCTGATCAAAAGCCGGCTTTGGCATCGCTGGTTCAGACGGGAGGGCAGGTGCTGGCTTTCGGTTGCATCTATGTACTGACCCGGACTACTTCGGGAAGCTTGAGTGCTTTGGCTGTAGCTTTTTCGGGAGTGCCTTGCTTGTTGCTGGTGATGGTTTCTGTCTTTATGTTTTGTGGAAGAAAATATAAATCTGTATCACCCGCCGTACGATGCGTCCGTTTCTCATTGACTAAGAAGATTTTGGGACTGGGCGGACAGTTCTTTGTGATCATGATTTCCATGCTGTTCATCTTCCAGTTCATCAATATCATCCTGTCCAGGTTGGAAGGACCGGAAGCTGTGACGCAGTATAATATCGCTTATAAATATTTCAATGTGCTTCACATGATGTTTGTCATTGTGCTTACTCCTTTTTGGTCTGCCTTTACGGATGCTTATGTGAAGAAGGATTATAGTTGGATGAGAGGTATAGTAAGAAAACTGGAATTATTATGGTTGCTATGTTTCCCCGTTTTGGTGCTGATGGTGTTATGCTCCCGGTTCCTTTATCAATGGTGGATTGGTGATTCCGTCTCGGTCTCTTTTTCGTTATCAGTTTGTATGGCAGTATATGTTTTGTTCCAAATGGGTGGCGGTGTATATATGTATTTAATTAATGGAATGGGTAAAGTCCGTTTACAACTCATTACTTATTTGTCTTTTGCATTAATAGCCATACCGTTAATGAGTTTTTGTTGTAAATGGTATGGGGTAGAAGGCATATTGATAGTTCCCGTTATTGTTTTTGCTTTTCAGGCTTGTATCGGGAGAATACAGGTTATGAAAATAATAAATGGCACTGCCGAAGGGATCTGGTTAAAATAATTGATTTATTATGAAGTTTATACGTATTGGTGTTAGGCTTTTTCTTGCTAAACTTTTTCGTATTCCTCGTCGCCTTCGTATGATATACTATATCCGTTTCAATCGCTTGAAATTTTGGGCTAACGGTGTGCGTTTTGGGGCTAATATGCGGGTATATAGTAAGATGTATTTATCAATGATGTCTGGTAGTAAGATTACGATTGGAGATAATTTTGTCTATACTCATGGAGATGCATTCAATCCGTTGTGTCGCAATATCAGAGGATGTATATATACGGCTTACCCACATTCGTCAATTACTATTGGAAATGATACGGGAATGTCTTCTGCTTGTCTTCGGGCGAGTACGTCCATTACCGTTGGAAATCATGTGAATATAGGGGGAGACTGTATTATTATGGATACGGATGCGCACAGTTTGGATTACATGATTCGCCGTTCACGTGAAAAGGATGCGGATGGGTTTGGAGTGGATGGTCTTTCTGCTGTTACTGCTCCCATTGTTATAGAAGATGATGTGCTTATTGGAGCCCGATGTATCATACTGAAAGGTGTGACTATCGGGGCACGTAGTATCATAGGCAGTGGCAGTGTAGTTGTAAAGTCTATTCCGGCAGATTGTATTGCAGCTGGTAATCCATGTAAAATAATAAGATATATAAATGGAAAATGATCTTTTGATTTCAGTTGTAACAGTTTCTTATAATGCTGTTACTACTATTGAACAAACCATTCTTTCTGTTATTAATCAGACTTATCCCCATATTGAATACATCATCATTGATGGGGGAAGCACGGACGGAACAGTGGATGTTATTAAGAAATATGCGGATAAAATCGTTTATTGGGTGAGTGAGCCGGATAAGGGAATCTATGATGCGATGAATAAAGGTGTTAGAGAAGCGAAAGGAAAATATATTGCATTTTTGAATGCTGGGGATTTTTATTATAATCAAGACTCTTTGTTGCAATTAATACAAAAAGGAGAAATAGATAATGATCCTGATGTAATATATGGATACCAAATCCATTCATTTAATTATGGGAAATTTGTGAGAAAAAAAATGCCTCTTGTTTATTTTAAAGAATTCATGCCGATAGGGCATCCTTCTTCTTTCGTTAAAGCAGATTTAATGAAAAATACGATGTTTGATTGTTCTTATAGGATAGCTGCAGATTATAATTTTTTATTTGGATTGTATCAGGCTAATAAAAAAATTCAAATTTGTTGATGTGATTATTGCTGATTTTGAAAGCATGACAGGAATATCCAGTGAATCAAACCTTTTGGCATATAAAGAAACGGCAATAATAAATGGATGCTATGGCACATTGAAGTATAAAATACGATATTTGAAATTATATTTGTCAGGTATGATAAAAAAAATAACTCGTCTCCTTTTTCCTAAATTGGCTCTTACTATTCAAAAAAGAAAGCGGCGTAAAAATAAAGAATACTTACTTCTTGATGAATTTCTATTAGATTATAATAAATAAAATGGTTGATATATCAATAATAATCCCAGTATATAATTCTGCAAAATATCTGGATGTTTGTCTTGATAGTATTTTAAAACAGACATATAAGAATTTTGAAGTGATCCTGGTAAATGATGGAAGCACTGATAATTCTAAAGATGTATGTGAAAATTATGTTGGTAGAGATTCTAGGTTTTATCTTTATTCTATTCCTAATAGTGGTGTATCTGTCGCACGAAATTATGCTTTGGAAAAATGTATTGGGGAATGGATTACATATATAGATTCTGATGATTGGGTTGAGCCTGATTATTTAGAATCTTTGAAACGAAATGCAACTGTTGGAGTTGATATTGTAATGGGAAATTTCTTTTTCAATAGAGGAAAGGTGGAAACAATTGGAGTTTGTTCAAAACATAGCATCAAAAAAAAGCAATTTCCATCTTATCCGTTAGCTTTATTGGTTGAGGATTGTGCAGTTGCAGATAATATTAAAATATCAGTTGAGATTATTTGTGCAGCTTGTGGAAAGCTCACAAGAAAAAGACTTGTAAATAAAAATAATATAAGATTTGAAGAGGGACTTGAATTAAATGAGGATGGTTTATTTCATTTAATGACATATATAAAAGCAAATGATTTTGTTATTATTGATAAACCACTTTATCATTATCGAATTTCTGCCACTTCTTCGAATTATAGGTATAGGCCGAATGTGGCATCTCAGATGGAAATTTGGCATGCCTGCTATAAAAAGGTCGCTGATGATTTGCCTGCTGATCAAAAGAAGTTATTTTTGAGTTTAAGTGCTTATAGAATGTACTGCAATATATTTAACTTGTTTTTAAACCATAGGGAGTGTTGTTTAAGCTTTCGGGAAAAAATAGGAATTCTACAAGAATGTTTTAATACAGATAAATATGATGTTAGTAGAATTAGCAAAAAATTGATGTTGATAAAAAGGGTAGAGATGGTTTTGATGAAATACCGCTATTGTACTGCTCTGTTAATTTTTTCTAAGCTCAAATTTGTTTTTAAAGCTATTTTGAGTTCGAAATGTTGATATATATATTAACTTTTTCACTCTCCTTATTTAATGTTTATATGGCGAATAGACATTATAAGAAAAAGGGCCTTTTTTACTTTTTTTCGTTTTTTGCTGTTGCGCCCCTCGTGTTATTGGCTAGTTTTAGGGCATCTAATGTAGGTAGTGATACTAGTTTTTATCAAATTCCTTTTTGGAGAGATGCGTTGTTGTCTCATGGAGGATTGATTGATTATATTGAACGTCATCCAAATTTTGAGGCTGGTTATCTGTTTGTGAATTATTTTATTTCATTATTAACGGATAATATCGTTTACTTATTTCTTGTTATATACACGCTAATTATATTGCCTGTTTACAAAGTCGCTATGCGGTGGAGGAAATCTTTGTCTCCTTTTTTATTTATGACCATTTATTGTCTTGTTTGTTATAATGAGTTATTAAGCACAGTAAGACAAGGAATTGCAATGTCACTTTCTTTATTGGCTTTTAATTATTTCCTAGAGCAGAAATATTATAAATATTTCTCTCTGTCTGTAATGGCCTATGCTTTTCATACATCTGCTTTGATACCTTTTGTCTTTCCATTTGTTTACAAATTTGTAGATAAATATAAATTAGAGGACTGTCGTTTAATTTATATGTCTTTTAGTGCTTTATTTATTTGTATACTCTTGAATTTTGATAATATTCTAGTGTTTGTAATTAATAATAATTTTCTTGCGGAGAAATTTATAGAATATACATCAAAAGGAAATGCATTTGAAGGAGATTTAGGCTTGTCAAATCTCATTGTAAAGTTAATGATATTAGCTTATATTTATTTTATTATGAAACTGAGAGGAAAGTCTACATTTGTTGATTTCTTTTTTCTCATGGCAATCTTGGATTTAGCATTTTCTTCATTGGGAATTATAATTAATCATCTTATACGATTAAGTCTTTATCCTCGGATGATGACTTGTATTTCTTTGCCCTTTTTGTTTAAAAATTATCCATTGTATATAAGACTTGGAAAAATAAGATATAAACTTCCATTTGAATTTATTTTTATTTCTCTGTTACTGTTTTATTGGTATTATGTTTACATCTATGGTGATTTTGCAGCAACTTCAGATTATAAATTTAATCCTGAAATCTTTTGATTTATACATTTTATATCAAAGTACAATAATATGATTTCTATTTGTATGGCTACCTATAATGGGGAAAAATATATAGAAAAACAAGTGGATTCCATTTTACAACAAATTTCGATTCGTGATGAATTGATAATTTCAGATGATGGAAGTAAGGATGATACACTTGAAATTCTTGTTTCATTGAATGATTCAAGAATTAAAATTTTCAATAATAAAGGTCTTCATGGAGTCGTCCCTAATTTTGAAAATGCAATAAGGCATGCAGCTGGTGATTATATCTTTTTATGTGATCAAGATGATATTTGGATATCAAACAAGATAGAAATTTGTATGAAAGCATTGTGTAATTGCAATTTAGTTATTCATAATTCCCTGCTAATGGATGGAGTTGGCAATGTTTCTGATATTGACTTTTTCTCTCTTCGTAAATCAACGGCAGGATATTGGAAAAATTTATATAAGAATTCATTTATAGGTTGTTGTATGGCTTTCCGTAGAGAGATTTTAGATTATGTGTTACCTTTTCCTGAACATATTTTGTGGCATGATATGTGGATTGGTCTTATGGTGGAAAAAAAAGGAAAAACAATGTTTATTGAGGATAAACTTCTTTACTATAGAAGGCATGATAATAATGCTTCGGCAACAGCGGAGAAATCTTCTTTTTCATTTCTTTTCCAAATAAAATATAGACTACAAATGTTTGGTTATACTCTCATACGCTAAAAAATAACATGATAACAGTTCCATCGTCACTTACAAGACAAACTTGGAAGAACTGTCCCAATGTCTGCATTCATTAACCTCTTCTCTCATCTCCCGAATTTACATTGTCGATAATTCCAATGAACAGTATATTGCAGATTTCTGTCAGCAATATACCAACGTGGAATACATCGGTAGCAAGAATGTAGGCTACGGAGCAGGGCATAATCAGGCATTGAGGCAAGTACTTGGCTCAGAAGAAGAATATCATTTGGTACTTAATTCGGATGTGTATTTCAATCCGTCAGTATTGAAATATCTTGTAGAATATATGGATGCGCATCCGGATGTGGGACAGGTACAGCCTAATGTGGTATATCCTGATGGAGAGCAGCAATATACCTGTCGTTTGCTTCCCACTCCTGCCAATCTGATATTCCGCCGTTTCCTTCCTAAGGGAATAATGGAGAAAATGAACATACGCTATCAGTTGAAGTTCAACGACCACAAGAGGGAGATGAATGTGCCTTATCATCAAGGCAGTTTCATGTTCTTCCGCACGGAATGTTTCAGAAAGGTGGGACTGTTTGACGAACGGTTTTTTATGTATCCTGAAGATATTGACATCACACGGAGAATGCACAGACTGTATCGGACAATGTTTGTTCCCGGTGTGACTATTGTGCATGCCCATCGGGCTGCATCTTATAAGAACAAGAAAATGCTGAAGATCCATATCATCAATATGATTAAATATTTTAATAAATGGGGATGGATAGTTGATAAAGAACGTTCTGCTTGGAACAGAAAGTTATTGGAAGAATTAGGATATAAAAAATAATATTTTCTATAATGAATTACTTTATTACAGGTGGTACCGGCTTCATCGGTACTCACCTCGCCCATCTTTTGCACGAAGTACATCCCGAAGTAAGAATTTACAACTTGGATATTGTAAAGCCGGGTACTCCGTTGCCGACTGTGAAAAATTATAAACCGGTCTTAAGAAAAGGGGAGGAGCATGCAGCCACATTCATCTATTGTGATGTGCGTCAACCGATAGAGTTGGAAAAAGTAAATATCACTCCCGATGATGTGATTTTTAACTTCGCCGCCGTTCATCGCACGCCCGGTCATCCCGATCCTGCCTATTTTGAAACAAATATCCGTGGCGCGGAGAATGTATGCGCCTTTGCCCATCGGCATGGTATCCGGAAAATGGTTTTTACCAGTTCCATAGCCCCTTACGGTGCGGCCGAGGAACTGAAGGAAGAAACCACGCTGTCTACTCCCAACACTCCTTACGGTATATCCAAACTGGTTGCGGAAAAGATTCATGTCGCCTGGCAGGCGGGGAGTCCGGAAAGACAGCTTACCATTGTCCGTCCCGGTGTGGTGTTTGGGCGAGGGGAGAACGGTAATTTTACCCGTCTGTATTGGGGCATTCGGGGGCATAAGTTTATGTACCCGGGGCGCAAGGATACCATCAAGGCCTGTATCTATGTGAAGGAGCTGGTGCGGTTCATGCTTTACAGATTGGAACATCACGACAGTGGGGTGGAACTGTACAATTGCTGTTACGAACCCGCCTATACGATAGAGCACATCGTAGAATCCATGAAAAGAGTGACAAATATGAAGGTAAAAGTTCCTTTCATGCCGGGATGGCTGATCATGACTGCTGCTGGTATAGCCGGAGCAATAGGCTCTCCGATGGGCATCTGTCCGGCACGGGTGAGAAAATTGCAGATCTCCACGAATATCTGCGGAAAAAAACTGGTTGCCTCGGGCTATCCTTTTCACTATACATTTGAGGAAGCGCTGGCAGACTGGTACAAAGACAATGATAATCGGTGCCTGCAATGAGGAAATTGATACTCTCTTTGTCCTTGCTCTGGGCAATGGGTGGTATGGCACATGCCCAGTTCACCTATGGAACAACGGGCATGCTGAATATGCCCACTGCCGATATGCAGCGTGACAAGACGTTCATGGTTGGCGGTGGCTTTCTGGAGAAACACGCCACTCCTGCCCGGTGGACGTACGATACTTTCAATTATTATCTTAACGTGACTATATTCCCTTGGCTGGAGGTGGCATATATCTGTACACTGCATAAGGCTGTGGAAAACGATCCGGCATACGGCACCGGTTTCTGGGTGCCTTCTACGTATGGGAGGTTTGTCAATCAGGATCGTAACTTTGCAGTTCGGTTACGGTTGTGGAAGGAGGGCTGGTGGAAACTGTGGACTCCGCAAATTGTGCTGGGTGCGAATGACGCTCTTAATAATTCGTGGACGGAGGGCAGTAAGATAGAAATGAGTTCCGCCCGGATGAATGGTTTCTATAGCCGTTATTATTTGGCTCTCACTAAACGTCTCCCTCTTAATAATATCGGTCGGCTGGGCTTGCACGCGGCGTATGTTTACAATCGTCGCAAAGACTATCCCCTCAACGGACCTGCCATTGGCATCAACTTTCGTTTTACTCTTCCCAACTATCACTTCCTGACGGAAACACTCAATCGTTTTACTCTCATGGCAGAATACGATTCCCATACGATCAATCTTGGTGCGGAATATAGTTTCTGGAAAGACCACATCAATGCAGTAATTCAGTTCAACCGTTGCCGTTATTTTTCCGGTGGACTGGTTTTGAAAGTCCATCTGAAATAATCACTTCCAAGGGGAAACCCGCGGCTCTTCTTCAATACATCCTTTTACTCATCAGCTGTTCTTTCTGCTTGACTAAACAACGTTCTCACCGTCAATAAGATAAAACCAACGGTCAAAACTCCACCGTAATCCCCAGCGTGGGAATCAAGGTTCCGCTTTCTTGTTTCAAATACTTCATTTTATACCTCTGTTCGGCAAGAGGGGCCGACGGATTATCAATCTCCCCCGTACTCATTAACACATCCGGTTGCTTCAACCGGCTGCCCGTCACATTCTGCAAATCAATATACACTCCCAACCTCCAATGCCGGAAATAATAATTCTTGTCCACCCGTACATCCACTTGGGCAAAGTTGCCCAGACGCTCTGTGTTATACAGGGTATAGTCATGATAAGGACGTCCTTGCGCATCCCATGCTTCCACCAAAGATGATTTCTCTATGTCGTATGGCGTATAGGGAGTACCCCCTATATAACTCAGTTTGCCTCCGATACTCCAGCGGCGCGGCAACTCCCAGGTGCCGCTCATATTCAGTATAAAGCGGTTATCCCATGCCGACGGGATATAAGAGCTGGCTTTGCTGTTTCTGTATTCACTGCGGAATACGGTCAGAGAGCCTGTCAGACTTATTTTTTCCGGCACTTGCCATCTGGCAAGCAGTTCGATTCCATAGGATTGCCCTTGGGCGGAGGATACCAGCGCTTCGTTGCCGGACACTCCGTAATCATTGCCCTTGCAAGCCAGAGGAATATGGTCGGCTAAAGAAAGCGGAATGTTGCCATATTGCTTGTAGAAACCTTCGATGGAGAAGGCGAGTCTGCTGTCAGGATGCCAGTCCATGCCGATGCTTCCCGAAGTGACTCGTGTATAGTCCAACTCCCGGTTTATCAGTTTGCCCGATTCGTCTTTAAATCCCAGTGCGGTATAGGGGGGAAGCTGATAATAGATTCCGATGTTTCCTCCTACAGACCATTGTTCGTTAAAGGCATAGCCAGGGATAGCCTTGGAGAAATTTGTTTCCACATGCGGGACATTGTGCCGTAATCCGAAGCGTCCGAACGCACTCCTATGGAGGAGGTGAAACGCTTGTCGGGTGAAGTATAGTCGGCGGAGACAAACAGCCCCCAGCTCCATATACCTAAATCGGTTTTATAATCACTTACTTCGGCTTGAGCCTGGTAGAGACGTTGCAGGGTTCGGTTGGTATATTGCGAGTAACTGGCTTCCACTCCCTCTCTCAACGTCCATTGATTCAGATAAGAACGGTTTTCGGCCCTTAAAGAAGTCTTTTGTTCTACAGAGCGGAGCCTCAGAGTCAGGTTGTCTTCCGAAGATTCGTCATTGTTTCTGTATTTCACGTTTCGGTTGTTCAGGTAATTGTGGCTGAGGTAAATGCTTTGGGTGTGATGGCCTGCATAATGGCGGTAGGATGCCCCTACAGTGAATGTCTCCTGATTGATTTGGGGAAGATAACTCAATAAATATTCCGCATCTTCTCCTTTCTCGTCCGTATTCAGTTTCATTTTGTCGATGCCTGCCAAGGCAAGGAAGGTCAGTTCGTCGGAATCAGACAGGTGCGATTTGATTTTCACCTGTCCATCAATGTAATTGGGCAGGAACGGAAGTCCCAGCATTTTGAACAATAATTGAAGATAGGACTGACGGATGGAAAACAGATAAGTGGTCCGTTTATTGAAATGTCCGCTTCCGCTTAATGAAATCTCGGATGCTCCGAGCGTTCCCTTAAACGTTTGTTTATCCGGGTCTCCGTCCCGCAGACTGAAATCAAGAACAGCACTCAGTGCTCCCGAACGGTTGGCGGGGAATGCTCCGGTATAAAAATTAATTTCCCGTATCAAGTCGGCGTTTACAATGCTTACCGGACCGCCCGATGCTCCCTGGGTGGAGAAATGGTTGATGTTCGGTATCTCGATGCCATCCATGTAGAAACGGTTTTCGGCAGGACCTCCTCCCCGCACAATCAAGTCGTTGCGGTAACCTATCGGCGAGAAGGACACGCCGGGATAAGATCGTACTATGCGTGATACATCCCGGTTGGAACCGGGGTTCTTCTCCATATCCTGCAATCCGATGACCCTGAGGCTGACGGGGCTTTCCGTTGTCCGCCGGAAAACGGATGGGGTCACGGTGACTTCATCCAATGCATTGCTGTCCTCTGCCAGTTCGATTTCTATCAATGGAGTTCCCGCAGAAATCATATATTCAGAAGATACCGTTCCCTTATATCCCAGACAAGAGACTATCAGGCGGCAGATGCCGGGAGCAACCTTGGGGATAAGGAATACGCCCGTAGAATCTGTTGCGGCACCTACTCCGGCTTTCCCTTCTATCATGACATTGGCATAGGGAACACCTTGCCGTGTAAGGCGGTCAATGACTTTTCCGCGGACGGCATAGCCTTGGGTTTGCGCCTGTGCAGGCAGGATGAGAATGCACCCTAAAAAGAGGAATAAAAAAACTTCATTTTATAGTATGTAGTTCATTTTCGTTTGAGACTGTTTTTATTATAACAACCAAAGATACTTAATTGGTTTATAAAAATAGCCTGTTTGCGGAATTAAATGATGAATGATACTTGAAATGAAAACATCGCTGTCACACTGCCTTATTTCTTTGCCACCATGAAAGCACCTACAACCATAAAGAACAAAAAACAGCTTCTTTATAACCGGTTATAAAAGTACACTACTCTTATAACTGGATTTTGACTAGTATTAATTCGATAGAGATCTTATAGTATGTCTGTCAGCCAAGCTGTAAGAACTACACTTACAGGAAGTGTCATGTAATATAATAGGAATGTGGTCGCAAGTGCTTTCTTTCTTTGGCGATGTTCTTCTTTGGTCAGTTTATCTGCCTCTTCTATAAACAATTCACATACTTTCTCTCTCTTTAATTTTATAGAAAATAAAATGGCTGTGATGATGGCAATTCCAATAATCCAATATATCAGTGGGCGTGAAACAGGTTTGTCTATACGTGCCCAAATAATAAAAAGGATAGTGAATGGCATTAAAATTTCAGTCATAATTAGGCATGTTATTCTCCAAAGAATATCATATACTTCACCTTTAGGTGTTACAGGATATAACCGATTGTTGGATAACATTATTCTTATAACAGGAATTACATAGTTCAATCCAAATTTGTAAAACATGGCTTTTATAAATTTAATCTTTGGCAATTAGTACTATACTTTCATTAGTGATTCTTTTGGTGTGACAAATATATTATTTTATGCCTAAAAAACAAAAAAAGAAGGATGATTATCAGGAAAACGAATCGGAGAGGTTAAAAGAATAAAAGAGGATCTTGTTGAAAGTTGGGAAGTAGTACATCTTTAATTTGCCGATAATCCCTTAACCTCCAGTAAGAAAAGGCTTAGCCTTCCGGTTAAAATCCGTAAGGCAGTTTGAAGAACTTGCATCCTTTAATTGAATTGTGCCAATAAGCTTTCGAAGGAGGGATACGTCTGTGTTTCTCCTTCCCGTATAAGTGTCAGTTTATCAGGCGATAATGCAAGGAGATGAGGCATATTCCTGTTCTTTTCCTCGGATGGCAGGCAGGTATAGCCATGACGGTTCAGCGCATTGATGGTCCAGTGCAGTAAGGTCTCGTCGGTTGCTTCCACCGTTATTTCCTGCTTTCCGTTCACGGTAGGATAGTAAATGCCATGGTCATAATCGAACCGGATATTGCTGTGTGAGAACAGCGTGTCCATACGGTGATTCAGAATCATGTCTTCCGTCCCCCCGCATTGCAGCCCTGTCTCTTTGGACAGCAGCCAAAGCTTGTCCGACAGTACCAGGGCTTGTTCTATGTCATGGGTAGATAGCAGGATGGCTTTGTTTTGCTCCACCGCCAGGCGGTGCAGCAGGGTCATGATTTCTATGCGGCTCACCACGTCCAGAAAAGCGGTCGGCTCATCCAGGATGATAAGCGGACATTCCTGCACCAATGCTTTGGCTATCATTACCTTTTGCCGTTCTCCGTCCGAAAGTTCGGCGGTGTAGCTTTCGGCTTTGTGGGCAATGCCTACGGCTTCCAATGCTTCTTTGATAATGAGACGGTCTTTGGAATGCAGTCTGCCGAAGAAACCCGTGTGCGGTTGGCGGCCCAAGCTACCAGTTCATACACGGTCAATCCTCCGGCTTGTGTCTTGTCTGTCAGGACCACGCCGATGGTGCGCGAACGTTCCTTTTCCGAATACTGCTGCAAAGGCTTGCCCTGCAAGTGCAATTCTCCTGCCAGGGAAGGCTGCGAGGCGGACAGGGTGCGGAGCAAGGTGGACTTTCCGGCTCCGTTGGCTCCAAGCAGACTGGTCAGTTCTCCCGGATAAAGCCGGAAAGAAAGATGTTCGTGCACTTTCTTCTCTCCTTTATGGGTGCGATAACCTATGCACAGGTCTGTGGCGGTGATGACAGCTTGCTTTTCCATTAGTTGAAGTACTGGATTTTACGTTGGTTCACAATGACATAAATAATAATGGGCGCACCAATGACCGGAGTGACGGCATTCAGCGGAATGATACCTGCCTCGCCCGGCAGAATACAGATGAAATTACAGAGCAGGGCAATGGCTCCTCCCGTCAGCATGGTGACAGGCAGCAGGGAGTTATGGTTGGAGGTTCCTAGCATGAGGCGGGCGATATGAGGCACGGCCAGTCCGATAAAGGAAATCGGGCCGCAGAAAGCGGTAGTTACTGCTGTCAGTAATCCGGTGGCGAGCAGCAGCAGGTTGCGCGTGCGGCGGATGTTGATTCCCAGGTTTTCGGCATAGCGTGTGCCCAGCAGCAATGCATTCAGAGGCTTTATCAAGAGTATGGTAATCAGCAGTCCCGCCGCCGTGACCAACGAGAAGAAGGGAAGCTGTTGTAAAGATACTCCTCCGAAGTTTCCCATTCCCCAAATCATATAAGAGTGTACGCCTTCTGCCGTGGCGAAGAAGTTGAGCAGGGAGATGGCGGATGAAGTGATATACCCTATCATGATACCTATAATAAGCAGCATGATGCTGTTTTTTATCAAGGTGGAGAAGAACAGGATGATTCCCATCACCAGCATGGAGCCTATGAATGCTCCGATAATGACGGACAGGAATCCGGATAAAGTGAAAACTCCGGCAGTAATCGTACCTGCCCCTGCCAGCATGACCAGGGCGACTCCCAAACTGGCTCCCGAACTGATGCCCAGTATGGAAGGGTCAGCCAAAGGGTTATTGAATGTGGTTTGCAACATCAGTCCCGATGAGGCTAATGCCATTCCGCAGAGCAGGGCGGTAATGGCTTGTGGCAGACGGGATTCCCAGACTATGAAACTCCAACTCGCCTTTTCCACTTCATTGCCTGTAAGGATGTGCCACACCGCCTCGGCAGGGATGTTTACCGAGCCGAACAGCAGGTTGGCTCCTGTCAATGCAAGGATGAGGAGGAGCAGTATGATACCGTATTTCGTTCCTTTGTTTCTCATTGGTATTGTTTTGAGTTGCGCCCACCGTAGGGGCGGGGTCTGCCCGCCCGAACACATTCACAAATACATCTTTCTATGTGTATTCGGGCAGGCAAACCCTGCCCCTACGGTGGTTTACTCCGCTAATTTAGTGAAATATTTTAATTCATATCCTTCCAATAGGTTAGGATGGAAGATTTTTATCAAATCTTTCAGTAATCGGTCGGGATGGAAAGGGGAATCTTCGTAAAAGTCTACTTTCCCGGTGTTGCATCCATAAATGTTGCGTTCCTTGAATGCACGGAAACCGGTGTAGGGAGCATAGTCCTGCTCCAATTCCTTATATGTCTTGTCTATAGCCTGATTATATTTGATGAGCCAGAAATCTGCGTTCTGACCTTTATCGAATACCGTTTCGAAGGCTAGGGGAACGGAACCGCTATGCTCATCGGCGGCAAATACGTAATTGGCTCCTGCATCTGCATAAATCCGTGCCGAAGTACTTTTCCCTCCCGGAACATACCAGGCCGAACCGTTTTTCAGTTCGCTGATTACACTCGGTGCAGATGAAAGGGGGGCAACCAATGCTTTCAGCTCATGATAGTTCTTCTCTACTTCGGCAAACAAGCTGTCCGCTTTTTGTGCCTCACCGAACAGAAGGCCGTAGAAACGCATCCATTCGGCACGTCCCAAGGCCGAAGTTTCCATGTAGTCCGCACATTCGATAATGGGGATGTTGAGTTTCTCCACCCGTCCGTATCCGCCACTGTTCTCAAAGGGGGAGAGCATAATGGCATCGGGGTGCAGGTCGATTATCTTTTCTATATCTGGGTTCATTCCATTCCCTACGTCGGCGATGCTTCCTGTGCGGCAGCCATCCTGCACTTCTTGCAGTTTGATATACTTCAAATCGCAGACTCCTCCAATACTCTTCAAAGCGCCAATCTGGCTGAGCAATCCGCAATGTACGGATGAGTAAACAACGGCCTTGCTCAATGGCGTGCGGACAAGTGTCCCTTCGGGCAAGTCGGCAGGCAGGGACTTTTCTTTGTCAACCAAGACATAGGTATGCAGTATCCGGGTCGTATCCCATGGATTGCGTAGGCGGGCGATGGTATAGTCTTCGGTTGCAGACAGACTGAGGTTCTCTGCATAACGCAAAGAGATTGTTTCTTCTGCTTCTATAACAGAAGAAGTCTTGCTCCTTCCGCCGCAGGCGGAAAGAAGCAAGACTGAAAGCATTAGATGGATAAAGAGAGAAAATTGTTTCATTCTTTATAGGTTATTTAGTGACAAAAACTACTTTGGCGGTTGCATATCCGGCAGATAGCTTCTTTTTAAAGTTGCCGTCTTTGTCATAAATCATCAAGTCAGAAGTGCTGCCGTAAGGAGCATTACTGATGTAAACGTCCCCTGTAATTGGATCAATGTCCATAGAAGAGGGGGAGGGTATTGATGCAATGTCAATGAATGAAGACTCTTTTCCGGTTTTCAAATCATAGATAGCGGCCTTGTGCGTATTGGGTAAATAAAATTCTGCATATAAGAGGTACATTTTATCACCGCTATTAGCGATATAAGTGGCAGGACAGATATTTTTCACTTCATCCGTTTGGGGGTCGATGCGTTGCATGGTCTGATAAATCCATTCGCTTTCAGGCTTCTTGGGGTCACCTGCATAATTTCCGTTAGATACTACATATACATATCCGTCATCTGCCGTAATACATTGGGTATAAGGATTCAATACTACCTCAATATCCTTTATCTTAGTGAATGTTTTGAGGTCGACTACGGCAACATTTTTTCCACTTCCGTATCCGGAAATATTAATATACAGTTTTCCATTGGCATTGGTTAAGGCTTCCGGATGGTCTCCCACCTCTACACTACCTGTAATATTCATTGAAAGGGTGTCCAAACGGGAAACTGTGCCATCGTATGCGGTGAAATATACATTTCCGTCTACGGCAGTCATGTAACGGGGACTGACGGGTTGGTTTTCAGAATTGGTCAGAGGAATGTTCTTAATGATTTTACAATTTTTGTCCATGATGACAACTTTAGAGGAACCGCTTACCGTGGTATACAGTTTGGAACCATACAGACAGAGGTCTTGTCCTAAATCACCCAACGCTTCGCCGTTGGCGCTAGCATAGAGGTCGGCACTGACTGTTCCTTTTTCTATGTCCATATATTGGATGGAAGCGTCGTTTCCGCCCCAGTTTCCGGTATTGAGGATATACGCTCCGACAGTTTCCGTGGGAATTGTCACAGGAGGTTCAGGAATATTGTTATCATCATCGCTACAAGCAGTGAAAGCACCCAGCGCCACTGTCATTAAAGTCATTTTGTACCAATTCTTTTTCATTTTTGTACTCTTTTAATTATAAATTATAGTTAAATTTGATCTTGTAATTTCGTCCGGGCATAGGATAAAAGCGAACTACTTCATAATTCTTGTTTCCTAGGTTGACTGCGTCCAGTTGTATGCGGAGCGATTGTTTCTTCCAACGGAATACGCGTGAAAGGGACAGGCTGTGGTCTGTATAAGGCTCTATGCGGTTGTCGTTGGAGTTTTGCGGCATTCGGTAGCGCTCGGATGCATACAGGAGGTTATAAGTAAGGTTTAGCCATGGCAATTCTACTGTTATACTACCCGAGCCGGAATGCTTTGGTGTATAAGCTATTTGATTTTTCCATATTTTACTGTCTCGGTTTGTTATATCTTCGGCTTGCATGAAATTATAGGCTCCTGTTATGTATAGCTTATAACCGTCTGCAAGGGTTAGTTCACTTCCTATATTTACGTCAACACCTATGGTTTCTACTTTGCCTACATTGGACATTTTCCAGATGAACATGGTGGGGATAGCCACTATTTTGTCATTGACCCGGTTGTAATAGGCATCAATTGAAATATTGAGATAATCAATGACAGAAGGGAAAGAATACCCCCATGTAGTACCTAGATTAAATTGTTTCGTGCTCTCGGGCTTGAGTCGGCTATTACCTATCAGCAGATAATATAAATCGTTGAAGGTAGGGACACGGAATATGTCTTTATAAGAAGCTCTCAAACGCCATCCGGCATCTTCAAAAGGTTTCCATGGCCAAACTGATGGCGGGGGACAGGCGTTTACGGTCATCGGCGGCTGTTCCTATTTTAACATTTTCTGTAATGTATGTGTTAAGTAAGGAAGCTGTTGCTGTAATGTGTGTGCTGCGGTAGTGAGTAGCCAGGACGGTGAGTAACGTAAAACGTTCCGGATACTGGCACTCACGCAGGCTCGTTGAAAGATAGTTGTAGGCAAAGTCTTGTGCCAATGAAAAAGACAGCCCTTGGATGGGTTCTGTCCATAGGGTGGTTGATAGATAGCTTTCGGTCTGTCGGAAACGGTCATCGGTAGTGCCGGAAGCTTGTTTGTTATAATCACGATTCCAACTATAGTTAAATTTTCCGATTGCCTGTAATTTCCATTGATCTGAAAAGTGGTTTTCATATTTTAACTGACCGAAATAGTTCTTGTCATAGAGCCGTTCTGTTGCATAAGGATTGTCATAAATGACACTTCCCGGTAAGCCTCTTGATGAGTCGAATAGGTAGAATTTGGCCTTTAAATTCTGTTTATGGCTCAAGGTGGCAAATAGATTCAGTTCCGCTTTATAAGTCTCTATGTCGCTATTATTTCTTTTGGAGTCGATGAGCTTGCTATGGTTCCACATTTTGAAGGGATAATTCCCATCTGCTCGCAAGTAGTCACCGTATGCAGATAGACTGAACCGATCAGTCAGCTTTCGGGCAAAAAGAAAAGAAGGGTTGGCAAGTCCAAAGGAACCGGTTTTGAAACTGGTTGATAATTTATAAGGACGTTCTTCAAACTTCGGACGGATAGTTTCGATGCTCAGAGCGCCGGCAGAGGCAAACATCTTGGCTGTTTGGTAGATATTGTCTGTCTGTCCGATATTCATTGTGAGTTCAGAAATGTTGTCTAGTGAAAAACGCGAAATATCCACTTGCCCCGATTGACAGTCGCTGATAGCTACTCCATCATAACTAACTGTGGTGTGTTGTGCTCCCAAACTACGTACCGATACGGTTTTCATACCTCCAATGCCTCCATAATCTTTAATGCTTACACCTGAGAAATGATGGACGGCATCCGAGACTTCTAATGCCCCGAGACGTTCCATTTCTGCCTTTTTGAATTGCTGGGTAGGAGAAGAGCTTATAATGTTTCGCGGCGCTCGTTTGGCCGTTACCGTAACTTCATCTATTTTATGCACTTTTCCGGTAATGGAATCTCTTTTCTCCTGTGCCTGCATATCAAACGGCAATAGGAGAAAACTGCAAAGCAGACAAAGCCATAGCTTATAAGCCTGGTTATTTCCTTTCATTTAAAAAACATATTAATGAATAAATACTGCATTCTTACCGCTGCTCTTTCCTCGAAAGCGACGGTCGATGACTTTACGTTTTGCAGGTCTTCTGACTTACTCCTGTTTACTTGCCTTCCCACCTTATTATATATACAGGTAGTGGCGTGAGTGATAAGTAAACCTATCCCCTTATAGGGTAGATGGAGCTTACAGCAGCGGGACTGTTCAGGACTTGCACCTGATTCCCTTTTCATCCGGTGCCTCGCCCTTATGTGGAGGCATCGCGGAACAAAACTGTCCAAAGGTAGAGGAAATCTGTGAGACAGCAAAAATAAAACCATAAAAAAAACAAAAATCGGGCACTCTCTCTTTTATTTCAGTATTTTTGTTGATTAAACCAATTGACTAATTCTAACCATGAAAAAAAGATTATTTATCTGTTGCTGTTGATGCTGCTCATGCCTCTATGTTTGATGGCCCAGTCAAAATCGACTTTCGAGATTAAAGACGGACATTTTTACCGGAACGGTAAAGTGACCCCTATTCTTTCAGGAGAAATGCATTATGCCCGAATCCCTCATCAGTATTGGCGTCATCGCCTGCAAATGATGAAAGGCATGGGGCTGAATACGGTAGCTACCTATGTGTTTTGGAATCTTCACGAACCGGAACCGGGAAAATGGGATTTCACGGGTGACAAAAACCTGGCTGAATATATCAGGATAGCCGGAGAGGAAGGAATGATGGTGATTCTTCGTCCCGGACCGTATGTTTGTGCCGAATGGGAGTTTGGCGGTTACCCCTGGTGGCTGCAAAATGTGAAAGGCATGGAGATCAGAAGAGATAATGCTGAGTTCCTGAAATATACCAAAATGTATATTGACCGTCTGTATAAAGAAGTGGGAGACCTGCAATGCACCAAGGGAGGTCCCATCATTATGGTGCAGTGTGAAAACGAATTCGGATCGTATGTGGCGCAGCGCAAGGATATTCCTTTGGAAGAACACCGTGCCTACAATGCCAAGATCAAACAGCAGTTGCGGATGCCGGTTTCAATGTGCCTCTGTTCACTTCCGACGGCAGCTGGCTGTTTGAAGGAGGAACCACCCGGGGAGCTTTGCCGACAGCGAATGGGGAAAGTGATATTGAGAACTTGAAAAAAGTGGTCAATCAGTATCATGACGGGAAAGGTCCGTATATGGTAGCTGAGTTCTATCCCGGCTGGTTGTCTCATTGGGCGGAACCGTTTCCGCAGGTGAGTGCTTCACAAATAGCCCGCCAGACAGAGGCTTACCTGAAAAATGATGTCTCTTTCAATGTCTATATGGTACACGGGGGCACTAACTTCGGCTTTACCAGTGGAGCGAATTATGACAAGAAGCGCGATATACAGCCCGACTTGACGAGTTATGACTATGACGCGCCTATCAGTGAGGCGGGATGGGTGACTCCGAAATACGACTCCATCCGCACGGTGATCAAGAAATATGTGAACTATGCGGTTCCTGAGGCACCGGCCCCGATACCGGTCATCGAAATACCTTCCATCAAGTTGGATAAAGTGGCTGATGTACTGGGCTATGCCGAGAAGATGAAATCGGTTGTGAATGATACACCGCTGACATTCGAGCAGTTGAATCAAGGAAATGGATATGTGCTGTATACCCGCCATTTTAACCAGCCCATCAGCGGAACACTGGAGATTCCCGGCCTGCGCGACTATGCCGTGGTTTACGTTGACGGCGAGAAGGCAGGTGTGCTGAACCGCAATACCCAGACTTACTCGATGGAGATAGATGTGCCGTTCAATGCTACGTTGCAGATTCTTGTTGAAAACATGGGCCGAATTAATTATGGCAGCGAAATTGTTCATAATACAAAGGGAATCATCAGCCTGTCACCATTGCCGGCAAGGAAATAACAGGTGGATGGAACATGTATCCGTTGCCGATGAGCGAAGTTCCCGATTTGGGCAAACTGGGAAATAATGTGTATGCAAACGGATCGGTAAAGGCGGCTAAGTTAAAAGATTGCCCGGTGCTTTATGAAGGTACATTTACGTTGAAGGAAACCGGCGATACATTTATTGATATGGAGCAATGGGGAAAAGGAATTATCTTCATCAACGGAATCAATATAGGACGTTACTGGCAGGTAGGCCCCCAGCAGACTCTTTATATTCCCGGAGTTTGGCTGAAAAAAGGGGAAAACAAGATTGTCATTTTCGAGCAGTTGAACGCAGAGCCTAAGGCTGAGGTGGGAACCGTGAAAGTGCCTGTCTTGATGAAACTGAATAATTAAGCCCGAAAGAATAGCTGTAAAAAGACAAGATAACAGGATTGCCATTCCGGACCCGTGTGAAAACCGGTAGGGAATGGCAATTATAGTTCTAGAAACAAGATGCCCTGTGTGAGGGATGTTCATCATTTAATCTTTTCCCGAATCTTGCTAAGATAGGCACGCATCCCCGCAGCATCTTTCTTGTTGATGATATCCAACAGCTCATTTAATTCTGTACGGATACCTTCTACCTGTGCCGGGGTGCGGGGATTGAATAAAATTTCCTGCAACAGGTAGTCGTCTTCGCTTAGTACTCCCTTGGCTATCTTCATGTGACGTTTGAAAGTAGTACCCGGTGCGTCCTGATGCTTCATCACTGCCGCAAAAACGAAAGTGGAAACAAAAGGGATAGACAACGAATAGGCCACTGTCTCATCATGCTCGTCGAAGGTATATTCAAAGATATTCAGTCCAAGGTTCTGGTATAAGTCCTTGAAGAAGATTTTACCCAGATGGTCACCTTCGCTGATGATGATGGCATTTTCGGTGCTCAGTTTGTCAAGGTTGGCAAAGGTGGGACCGAACATGGGGTGAGTAGACACATAACGGAATCCGCATTGGTCATAAAACTCTTTCAGTCCGGTCTTTACCGAGGCGATATCGCTGATGATGCAATCCTTGGGGAGAGCAGGCAATACTTGGTGAAAAGCATCCAGCGTATATTTCACGGTTGCCGCATTGATAACCAGTTCGGGCTTGAATTCTTCAATCTCTTCCAGTGTGGTATATCGGTAGGTGTTGTAAACGAAACGAAGGCGTTTCGGGTCAACATCAAATACGGCTGTTTCGTGCTGGAAACTCAATACATCGGTAAAGAAGGAGCCCATTTTGCCGGCTCCTAAAATTAATATTCTCATCGGTTTACTTATTTATGATTTCCATTTGTTGCCTTACGCTTTCTTCGTGGATGGCTTCGAATACTTTTTTTTATGAAGTCTGAATCCATGCCGCACAGTGAACCTTGTGCACCGCGCTTGTCCAGAATCTCATTGTAACGGCCTGTCTGCAGGATGGTCATATCGTGTTCTTTCTTGAATGTACCGATTTCACGGCAGACGCGCATACGTTTGGCCAAAACCTCGATAATTTCATTGTCGCAGTCATCGATTTGGTTACGCAGTTCACCCAGGTTTTCGGTGGTTTGGGTTTCTTTGCGGATGACCAGCAGATTCAGGATGTAGTCCAGCACATCGGGAGTGACTTGTTGGGCGGCATCGCTCCATGCACAGTCGGGATTGCAGTGTGATTCTACGATTAAACCGTCAAAACCTAAGTCCATTGCCTGCTGGCAGAGGGGAGCTACCAACTCGCGCTTGCCACCGATATGGCTGGGGTCGCAGAAGATAGGCAGTTCGGGAATGCGACGGCGCAATTCGATAGGAATATGCCATTGGGGCAGGTTACGGTAAATCTTTTTATCGTAAGAAGAAAATCCGCGGTGGATAGCACCCAGTTGCTTCAAACCTGCATTGTTGATGCGCTCGAAGGCTCCAATCCACAATTCAAGGTCAGGATTGACCGGGTTTTTAATCAATATAGGAATGTCCACTCCTTTCAGCGCATCGGCTATTTCCTGTACGGCAAACGGGTTGGCAGTGGTGCGTGCGCCGATCCAAAGCACATCTATTCCAGCTTTCAAGCATTCGTAAACATGTTTGGCGGTAGCTACTTCGGTAGCCACATACATGCCGGTTTCTTGTTTTACTCGTTTCAGCCATGCCAGGCCTTCTACACCGATGCCTTCGAAGCCTCCCGGTTTGGTACGCGGCTTCCAGATTCCGGCACGGAAAATCTTGATGCCTTTATTGGCCAGCATAGTGGCTGTATCCATTACTTGTTGTTCTGTTTCGGCACTACATGGGCCGGCAATGATCATCGGGCGTTTCTTTTCAATTCCCGCCAGTTCGATGGGTTTTAAATCTAATTCCATAAATCTATCTTGTTTTTTATTACATTATCTTTTTAATTCTTTCCAGTGCTTCTGCCAGTTTGTCCTCCTTGGCACAAAGGGAGATGCGGATATAGCGTTTGCCGTTGCTGCCGAAGATGAAGCCCGGAGTGATGAACACACGTGCTTCGTGCAACACTTTTTCGGTCAGCTCTTCCACGTCATTGTAAGATTCGGGGATGCGTCCCCAAAGGAACATGCCTACCTGATTGGGATCAAAACTACAACCGAGTACTTTCATAATCTCTTCTGCCAGTTGGCGGCGACGACTATAGACATTGACGTTCGCTTCTTCGTGCCATTCCACACTGTTGTTGTAAGCTTGTGCGGCGGCCAGTTGCATGGGGCGGAAAGTTCCTGAATCAATATTACTCTTTATTTTCAATATCCATTGTACGAACTGCGCGTTGGTAGCAAGCATTCCCACACGCCATCCCGGCATATTGTGGCTCTTGCTCATCGAGTTGAACTCGATACAGCATTCTTTGGCACCGGGCACATTGAGGATGCTCAGCGGCTGTTTGTTCAGGATAAAGCTGTATGGGTTGTCGTTTACAATCACGATGTTGTGCCGGCGTGCAAAGTCTACCAGCTTTTCATACAGTTCCATCGTGGCGTTCGCTCCGGTCGGCATATTGGGATAGTTGGTCCACATTATCTTGACGCGGCTCAAGTCCATCTTCTCCAGTTCCTCGAAGTCGGGTTGCCAGTGGTTGTCTTCGCGTAGGTTGTAGTTCACAATCTCGCTGCCCAATATCTTGTTTAAAGAGGTGTAGGTAGGGTAGCCCGGATTGGGAACCAATACCTGGTCACCCGGATTGACAAACGCCAGTGTAACATGCAGGATGCCTTCCTTGGAACCGATCAGGGGCTGGATTTCTGTCGCCGGATCAAGATCGACATGATACCAGCGTTTGTACCAGCCGGCCATGGCTTTGCGTAGTTCGGGGATGCCGACGGTGGGCTGGTATCCGTGAACATCGGGGCGTTTCGCCTGTTCGCACAGTACTTGCACGGTTTCTTCCGAAGGAGGCATGTCAGGGCTTCCTATCCCCAGGCTGATCACATTCTTACCTTCGGCATTCATTTGTGCCACTTCTTTCAGTTTACGGCTGAAATAGTATTCGCTAACATTCGCCAGACGGTCTGCCGGCTGAATATTATATGGTTGATGTTCCTTCTGCATATTCTCCTAATATTTTAAGTTCTTTTGTCAATGGGGTTACGGCGTCAATAGACTGTTTGTATCTCAGATAATCATTGAAAATTACATCTACGTAGAACAGGTATTCCCATTCGCGTCCGATGATGGGCAATGATTGGATTTTGGTGAGATTGATTTTATAGAAAGAAAAGATAGAGAGCACTTGCGACAGGCTTCCTTCGTTGTGGGGGAGGGAGAAGACGATGTTGGCTTTGTTCACACTGGAACGGTTGCGGAGTTCGTCGGCTTTCCATGGGTCGGCCACTACCAGGAAACGGGTGAAGTTGTGTTTGTTGGTTTCGATGCCTTCTTCCAATACCTTCATTCCGTACAAATCGGCGGCGTATCTGGAGCAGATGGCGGCATGCCCTTTCAGGTTATCCCGTTTGATGGCTTCCGCGCTCCCGGCTGTATCTTCCGTTTCTACGATTTTCAGTTTGGGATGTTGCATCAGGAATTCCCGGCATTGTGCCAAGGCGACGGGGTGGGAGTTGACTTCTGTCAGTGTATCCCAGTCATCATCGGGCAGACACATGAAACTGTGTTTGATGCGTAGTTTGTGTTCTCCGATAATGGTCATTCCACTTTCGCGCAGCAACTCGTAGTTATGCAGCAGGCTGCCTGCAATGGTGTTTTCGATGGCAAGCATACCAATCACATTGCTATCCTGCTTCATATTCGAAAAGATTTCCTCGAATGTGGAACAGCAGATTAGTTCGATTTCTTCCCCCGGGAAGAACTTGTGGGCGGCAATGTCGTGATATGAGCCCGGTACACCTTGTATTGCTATCTTTTTCATTTGCTGTTTTATTTATTATAAAAAAATCCCGCTTCTTGCCGGAAGCGGGATTTCGTTGTTATTATCGCATTGATTTATTCGTCGTTTAACGTACACATACAAACTCCCGCTTCACTTTGTTGCTAAAGTAAAAGTAATAAAAGAAGAAAAAGTATGTATTGTATAATGCTTTCATTTTGTTCTCATTGTTATTGAATACGCTGCAAAAGTAATATTTTTCTAGCAAAAACAAATAAATAAGAAGTTTTTTTTCAATTTTTTTTTTAGGGGATGCCTGTTTGACTCCGGCTTTCCATAATTCCCGGCAGCTGCTGTAAAGCCCAGTTTACCAATCCTTCTATATGTGGCATTAAGCTTTTTCCTCTTTCTGTCAGTTCATATTCTACTCGTGGCGGAACTTCGGCATACACTTTCCGGCTCACTAGTCCGTCAGTTTCCAGTGTGCGCAGGGTTACAGTCAGCATGCGTTGTGAGATATCGGCTATGGTTTTATGGATATCGCAGAACCGCATGGTTCCGTTAGCGTTTAATGTGATAAGAACTAGCATAGACCACTTGTCACCAAGCCTGCACAATACATTCCGTACAGGGCAATTATTATCCGGATGAAAATTTCTCATTTTTTAATATTTTCTATTCGCTTGTCGTTCAACAATGGTTACCTCTGTGTAAGTCCCTTATCTATAGGTGCCTTATTGTTTTTTGGAAGAAGGATACTTACATTTGCATCACAAAAGTAATAAACTTACTAAAGATAACTATTGTTTTACTAGATAAATTTATTGTTTCACTTAATAAGTTTAGATTATGGCAAAGAAAGTAGCTGTTTTAGCGGTAAATCCGGTGAACGGATTCGGTTTGTTCCAGTATTTGGAAGCGTTTTTTGAAAACGGTATATCCTATAAGGTATATGCAGTAGCGGAAACAAAGGAAATTAAAACAAACTCGGGTATTGAATTGGTTGCCGATGATGTGATTGCAAACCTTATAGGGCATGAAGATGATTTTGATGCTTTGGTTTTTGCTTGTGGGGATGCGGTTCCTGTATTCGCCCAACATGCGGATAAACCTTATAATGTGGACTTGATGTCGGTCTTGAAAGCCTTTGCCGGGAAGGGAAAGATCCTGATAGGTCATTGTGCGGCAGGCATGTTGTTTGATTTTGCTGGAATTGCAGAGGGAAAGAGATTAGCTGTGCATCCTTTGGCAAAACCGGCTGTAAGTAAGGGGACGGCTACTGATGAAAAATCGGTTGTCGATGGTAATTTTTATACTGCCCAAAGTGAAAACTTTGTTTGGACAATGATGCCTCAGGTAATTGAAGCCTTGAAAAAGTAAGGGAATTAATGTCGTCCAATGTAGAAATTTCCTATATTTGGGCGACAATTCCTAAAAATAGAAATAATGAAATACAATTTTGACAAAGTGATAGATCGCAGCGGTACGTCTGCTGAGAAACTGGAAGGGCTGAAGCAAATTTGGGGACGCACGGATCTGATCCCCTTATGGGTGGCCGATATGGATTTCGCCACAGCTCCTTTTGTGACGGATGCGATCCGTAAGCGTTGCGAGAATGAAGTCCTGGGCTATACCGGTAAACCGGACAGTTATTACAATGCTATTATAAACTGGGTAAAACTGCGTTATGATCTGACTGTGGCCAAGGAAATGATAAATTTTGTTCCCGGCATTGTACCGGGCATCGGTATGGCTATGAATTGTTTTACCCGAAAAGGGATAAGGTAATGATTCAACCGCCTGTTTATCATCCTTTTGCATGGGTGACCACCCGTAATGAGCGTACACTGGTCACCAATCCGCTGAAGTGGGAGAACGGAATGTACCGTATGGATTTGGATGCCTTCCGTGAACAGATAAAGGGTTGCAAGCTCTTTATCTTGTGTAATCCTCACAATCCCGGTGGCGTGGTTTGGAGAGAAGAAGAGCTAAGCGCGATAGCCGATATCTGTTATGATGAGAAAGTATTGGTCTTCTCGGATGAGATTCATGCCGATCTCACTTTGCCTCCTCATAAGCATCGTCCTTTTGCTACTATCAGTGAAAAGGCCAGGATGAATTCCGTTACTTTTATGTCTCCCAGCAAGGCATTCAATATGCCGGGGCTGTCCGCTTCCCATGCTATTATTTTTAATGAAGAATTGCAGCGGCAGTTCCGTACCTATATAGATGCCGGCGAGCTGGATATGGGGCATGTGTTTGCTTTCCTGTCTGTTGAGGCGGCTTATAGCCATGGAACGGAATGGCTGGATCAATGCTTGGCCTATATACAAGGGAATATTGATTATGTGGATGAATTTCTCAAATTCCACACTCCTAAAATCAAAGCGATCCGTCCCGAGGCTTCCTATCTGGTGTGGCTGGATTGCCGTGAGTTAGGGTTGACGCAGGAGGCATTGAATGATTTCTTTGTGGATAAAGCGCATCTGGCACTGAATGATGGGGCAATGTTCGGTAAAGAGGGCACCGGATTCATGCGCTTGAATGTAGCAAGCCCGCGTTGCATTCTTGAAAAGGCCATGGGACAACTGGCTGAGGCTTATCAGTTAGTATAAGGTAATAAATGATAACGTGTCTCTGCTGTTTATAGGCTAATCCCATATCCCTTTCAGAAAATCCTCCAATTTAGCGTCACTGGCCAACCCCAGTCTTTTAACCGGTGTAGGGCAGGAATATAATCGGGATAGAAGGCTGTGAAGCTGCGGCGGAACTCAGCTTCCTTGTCGGAACTGAGAATTTCGGTGCTGATTTTCATCCGAAGGTCGCTGACAACGTTCTGTTTCGACACGGCATCCAGGCGCGAAGACATTTCGTTGAGCCGGCTGGATGTTGTGTGCAGTTCTTGTGTTAATGAAGCATTATGCCGGCTTAACTCTTGTTTTGCCTTGAACAATGCCTCGTATATACGGACTTTCGCAAAAAACACCTTTTACGAGGGCTAAACTCTGAAATTTAGTGCTATATTTGCCGGACAAGATTTTTAAGTATTAACCCCGTCCATGACTCCCAAGGCTGTGACCGTTGGTTCGGGCAGGCTATTTAGGTAACCCGGAGATTGGCTTTTCCTACCTACAAAGCATCAATCTCTTCGGCAGACAGTCCCGTAATCCGGGAAATAAAAGAATATTCCAGGCCCATCTCCTTCATTTTACGGGCATTGGATAAGCGTTCCTCCTCACGACCTTCCTCTCTACCTTCTTTACGCCCCTCCTCACGGCCTTTCTGCAATCCCCTCTGTTCCCCTTTCCATTCCGCCGTATCAATTACATTGGTCAGGTCACGGTAAACCTTCAGGCTCTCCTCGTATTCCATACGCTTGACGGGAGTGAACTTCGCTATCTCGGCAGCCTCAAAAAGACGGGTAAAGATACGTTCCTGCAAGGCGGCAGGACGCTCCAGCAAACGGGAAAGATTGTGCAACACGAACATCCATTTGTCAAACAGTGTAACCAGTTCCTCCTCACTCTTATGGAATTTGGGCATTTCCAAGTAGATAAAGGTCAGCTTGTCATAAAAGACTTCCTTGCGGTGAATATCCATCAGTTTCACCTCATGGTGAAAATAATTCTCGTCATCACTGTCTTCATCAAACACAAAGTTCAGAATGCCCACAGTATATACAGCCTTCAGTTCATAATTCCAGTCGCCACGCTTTGCCTGCTCGCGGATGGGAAAAGAAGCATAAAACACGCTCCGGTCCTTGAAGAACTTCTGACCCGCCTTCTGCATCTCGACGATGAATTTTTCACCCGCCGTATTCTCGCAATACACGTCAAAGACTGCCTTGCGGTCCAGCTCCGCCATGCCCAGATGCTCGGCGTTGAGATAGGTCACATCCGTTATATCGTGCTCCAAATGAAGCAGGGAGTTCAGGAAACCTATGAGCAAGTCCTTGTTCATAGGCGTACCGAAAAGGAGCTTGAAACCGAAATCGGTATAAGGGTTTATGTATCTGTCGGGAAATTCATTGGTCAGCATAACGGCTCGTCTTTTATCGTTCTGACTACAAAGATAACAAATAATTATTCATTGTTATTTTCCGCACCGTATTTTTTATAGCTGCTGGTCACGGCTTTTTCATTTAAGCTTTGGGTTGGGCGTACAATATCCCTGTCCATGCCAGTGCGGCATGGATGTAATAAACCAACGCCAATAGAAAGTTGGACGCGAAAATGCTCTCATGCCCTCACTTTTGTTGTAACTGGTTTATAATGAACTGCTTATTAGTGGTGGTAGCATTATCATTAGTGAGGGCAATGCCCTCACTAATGGACGTTTAAAAATAAATTATTCCAACTTTAATGCATAACGCAAAGTGACATTTAAACAACTGCTCAAAAGGCGAAATTTGCTCAAATTCGGTGTTGTTTCACCGCAATATCTCCTCATTTTCCTCATTCACCCCCTAAGCGTTCGTTCTTATAAAGAGCCGTTTTCTCCCTTTTCTGTTCTTGCTTTTTATATGTTACAATTACTTATTCACCTAGGTGGTTAAGTCTAACCACGAGGGTGGTTAAAGTTAACCACCTAGGTGAATAGACTTAACCACGTCCGTGGTTAATGGATATTGAACTTTCAATCATCAAAGAAGAACAGTATAACACAAACTACGGAGGCCGCTATTTACGCTGTTTTGAGGCGACATATCAAGATTTTGAAATAAACAATAAATGCGAGTGGGCATGTTCCGTTGTTAAAACGGAACATTCTTGGTCATACTCTCATAATTATTGTATTGCCCGCTGATGGTCGCCTCCTTTTCAGGAGCTAACTCTATCGCTTTCTTCATATCTTCTACCGAGCCGTCTTTGTCTCCTTTCAGCAATTTGACACGGCCCCTTTCGTGATAGGCTTTGGCAAAGTCCGGATTAATTTCAATAGCCTCATCGTATACTGCCAGCGCTTTATCAAAATCTTTGTTAGCCAGATGCAGCCCGCCGGATAGCAGATAGGCTTTTTCATTAAACGGATTGAGTGAAAGCACCTGGTTAAAGCACTCCTCTGCCTGTGCAGGTTCATGGGTAGCAGCTAGAATTTCTCCTTTCAACAGCAGGGCTTGCTCGTCGTCGGGGTTGAGGCTGAGCAGTTTCTGTATGTCTTCCGCCGCATCTTTTGCCTGCTTCATTTCCCAAAGCATTTCGGCACGTAGCTGGTAGGCTTCGGTATAGTCTTCTTTCAATACGATGGCTTTGGTCAGCATGGCAATGGCGGTGATGTCTTCTTTCATGCCGATGGCGGCTTTGGCAGACAGATAGAACGATAGTGGATTTTTGTTATCCAGTGCCAATGCCTTTTGGCAGGCATCATTCATCCCCTCATAGTCTTCCTGCATATAGCAGATGCCGGCCAGTGACAGGAAGGTATTTACCTGTTCCGGATCTTTGGCGGCCATGCGGTCCAGCGTGATGCGGGCATCATCCAGCCGGTTTGCCTGGGTATAGGCGGTAGCCAGCAAACTGAGAGTTTCCGGTTCGTCGTCGATGGCGACCGCTTCTTCAAAGCATTTGATGGCGTAGGGCAGTTTGCCCATACGCTGGGCACGGATGCCGTCGTATTTTAAAATCTCGAAGTTCTTTTTGTTATTTTTCTCTTTCTCGGTTTCGGGGGTGCTGTTTCCACCGAATAAGGATTTAAATAAGCCCATAATTGATAGTTGTTTTATTTGTCTACGGTTATAATGAATCGTCTGAGGTAAATTTCCTGTTCTTGATTCTGTATGTTGGTAAAACGTACGGCCTTTATCGGTCTCTGTTGCAGGTCAACCGTCAACCGGTTCTTTTCTTGCTTGAAATTCACTTGGATCCAATCCGTTCCGTTATCGGATATTTCAAGCTTGCCCCAAGCGGCTGTTTCCGGTTTGCCGAAATCAATATCTATGCTTTTGCCGGGGTAAACCCGGTCCAGTTCTACGGTGAATGAGCCTTTGCCCGGCCATTTGATTACTTCCAGTGCCGGAGATATCTGGATGCGGTTGGTCTTTACCTGCAAGGGCAGGTTCTTTATCTGACTGATGTCGCTGACCAATGTATGTGGCATATAGTCGGTTTCCGCATTCAGCTGTGTGTGATGCTTTTGGTTATAATGCCGGGTGACAGTGGCAAAAGTTTGGTCAATCAAGGGTTTGATTACTTTTCCGGCGGTTTTTACTCCGGGCTGATAGGGATTCTGATTGTAGGTCTGGTCAATCTGGAACATTTGTTGCTGCAAGGCTTTCACATGCTTGTATTTACGTATGAACAAGGACGGGTCATTGTTTTCATACGCCTTGACCATGGCCAGCACTTCATTGCCGGTTTCACCCAATAGCTTGAACTGATGCAGCCATGGCATGATTTCCGTTACAATCGGATGCTTGTCGGCATGGGCAATCAAAATATCACTTGACTCGCCCATTTGGCTGAAAGTCTCTTGTAAAAGGGAGAAATCTTTCTCGCTGTAAGTCTGGTTTTTCACATAGCTTTCGGTAAAACGGCGGGCTGCCGGCTGAAGGGATACGGATTCCTCGCGGCGGTATTTATGTCCGTTGGGGCCTAGATCCGAGTTATGGGCGGCAAAGAACTCCAATTCCGTAGCCGCTTCGGGCAGAATATTCATGATGGCATCTTTCCAGGCCTTCTCACTGTCATATTCAGCAGGGTTCCAGGCATAGGCGGCTACGCTGTAAATGGCTATTTTGGATGCTTCGGCATGTTCCATCGGGTTGGTGACAAAGCCGGACATCTGATCGGCTATCCGGGTGTCGTTTCCGTATACCGGCCCCATGAGCAAGTGGTCTCTGACGTAATCGGAAACCGGGAAGTTCCACCAGATATAGGCAGGACGCTTGATCCGTTCGTTTATCCATTCAATGCCGTCCTTGGTTATATCGGAAATGACACGGTCGCCTGTCCACATGATCTGTACGGACGGGTTCAGTTTGTCTCCCAGCGTGGTAAGATATCCTTTGGCCGGATCGGACCAGCTTTTGTTGTATTCCGTGGGACACATGATGAGGGGGGTGACGTCCGGTTTGGCTTTCACAAAATGCTCGTCTATGTAGTTCAGCAGTTCCGCCTGTTTCACAGGGTTGGTGCCTTCTCCTGAAATGTCATCAAAGAATACGGCGAAAGAACGGACTCCGAGCTGATACATCTTTTCAAATTTTGCCAATAGCAGCTCACGGTCTTTCTGGTTCCATTGGATGTCTTGTCCCGGATGGATGGCCCAGACGAAATCCACTTCGTTCTCGTGGGCTACTTTGACCAGTTCCTGTAATTGCCCGGCTTCCTTTTCGGGGTAGGGCAGGCGCCAGTTGGGGCAACTATGGTAGGGGTCGTCTTTAGGACCGTATATATAGGTGTTCATCTTGTTCTCGCCATAAAACTGAAGTTGGCGAAGGCGGGCTGCATGGCTCCAGGGAGTGCCGTAAAATCCTTCCACCACACCGCGGTAACGGACAGACGGATAGTCCTTTATCTCTACTTCCGGCAGCCGGTTGTCCTTTAGCAATTGCCTCAGGGTCTGCAAGGCATAATAGGTTCCGCGTTCATCGTTTCCTGCCAGAATTATTTCTTTCTGATTGATGGACAGGTAATAACCTTCCTTCTGGTTGGGAATTTGACGGGCGAATTTGCGGATAGCCTTGTCCCCTTTTTCTCCAATATAGATGCGCAAACCGGTATCGCCCGGTTGTTTTCCGCCCAATATTTTTTTTAATTCCTGTACAGCATACGGATTGGCTTCGGATTCTCCCGAAAGCCGGTAAGTTTCAGACAAACAGATTTGTCCGTCTTGTTTGGAAACTTGTTGAGGTATGGGCTGTACACCTATGTTTTGGGCAAAGATATTACAACCGGTAAAAAGACAAATGATCGCCAGATGCATTTTTTTCATGTTCTATTTTGGGGTAAAAGGTTAATAAATCGGTGGCAAAGATACGATTTATAAAGAAAGAATTCCATTTTTTAATTGTATTATTTCTTCGGAAAGCAGGTAAGAGAGTACCTTTTCCGTTTTTTCACGATTATTATCCAATTGATCCAGCAGTTCCGAAGCGGGCATGGCACTTGTTTGCAACAACTGTTTGATTTGCATTTCCAGTTCCTGGAATTCTCCCCATTTCACTCCTGAATGATGTTTGTTGAGGCATACGTCACACTGTCCGCAGTTGTGCTCGTTCTTTTCTCCGAAGTATCTGAGCAGCATGCGGCTACGGCATTTATCATCGGCTGTGGCATATTCTATCATAGCCTTGATCCGGGTGGTATAGCTTTTTTTCCGGTCTTCGTATATTTCCCGGGTCAGGACAAGGCGGTTCTTCTCCTGCCGTTCACGGGTATAGATGATATAAGGTGTCTTTTTCCGGGGAATGTAATGTATGATATGTTTGCGGGTCAGTGCCAGCAGTATTTCATAGATCCGCTGGCGGGTTAATCCGGAACGGCTCACTAGGGAATCTTCGTTGATGCAGGCATAATCGGTAAATAATCCGGTGTAAGAGCGCAGGATGATGTTTATCAGTTTTTCTGTGTCTGCATCATTTTCGTGTAGTTTATAGAGTTCGTCGCGCCGCATGGTGAAAAGAATGCGTGAGGCGTTGTCTTGCTCGTCCGTATATTCCAAATATCCGGCGCGGGTCAGGATCTTTAAAGCGCTGTCTGCCTGTACGGGGAAATGTTTGAAATTGTGGCAGAATTCATCCAGGTTGAAGGCAAAGGTGCAGCCCATGCCGTCTCCCATGGCCATTTGAAAATAGTAGTTGATGTCTTCATACACTTTCCGGATATACTCCTTGTCGGGGAATGTGTCACTGATACGCTTGTTGAGGGTGGTTTTATCACTTTGGGCGTATAGCAGGACAGCGTATGCTTTCTGTCCGTCACGGCCGGCTCGTCCCGCCTCTTGGAAATAAGCTTCGGGAGAATCGGGCATATCTATATGGATCACGATACGTACGTCCGGTTTGTCGATGCCCATGCCGAAGGCGTTGGTTGCCACCATGACACGGCTTTCTCCGGTGAGCCAGCTTTTTTGGCGTTGGTCTTTTACATCATTATTCAAACCGGCATGATAGAAAGTGGCGGTTATGCTGTTCTTGATCAGCAGTTCGGCTATCTCGCGTGTTCTTTTCCGGTTACGGGTATAGACAATGGCGCAGCCGGGCACGCTGTTTAAAATATGTAGCAGTTCTTCCTGTTTGTTTTCTGTAGAACGTACAATGTAGGCCAGGTTCTTTCTTTCGAAACTCATCCGGAAAACCTGACTGTCTTTTTTAAAACTCAGCCTGGCCTGAATGTCTGTTACAACTTCCGGGGTGGCGGTTGCTGTCAGTGCCAGGACAGGTATGTCGGGAAGAAGTTCGCGGATTTCTGCAATTTTCAGATAAGCGGGGCGGAAATCATATCCCCATTGTGAGATGCAGTGTGACTCGTCTACCGTGATCATGCTTACCTTCATGCTCCGTAGTTTGCTACGGAATATTTCGGTATTCAGCCGCTCCGGGGAGATATAAAGGAATTTATAGTCGCCGAAGATGCAGTTTTCCAGTGCGACGATGATTTCTTCACGTGTCATGCCCGAATAGACTGCCAAAGCTTTGATGCCCCGGTCTCGTAAATTACGTACCTGGTCTTTCATCAGGGCGATAAGAGGCGTGATGACCAGGCATAATCCGGGTTGGGCTAAAGCCGGAACTTGAAAGGTGATGGATTTGCCGCCACCGGTAGGCATCAGCCTAGTGTGTCGTGACCGCTGCCTATGCTTTCAATGATTTCTTTCTGTATGCCCCGAAAGTCATCATATCCCCAATATTGTTTTAGAATTTCTTTATAGGTCATGGGAAGGAAAATAAGGAAATTATGTCAAAACTAAAATGACTTGTCATCTTGTTGCCGGTATAGATGATAACGTCATTAAAGCTTTGACATACTCCAAAGATAAATCTTTATTGTTACTCCTCACTGGGCTTTATATCTTCTATCTGCAATTGTACTTCGCCACGCTTATGCGTATTCTCCTCAATGGTATAACAAATATCAAAAGAACGTTTTGTCTTGATATAGCGTGCTTGCGAACTTTGTCCGAAAGCGATGCCGTTCATTACATTGTTTGACTTGTTGTCCACCAGCTCCAGCTTGATATGTTCCTGGTCACGCCCTACCACTTTGCTGGTACCATAATCATATACATTATGTGTACAAAAGATTGGCTTGTGGTTGTCCGGTCCGAAGGGATTGAACTTTTTCAAGTCGGCATGGAACTTCGGAGTGATATCCCGGAAGTCGATTTCTGCATCAATATCTATTACGGCGCTGGTCTGTTCCGGTAAAATATGTTCTGTGACATAGGTTTCAAAACGGCTGGTGAATTCTTCCACATTTTCCACTTTCATGGATAGTCCTGCAGCGTAAGTGTGTCCTCCAAAGTTTTCCAACAAGTCACGGCAGTGTTCGATGGCTTTGTAAACATCGAAACCTGAGACGGAACGGGCAGAACCCGTTGCCAGATTATCCGTACGGGTCAATACTACTGCCGGCCGGTAATAAATTTCTGTAAGGCGTGAGGCTACGATACCGATAACTCCTTTATGCCACGCTTCATTGTAGATGACAATGGAACGCCGGTCTGCCAGCCCTTCCAGACGATCTACAATTTGATTGGCCTCTTCGGTCATGGTCTTGTCCAAGTCCTTGCGGGTCTCATTGTACTGGTTGATTTGGTTGGCTTTCTCCAATGCTGCCGAAAAGTCCTTTTCTATAAGCAGTTCTACCGCTTCTTTTCCGTTCTGGATGCGTCCGGACGCGTTGATGCGCGGGCCTATCTTGAATACGATATCGCCTACGGTGATTTCTTTTTCTGATAATCCACATACATCGATAATGGCTTTCAGTCCTACACTGGGATTGGAGTTCAACTGCTTTAAGCCATGATATGTCAGTACCCGGTTCTCTCCCATGATAGGTACGATATCCGATGCTACACTGACAGCAACCAGATCCAATAAAGGAGTCAGTTGATGAAATTCAATGCCATTGTTCAAGCGAAAGCTGCATGAATTTGAAGCCTACGCCACATCCCGAAAGATGATCGTAAGGATACGTGTTGTCTGCCCGTTTGGCATTCAGAATAGCTATCGCCGGTGGCAATGTATCATCTGGTACATGGTGGTCGCAGATGATGAAATCGATACCTTTTTCTTTTGCATAAGCTATTTCCTCTACGGCTTTAATACCGCAATCCAGCACGATAATAAGCTTTACGCCTGTTTCACAGGCATAATCCACTCCTTTTACTGATACTCCGTAGCCCTCATTATACCGGTCGGGAATATAGTAGTCAATGTTCGAATAGAACTGCTGGAGAAATTTGTACACCAATGCTACGGCTGTTGTGCCGTCCACATCATAATCTCCATAAACCATGATACGTTCTTTCCTGCCCATAGCTTGGTTGAGTCGTTCTACAGCGATGCTCATATCCTTCATCAGGAATGGGTCGTGTAGCTCGTTGAGCTGGGGGCGGAAAAATCTTTTAGCCTCTGCTGCTGAGGTCATACCTCTTTCCAGCAACAACTTGCAAAGAATCGGGCTGATCCCTGTTTCCTTTGCTAATGCTTTAGCTGCTTCTGTCTGTTCTTGGCTTGGAGGTTGATAATTCCATTTGTGATTCATTTTATATATTGTTTTTTCTTTTTTCTGCTCTCGGTGACGGGGTGAGACCAACTTCTGGTTATATTTACCCAATCAATCCGTAAAGTTAGGAAAAAACAAATTAAAAAACCGCTAATTCCATATATATTTTATGGAATTAGCGGTAATACACTGTATAATAGTGGATTATTTGATGCCTAATTTCTTGGCGATTTCTTTAGGAAGTGCATTTTTATTGACTACAATATTCATGGTTTTGTAACGGGCGAATGCCTTTGAAGCATACCATAAACCATCGTATTTCCCAGCTTTGCCCCAAGAGTTCTTTACCATATAATATTCGTTTCCTTCTTGGTCTTTGGCTATACCGTAGATCAACATGCCATGATCATCGGTTGTTTCCCAATTGTCGTATGCTTCCTGGCGTTCTTCTTGTGTACACCATTTCTGAGGCTGTGGCTTGGTGTTCAGTTTCTTTTCTTCCGGTTTCATTTTCAGCCAATGCGCCATGTCCGAACCGCTTAGTTCTTGTACTTTTTCCGTGTCGGGCATTACGGCTACACCATCGCGTGTAAAGCCTTGTTCGCTGACATCGGAACCCCATGCGATTGGATAGCCGTTATAGATGGCGTTGTCGAACACTTGCATGAATTCATCAAGCGGAAGGTTGTATGATTGTCCCCAGCGCCAGTTGTCTTGAATCTCAAGAACAAATGGTTCATAGAACGGATGGTGTGTGTAAGAGGTCAATGAGATGTAATCATTGGGATTCAATCCGGTTGATTCGAAGAATGAATGGGGAGTGTATTCTTTTCCTTTATAGGTGAATTTCTCGGGACATTCACCTAAATAGATATCGTGGATGGCGGCAATAGCCTTTTTCCACAAGGGGGTATGGTTGCTGTCGGTCTGGAGTTTGCGCAGTCTTCCTTTGGCTATGGCTGCCACTACGGCGTCGGACACGGCGGTAAGCTCTGTGTGGTTGCTTAATGTATCACCATACATCACGCCGGGACGCATCACTTCTTCGGGTACCAGACCAAATTTTTTCATACCATAGATGACATCATAAAAGGATCCTCCTTGTGAAAAAGATACATCTCCGTGAGTGCGTACAGCGGCATCGGCCCGATCCAGGTAGGTCTGGTGTACAATGTACATTTCAGAAAAGTCGTACTCCCCTTTTCCCATGCGGAGTAATTCTGATTCCAGAAAAGCCATACTGGAGTAGCACCAGCAAGTACCGGCACGGCTTTGGTTCTTGACTGAAGTGATAGGCAGTTCTTTTACTGTGGTGAATACAAACCCTTCTTCCTTGGGTTCTTCTTTTTGTGCGTCTTGTGCAAAGAGGCTCATACTGCATAAACCTAATGCTGCTAATAATGTAAATCTTTTCATTTTAGAAATAATAGTTTTGTTTGTTATGTCACTCATTCATAATAGTTTCTACTTCTTCAATCGTGATGGGGATGCGCTTCTCGCCTGTAAAACGGGAGCCTTCCGGAGTAATCAGAATATCATCTTCCAGGCGGATGCCTCCAAAATCCTTGAATTTCTCGATAGCATCAAAGTTCAGGAAGTCTGTATGCATTTTCTCTGCTTTCCATTTGTCTATCAAAGCGGGGATAAAATAGCAGCCGGGTTCATCAGTAATTACAAAACCTTCTTGCAAACGGCGTCCCATGCGCAGAGATGCCAGGCCAAACTGGGAAGAAGGCCGGATTTCATCATCGTATCCTACATAAATTTGTCCCAAATCTTCCATGTCATGTACGTCCAATCCCATCATATGTCCTAATCCATGAGGCAGGAATAAGGCGTGTGCACCGGCGGCGACGGCTTCTTCTACATTACCTTTCATGAGTCCCAGGTCTTTTAATCCTTGAGCTAGTACTTTGCACACTTCCAGGTGCACAGACATATAAGTTATGCCCGGACGGGTTATTTCCAACGCTTTATCATGGCAGGCCAATACAATGTTGTATATATCTTTCTGCCGTCCTTCAAATTTACCTCCTACTGGTACGGTGCGTGTATGATCTGAGCAATAATTGGTCACTCTTTCAGCTCCGGCATCTGTCAGCATCATGCGGCCTACCTCTAATATATGGCTGTGGTCATGGTTGTGCAATGTTTCCCCATGCTGGGTCAGGATGGTGGCGAATGAGGTCATGCTTCCATAAGAAGCGGCGATGCCATCCAATACTCCGGCGATATATTGTTCCTTTACTCCCGGTTTGCACAGGCGCATGGCGGCCGTGTGCATTTCGTAACCTATATTACATGCCAGGTCGATTTCCGCTATTTCGCAAGCTTCTTTTACGGAGCGTAAATCAACTACGGCTTTTATCAGTTCTACAGAAGCGTATTTCTTTACTATGGCTGCACGGATACCGGTCAAGTCTTCCAATAACATCATATTGTCGAACCGGTAGGGAGGGAGGAAGTGCACTTTTCTGCCTTGTGCGACAGCTTTTCCTATCATTTCTTTCAGTTGGGCAAATGGAAAACTTTTCTGGATTCCTACTTGTGCGGCCAGATCTTTCACACTGCTGGGGACCCATCCAAATAATGTCATCCATGTCCACATCATTTCCGAAGAAATAATCTTCTCCGGCTTCTATATCCATTACGCCTGCATATCCGGGGTGGGAATGACCGAAAAAGTAGAGGAATGAGCTGTCCTGACGGAATTTATATGTGTTATCCGGATAGTTTGCCGGAGCTTCATTGTTACCTAGTATAAGGATAATGCCATTTTGCACTTTATCTCTAAGTGCCTGACGGCGTCTTTGATAAGTTGAGGAATCAAACATGGTTAACATTGTTTTAATTTGATGATTTATTTATCTGTTTTGCAAATATACGAAATTAAATTTTAAAAAAAATGCAGATGTACAATGAAAAAGATATCTTTGCGATGAACATTGCTTGCTGATAGATTATTTTTTATAAAATAGATGGAAATAGACGAGAAAACAGGATTGGTATTGGAAGGAGGCGGTATGCGTGGAGTGTTTACTTGCGGTGTACTCGATTATATGATGGATCATGCTATTTGGTTCCCATACGGGATCGGTGTGTCTGCCGGAGCGTGTAATGGTCTTTCATATATGTCACGCCAGCGGGGGAGAGCCAAGTTCAGCAATATTGATTTATTGGATAAATATCACTATATCAGTATCAGGCATTTGTGGCGCAAGCATTGCATCCTTGACCAGAATTTGTTGTATGATCAGTTCCCAAAGCAAATTCTTCCTTATGATTATAAGGCGTATGCCGAGAATCCTGCCCGTTTTGAGATGGTGACAACCAGTTGTGTGACAGGAAGGGCCTGTTATTTGGAGGAGAAGCAAGATGCCGACCGTATCATAGCTATTGTGAAGGCATCCAGCAGCCTGCCTTATGTTTGCCCTATTACGTATGTGGATGGGGAACCGATGTTGGATGGGGGAATTGTGGATTCTATTCCGGTGGTGCGTGCCATGCAGCAGGGTTATGATAGGAATGTAGTCGTGTTGACTCGTAACAGAGGATATCGTAAGAAAGAAAAAGATATCAAGATTCCCCATTTTATTTACAAGAAATATCCTCGGTTGCGTGTAGCATTGAGTAAGCGTTGCCAGGTGTATAATGAACAGCTTGAGCTGGTGGAGCAACTGGAGGATGAAGGAAAGATATGGGTAATCCGTCCGGTCCGACGGATGGAGGTGGATCGTATCGAAACGGATATCAAGAAGCTGACCGCTCTTTATGAGGAAGGTTATATCTGCGCAAAGAGGGTGTTAGAAGGAATTTAAGTCCTAAATAAGTGACTTTTTTGTAAAATATAAGTTCTGTTTCAATTGATTGGCTTATATTTGTGCCTTGTTATAATGAGGAATACTATGAGAAATTTATTCGTCTTTTGGATTTTGCTTATTTCTGCTCCTTTGTCTGCTTCTCCTTATAGTGCTGAAATAGAGTCGCTTTTATGTAAGTTGGATTCATTGGTTGCACGGAAAAATGAGTTTGTTGCGGCTAAGGAGGAAAAGATAGATCAGCTTCGTAGGCAGAGAAAGAATGTCCGGACACTGGAAGAGCAGTATTGGCTGAACAAAATGTTTTATGATGAATATTTTGTGTATAATGCAGATTCTGCCATGTTTTATGTAGATAAGAACCTGTCCATAGCTTGTGAAATTGACCGGAGAGAGTGGCAGGCCGAATGGAAAATTAAGAAATCGTTCTTATTGGCTGCCACCGGACTGTTGAAAGAAGCATTGGATGAACTGCAAGGTGTTTCGGGACAATTGCTTGCTCCTGAGTTGAAAGTGGAATATTACGGGCAGATGATGTATCTTTATTCCCATTTCGGGCAATATTCGGGGAATGATAATATGGGTAATCTTCGTGAAGGATATTATCAGAAAGAAGGAGCGTATAAAGATTCTATTTATGCTACCATAACTTCTCAAGATCCTTTTTACTTATGGTATAAGGGGTGGAAGTTTTTGGGAACTTCCGAATCCGGTCCGGTAAAGAAAGAATTATTGGAGGAGGTTGCCGCTTCGCGTCTGGAAACTCGGAGGGATGCAATGAATGCCTATATTCTGGCATGTCTCTATCGCGAAGGGGGACAGCAGGATGCTTATCTAAAATATATGGCTCTTTCGGCCATGGCAGATGTGCGTACAGCCAACAAGGACATTGCTTCTTTGGAGGAGTTGGCAAAGGCATTGTTCGAATTGGGGGATATTGATCGTGCTTATATCTATATTAATTATTGTCTTCAGAATGCTCAGCTCTATCGCAATCGTGTGCGTGTGGTTGGCATTTCGGAAGTGCAGGATGCTATTCATCAGGCCTATTTGGAACGTAACCGGATGCAGGAAGCACGCCTGCATGTGTTTTTGATAGTGGTAAGTGTCCTTTCTGTGGTGCTGCTTGTTGCTATTCTTTATATATACAGGCAGATGAAGCATCTTTCCAACTCGCGCACCAAATTGAACGAGGTCAATCACTTGCTGAACAAACATGTGGACGAACTTTCACAAGCGCATACGCGGTTGGCGGAAGTGAACGGGCAGTTACAATCTCTGAACAGACAGTTGAAGGAGGCAAACTGCCAATTACGCGAGTCCAATTATGTAAAGGAAGAGTATATTGGTTATGTGTTTGCAATCTGTTCCAACTACATCAGCAAGTTGGATGAATTTCGCAAAAATATCAATCGTAAGATTAAGGTAAAACAGTTTGAGGACATTAAGGTGCTGACAGATACTCCTGCCATGGCACAGACTGAGCTGAAAGAATTTTACCATAACTTCGATGCCATTTTTCTACATGTCTATCCTGATTTTGTGAATGATTTCAATGCTCTGCTGCAACCCGACGAACGAATTATGCTGAAAGAAGGAGAATTGTTGAATACAGAGTTGCGCATCTATGCCTTGGTTCTTTGGGGATCAATGATAGCATAAAAATAGCCGAATTTTTGCATTGTTCTCCGCAAACGGTTTATAATTATCGGTTGAAGACGCGTAATAAAGCTATTATTCCGAAAGAAGAGTTTGCCGATACGGTGAGGTCGTTAGGCAAGATGCAGGAATAGTAGTTCCGAAGTCTTGATTTATAAGCTATTCGGGTTTATGCCGTACCTAAGGTGTTCCTGTTGCATGTCTAAGGTTTTTCATGCGGGATATTAGTATATCGTACTATGATGCGATATACGTCTTTCGTACGTGCAGATATATTAATCTGCAAGATAAAAAATTTTAGCGAATTGTTTTGAAATGATTAGCAGGTCTATTAAGTATGATTGGTATAACTGCTATCCTTGTCATGGCTTCTGCTATTTTTCTCTGGTTTTAACCTGTCTTTTTAGCATAATTTCTTATTGATGAAGTTCCTTGTTCTCTACCTTTAGTTTACTTTTTAGTGAAAAATGGCTTGTGCAATGTATTGAAAATCAGTATGATTTAAATATTTCCGGTTTACTTTTGCTTTTTACTTGTCCATATACGGTATAATAGCTCATGCTATCTTTGCACAGACGAAAGTCAGAGAAAAAATGAGTGCTAACTTTAATGTTTTAATGTATGAAAAACGATTCTAATCGAAGACAAGCAATCAGATACGTCTTATCAGCCTGTTGCTTGTTGCTTTTCTTTTCTATCGGAATGTTCGCCCAGTCAATAAGGGTGAAGGGAAATGTGAAAGATGCAACCGGTGAACCTGTCATCGGTGCCAGTGTGTTGGTAAAAGGTACGACTAATGGTACGATTACCGATTTTGACGGTAACTTTGAATTGAACGATGTATCGGGCGATGCGGTTATTGAAGTCACTTTTGTAGGCTATTTGCCGCAAGAGGTCAAAGTTTCTTCTACCCCTCTAAACATTATCTTAAAAGAAGATACCAAAACTTTGGATGAAGTGGTGGTAATTGGTTATGGTGTCCAGAAAAAGAGTGTGGTTACTGCTTCTATTGCTAAAGTAGGTTCGGACGAATTGGGAAAAACGGCTCCTGTTCGTGTGGACAACGCTCTGAAGGGGCTTGTGTCTGGTGTGCAAGTGACACTGGCTTCCGGCCAGCCCGGCAGTGGCAGTAAAATCCGGATACGCGGTAATGGTACAATTAATAACTCTGATCCTCTTTATATAGTAGATGGAATGCCGATTGAAGGCGGTATTGATTATCTGAATCCCAGTGATATAGAGAGCATCGAGGTGCTGAAGGATGCCGCTTCGGGTGCTGTGTATGGTGCACGTGCAGCGAATGGAGTTGTTTTGGTGACAACCAAATCCGGCAAGATTGGAAAGACTACCGTGCAGTATGATTTTTCTTACGGATGGCAGAATCCGTGGCGTCGTCGCAGTGTGCTAGGTGCTGCCGACTATAAGATGATGATGACTGAGGCGGCTGTGAACAAGGATAACGATACGCGCTTTAATACGGGGAATCTCACCACGGCTGAGCAGGATGCTATCGGTGCCAAGTTGTCAAGTTTTGGCAATGCCGATACCGATTGGTTGAAGGAGACATTTAATGCGGACGCTCCGGTACAAAATCATCAGTTGAGTGTAAGTGGTGCTACGGATAAGTTAAACTATTTCCTTTCATTGGGTTACTATGAGCAAGAAGGTATTGTAGGTGGTAATTTTGGACGAAGCAATTACAGGCGTATGACTATCAGAACCAACACCACTTATACTTTGTTTGATAAATCGGGAGAACGCAACTGGCTTCATGGTATGACAGTGGGTGTCAATGCTGCTTATTCACGTATTAAAAACACCAGTATTGAAACGAACTCTCTTACAGGATCGGCTGTGGGCAATGCCATGTTTTTAACTCCGTTGATGAGTGTTTATCCGAGTAGCGAGGAGGATTTGATAAAGCGTACTGCTAATGATGTAGCCAAATATGGTCCGTTGGTGGCTGACGGCAATGGCCGTTTGTATAATGTACCCGCTTCTGATTTTAATGAAATATCCAATCCGTTAGCTTATTTGTCGTTGCCGGGTACAAAAAATAACAGCGACAAGTTTGTGGCCAATTTCTTTGCAGAACTTAAACTTTGGGATAATTTGAAATATCGTGCGTCGTATGGCACGGATCTTTCTTTTTGGGGAAATGATGGGTATGATTATCCATACTTTCTTAATACCAATGCCCATAATGACAAATCCGGAGCATGGTCGGAAATGAACCGCGGTTGCAGATGGCAGCTTGAAAATGTCTTGACTTATGACAAAACAATCGGCTTCCATTCATTTGCTGTAGTTTTGGGACAGTCTGCCATTAAATATACTGGTCGCATATTGGGGGGCTCTGCTCAGGATTTAATTGATATTGACGGCAGCAAGGCCAGCATTGATTTTACTTCCGGTTTGAAGACGGATGGCAAACGCGATGTCTATGGCGGAGCATTTGACCCTCATACTTTGGCTTCTTACTTCGGTCGTTTTTCTTACAACTATGCAGAGCGTTATATGGCTCAGTTTACGATCCGCCGCGATGGATCTTCTAATTTCGGCCCGAACAACAAATGGGGTACATTCCCGTCCGTATCTTTGGGATGGAATGTCACTAATGAGAGTTTCATGACTAAACGTCCCGAATGGTTGAGTGCTGTCAAGCTTCGTTTAAGCTGGGGAAAGAATGGTAACGAGAATATCGGTGCGTTCCGTTACACCGCCAATGTGGCTATGGGCAACAATTATCCGTTTGGCGGAGGTTCGAATCAGATTGTAAATGGTGGCAGCAAGCTACCGGTACTCCTAACGCAGACTTGAAGTGGGAAGAGAGCGAACAATATGATGCGGGTCTTGACTTTGGTTTCTTTAATAATTCGTTGACATTTACTGTAGATTGGTTCAAGAAGAAAACCAATGGTATGCTGAAAACCATGAGTATCCCCAGTTATTTGGGTGAATCGTTGCCTTGGGGGAATGTGGGTGATATGGAAAACAGTGGTATTGAGTTTGAAGCCGGTTACAAATTTCGTAGCGGCGACTGGGCGTTCAATGTCAATGCTAATATAAGCTACTTGAAGAATAAGTTGGTCAGACTTGGTAATGCCAGTGGCTTTGAAGCATACGATAATGTACATCAGATCGGTAACGTGAGCCGTGCCGAAGAAGGTCAGCCTTATCCATTCTTTTATGGTTACAAAACAGCGGGTGTTTTTCAGAATCAGGCTCAGATCGATGCTTATGTGAACAGTAAAGGGGAAAAATTGCAACCTAACGCCCAGCCGGGTGACGTTATCTTTGTAGATAACGATGGTAATGGTGTGATAGATTCCGACGACCAGACTAAGATTGGCAAGGGAGATCCTGACTGGACGTATGGATTCAATTTCAATGCCAGTTGGAGAGGTCTTGATTTTTCTATGCTTTGGTCGGGTGCCATAGGGAATGATATCTTTGATGCAACTCGTCGTGTAGATTTGCGTTATGTGAATCTGGCAGAAGAGATGCTTGACCGCTGGCATGGTGAAAATACGTCCAATTCGATGCCGCGTTTCACATGGGACGGTGGTCCGAACCACAACAACCAGGTATCTGATTTGTATATTAAGAATGGTTCTTATGTACGTTTGAAAAATATCCAGTTGGGCTATACCCTTCCGGAGGTTTTGACGAAAAATGTGTTCATTTCAAGATTTCGTGTTTATGTTGCTGCCGAAAATCTTCTTACCTTTACAGGGTATAAAGGTTTTGAACCTGAAATATCTTATGGAACCAGTTCAGGTATAGACCGCGGTTATTATCCGCAAGCTCGCACCTTCACAGTGGGATGCAACGTAACATTCTAAACTAATAAAAAACAGGAATATGAAAAAAATATATTTGTCTGCTTGTCGCTTGCGGCGCTAGCAATGGGAACCGTTTCTTGCGGTGATGATTTCTTGACTGTAGAACCTCTACAAAATTGGGACTTGATGGATATTATGTGACTCAGGCCCGCATAGATGAAGCCGTTACGGCTGCTTATGACCCGATGCATTGGTATGACTATTTTTCCGGATGGTGTCCTCTGTTTCTTGTGTCGGATGCTCAAGGAGATGATATTTATGTCGGCGGTGGAAATGAACAAGATCAGGCGGAGATTCATCTTGCTTCACAATATAAGTTGACAAGCCTTATGAATTTCAAGGGAGCTTGGACTACAAGTTATTCTGGGATTAATCGTTCAAATCTTGTAATAGCTGATGCCGAAAAGGCGGATTTGCCAGAAGATGTGAAAAAACATTATATTGCGGAAAGTAAGGTGACACGTGCTTTTTATTATAACCAGTTATGGAAATTTTGGGGAAATGTTCCGTATTATGATGTGAATTTGACTTTCCCGTACATTGCCGAGCAAAAATCGGCAGATGAAATTTATCGGCTGGTTACGGCAGATTTGAAGGAAGTGCTTGACAGTAAGGCATTGCCTATGAAAGAAACGGCGGTTCGTTCCGGACATGCTACTTGGGCTTTTGCTGCCATGCTTTATGCGGACTTTGTTATGTATCAGAAAGACGAGGCTGCTTATCCTCAGGCACTTGCTTATATGAAAGAGATCATTAATTCCGGCCAATATAAATTAATGAATGAGTTTGGTGCTATTTGGGAGCAGGAGAATGAATGGTGTGATGAATCAATTTTCGAAATCAACTATTATGCTAAAGGAGGTATTCGTGACTGGGGAGATGCCAATAAACCTGGTGGTACGGTAGTTCCGGCTATGATTGGTGTGGATGGTTTGTCCGGCTCACCGGATTATGTCGGCGGATGGGGATTCTGCGATGTGTCCAAAGAAGTTTACGATATATATGAGGAAACCGACCAACGTCGTGACGGTGGTATCCTTTGCATGGAAAAATATATTGCAGACTGTGCGGCTAGGGGGATTGTCGTGAAATATGGAGGGCGTTACCAGAATACCGGACTTTTTTTGCGTAAATACATCGGGCGTATAGGTGGCAATGACGGTGCTACGAAATCGGGTGATTTGAACTGGGATAATAATCAGCGCATTTTCCGTTATGCTGAAACGTTATTGAATGCAGCCGAACTGGCTCTTCGTACAGGAGATCAAGGAACTGCCCAGATTTATTATAATATAGTCCGCAGCCGTGCAAATGTTTCTGAAAAAGTGGTTTCTTTGGATAATCTGCTGGAAGAACGTCGTCTGGAGTTTGTAGGTGAAGGCAAGCGCTATTATGATCTAGTTCGTTTCGGTAAAGCCGCAGAAGTGTTGAAACCCGGTGGAGGTATGGTGCTGAATGCTGAAAAAACGGAATATAGTGTGGTGGGCAATCCTAATCGTCTTCAGTGGACGGAAAGCAAGAAGTATATGCCGATTCCTCAAGATGAAATTGAAGCAGCTCAGGGTACACTTGTTCAGAATCCGTATTGATTTTGAATGATTATTAAGTTTAAATAGGTAATAGAAATTAGTTAAGGAAAGGATATTCTGCCATTAACGAGATATAGTCTGATGATTGGAATATCCTTTTCTTTTGAATTTTGAAGGTTGTATGAAACTTTCCGTAGAAAGGAGGACGTGGTCGGTTTTTGGGAGGATGCCCGCTCATAGTAAGGCATGACTGGGTGATTTAGGAATAGATTATGTACGTGTATATCAAAAATAATAAGAATTAATAGTAATGTAATACCATGAAGCATTTAAAACTATTTTCCGCCTGTTTAATTATGTTGCCTTTCCTTGCTTGTACACATCAAGGAATGAAGGTGGACACGATTGAAAATAAGGTGGAGGAACTGCTGGGCAAGATGACTTTGCAGGAAAAGATCGGTCAGATGAATCAGTTGAGCCGAATGGGAACATCGATGAAATGGCAGGGCTGATAAAGGAAGGTAAAGTGGGTTCGTTGTTGAACCTGACGGATCCCGAGTTGGTAAATAGAGTGCAAGAAATAGCTGTGAAGAAATCGCGTTTGGGTATTCCCGTTCTAATGTCCCGCGATGTCATTCACGGATATAAGACCATTTTCCCCATTCCATTGGGGCAAGCGGCTACTTTCAATCTCGAGATTGTGGAAGCAGGAGCTCGTGTGGCCGCCATCGAGGCATCGTCCGATGGTATCCGGTGGACGTTTGCGCCGATGATTGATGTTTCGCGCGATGCGCGTTGGGGGCGTATGGCCGAAAGTTGTGGAGAGGACCCCTATCTGAATGCTGTGATGGGAGCTGCATGGTACGCGGATTTCAGGGTGATTCGTTGAGTGATCCCACGGCGATGGCTGCGTGTGCCAAGCATTTTGTGGGCTACGGTGCTGCCGAGGCCGGCAAGGATTATAATTCTACGTTTATTCCCGAGCGTGTGCTCCGTAATGTATATCTTCCTCCTTTCGAGGCGGCAGCGAAAGCCGGATGTGCTACATTCATGACTTCTTTTAATGACAATGACGGAGTGCCTTCCACGGGTAATGCTTTTATATTGAGGAAGGTGCTGCGTGGCGAGTGGAACTATGACGGCATGGTGGTAACGGACTGGGCTTCGGCTACGGAAATGATTGCTCACGGTTTTTGCAAGGATGCAAAGGAGGCTGCTTGGAAGGCTGTGAATGCCGGAGTGGATATGGAGATGGTCAGTGGTTCTTTCCTTGGAAATCTGGAAGCACTGGTAAAGGAAGGAAAAGTGTCAGGGAAAACGATAGATGATGCGGTGCGCAACATCCTGCGCCTGAAATTCCGCTTGGGATTGTTTGATAATCCTTATGTGGTGACAGATCAAAAGGTGAAATATGCAGAGGAGCATCTGGCCAAGGCAAAGGAAGCGGCCGGAGAATCTGTTATCTTGTTGAAGAATGCGGATGAAGTCTTGCCGTTGAAGGACAAGGTACGTACCGTTGCCGTGGTAGGTCCGATGGCGGATGCTCCTCATGACCAGATGGGCACATGGGTATTTGATGGCGAAAAGGATCATACACAGACTCCTTTGAAAGCTTTGCAGGAAATGTATGGCGACAGGGTGCAGGTTATTTATGAACCGGGGTTGGCATATAGTCGTGACAAAAACATCGCAGGGATAGCGAAAGCGGTTGCTGCGGCACGCCGTGCGGATGTGGTATTGGCTTTTGTGGGGGAGGAAGCAATACTTTCAGGAGAAGCGCATTCTTTGGCCGATTTGAGTTTGCGTGGTGCACAGTCCGAATTGGTTGAGGCTTTGTCGAAAACCGGAAAGCCGGTGGTGACTATAGTTATGGCAGGTCGTCCGTTGACTATCGGCAAGGAAGTGGAAGAGTCTGCTGCTGTTCTTTATTCTTTCCATCCGGGAACGATGGGAGGTCCGGCTATTGCCGAACTGTTGTTCGGGGAGATGGTTCCCAGTGGAAAAACTCCGGTTACTTTCCCGAAGATGGTAGGACAGTTGCCTGTCTATTATGCGCATCATCATACAGGACGTGCTCCCAGTGGAAAGGAAACATTGATTGATGATATTCCATTGGAGGCGGGACAGACTTCATTGGGATGTTCTTCTTTCTATATGGATGCAGGGTTCGGTCCTTTGTTTCCCTTTGGTTACGGATTGTCTTATACCACTTTCGGTTATGATAAATTGGTCTTGTCGGCTGATAAGCTGAAAACGGGGGATGTACTGACTGCCAGCGTGAATGTGACAAATACCGGAAAATATGCAGGCACAGAGGTGGTGCAGCTTTACGTGCAGGATAAGGTGGCTTCTGTTACTCGTCCTGTAAAGGAACTCAAAGGTTTTCAGCGTGTGGCTTTGCAGCCGGGAGAAACGAGGACAGTCATTTTCTCTTTGCCCGTCAGCGAACTGGCTTTTTGGAATATAGATATGAAAAAAGTAGTGGAACCGGGTGATTTCAAGCTATGGTTGGGGACTAATAGTGATGAAGGACTTTCAGCTGAATTTGAAGTAATTGATTGATACATTTGTAGAACATAGGTATGAAAAATGTAATGTGCGCATTGTTGTTTGCAGGAACACTAATCTCCTGCCAGCAAAAACAGGTACAGTCGGATAGTGCTGTACCTGCTCCCGAGGCTTTTGTACGTGTATCCGGACAGGACTTGATTCAGCCGGATGGTAGCAAACTTTTTATCAAGGGTACTAATTTGGGCAACTGGCTGAATCCTGAAGGATATATGTTTGGATTTAACAAGACCAATTCGGAACGCTTCATTAATGAAATGTTCTGCGAGGCGGTAGGACCGGACTTTGTAACGGAATTCTGGAAATTGTTCAAGGATAACTATATCACCCGGAAGGACGTGGAATTTATCGCTTCTACGGGAGCGAATACCATCCGTCTTCCTTTCCATTACAAACTTTTCACAGATGAGGACTATATGGGGCTGACTGTCAATCAGGACGGATTTGCTCGTGTGGACAGTGTAGTGAACTGGTGTCGTGACAATCATCTTTATCTTATTTTGGATATGCACGATGCTCCCGGCGGACAGACGGGGGATAATATTGACGACAGCTACGGTTATCCTTGGCTGTTTGAAAGCGAAGCCAGCCAGCAGTTATTTTGTGACATTTGGCGTAAGATTGCCGATTATTACAAGAACGAGCCGGTAATTTTGGGCTATGAACTGATTAATGAACCGATTGCTCCTTATTTTGAAAACATGGAAGAGTTGAACGGCAAGCTGGAAGCAGTTCACAAGCTGGCGGTAAAGGCTATCCGTGAGGTGGATAACAATCATATTGTATTGATTGGCGGTTCGCAGTGGAACGGAAATTTCAAACCGTTCAAGGATTCTAAGTATGACGACAAACTGATGTACACTTGCCATCGTTACGGGGGTGAGCCTACTAAAGCGGCTATTCAGGAGATTATCAATTTTCGCGATAGCGTGAATCTACCGATGTATATGGGTGAGATAGGGCATAATACGGATGAATGGCAGACTGCTTTCTGTAAAACAATGGAAGAAAATAACATTGGATATACTTTCTGGCCGTATAAAAAATTGAATGGCTCTTCGTTCCTGGGGATCAATGCTCCAGATGACTGGGATTTGGTTGTTGCATTTTCCGAGGCATCGCGTGGTACTTATAAGGAGATACGTGATGTGCGTCCACGTCAGGAATTGGTGAAGAAGGCTATGTTAGGATTCATAGAGAATAGTAAATGTGAGAACTGCATGCCACAAACGGCTATATTCGTTCACTGGGCTTGCAGGTGAACAAGTAAAATCATAAAGGGATAATATCATGAAAAAACTTTTATTTGCATTTCCGTTAATGGTAGTAGGCTTTTTTGCTCAGGCGCAGACTGTACCGGTTTATTTGGATGAGGCAAAACCGATGGAACAGCGTATTGAAGATGCCTTGGCACGCATGACGCTTGAGGAGAAAGTCCGGGTGGTTCATGCCCAAAGTAAATTCTCTTCGGCGGGAGTTCCCCGTTTGGGATTTCCCGATTTTTGGACTGATGACGGCCCTCATGGCGTTCGTCCCGATGTATTGTGGGATGAGTGGGAACAGGCGGGGCAGACAAACGATTCCTGTGTAGCTTTTCCGGCGCTTACCTGTTTGGCGGCATCATGGAATCCCGCGATGTCTCTCATTTATGGGGAAAGTCTGGGTGAGGAAGCATTGTATCGTGGAAAGGATATGATTTTGGGGCCAGGTGTGAATATTTACCGTACTCCTTTGAATGGACGTAACTTTGAGTATATGGGAGAAGATCCTTATTTGGCTTCACGCATGGTTGTTCCTTATATTACGGGATTGCAGTCAAAGGGCGTTTCTGCCTGTGTTAAACATTATGCGTTGAACAATGATGAGGAATACCGCCATCAGGTGAATGTCATAGTTGACGACCGCGCACTGCACGAGATTTATCTTCCTGCTTTCAAGGCGGCTGTTGAGGAGGCGGGCTCTTGGGCTATCATGGGGGCATACAATCTCTATAAGGACCAGCATAACTGCCATAACCAGTGGCTTTTGAACGATATATTGAAAAGGGACTGGAAATTTGACGGAGTGGTTGTTTCTGACTGGGGAGGAACTCACGACACGGATCAAGCTGTGAAGAATGGCCTTGACATGGAGTTCGGTTCATGGACTAACGGGTTGACGATGGGGGCAAGTAATGCTTATGATAACTATTACTTGGCAAATCCTTATCTGAAAGGAATAAAGGAAGGTAAATATACAATAAAAGAGCTTGATGATAAAGTGCGCCGCATACTTCGTCTTTACTATCGTACAACGATGAACAGGCAGCGTCCCGTTGGCTTTCTATGTTCGGATCTTCATTATGCAGCCGCAAAGAAGATTGCCGAAGAGGGGATCGTCCTGTTGCAGAATAAGAACAATGTATTGCCGATTGATCTACAGAATGTCAGGCGTATTCTCGTTGTTGGCGAGAATGCTATCAAGCCTATGACTGTGGGTGGTGGTTCTTCCTCGCTTAAGGTACAGAAAGAAATATCTCCGCTGGAAGGCTTGCAGGCACGCCTTGCCGGTACAAACATTGTAGTGGATTATCAGCGCGGCTATGTGGGCGACAAGACCAGTGAGTATAACGGTGTGAAATTGAAAGTCAATTTGGATGAGGAGCGTACGGAAGAGCAACTTATTGCCGATGCTGTGAATGCTGCAGAGGATGCCGATTATGTAGTTATTTTCGGTGGCTTGAATAAAAGCGACTATCAGGATTGTGAGGGGCACGACCGCAAAGAGTATAAACTTCCTTATAATCAGGATAAACTGATTACCGCTTTGGCAGAGACTAATAAGAATGTAGTTTATGTTAATATTTCAGGCAATGCAGTAGCAATGCCTTGGACTGACAAGGTTCCTGCTATTGTTCAAGGATGGTTTATCGGTTCTGAGGCAGGTGGAGCAATTGCTTCCGTTCTGGTGGGTGATGTGAATCCATCGGGCAAACTGCCATTTACATGGCCGGTTTCTTTGCAGGATGTGGGTGCGCACAAACTTAATACTTATCCCGGTACATGGCGTGAGGGTAATCAGATTATAGATGAGGAGTATAAGGAAAGCATTTATGTGGGATACCGCTGGGCTGACAAGGAGAAGATAAAACCTACTTTCGCTTTTGGACACGGATTGAGTTATACAACTTTTGCGTATGGCAGGGCGGTGGTTGATAAGAAAGTGATGGGTGCGGACGAAACATTGACCGTTACGGTGCCTGTAACTAATACGGGAAACCGTGAAGGAGCTGAAATCGTGCAACTTTATATCAGTGACTTGAAATCATCTTTACCTCGTCCTGTAAAGGAACTGAAAGGCTTTAGCAAAGTAAAACTGACTCCGGGAGAAACCAAAGAAGTAGTTTTCACTATTGGAAAGGACGCTTTGAGCTTTTATGATGATGCTCGTCATGAATGGGTGGCGGAACCGGGCAAGTTTGAAGTTATTGTGGCTGCTTCGGCTGCGGATATGAAATCGAAAGTTTCTTTTGAACTAAAATAGCAATAATACAAATTACTAGGTTGAATAAAAGTTAGATTAAGGTTAAGTTAGGTATTATAATAGGCGTTATGGTTTGTGAAAACGATAACGCCTTTAATTTTAAGGGGAGATTTTGTTTTGCTTTTATTTGGCGAAGCTTACCGCACGTGTCTCGCGAATGACAGTTATCTTCACTTGTCCCGGATAAGTCATTTCATCTTGAATCTTCTTCGCTATTTCGCCAGACAAACTTTCAGTTTGTTTGTCATCAATCTTGTCGGCACCTACAATCACGCGCAATTCGCGACCCGCCTGAATGGCGTATGTTTTCGTTACCCCCGGATAGGACATGGCTAATTGTTCCAGATCATTCAAACGCTTGATATAAGCTTCTACAATTTCACGGCGAGCGCCCGGACGTGCACCTGAGATGGCATCACATACCTGTACGATAGGAGCCAGCAGGCTGGTCATTTCCGTTTCGTCATGGTGAGCGCCGATGGCATTGCAGATGTCTGGTTTCTCTTTGTATTTTTCGGCTATCTTCATACCTAGCAATGCGTGCGGCAATTCCGGCTCTTCATCAGGTACTTTACCTATATCATGCAGTAAGCCGGCACGTTTTGCTTTTTTAGGATTCAATCCTAATTCAGAAGCCATCACAGCGCAAAGATTGGCTGTCTCACGGGCATGTTGTAACAGATTCTGGCCGTATGAGGAGCGATATTTCATCTTACCGATGATACGGATCAGTTCAGGATGCAAACCATGAATACCTAAGTCAATCGTGGTACGTTTACCGGTTTCAATAATTTCTTCTTCTACCTGTTTGCGTACCTTGGCTACCACTTCTTCAATACGTGCCGGATGGATACGTCCGTCAGTTACCAGTTGATGCAATGCCAGGCGGGCGATTTCGCGGCGTACAGGGTCAAACGCCGAAAGTACAATAGCTTCAGGAGTATCATCCACAACGATTTCTACACCGGTTGCTGCTTCTAAAGCACGGATGTTACGTCCTTCACGACCGATAATACGTCCTTTTATCTCATCCGATTCGATATGGAATACGGTTACAGAGTTTTCGATGGCAGTTTCTGTGGCTACTCGTTGGATAGACTGGATGACGATGCGTTTGGCTTCTTTATTGGCTGTAAGCTTGGCGTCATCCATAATGTCATTAATATAGGAAGCGGCTTGTGTCTTCGCTTCTTCTTTCAATGATTCTATCAGGCGTTCTTTAGCTTCTTCAGCAGAAAGTCCGGAAAGGACTTCCAATTTTTCACGTTCCTGCATTTGTAACTTATCCAGTTCATCCTTTTTCTTGTCTATAATGACAATTTGAGCTTCCAGATTTTCTTTGATAGCTTCTGCTTCCGTGCGCTTGCGTTGAACCTCTTCCTGTTTTTGGTTCAACATCAGTTCGCGTTGTTTTAATTTGTTTTCGGCTTGCTGAATCTTTTGGTTGCGTAAGGCGACTTCTTTTTCCAGATCAGCTTTCTTGTTCAGGAATTTTTCTTTTACTTCCAGAAGTTTGTTCTTTTTAATCACTTCTGCTTCTGTTTGTGCTTCCTTGATGATAATGTCATACTTAGATTTCAGGCCATATCTGAAAAGCATGTATGATAGGCCTCCACCTACAGCGAAACACACAATTGCTATTATTACCGTTGTTATCATTGTTATTAATTTATATATAAATAAAAACGCACAACTTATCTGTCAAGAACCCTTCTCTTGACAGTATAGCTGTGCGTGAATATCTCCAATTCTAAACGATTACTCTCTGTTACTGATTTGTTTTTCTATCTCTTTGGTCAGCTCCTGCAATTTTTCCTGATAAGGTGCAGTGTCATTTCTGTCTTTCATAGAAATATTTTCAAAAGCTAACTCCAGCGCAGCCATTGCCCAATGCCTTGTAGGGCTGAAATCGGGGTAATAACTACGGTATTTGTTTAGTTTATTGTCAATCTGCTTGGCAGCGTCCCTGTATAACTGTTCATCTTCACGACGGATAGTCATCGGGTATCGTTCGTTGTCAATCAGTAGATGTATCTTCATCATATCGTCCATCATACTATCGTTTTATTGTTCAACTTCTTTTATTCGTTTAATAAAGCGATGCATTTGTCGACTTCACGCACGAGCCTTGACAATCGTTGCTTTGTATCGTTGATATCTTTATCATGGATACTGATTGTCCGGGCCATTTTCAAATTGGCATATCTTACTTCTAATTCTTTCCGGCTATTTTCCAATCGTCTCACCTCATCGTCCTTTTCGGCGAGAAGTTGCTTTAACTTAGCATTTTCATGTTTCAATTCATCATGTAAATACATAAAATGCCTCAGTCTTGCCTCGAAAATATTTAATAGCTTTTTGTCCTCTTCAGTCATTTTACACCAAAATTGTACACAAATATAAAGGATTGGAAGCAAACACGAAAATATTTCGTCCTAAATTTATCGTTTATCGTTTAAAAAACTTTTTTAATGTCTTTATTAGCTGTTTTTCCCGTGGCTGTCCGGATGTGATTTTTTTACCGCGCGTGTCTGTCGGAAGGCGTTTGCCGCTTTAATGTTTTATAGGATAAGATGTGACGGGTGGTGCCGGTGGCAATGATCAGGAACAGGATTCTTGCCCAGATGTAGGGGGCTATCCAGATGGCGCAATAGCTTAGGGTGATCCATATTAATGATACGGAAACGATCTTGGCGTGTAAAGGAATTGCTTTATGCTCGCGGAAATTGCGGATATAGCTTCCTAGGTATCTTTGTCGGATGAGCCAATGATACAGGCGTGGTGAACTGCGGAAATACATGGCGGCTGTCAGTAATAAAAAGGGGGTGGTAGGCAGTAAAGGAAGAAATATGCCGATAATGCCTAGTATGAGTGATATTGTTCCTATAACAGTATATAGTGCTTTCATGGATGCAAATATAGACCAAAAAACGAAAAAATGCTGTGTCCTTTTTATATTATTCTTTTTTTATGGTGTATCTTTGTGCTCTGTAACACCGAGGTGACATCAGGTGTGAATTCTTTCTTATTTATAATTGAATGTTATGTATACAGTAATTAAACGAATGGAAATTTCAGCTTCTCATAGCTTGAAGCTGTCGTATGAAAGTAAATGTGAGAATTTGCACGGTCACAATTGGATTATTACCGTCTATTGCCGTTCCGAAGTGTTGAATGAGGATGGTATGGTGGTGGATTTTACGCATATCAAGGAAGCTGTGATGGGGCGTTTGGATCATCAGAATTTAAATGAAGTCGTTCCTTTTAATCCTACAGCAGAAAATATTGCGCGCTGGGTATGTGAGCAGGTCCCTGCTTGTTTCAAAGTTGAAGTCCGTGAGTCGGAAGGAAATACCGTTATCTATGAGAAAGATTAATGAAATATTTTATAGTTTGCAGGGGGAAGGTTACCATACCGGTATGCCTGCTGTTTTTGTGCGTTTCTCCGGATGCAATTTGAAATGTTCTTTTTGCGATACCCGGCATGAGGAGGGAACATGGATGAGCGATGAGGATATTGTGAGGGAAGTGATAAAGTATCCGGCCCGGGTTGTGATATTGACTGGTGGTGAGCCCGGATTGTGGATTGATGAAAGATTGGTTGACGCCTTGCATCAGGAAGGGAAGTATGTTTGTATTGAAACAAACGGCACTTGCCTGTTGCCCGAAAATATAGATTGGGTCACTTGCTCCCCTAAAGAAGGGGCGGAACTAAAATTAGACCGTATGGATGAGGTAAAGGTGGTTTATGTGGGGCAAGATGTTTCCCCTTATCTGGATCTGCCTGCCGGTCATTATTTCCTGCAGCCTTGTTCTTGCTCTAATACCGGTGAAGTGATTGCTTACATTTTGCAGCATCCCGAATGGCGGTTGAGCTTGCAGACTCATAAACTATTGCAAATTCCTTAGGAAAGCAGAAGATATAAAAAAAGAAAAGTCATTGGATGCCGTAGCATTGAATGACTTTTCTTTTTGCACGGGAGGAGAGGCTCGAACTCCCGACACCCGGTTTTGGAGACCGGTGCTCTACCAACTGAGCTACTCCCGTGTTTGCGGCTGCAAAGGTAGTGTAATATTTTGAATATACAAACCTATTTATGAAAAAATATTGTTCTTTATTCGTCTAGTAGCCTAACTCATTGAACATGAAACGGTAAGCATCCGACTTTTTTTCCAGTGCCAACGGGTAGGCCCGGCTTGAAGAAGGCATTCTGTATAGTCGCATTATCCGGTCTTCGAACTCGAAAGGTTCACTGGTTCCTACAGCGGGTTCTTTCACTTTTATTTGTTCGCGAATGATATCCGTCGCTTTTTGTCCAGTGGTTACAATTGCCTTGCACATTGGAATTTGTTTCAGCAGCAAACTGATATCTGTCTGTTCTACAACTTCCAGAAATTTGTCTGAGGCATTGTCCTGTAAACGGCGGATGGCTGAGGCGGTATCATAAAGTGCGATACCTTTCTTATGTAAAAAGTCAATAATACGTTCCTTGTCAAACACCTTCTTGTCAGGGTTCATGAAATGCTCCTTGTTTTGGAAAAAGATTATTCCAAAGATACGCCACATGTCATTTTGCAGATTGGGGTAAAAAAAGTCCATACTCCATCGTTTCTTCTGCGGAGGGAAACTGCCTAACATCAGTAGTTTGGCGTTAGCGGCAAAAAAGGCTCCAATGGATGTTCTTCTATATTTAATAAGGAGTTCATAAAAGCTTTGGTGGTTTATTCTTTCGGCTTTGGCTCTTTTTTAGCCAGTAATACGATGTTATAGACATATTCCGTCATCCAACTTTCAGAATATCCCAAGGTTTGTTTGTATTTACGAATGGCAACGCAGGTCTTGTGCACGCTTTCGTCTTTCCAGTCGGACTTGGTCATGATGTCATGAATTGTCTTCTCGGTCATGTTGCGCAACATTTTCTTCATCACGCTGGGCATGCGGAATTTCCATTGCATCAAATTGCCTATCAGCATCATCAAGTCATTGCTGAATCCCTGGAACATAAAAAGATAAGTTTTGACGTCATTCACATTCTTGCAGTTCTTTTTTATAGAGCCGTCAATTTCTTTAAAGAAGTCGTCACTCAAACCATAAAGTTCTGCCAACATCTTTTTACAGCGTGATTTTTCAGCAATTCCCAACTTGTTGTTCTGAGTCGGTATTTTGAGGGTACGCTTGAAAACTGCCATATCCGGCAGAAAATTAATATTGGTTATACCTATGTTGCAGGCCATTACAGACTGATAATATACACGGATCAGTGTCATGAAGTCCTCCATACCGCCTACACGGCTTGTTTCTTCTTCTTCCGTCTGTTTTTTACCGAATAATTTTGAAAATATGCTCATTGTGCTCTTAATTATATTGTTTTCTTGCTTGCAAAGATAACGATAAAAACTGAAACATTTTTGATTAAATTTCTTTTGTTTCACTATTTATCATGATTATAGAATGGTTGATGCCGGATTTTGGTATGATTGCTTTGTGTTACCAGCATTCCAAATCATTTTCAATGTCCTTCATTTGGCCTTTGGTAAAAACAGGATTCTTGATACCGTTGCGTTTCTGAATCCGGTAGTCTTCCAATAGACGGAATGCGTATTTTCCTAGTAAGGTTATGGCTATCAGGTTGCAGATGGTCATAAATCCCATTGCCATATCGGCCAGACTCCATGCCAGATCCAGACTGGCCAATGCTCCGAACATAACCATGCCTCCCACTGATACACGATAAACGGGAAGGGCCCATTTCTGACGGGTAATGTAACGAACATTGGCTTCACCGTAATAATAATTTCCTAAGATGCTGCTATAGGCGAAAAACAGAATCGCCACCGCTACATAAATAGTCCCGATATTGCCTATTTCATTATTCAGCGCCATTTGGGTAAGTTTTATTCCGTTGGCTTCTCCGGTAGAGGCCAATCCGCTAAAAAGAATGATGAAAGCCGTGCAGGTGCATATAACAAGCGTATCGGTAAAGACTCCCAATGCTTGAATTAACCCTTGTTTTACAGGATGAGTGACATCGGCACTTGCCGCCACATTAGGCGCGGAACCCATACCGGCTTCGTTGCTGAACAATCCGCGTTTGATTCCTTGCATTAATGCTATGCCTGTACCTCCGCCTAATGCCTGTTCCCAACCGAAGGCATTCGCTATAATCAATTCAATAACTTCCGGTAAATGCTTTACGTTCATAATTACGATGAAAAGGGCTAAAAAGATATATCCCAATGCCATGACAGGAACAATAACGCTACTAACTTTAGCGATACGCTGAATACCTCCGAAGATGATGGCTAATGTGAGCAAGGTCAGTATCGCTCCCATTAAGGTGGGAGATATATTGAATGCTTCCTCGAAGGCGGCGCAAATGGTATTACTTTGTACGGAATTAAAAGCGAATCCGAAAGTGAAGATAAGCATAAATGCAAACAAGATTCCCATCCACGGCTGTTTTAATCCTTTTTTCATGTAGTAAGCCGGACCGCCAACAAAAGAATTATGTCCGTGTACTTTATATAATTGGGCCAGCGTGGACTCAATAAAAGCGCTGCTGGCACCCAAAAGAGCGATTACCCACATCCAGAAAACCGCACCCGGACCACCCAAAGTAATAGCCGTGGCGACTCCTGCCAAATTGCCTGTCCCCACGCGGCTGGCTATGGAGACAGCAAAAGCTTGAAAAGAGGAAATGTGATGTTCGCGACCTTCCGCCTTGCCGGTAGAATCACCTAGCAAACGTACCATTTCGCCTATCATGCGGAATTGTACGCATTTTGTTTTAAGAGTAAACCAAAATGCACATCCCAACAGCATGATAACCAGAACGTAAGTCCAAAGTACATCATTCACAATGCCGGTAAATTGGGTCAGTATATCCATTTTATTTATTCCTTGTTTAATTTAAAGTAGAATTTATGTCCGTGGAAAACAGGTTCCACCAGACCAAAACGGATAAAGTCCGCTAATAGTTCACAAGCAGTCTTGCGATTTAACCGGCAAAGTTTGCAACATTGGTTCAATGAAAGGTTTTCTTTTTCTTTCAAGATATCCAGTAACCGTTGCTCTCTTTCAGTAAATGCTACAAGTACTCCTTCTGGCTTTTTACTGTGTTGCCACATTCTCAGATGGACGGGAGTGGCCAATATGTTTTCATCTTTGATGCGGATGTAGGCCCATGGCTTATTGGTTTCATCCATGGCATATACAGGCTTGGAGGCCGCCTTGTTGATTCGTACTTCCAATACGGTCTTTCCTTCTACCTGATAAGTCCTCGTTTCCAGTTCCACCTTGGGCTGGCAATACATGGTTGCCGCCGCTTCTATCATATATATTTCTTCGTCAGAGCGGACTCCGGCTATTTTGCCATTATCCTTTACCCCTATTAACAGCCTGCCACCCTCGGTATTGGCGAATGCGGAAAGACTGCGGGCTATTTTTCGTGCATCCGAAATCTCGAACTTAAAATCCTGATGACAGTGTTCTCCCTCCGAGACAAGCTGCCGTATGTATTGTGTATCCGTTAATGCCTTCATTTCGATTGCAAAAATAGGAAAAATGAAACATATTATGGGTATCGAATGATAAAAAAGCAGATATTAGCTTGTCTGTTATCAAGCTTTTTGTTTCATTTGCATTGGAATAAAAATAATAAGCCTTTAAAATCTATGAGAATAAGAAAACATTGTTTGATCATTACATTATTATGCTTTTCCTGTCTGATGAATGCAAGCGGGTTCATGTTTAAACATTTGGAGGTGAAAGAGGGTCTGTCAAACAATCAAATACTTGATATATTTAAAGATTCCGAGGGATTTATGTGGTTTGCTACAGCTTCCGGACTGAATCGGTATGACGGGGATCGGATGACTCTGTTCCGTAGCTATAATGCTGATCCTGCTTCTTTGCCTGATAACTATGTCGAAAGCATACAAGAAGATTATAAAGGAAACTTATGGATTCTTACCGGTGCAGGTTACGCCATTTATAGCCCGGAGTCGGAAACGTTCAACAGGGATGTGCATGAATGGTTATGGGAAGCTGGTATTGATGGAACTCCTGCTCTGGTGCATATAGACCATTATAAAAATATGTGGTTCTATATAAAAGGAAAAGGTTGCTGTCTTTACATGCCGGAATCACAATTGTTATATCCGCTTTGGTTCGGGACTCATCAGTTGCCGGAAGGTGATATTACGGACATTCAGGAATGTGGGGAGGGAGTCTTGTTGGTATATAATACCGGCAGGCTTGTTTGTCTGGATTCCCAGACGAATAAGATTAAATGGCAGCAGGATGATCTGACCAGGGAATTGGGAATTGAAAAACAGGGAATCTTCACTCTGTTTGTAGACCGGGATAATGATATATGGATGTACAGTCCGTTTGGAATGTGGGTTTATAATCCAAAGCAAAAGAAGTGGCTGTCCCAGCTGGCGGATATGACTAAGTACCGGTCGTGTAATAGGGTTCGCGCTGTGGCACAGGATAAGCAGGGGCGTATATGGATAGGAAAGGATCAGGAGGGTATTGATATATTGGATAAGAAAACAGGTGAAGTGAGGCATTTGCTGAACAAGACGGATGATGAGCGTAGCCTGCAAGACAATACAGTGATGGCTCTATACGAGGATTCCAGTGAAACGATGTGGGTGGGAACTTATAAAAAAGGAGTTTCTTATTTTAATGAGAGTACTTTTAAATTTGGGATAGAGCACATAGGAAATATTAATTGCATTGAAGAGGACAAAGAAGGTTGTGTGTGGTTGGGGACTAACGATGCAGGTGTAATTTATTGGAATTCCGCAACCGGCAGCCGGAGTGCTTTCCCGCAGAATACTACGGATAAACTCATCACTGATGCCATTGTCTGCATCTTGAAAACTGATGATGGTAAACTCTGGATGGGCACTTTGGTAAAAGGTTGATTTGTTATGATAACGGGCGTGTTACTCGTTATAAGAAAAATATGCCGGAACAACAAAATTCTTTAGCTCACAATCATGTATGCGCTTTGGCTGAAGACAAACAGGGGACTATATGGATAGGCACATTGGTGGAGGAGTACAGAGCCTGGATCTTAAGACCGGTTTGTTTACCACTTATAATACAAGTTCGGCCGGTCTGCTTTCCGATGATGTTTTTTCATTGTGCATGGGGAAAGAAGGCTCTTTGTGGATTGGTACAGATCAGGGGCTTTCGGAACTGGATCTTGAGACTAAAAAGGTGGCTAGTCTGAAAGGTACTAAATCCGGTAAGGAATATTTTTCTGACCAGCATATAAGTCAGGTGTATGAAGATAGTCGCGGATTGCTATGGATTGGCACACGTAAGGGACTGAATGTTTATAATCCCCAAATGGATGAGCTGATTGTATTAGGAGTGGAGCAGGGAGTTTCCAGTCCTGTCATTTCCGGAATAGTGGAAGATGATCATAAAAATATATGGGTGACTACTGCACGTGGAATTACTAATATTATCCCTGCGGAAGATTCAAAAACAGGAGGTTATACTTTTCGTAATTATATTTATGATGACAAAGATGGTTTGCAGAATTGTGGGTTCAATCAGCGTTCCATCAAAAAACTGTCTTCTGGAGAAATTGTTATGGGAGGGTTGTATGGTGTTAATCGCTTCCGGCCGGATGATATTAAATACAATAAAAAATGTCCCAAGGTGATGTTTACCCGCTTGTTCTTGTTCAATGAAGAAGTAAAGGTGGGCAAGGAATATGAAGGCAGAATTATTTTGGATAAGGTCTTGAATAAGGTGGATCAGATAAAATTGAGCTATGAGCAGAATATGTTCAGCGTGCAGTTTGCTTCTGACAACTATATCTTGCCGGAGAAAACGGAATATGTCTATAAACTGGAAGGTTTCAATGATGGTTGGTTGACCACTGCCTATGGCGAAGTAACCTATACCAATCTGTCCCCCGGAACCTATATGCTGAAAGTGAAAGCGATAAATGGTGACGGATATGGCGGGGGTGAAGAAGCTTCATTAAAGATTGTTGTCTATCCTCCTTTCTGGCTTTCTGTTTGGGCGTATGTTATTTACGGATGTTTGGCGGTTGCTGTATTGTTGTTGGGACGCTATTTGTTCCCTAATGCTTTTAAATTCACCCGCAGTGGTGGAAGAGTGGACGTGTTTGTCGGTTTGGCGGAAGGACAGGAATCTCAGGAAATGCTGGAGGTCAGAGTGGCCGATACAGGTGTCGGTATCAGCGAGGAAGACAAAGAACGGGTTTTTGAACGTTTTTATCAAGTGGATAATCCGGACATAGAGCTTTCTGGTAGCGGAATAGGTCTGACCATTGCACGTGATTTTGTCAAGCTTCATGGTGGTACGGTGAAAGTTATGGACAATGTTCCTGCAGGTTGTGTCTTTGTTGTCCACATTCCGGTAAAATGTTCCGGTAGTAAACCAGCGGAGGCGGAACAGGCACAAGTAGCAGGCAGCCTCGTAGAAGACGTATCCACACTTCAAGTTCCGGAGCCTCATGCGGCGCCTGATGCCGGGGCGGAGCCGGAAGAAGAATCAAATCATATAATAACGATAGAGGGGTTGGAGGAGGATATCCGAAGATTGGAATCCGATAATGCGGAAGAAATTGTGGAAGAAAGAAATATAGAAACAATCTCAACAATTGCTCCACAAAGGGCAACGGTGATTCAATTGGTTGAAGGGGAGGATAATGAGATAATAACTCAGATTGTTCCACCGGAGGAATTGCCGGAGGCCGTGACTGCTGTTTCTGGCGGAAGGAAGGGGACTGCGTCATTCTCTTTGGATGCGGAAGAGAAATTGAATTCGCTTCGGGATCATGTTCTTATTGATCCCATTGCGCGTGAGGTGGCCATTACTTCGATGGATGAAAAACTGATAGATCATGCTGTGAAGTATGTGGAGGAAAATATGGCACGCAGTGATTTGTCTGTAGAAGAGTTAAGCAGGGAATTGGGGATGAGCCGTGTTCATTTGTATAAGAAGTTATTGGCTGTTACCGGTAAGACTCCTATCGAGTTTATTCGTGTTATCCGCTTGAAACGGGCTGCCTGGTTGCTCCGTGAAAGTCAACAGAATATTTCAGAAATAGCCTATCAGGTGGGTTTTAATAATCCGAAGTATTTCAGTAAATATTTCAAGGAGGAATTTGGAATGTTGCCTTCGGCTTATCAATGTAAGGAGGACGGATGATTTTCCGATCCGGAGGAAAAGGTGATTACTTCTTCTATAACTATGGATGATTTGAAGTTTTATGGTGATACCGGTTGTTTCTGGAAGGTTTAAAGTCTATATCGGAACCTCGTCAACCGACATGTGTTCTGTGGTAGATTTCGTCTGTGAGTAAAAACAATTCCATTCTATTATTGTTTTTATTCATAATAGTCGTACATTAAAATCATTATAAAATGGAACATACAGTTATACATGACGAGAAAGTAAACCGTTTTGAAGTATTTGAATCGGGACAAATCGCCTATTTGCAATATGACGAAAAGAACGGAGTTCTAGATATCCTTCATACAATAGTCCCTCCACAACTGGAAGGGCAGGGAATAGCTCAGGCTTTGACTGAGGCTGCTGTGAGATACGCTTCGGTCGGAGGGTTTAAAATACGTCCTACTTGCTCTTTTGCGAAAATATTCTTTACCCGGCATACCCAATATAAAGATATGTTAGTGGAGTAAGAAAACGAATCAGACACGGGTGCTTGTGCAATCTGTGCCTGATTCGTTTTTTTGACTCTCTTGTCTCTATCTATATCTTTAGTCACATTGTTTATGTGTCATGATATCCAATACCAGCTTGTCGGTCTCATTCATGCCCTGTGAGCCGATTCTGGTCAGGTTGCGGATGCTGCGGTCCACATCATCATCAATGATGCCTTCCACCGATGATACGCACTTGTGTTCCATCGCCAGTATGGCTGAAAATACGGCAGTAGAGACACCACTGCTCAATTTCAGAGCACAACTGGGCTTGGCCCCGTCACAAATCATACCTGTCAGGTTGGCAATCATATTCTGTACGGCAAAAGTGATTTGTTCGTAAGTGCCTCCCATCAAGTAAGTGATACCACAACTGGAGCCAGTTGCCGCTACTACACAGCCACATAATGCAGACAGACGTCCCAGACTTTGTTTGATGTAGATCACTGTCAGGTGACTGAGTGTCAGCGCACGGATCAATTCCTCTTCTGATTTATGGTTGTCCTCGGCATAAACCACTACCGGCAGGGTGGCTGTAATTCCTTGGTTTCCACTTCCCGAGTTGCTCATGACAGGAATCATGGCTCCCGCCATACGTGCGTCACAAGCTGCCGAGGTGTAAGAAAGGATATGGGTAAATGTGTTACTTCCCAATAGTTGTTCTTCGCTTTTGCTGCTTTTCAGAATCTTGCCTAATTCGTGACCGTAGTTCCCTTTGAAAGACCGTTCGGCTGCCGCTTTGTTCAAGCGTTTGGTTTCAAGGATAAAACGGATTTCATCCAGCGGTGTGGTGGTGGCGAAATCGTACACTTTCCGTAAGTTCAGCTCCGGCTCTATGGCATCTTCATTGCAGGTGGAGCTAGTCTGTTTGTTTAGTAAGACTTGGCTGTTGAGGGCCACATATACAAAATTGGTATGTCCGCAAGCAATGATGGCCGTAGCTTTATCACCGTCAGCCTCACAGCTAATTTCGATGTATAGTTTTTCTTCTATATCCTCTTTCAGCCCGATAGAGATGGCTTGGGAATCAATCAGTTTCTTACCCTCTTCTACGGCTTCAGGGGTACTGTCTTTTAAGACTTCCAGCTGATATTCGGATTTCCCGATCAATGCACCTAAGGCGATGGCGATAGGTAGTCCAATCATTCCTGTCCCCGGGATGCCTACTCCCATGGCATTTTTTAGAATATTGGCGCTGAGTAAGGCTTTGATCTTTTCAGGTCTTTTACCTAGCGTTTCAGTTGCTTTTGCTACACAAAGAGCTACAGCTATGGGTTCTGTGCATCCGATAGCCGGAACTACCTCGCGATTTATAAGGGCAATGATTTGCTCTCTTTCTGGTTTAGCGATCATAGTAGATATATTATTAAGGGGTCTTGCAAAAGTCTTTTTGGAGGTGTGTCAAAACTTGAATAAAACGATCATCTGTTTTGTCTTTTTGTGATAGGTTTACTTAGTTTTGACTCCCCTCCGGCTTTTGACACACTTTGGTTATTTTTTATAGTTTTGTAATCCTGTCTGAAGGAAATCGACATATTTGTCTATATCCTCATCGTATGAGTATGATTTATTCAATGGTTTTCCCTCATTGTCAATCAATACGTAGAAAGGTTGTGCGTTGGCACCGAATTTAGAGCGTTGCAGGTAGCTCCATTTATCACCGATCGTGCGTAGTGTACGTTCCTTGCCGTTCTCCATCACTTTAATGTGCTCGGGCAGTGGGGTTTTGTTATCAACGAACAAAGTAATCAGTACATAGTCTTCGGTCATCAGTTTGTTTACTTTCGGGTCGGTCCATACAGCAGCTTCCATTTTACGGCAGTTTACACATCCGTAGCCTGTAAAGTCGAGCATTACCGGTTTTCCGGTGCGTTTTGCATATTCCATACCGGCATCGTAGTCATCAAACTGAGCATGTACTTCGTTGGTATATAAGTTGAAGTCTTGTGTATTCATAGGAGGAGCGAACGCGCTGACAGCTTTCAAAGGAGCCCCCCATAAGCCGGGTACCATATATACTGCGAATGCCAGTGAGATCAGAGCCATAAAGAAACGGGCGACACCTACTTTGTCATCATCGTCATCGTGGGGGAATTTGATCTTGCCCAGCAGATAGAAGCCTAACAAAGCGAAGATCACGATCCACAAAGCAAGGAATGTCTCACGGTCTAGAATTCCCCATCCGTATGCCAGGTCGGCAACCGACAGGAATTTCAAAGCAAATGCGAGTTCAAGGAAACCTAATACTACTTTGATAACATTCATCCAGCCACCGGATTTAGGCATGGATTTCAACCATGATGGGAACATGGCAAACAGTGTGAACGGTAATGCTAATGCAAGAGCAAACCCTAACATGCCGATAGCAGGGGCGACCACACTGCCTGTCGTAGAAACTTCTACTAATAAAAAGCCGATGATGGGACCTGTGCATGAGAATGAAACCAACGACAGTGTGAACGCCATCAGGAAGATGCTTAACAAGCCACTGGTCTGCTCCGCTTTGCTGTCTACCGCGTTGCTCCATTTGGAGGGGAGAGTCAGTTCGAATGCTCCGAAGAAAGAGGCGGCGAACACAATCAGCATCAAGCAGAAGAAAATGTTAAAGACAGCATTCGTGGAAAGTGCGTTCAAGGCACTGGCACCGAATATCAAGGTTATGGCAAGGCCTAATAATACGTAGATCACTACGATGGATGCACCATAAGTCCATGCGTCACGGATTCCTTTCTTTTTGTCTTTGCTGCGTTTTAAGAAGAAACTTACTGTCATCGGGATGATGGGCCATACACAGGGAGTGAATAAGGCAAGCAATCCACCGATAAATCCGGCAAAGAAGATGTAGATCCATGAACGGTCTTGTTGTGATGTTGTTTCACCGAATGCGTTCAGCTCTTGGATAACCGGAGTCCAATAATCCTGTACGGCCTTGTCATTGCCGATCAGGGCGGCAGTTGTGGCACTATCTGTTGCGGTAGTTGTAGCGGGTGTTTCCGTTACTGGAACTTCCGTCGGGGCTGTTTCTGCGGGTTCAGTAGTCTTGGCTGTAGTGGCAGCGGCAACTCCTTTTCCGGAGAAAGAGAACGGAACCTCAGTAGGAGGCAGGCAGTTTTCATCGTTGCAGGCACCGAATTCCATGTAACCTTCTATCATGTAAGTGGCACCGGTTATCTTTAGTTTCTGAATAAAAATGGCGGTGTTTTCAAAGTAACGTAATTTCATTTCAAACACCTTGTCGAAGTTTTCAATTTCTTTACCTTGTGGGGTGAGTTCTCCTACTAGTTCCACACCTTCTTTCTTATCTACATTGAATGTGGCGGAAATAGGACCGCCCGAAGGAAGGTCTGTAGAATATACATGCCATCCGGCATCAATTTTGCCAGTGAATACTATTTGTGCTTCCGTGTCGGAAATCGTCTTTAACTCGGTCTTGAATTGTACCGGATCTTGAATCTGGCAACTGCAGGAAGCAGTGCCATAACGATCAAGAGGCAACTTAAAAAAAACTTCTTTTTCATTACGTGTATTTTAATTTGGATTAATATTCGTATCGCAAAGTAAGGGATAATATCTTAGATATACCCTTCTGTACCTATATAAATATCGGCAATTGCCGTTTTCAGAATAAAAAAAGAGCAAATAGATAGTCTATTGCCCTTTTTGGAGTTCCATTACTTTGTTTCTATATTGGGAGGGTGTCATTCCCACTGAGGACTGGAAAAGATTATAAAAGGTGGAGATGGAGTTGAATCCCAATTCCGCTGAAATAGCTTTCAGCGGAGTTTCATTATTGGGGTCGGACAACAGGCGGATAGCTTCTTCAATGCGGAAACGGTTTACATAATGGGTGAAGGATAATTTGGACTGTTCATTGATGATACGTGATAAATAGGTGCGGTTGGTTCCCAGAATATCCGCCACTTTGTCTTTTGTTATAAAATTATCTTTGTAAATTTTTTCTTCTCTCATGATACGTTCCAATGTACGGAAAAGTTCTAGGCTTTTCTCATCGGTCAGTGAGGAAGATGCATACTTCTCGGAAGCGGAACTCATGGAAGGTGCACTGGTCTCCAGTTCTTTTATACGGCGGTTCAGTTCCGTTTCTCTTTTGATTGCTTCCTGGTTTTGCTTGACAATACTTAAATAAAGTTTGTTTTTACGGCGGTAGAGGTAATAAAGTAACCCTAAAACGATTACAATGATGATAAGAATGAAAGTCTGTTGCTGTATGCGCTGTTCTTTCCGCATTACATCCAGTTTGCTTTGTTTTATCAAATTTTCCTGCCGCTCAGAGTCGTATTTGAATCGCATTTCACTTAAATCTCTTTCTTTATCCTTGTTGAAAAGACTGTCGTTCTCCAAACGGAATATTTTGTAATAGTTCAGTGCGTTATGATATTGGTGTAATTGTTCATAACAGGTGGACAGATTTTCATATAGTTCATTGCGATGTATGGCGTTGGCGCGTGCATAAGAGATAGCAATACCTTGTTTTAACAATAAAATAGCTTCTGTTTGTTTGTTTTGGTGCATCAGTACACGTGCATATCCCAGATGAGCATAGACTATGGAGGACGTTTGTGCCGCCTGTTTGTCTTTCATGGCCTTTTTGTAATATTCCAAAGCTTGGGCATATTCGCCCATATCATATAATATGTTGCCAAAGAGATTGTAGGTATGGGCCTGATCGTAGAAGTCATTTTCCAGCATCAGTGTTTCGGCTTCATGGATATATTTCATTGCCTCCTCGTTCTGCTTCATCAGAAAATACATATAGGCGGAATTTACAGCACCGGAATAAATGACGTATGGATTACGCATGCTGTGTCCCAATTCATAACACTCTAATGCATATTTGGTGCCGGCTGTATCTTTTTTGAGATAGTAGATATTTGCCAAATTGCCCAGAAGCAAAGCGTATTGTTGTTGGAAATTATTTTGTTGTGCCAATTGGATACCTTTATAAAGCCATCGTATGGCACGGTAGTAGTCGGTTTCAATATTTGCCGAATAGAGTCCGAGATTGCCATAAACAGAACAAAGCTGAGTCATTATTCAGTTTGGTTGCCAGTTCAAGGGAAAGATTCAAGTTCTTTTTGGCTGTTTTTTCCCGTCCGCTCATCATTTGTGCTTGTGCTTGGTAGATATATGAATAGAGTTGGAGTAAAGGCTTTTTGGTCTTGTCCGCTACGTTTTTCATAATCTCGGCATAAGTGATGGTTTTGGAATAATCCCCTTTATTTAAATAATATTGGCATAGAAACTTTAGCGCATCCCCGTTATCAGGTTCTTTTCTGATGATTTCCAGCTGCTTCTCAAGTACGACCGGTCGCTTTTGCGCTTGTACACAAAAGGGTATCCAAAGCAATAACAGTAAGAAAAAACACTTTAGTTTCATACGCTTTTATTCGGTTGAGAGTGCAAATATAATAAAATCTTTAATTTTTCTGGTCTAAAGGTATTGCATATTTAAAATAAAGTCGTACCTTTGCAACGCTTTCAACGGAAAGCACTTCTGATAAAGGAGTTTTGGAGAGGTGGCAGAGTGGTCGATTGCGGCGGTCTTGAAAACCGTTGTACTGCGAGGTACCCGGGGTTCGAATCCCTGTCTCTCCGCTGGAAAGAATTGCAAAACAAAGAAAATCCCTGTAAATTAATACTTTACGGGGATTTTTGTTTTTGGTGCATAGCAAAAATAAGCATATCAAAGCATTCTTTCGGTGTACTATTCGGTGTACCTGTTTGCTTTCAATGTCAGGTACACCTATTAAGTAAATAATTCATTGTTTATCAGTATTTTGCATCTTGACTTGTTGCTCTTGGAAATTTAGTTTTGTGATTAAAAACAAGTAAGATGGAAAGAACAACATTTTGTCTATTGTTCTACATTCGTAGGACGAAATTGAATCGGAACGGTGAGGCTCCGATAATGATGAGAATTACAGTGAATGGAGTCCGGGTTGACGCTTCAGTGAAGAAAACAATTCTTCCGGAATTTTGGAGTGTGGCAAAAGGAAAGGCTCTGGAAAAGAAGCGTGAGTACAAGGAACTAAATCTGTATCTTGATTCTATCCGTTTGAGGATAATGAAAATACAGCGTGAACTGGAAATAGAAGGTGTAGCGGTTTCTGCCGGCAGTGTCCTGGAGCGTTTTTTGGGTAAGGATGCCCCCGTACAACGTACTCTGTTTGAGGTTTTCCGTGAACATAATGATAAATGCGCCCAATTGTCCGGTACGGACATGGCGCCTGCAACCGTGCAGCGTTATGAGACATCCTTGAAGCATACTCAGGATTTTGTCTGGGAGACATATCATAAGAAAGATATTCTTTTGGATGAAGTTTCCCGCCAGTTTGTTGAGGATTACGAGTTCTGGCTTAAAACCTCGAAAAAGTGTTGTCATAATACAGCCACCAAGTATCTGAAGAACTTCAAGAAGATTATCCGTATCGCTTTGGCCAAGGGATGGATGAAGAATGATCCGTTTTTGGAAATCAGGTTCTCGTTGGATAAGGTGGAGCCGGACTTCTTGGAAGATTCGGAAATCCGAAAACTGATTTCAAAGGAGATTGATATTCCACGGCTGAGTCAGGTGCGGGATATTTTTGTGTTCTGTTGTTTCACTGGTTTGGCCTTTTCGGATATTCACGGATTGAGAAAGGAGCATATTGTGGAGGACTCGAATGGTGTCAGGTGGATACGAAAGGGGAGACAGAAGACCAAAATCATGTGCAACATTCCATTGATGGAAATACCGTTAAAGATATTGGAGAAGTATTCCACCAATGAATATTGCAGGAAACATGGTGTACTTTTTCCGGTGCTTTGTAATCAAAAAATGAACGCGTACCTCAAGGAACTGGCTGATATTTGTGGTATTAAAAAAACATTGACCACTCATGTTGCGCGTCATACTTTTGCCACTTTTGCCTTGGCCAATTGGTGTCTCGATAGAGAGCGTTGCTAAGATGTTAGGACATACCAATGTTCAGATGACTCGTCATTATGCGCGTGTGTTAGATCGTACAATAATACGTGAGGTATCACAAATAAAGGTTGACTTTTAATAAGTAGATTGATAAAAAGATGAGAAAAGTGCTATTTGTGTATATAAAGTTGAAATACAATCGTTTCTTTATTTCAACTATACTCTATGACTGAGAAAGTAATAAGGATTTTTTGATGTAATTATTCTATTTTGGTTGTATGGTGTTTAGAATAATTACTTTGAGAGAACCAACAGCTTGCTACGATATAATATCAGTCGACTCAGCAACCATGAAAGTCTTATAGCTTGGTTGCTGTGTTGAAAGCTCATTAAAAAGGAAGTATTATATTAAAGATCAGGTTATGTTCTCATTTGCATTAGTCTATTAAAATTATAACAGTAGAATATTGAATATTTGTATCCTATGATAATGAAAGAAATTTGTAAAAGAATTGCCCACTTGTTTATGGGTATAATAGAGTATATATAGTAAAATATATATGTATAGTTTTTGGGGTGTTTTCAATTAGATTACTACAAAAAAAATGAATACCAACTAACTAACAATGCTTTGAGTATAAATTGGTAGGTTGATTTTTCTGATTTACTGAGTATTTCAGATTGATGTGAAATTATTCTGATATTTTATATTTTCCTAAATAGTCGATGAACTCAACTTCATTATTACGTATTCTCAATAGTCGATGATCAAAATCACTTCCAATTTTGTCTCTAGCATCTAACTTTATATTTTCAATTTTTATTTCACGAGATGATATAGGCTCGCATTTTTTGTAATTATATATGGTTAAATTGATTCCATCATTGTGGAGTGAACTGCTAAAGCGAATTCCGTCATATCCTAAACTCTTAATATATTCAGAGATAATTTGAGATGGGATATAGTCATCTGGATTATTGGTAGGAAATGAGAATGCGCCTTGAATGTATGATAATATTAATTGTTCTTTGGATTTTGCTCTATCTGGAATTCTGTAATCGATGACCAAATCTGCTAGAGTTAAATTTTCTTTTACGGTTATTTCAGCAAGATTTATATTATCGGTAAGTAATGGACGCACTTCGAATATGGCAGTAACGGGGCTTTCTGCCATATATAAATACCGGATAAATTTAGGGTTGGCTCGCCCGTCCCGAACAAAATTATGATTGGGAGGAATAAATGATGCTTCTTTAACAAGACCTCTAAATCGATTGGATTCATTAAAATATCCACTATGATTATTGTTCTTATTACAGAATATTTTTAAAGAATGATCTTTGAGGGCCTTTTCATCAATGATACGAGCTCTATAATATATTGTATTAATTTTAATATTGAGTGTATGCTCTGAAATGTATTTTTTTAATATTTCAAGCAATGGATGAGTGATGAAGAATCTATTTTTGTGATAAACTTCATCTTTGAAAGAATTCCATAATTCATAGGTTTCTATTTCTAATTGGGTTCTATTATCCATAATTTATGAAGAGTATTTTAAGCGTATGAAGCTATGTGATTTAATATAACTTGGAATTTTAGCACTGTATATAAATGTTGAAAATATAGGTAACGATTTAGTTACCAAAGCCTTGCTTTAAGTTATACAGTTTTGCATAAAAATAAATAATTTTGTATACAAAGATAGGGAATAGTTGAATTGTAAACAAATATATTCATATGTGTTTTTAATTGAAGAAATTACTATTCCAGTGTCATAATAAAAAACAAGTGTTTTTTACCTTTTTAATATTTTGCTATATGCAAACTGAAAATCAATCATTTCTCTATTTGTTTCTGCCAAATTTTAATTACTTTTGCAAACAAGGTCTTTTCCATAGAGCAAGGACAAAGCACAGTAAAAAATAGGTTAAGGTTCAAGTATCTATTACGCTTGCTTTTCATGAGGTTGCTGCTCTTCTTATATGTAAAAGAACTATTTATGAGCCTATATTAGTTGCTTGTATGAATGATACACAGTGATAGAAGCCGAGATGTAAGCTCTTAAATTGAAAGACTCATGTGTCAGAGATAAAAAATAAAATACACCGTTAAGCAAATATTGCTACAAAAAATATTAGTGAATCAATTATGGTGAATGAAAACCTTTTAGCTACATATTCATTACTATCTTTTATAAGAGATACGTATGGCAGTGAATGTAACGAAAGTCTTACACAACTTTTCGTTCCATTAATTAAGGAAACTCTAAATAGGATGTTACGGAAGAAGGGGACAGCAATAATGGGTAAAGACTATTCTGAGATTTTCGATTCTGTAAGAGAGAATTTTCAAATAGAAATACCAATTCCTGTGATTATTACCTTAATGCCACAGGTTTGCAAATATTCGGGAGGTAGTTTTACTCTAAATAGTGATCATTCGTTTATTATTGATTCAGAATGTACATCTACGATTACTGAAGATTATCAAAACCAAAAAAAACTAATAAAAAAACTAGCAAACAACTACAAAATCTATTGTAAGGGACGCAATGTACCTTACGATTTTGAAGAGCTTGTGACTTTTATTCAAGATCAAAAGAATCGAATCTTTAACGATCAGTCCACTGCCATCTATAATCAATCATATCACGTTTCAAAGTATGTTTATGATAGAATAAAAAAGAAAGACTTTTATTTCGATATCATTTGTAGCATTTATCTTGGTGGAATTATTTCCTCTTATTTTAAATTTAAAATAAAAGATCGTATTATTGATACAGAATTATTAGTTGATACCAATTTTTATATCAGTTTAATTGAACTTAATACTGAAGAATCTTATGCTGCTTGTAAACAATTATACGACTTGACTATTGCGATGGGATTCCGTTACTCAATCCTTGAAACAACAGTAGAACAGATTCGTATTTTATTATCTAGTAAAGTCAGACAGTTTAAGTCTAAAGATTTATTTGCAACATTGGATGTTGCTGATATACTTTCTGCATGTGGTAGACGCGGTCTGGATCGCTCTTTTCTAGAAGCATGCAAGGATAATCTGAAGAACGATCTTTCAGAAAAAGGAATTTCTATTGTATACAACCAGAATATTCGAGCACTTTATGAAAAGACGGGTAAATCAAAAGATTTGCAGACTCTCACCAATATTCGTGGAAATAGAGAAAGTGCTTTTAATGATTTATTAGCTCAGGAATATGTTGCGTATAAACGAAAAGATAAAATTATAGCAGAATTTAACGATGTGAACTGTTGGTTTTTAAACAACTCCTATTCTGTTAATAGGAAAGAAAAGAGCCTACCTGTCTGGCAGAGAATTAGCATTACTGCTTCTGATTTGCTTGTGTTACTATGGCTTGCAAATCCGTCTCTTTCTATTGGAAATAGCAAAAGTATGCTTGCAATGACAAGTCTTTCTGCTAATGTGATTAAATACCGTTCTGAACATTATCCGTCTCATAAGGTTATTTGCAAAATACAAGATAGAATTGCAAGATTACAAATAGAAAATAATATAAGTGAAGCATCTATTGCCAAGTTATGTATTAGAATGTCAGAAGGTGAAATTGATCGGAATGAAGCTGATAGATTATTAACATTGTCATCTCCGGCGTTGTTAGAATATATCAATCGAGCTACAAAGAATGAAGATATTTATCTCGAAACTTCAGAAAAGAATGAGATATTATCTAGTGAAAACAATTCTTTAAAAGCCCAATTGGAGGATAAATGTATTGAAAACAAACTTATGAAAATGAGAGTATGGGGAGTGGCATACGCTATTATTGTTACTGTAGTCTATTGGTTGGGGATAAAATATGTGAATCCCAGTCCAATAACTTGGTATGAATATTTGGGTCATATAATATATTGGCTTGTTACCACAGTTTGTGTAAATTGGTATAATCACATGTACTTTGTGAATGGTATAATTTCTTTTTTCAAGCGAGATTTGATAATTAAGAAGATTAGTGAAAATTATCCTGTATAAATTCTATATTTTGTAGTGAGGTGAGATGGGGGAATATTCTGAATAAGTTTCAGTAGATGATGTGTAGATATTTATTTAGGTGTTTAAAATGAGGTGAAATAAACTTAGTTCAAAGATATAAGCGAGAATATTTATAAAGAAGCTATTGATAGATATAGTGATTAATATTCTTCGTGTTCGCCTACTTTGGGTGTTTAATAAAATTTTGAGAATAGAGAACGATATTACCTTGCATTAAGAATTCCAATGTAAATATAGGTGTTTCTTAAATTTATAGTGATTACTTTTGTAGGTATTTATTGTATTATCTAATAATAAACGCAATATTAAATATTTGCTTCTTTAAGAATGGCCGGAAATTGTTTCTGGCCATTCTTTTATTTCATTTTGTCGTTTCCTGTCTTTTTTTGGCGGTTGCTCAACGGTTGAGTAACCAACGGCCTTATAATATCTCCGTAATATTGCACCGTAAACAATAAAAACAAGGTCATTATGAACAACAGAAGAACTGCACCGGGTGGGCAGATGACCCACATGCTCAGTGCCATACTCGCCAAAGTAACCAGCATTGAGAAGTTATTGGCTCCTGCCATACATAACTTGCCCGACAGCGAGATACTGGATTCAAAAGGCGTGCGCCTGCTTACCAAGATGTCCGACAGGACACTTCTTAGACGCCGCAATGACGGTTCGTTGCCTTTCCACCGTGACAAGGGGAAGATTTACTACCGCCGTTCGGACGTGCTGCGTGCCATGCTGCTGGAAAAAGAAGAACACTTTAAAAATAAAAGGTTATGAGAAAGATGATTAAGGTTGAAAGCGGCTTGTTCGCCGCACTCGTGAGAAGTTACAAGAAGTCCCTCAACATGCTGGCCGTGCTGCAACATATCTGCGAGGACAACAGTGTCGAACTCTCCATGCTGCCCGATGAGGTTTGTGAGCTGATAAACCTCGACCCGGCAGAGATTGAGAAACAGCGTCTGAGCGGGCGTCTGCGTTTTGCAGAAGAGGAGAACGGGACCAGGCATTATTCGATTGTGGATATAATCAATCTGAAGGATTCCATTGACTGGAAGGTTATTAACAGACAGGTGGAGAGCCTTTCCTTTGAGGAAGAGGAATGACGGAATGGCTTTCTTCCCTTTACAGACAAGGGTATGGCCGGCAGGCCGGATTTATCCGGATGCCGGCCATACCTTTGTCCTTTCCTGAAAAGCGGCTCTTTGCGGCAGACTGCGGAAGCGCAGCTTCCGGGGTTGCCGCAATGTGCCGCGGGAAACTTAGGATATTTTTTTCAGCCCGTTTGACGGGGCGGCAATTTTCATTGGGGGGACGTGCCTCGCTTTCTGTGACTGTTCCGGTCCGTCATCCGTTCCGTTTTCATGCCCGCCTGCCGGCTTTATGGTAAGCTGTATTTTCCGGTTCAGCGTGGCAAGCTCTTCATTCAGCCGCTTGATTTCCGCATCCTTGGGCCATGAGGCCGCCACAATCTCCTGAAGGACCGGGATGTCCTTCGACAGCTCCGCGTTCTCCTTCTCCCGTTTCTCTATCATGGCGGGAATGCGTTCCAGCGCATTGATGAAGTTCGTGACGGCCAGTTTCGGGTCTTTGGCAATATAACCGTTGTTGTAGGTATATTTGATGCCGTCCAGCCCCTCGACCATGAACTTGTTCTGCAAAGCCTGCATGTCCCCCTCACAGGTCCTTTCGGTACGGACAAGGATACGGAAATCGAACAGGGTCCCGATTTTCATATAGTCATCCTCCGTCCGGGCATTCCGGTTGATTGCGGCAAGCCGGTTGCCGAGTACCTCGATATTGTTCGAGTCCACACCGTCCAGTTTCAGGGGATTGGGACGGAGTCCGGTTTTCGCATCTGCGGGGGCCACCTTGTTGAAATATTCCCAGTCCCTGGTGAAACGCCCGATAAAGGCATTGTTTTTTTCTATTCCCGAAGTCCTTTCATTCAGCTTGCCTTTCGCGTTTCCCTTGTTACGGTGGAATGCCTGCCTCTCGCTTTCGAGGACCGCCAGTTTCTTGTCCAGCTTCGCCTTTTCCAGCAGGTCGTCGTTGCCTGAAAGGATGGCTACGTATTCGCTGAAACTGCCGCCTCCGTTTTCGTCAATCGCCCCCTCGTCAATGGTACGGGCGGCCAGATTGCGGCTTTTGAGCTGGTTGATGAACACCTGCTTGTTTTGCAGCAGGTTGAACTTGTAGCTGTCCAGTGACTTCTCCACCGCATAGATATAGCAGTCCACCTTGTTGCCGGCGTACTGCTTGGCAATAATATTGCCTTTTCTCACCGCACGTCCGTTGCGCTGCTCCAGGTCGGACGGCCTTCAGGGTATGTCCAGATGATGGATGGCCACGGCACGTTCCTGCGCGTTGACACCCGTACCCAGTTTCTGTGTCGAACCGAAAAGGAAACGGATGCGGCCCGAGTTTATGTCCCTGAACAGTTCCTTGCGTGCGTTGTCGCTGTTCGCCTCCTGAATGAACCTTATCTGTTTCTCCGGGATATTGTGGTCTTCCACGAGCTTGCGTCTGATTTCACTGTAGATGTTCCACTGGTCCGGCTTATAAGTGCTCAGGTCCGAGAATACGAACTGTGTGCCTTTCTGGTCAAGATATTTGTAGTAATACTCCGCAATCTTGGCCGCGCAATGGGACGCCTTGTTTCCCGGACTGTCGCCGTATTCAGGGTCTATCAGCCGCATGTCAAGCGACATCTTGTTCGAGTAGTTGGTGGCGATCAGCATCTGTGCCTTCTCCTCCGCCTCGGACAGAGGCTCCCTGTCTATGTAGGTCGCATCCCCGGTTTCAGCGAACTTTATCAGTTTCTGAATGAAAATCTCCTGCTGGGGAGTAGGCGGTATATGATACAGTTGTTCGTTGAGTTCCGGCCTGTCAACCCCCACGTCTTCAGTGGTCTTGTAATCGGTTATCTCCGCATAGAAATTGGCGAGTTCCGGCACCTTGATAAAATAGCGGAAACGCTCTTTCTGCACCACCTGGTTGGTCACTGAAAATTCAAAGTCCGTGCTTTTCTTCGCATAGACTGCGGCCCAGCCGTCAAAGCAGGTAATCCCCTGCCGCTCCATTTCCTTCGGACGGAGATACTTGAAAAGGAGATAGAGTTCGGTCAGGCTGTTGGAGATGGTCGTGCCGGAGAGGAAAGTGGCCCCCAAATCCCTGCCTGTACGCTCCTGGATGGTGCGGATGGCGAAAAGCATGTTCATGGCCTTCGTACTTCCTTCGGGATTGCCCAGGCCGGAAACCCTCGCATGGCGTGTGTTGAACATCAGGTTCTTGAAATTGTGCGATTCGTCAACGAAGAGGTGGTCGATGCCCATCTGCCTGAAATCTGTAACATCATCTGTCCGGTCCTTTATATCCTGCTCCAATTTTTCAAGTTTGGCTTCCAGGTTCTCCTTCCTTCTTTCCAGCCCCTTCTTTATCCAGCCGGTCACTTCATTGCCCTGCTGCTCGAATACGGCGAGGTTCTCTTCGATACTCTCAATTTCCTGCGTATATATCTCCTGCTGTATTTCGGGGGACTGGGGTATTTTTCCGAACTGGTCGTGCGTCAGGATGATGCAGTCCCAGTTGTTGTTCTTGATGTCATGGAATATTCCGACGCGTTTCTCCGGCGTGAAGTCCTCCCTGCCCGGATACAGTACCCTGGCATTCGGATAGGCCCTCCTGAACGTGTCGGCTATGTCATGCACATTGCTCTTGAGTCCGATAATCATCGGCTTGTTCGCCAGTCCGAGACGTTTCATCTCAAAGGCGGCCACGCACATGATGAGGGTCTTGCCCGTACCTACCTGATGGTCGATTATCCCGCCGCCGTTCATCTTCAGCATCCAGACGGCGTTCTTCTGGCTGCCGTACAGGGACGGTATGCCCAGTCCTTTCAGGTCAAGGAACGGGAAACTTTGCAGGGAGCCGTCGTAATCGGGACGTACATAGCAGTTGAACTTGCGGTTGTACATGTCCGCAAGGTTCTGCTTGAACTCGGGCAGCTGCTCGTTCAGCCAGCCGGTGAAGGCGGAGCGTATCTCGTTGATTTTGGTGTCGGCAAGCTGGATGGCCTCCGCATCACGTACCTTTATGTCATTGCCCTCCTTGTCCTGAACAGTCTTGGTTATGTCGGGGACGGTGTTGTGCAGCGCATGTTTCAGCAGGTCATTGCCGTAATAGCCTCTCTTTTCCCCTTTCACGTAATATCTGTCGGTGATGTTCGCGTTGCTGCTCTCGAAGCTCACGCTGAACTCGTCGATGGATTCCGTATAATGGATACGGGCCTTTGTCTCGAAGAGGTATCCGGCGAACTCTTCATATACGGACATGGGTATCCACCGTTCCCCCAGGTTGAAGTCAAGCTGTTCAAAACTTATAGGCTCCGGTATGGCTTTCCGCAGGGCTTCCAATGATTTTTTGCCTGCATCATCATCGGGATGGTCTTTCAGGTAGTTCTCTATCCATTCGGCTTTGGCTATTACATTGCCCGCAATGAAGCGGTCCTTGATTTCATGGTTCTTCATCATGGGATTGTAGAAGATGCGCTCTTCCAGCTGTTCGAGCAGTTCCTGCCTGCCGATGTCGCAGAGATTCTCCATATATTCCAGATTGACCTCGCCGAACTTGTTCAGGGATGCCGCAAGGGCTTCCTGCGGAGTGTCCACATGTGTCACCTCGTTGGCGTTGAACGATACGGGCACGGTGAATATGTCCGCCTTCTGTATCTTCCCGTTGACGGAACGTTCCAATGAGAGCATTTCCCGTCCTCCTGCATCCATCAGCAGGAACTTGGCGTTGTCCTTTCCGTTCAGCTCCCTGAACATGCGGTGGAAACGGTCATACTGCCGGTTCAGTTCCTCCTTAGTTCCGGCTGTTCGGTTTCCGTTTCGGCTTCCGCATTGTAGAGATTGTGGTAGGCTTCCCGAAGGGGGATGTAGTAGGCGGCCCGGTATTGCTGGGTGACAGTCAGCCTGAGCGGATGGAACTGTACTTCGGGAGTGCCCACTCCCTGCAAATACCCGTATTGCTCACCGGCTTTCACGAGAGAGCCGTTCTTGTATTCGGGACGTATCTCTCCGGTAAACGGACGTGGTTCCATTTCCTTCTTCCGCTCTTCCTCGATTTTTTGTCTGCGCTCCTGCCATCTGGCTTCCGCTGCCGCCCGTTCCCCGGTCATGTCTTCCTGCGTGGCGGCTTCATCGTACATGTTCTCTTGGGAGAAGAGATTGAACATTTCCGGTTCATCCCCTTTCTTTTTGCGGGATGCCGACGGTGCCCGGCCTGGCGAAGGTCTGCTTTCTACCACTTGCACCTCCGTTTGCTCTTCATCCGCATAGGCGGCAAACAGGTTGAGCATGGGTTCATAAGGCTTGGTGGAAAGGAGACTTTTTTCCTGCATCTCCTGCCGGTGCTCCACTGCTGTTGTTTCCGGTGGGATTTCCGGTCCGGTTTTCAGGATAGTGGAAACGGTGGGACGGGACAGGTTTGCCTCATAAAGTTTCCGGTCAAGATGGTTTCCCACATCTTGCGCCAATAACTGCCTGAGATGTTCGGAAATGGTGCCGACACCTCCTTCATGAATAAAATTCATGGCCGGTTGTCCGTACATGTTCTTGCCCATGGATACGGAAGTATGGACGATATGCTCTAAATCGGCATAGCTGTTGTTGATATGGATACCGCCGGATATGATGCGGGTCTCGATAAAGTTCCGCTCCTTTTCGGTCAGTTCCGATTTTCGGGTGTTCTTCTGCAACACAATCAGGTCGCTGCCCACTTCCGTACCCGCATCAACAAACAGATTGTCCGGCAGACGGATGACGGAAACCAGGTTGGCATGGTTCACCAGCCATTCCCTGACGGGGCGGTTCTGTGGCGAGTCCATGACACCCGAAGTCGTGATGTAGGCCAGTATCCCGCCTTCACGCAGCGTATCCATGCCTTTGAGAAAGAAATAGTTGTGTACGGCGGCAAGTGAGAATTTACGCACGGCGTCTTCACTCCGGTCAAAATCCAGGTCATAAACTCTGGTATTTCCAAACGGGATATTGGATGAGACCACGTCGAAATAGTTGTTATAATAGGGCTGTATGGACTGGAAACCGTCTATGGTCACCCTGCTTTCCGGATAGAGGGATGAGAGTATCCTTCCCGTCAGCCTGTCCTTCTCGAAGCAATGGATTTCGGGAACATCCTTCAGAGTGCTGATGAACATGCCCGTTCCGGCGGAAGGGTCAAGAAAACGTTCCGGACGGATTTCCGGTACCAGCAGTGCTTCCTGCATGGCCGTTACCACCGGCTCGGGTGTGTAAAAGGCTGTGAGGACGGAACTTTTAAGGCTTTGGACGTATGCCTTGTATTCTTTCCCGTCTTTGGAATACTCACGCAGAAGTTCATGCAGCAGCCGGACCTGGGGAAACAGCTCCCTGTCTGTCCTTCATTTTTCTATGTCCGTGTCTTTCTCCGCCGGATTCAGGATGCACTTCAACCCTCCGAAACCCGAATAACCGTTCAAGACCTTGCGTCCCTGTTCCGTAAGACAGAACTCCGGACGCATGAGTATCAGCTCAAGTGCGGCTATGTTATCCGCCAGATGTTGTCGTCTGTTATATGCCATATCGTTCTATATAGGATTGTATGAAACCTGTAAGTTCAACGGTAAGTGTATGATAGGACGGGGATGATTCAAACCTGTCGTCTATGGGGTATTTGCCGAATATCGCCTCTGCGGGCAGCAATACCTTCAGACAGAAATCCGTCCGTCTTTCGGGCTGTACTTCGGGAAACCACTCCGATACGGCCTCGAAAACCGCATCGAACCGGGAAAAGCGCAAGTCCTGATAGAGAACCGTGTCAGCCAGTTCCAAAGCCTGCGTAACAGATAAGCCCTCACGTATGGCGTGTTCGTAAGCCTCTGCGGCACTGTCCGCACGCTCCCGGATGAAAGCCTTGTCATCGGCCATGTGCGGGTGACTTTCTCTCAAATAAAAAAGGAGAGCTGTCTCAAAATAGGACAATTCTCCGGTTGCGGTATTTTTATCTTGTATAGTCATTTGTTTTCACTTTAAAATGTTAATCGGATATTAGATATATACCCGGCTGCCATAAAAGAGAACCGGGTATATATCTGATGTAAACATGAATAATCTGTCTGTTACACGACTGAAAGGCTCTTTTTTGACCGGGCCTTTACAGACGCCACATGACGGGGTGCCTGCTGTTTCACCTCCTTTTTTCTGTCGTTCTTCTTACTGTCAATGGCAGGCTTGTATTCACGGGCGTTACGTCCTATCAGCAGTTGGTTGCTCTTGTTGCTGAAGCGTACATCATCGGAAAATAGCCTGCCTTTGTAGCGCATATTTTCAACGAACACCATTTCATGGTTCTGGAGCATCTTCTTCTGCTCCGGTGTGATTTTGGCACCCATGATAGTGTCGTTGACTTTCAGTTGTTCACCGGACTGTTTGAAAGCGATGTCCATTATTCTCGGATCGACGAAAGCAACCCCGGAAAGTAGTGTGTCATTTTTGCGCTGTATGTCGTTGATGGGAAGTTGGCCGCCTGACGCGAGGATTTGCTTCTGTTTGTCATCCAGCCTTTTCCCGTAGATATAATCGGGTATCTTGATGGCATCCACGGGCATGGTTATGATACGGTTGCTTGGTTCATGGAAAGATACATAACAGTTGCAGACCGTTCCTGTATGTGTATCCCTCATCTCTTTGATTGCCCCCAAAGTTCCGGTGTCTTTAAGCGACTGCTTTTCCTCGTCCGTGAATACTCCTTTATAGGCCGGAAGGTCATACTGCGGTTTGTCGAGCCTGCTTAAAGTTTTCAGTTGCACCTTGCCGTCCTCCCCTTTGACACAGAGGAAACAGGCTTCTCCCATATCCTTCTTTTCACCGTTCACTTCCTTGCTGATAGGGAAAGCCATTGAGGTAATTCTTCCTTTCAGCATCTCACCCATGCAGTGGTTATCAAACAAGAGTTGCTTGTCAACTCCCAATGCGGCGAGTTCTTTCCACGGAAGCTGGTGCTCGTCGAACTTATATCGGCGGGCGAGTTTGGCGATACGACCTTCATCGTTGAGTTCGCTGTTCTCCACCAGTTTTTTACCTTCCACTCCGGGGTCTTCCCCTTTTCGGATCTGGACAACGGCGTTCAACGTCTTGTCCAATGCTGCGAGAGGAATAAGGAAAAAACTGAAACTCGTGGGATTTTCGTACTGGTTCTTGAAATTCGTGAAGAATAGTTCCAGTGGTGAGGTACGGTCCAATTTGAGGAAACTGTTGCTGTTCTTCTTGTCGGGTGGCACGATTTCGAGACTGCCGTCCTGCTCGTTCATTTTGGAAACGACTGCGGTCTTGTTTGTTCGCTTGTCAAGGATGGCCATTACATGTTCGTCCTGACTCTGTTCTTGTTGTTCTTGCTTTTTCTTAACCATAAAATCAATAATTTAAGTGATACAATAATTAATAAATACCGGGTAAACTTTAGTCCGTCGGTGCGAATGTAGGATATTAGTTAATAGTATGTTATAATTTTGACAGTATGGGGAATGAATGGCGGTATTTGGCATTTTTTGGCGAGTAATGCAAATAAGATTCAGTTATTGTAATACAAAAAGTCAAGAGGATTACAGCCAGAGGATTATTGTCTTACGGTATCATTGTACATAAAATAATAAGAGCCATCTAATTTATGTTTGGAATGATAAAATATATATTTTATCTACTATCTGCATTTTGCAAATTGAGTTAGCTTATTTGATACTATAGTTGGAATCTGCGTGAAGATGTCGTTTGTATTAATTTTGTTCTCTGTGCTAACTGGAACAGATATAGAAATATTTCCTTTAAAAAAAGACAATATAGTAAATTGACTTGAACTATTTTCAATATATTTGCATATTACATCTACTATTTGGAGTATTACGAATGATATAAATCGTATAAAAGTTATTCTGGTGGAGAAGAATAAAATAGGAAAATGGTTGGCTATGCAATTGGGGAAAGATCCTTCTACCATATCCAAATGGTGCTCGAATACCATTTAACCACCGTTAGAAACACTTGATCAAATTGCAGTAGTACTTAGAGTAGACAGAAGGGATTTATTAAACAAAAGTCAATATTGAACTTAGCTATACAAGAAGATGGCAACTAATACATATATGTTAGAATATGATGCATTTATCCGATCAATAAAACAAAACAAGAATGTTTCTCATGCTGTTTTGTTAGGGGCAGGAGCATCAATTTCTTCCCAAATACAGTCTGCGGCAGATTGTATTTGGGAGTGGAAGCGTGATATATATTCTTCCAATAATCCCAATACGACTTTAATTGTATCAAACTTCAGGTCTGAAGCCGTTCGTAGGAGTATCCAAGCATGGCTTGATGCGCAGGGAGAATATCCTTTAATGGGATCTTCTGACGAATATTCATTTTATGCGGAAAAAGCTTACCCTATTGAGGCAGACAGACAAAAGTATTTTGAACAATTAGCATATAATAAAGCACCATATATTGGATATAAGCTACTCTGCATGTTGAATAATGCAGGGATTGTTAAATCTGTGTGGACAACAAACTTTGATGGGTTGACCGAGAGAGCTGCTCATCAAATGAACATTACACCTATATGTATAACTTTAGATGATCCAGAAAGAATTTTCAGAAATGAGAATTCTCATGAATTATTATACATAGCACTTCATGGTGATTACAAGTATTCAAAATTAAAAAATACAAATCAAGAATTAGACACACAAAACAATATCTTTAAAGATGCTTTAAAACGATATTTTGTAGATAAAAATTTAATTGTAATGGGTTATAGTGGCCGAGATAAATCCTTAATGAATGCTTTGAAAGAAGCATTCTCACAACCAGGATCAGGTCGCTTATATTGGTGTGGATTTGGTGATGATATATGCAGTGAAGTAAAAGACTTAATTGATATTGCAAGAGTGAATAACCGCATTGCCTACTTTATTTCAACAGATGGGTTTGATAAGACTATACTTCAGCTAAGTAGGGCCTGCTTTGAGGATGACATAGTTAAACAGGAAGAAATAAAGAAACTAATAAAATCTACAATAAAGAAAGACGAAACCAAGACTAGCTTTAGAATAGAATCTCCGCGTGATGATAAATTCGTAAAAAGCAATCTCCATCCTGTGGCTTTTCCGAAAGATGTATATCAATTTGAAATAAAAACAAATGGAGAACATTTATGGAATAATATAGACCAAATTATAGGTAACAATAGAGACATTGTTGCAGTTCCATTCAAAGGGAAAGTATTTGCTGTTTCATCAATAGCAAAAGTAAAAGAAATATTTGGAGATTATCTTAAGGGAGATATTCTTAAAGATCCTATAGGAGTAGATGATATACGAAAAGTTTCTGTCTTTCAACGTCTAATGATGAAGTCTATATTGATAGGTATTTCAAAATCAGCCAATTTAGAGACTGATGGCAAGTGGAAATTATGGAAGAAAACAACTTCAAAGAAAGCTGTTAATGGTATTGAGTATTTTATAGCTGATGCTGTTGAATTATCGTTCTTTTTCGGAAAAGATACCAAATTCGCATATCTTAGTATTAAACCAACAATTCACATCTATACTCTTTCTAATGAAATTATTCCAAAAGATATTAAGTTACAATTTACGAAAGAGAAATTCGACAGATTATATAATGCACAATATGATCAGGCATTGGAAGATTGGAATAGTCTAATCTTCCATAATAACTCTCTGCGATTTACTTTTCCTATACTGACAACGAGCGATATGAGTTTTTCAATATCCAATAATGTGGCTTTTTCAGGAATTAAAGTATTGAATGACAAGTATAAGTCATATCCAATCAGTATGGAGCAAAAAAAGATTGTTTTTAAAGGTGTTGAGTTTTTGGAGCCACAATTACTATTTCAGAATAAAAATAGCGACTTCAAATCTAGAGATTTTCATCCAATGAGAGGCTTGGTAAACCATTATCCATTTGATTATCAGAATAATGGAATTACCAATACCTTCAATGTTGAATTAGGCGTATTATGTCCTTCAAAGTATTCTACTCGGTTATATGATTTTCTCATGAAATTAAATACCCAGCATAAGGCTCCAGAAAAGAGTGAATATATAATTGATTATATTGGATTCAATCAAATATACAATATACCAATTGAAATTCCTTTGATAAATGGTGAAAAGTGGATAGATGTGAAATTCAGCTCATCTACATCCATCAAGGATGGTGCATTGAATTTAGCTCGGACTATTTGTACCAAAATAGAAGCTTTGCATGAGAGTTATAAAGCAGATATGACAATTGTAATCTTTATTCCCAATGAATGGCAACTATATAGACATATAGAAGAAGATACGTGGGTATTTGATTTACACGATTACATAAAAGCCTATTCGGCACAAAAACGAATAAGTACTCAATTTATTGAAGAAGATACGCTGAATGATTCTTTAGCATGCCAAATTTATTGGTGGCTATCACTTTCTTTTTATGTGAAATCACTCAGAACCCCATGGGTATTAAATACAAATGATAATGAGACAGCATATGCGGGTATTGGCTATAGCGTTAAGAATAATAATGGTGAAACCTCAATAGTATTAGGATGTAGTCATATATATGACTCACATGGACAGGGATTGAAATATAAATTATCAAGAGTACAGGATTGCTATATAGATAATAAACGTAATCCATATTTATCTTATAATGAAGCCTATAATTTTGGAATTTCGATTCGAGAATTATTCTTGCATTCTATGGAATATCTACCCAAACGAGTTGTTGTACATAAAAGAACTGAGTTTAAGCCTGATGAAATAAATGGTATTGTTGATAGCTTGCAAATTGCAGGAATTGAAAATATTGATTTGATTTCAATAAATTTCGAGAGAGAAGTCAAATTTATGTCCACCAAGTCGAATTATGGTAAATTGCAAATTGATAATTTTCCAATTAGGAGAGGAACATGTGTTGTTGTTAATGATTATGAAGCATTACTCTGGACACATGGGATAGTTCCTTCAGTCAAATCTGATAACAGAACTTTTTATTTAGGAGGACGTAGTATCCCAAGCCCATTGATAATAAAAAAACACTATGGGAAATCAGATATCAATGTAATTGCAACAGAAATATTAGGGTTAACAAAAATGAATTGGAACTCATTTGACTTATATACAAAGCTACCTGCAACTATAGATTCATCAAATCAAATAGCTCGGATTGGTAATCTATTAACAAGATTTGAAGGTAAAACTTATGATTATCGATTTTTTATCTAATAGACTTCTTGTAGGTTTGTTTTTTGCACATGCGTTGAAGGATAAACTTCCGTAAAGTCTAATATATAATTTCACTAGTGTCCTATTAAAATAGGGACACTAGTGAAATTGGTTAATTATCTTCCCCTCCCAACAAATGTTTAAGTGCTGGATCATTCTCTATGCGAATCAGTTCGTTCTCCACCAGTTCGACAATATCCTGTTTGATTTGCCGGTAGTTCGCTTGTATCTGCTGTTCCATTGTATCATTGCCGTTCTCGTCCAGAAAGCTGCTGATTTCGGGAATTGGCTGGTAGGCCGCCGTCTCTTTCTGTACTGCTTCATTATCCACCACTATCTGCGCATGGAAAATTTTCTGTTCTATTGTCTCTCCGAAATTGTCAGCTACGGCACCGACAAACATGCCCTGCGAAAGTGTACTGATTTTGCTGGCAGGTATCAGGCTGTCCAGTTGCGTGTTGATGGAAGTAGAAATATCGTTACGGTTGATGCTCATGGATTCCCTCTTTTGTAGAATCTTTCCAAACCTTTCTGACAAAGTTTTCGCTGTTTCACCTACCACTTGGCCGCTAAAAACATTACCCACAGTTGACATGATGACGGCGGCCTCCTTGTCTCCGTAATCGCGCTTTAGCTGGCTGAAATCCTGAAAACCTAACACGACCGCAACCTTGTTGCTTCGTGCCGTGGCAATCAGATTATCCAGACCTTTGAAGAATATGGTGGGTAACTCGTCAATAATCACACAACTTTTCATTTGCTTTTTCTTGTTTATCAACTTCACAATACGGGAGTTATACAAACCTAAAGCTGCTCCATAAATAGAAATTCTATCGGGATTGTTGCCGACACATAATATTTTGGGTTCTTTGGGATTGTTGATATCCAACGTAAAATCACTGCCGGACATTACCCAATATAATTGCGGGCTTATCAGTCTTGACAGTGGAATTTTAGCGGATGCAATCTGGCCCATCAACTGTTCCGCAGCACCGCCTTTCCATGCGTCAACGAACGGACTCAAATAATTCTCTAAATCAGGATAGCTTGTCAGAATGGTGAATACGTCTTCATACCTTTTATTAAGTAATTCAATGGCATGTGGGAATGTGCAATACTTACCGTTTTCATACAACTTCAAAAACCAGATTATCGCAGTAAACAACACTATCGGAGATTCCACAAAGAAGTCTCCCTGCTTTTGCACCCAACTTTTATTCAGGTTCAACATGATGGTATAACTGGATTCATACGCATCCGAAATATCCGTCATCAGTTCGGGTGCCAACGGGTTACAACGATGGCTTTTTCTTGGATTGTCGAAGTTGATTACATAAAATTTGGGTGGTATCTTATAACGGTGTCTGTATTTAATCAGATGGTTATAAGCGATAACCGACAGGTCATCAAACTTGAAATCGTATATGTAGAGCGCATAGGATTTCTCGATGGTTTGCTTGATAAACTGATTGACAATCGCATAGGACTTCCCGCTCCCTGGCGTTCCTAATATCATTGTTGCTCGAAAAATATTTACAAGATTGATAAATCCGTCGTATGTCTTCCCTTTATACCAGAACTTTGTCGGCAGATTGACGGAATACTCGTTTTCCATGAGTTTTGTTTCCTGCATGAAGGATTCATTCTCCCGGTTGAAAACGTCCTCTAACAAGTTGTTCTTCAACAGACGACTTATCCATAAACCGGATGCTAACAGACAGAAGAAACCACTGATTAAAGTCGTGACATACAATACCGCACACACATCTGATGATGCACTGACGGACAACAACCACCAGTTCAGGAAAAAGAGTATAGTGCCCGCTATGGCCGCAACAATTATCTTCCTTCATGTGATTTCATGCTTCTTTACCCCCTTGTTACCCATACAGGACAGACCGAGGAAGAGGACACAAAACAGTTTGGTGTAAAGAAGCACTGAGAACAGTCCGGTGGTACGCTGGAAATTGGACAGTATCTTATCCACTATATCGAGCGTTCAGCCCATTTCTTGTAGCCAGCCGTAACAAAACCAATAGATGTGTATCGCCAAAAATAAAAAACTGATGGCCCGCATAAAGTCCGTGACTTTGGCAAGACCTCTTAAATCATCTTCATTCTGCATAATTGTAACTATTAAAATTAGACTTCTTGTTCCATACATTATTATATTATAACCTGCGCCTGCGCTTCTTCTTTTTCTTGCGCCCGAAGCGGAAAGCCGGATCGATGTACTCGTGCGTATGGTCATCTTCCATGAGTACGGAGAAAATGTCAATGGCACCGAGTGCGGACGTATCAATCAGACTGCCGGACGGTTCACTCTGATAGTTGCCTTGATTTTCCTGCTGCCGGTATTCCTCCCTTTCCTGTCTTTCTTCCGCATCCGTTTCCCGTTCCTGCCGGGGCGTATCCTGCTCCGGTAGTGGTATCAGCCTTGTACGGTCCGCATCCGGATTGTTGAACAGTTCGTTGAATACATTGGCTGAAAAGGCTTTGCCCAAACGCGAGCCGTTGAACACTGTCCGGCTGGTATGGTCTATGAAAGTGATACCGTACAGGCGTCCTTCGGGATTGATACGGTAAACCACTTCTATATCCGCATCTTTCAGCTTGCGGGCAAAATCCTCTTTCGTACTTATGTCCTGCATGGCTTTGACTATTTCCTGCCGTGCCCTTTCGGCAAGGCTGTTCCTTTTCACCTTTTTGGCAGAAGCGGCAAACTTCTTTTGCAGGGCTTCATAATCGAATACTTTTCCGAATTTGCTGGATTTGAAAGGCGTTCCCGCCTGCTGCCCGTCATCGTCCAAAGCTCCGTACATGATGCCGTGATATTCCTTTCCGTCCACGCTTCCCCTGACTTCGTAAACAGTGACATTATACAAATTCAGAAGGGTGTTGTATTCGGCAAGCGAATGGCAGTTGTAACATTCCAGTAGAGTACGGGCGGTATGCTTCACCTGCGCTTTCACGTCACCTTTCGGATAATCCACTTTTTGCAGGGATAGTAATTCCCTTTCATTGTGTTCTCCGAGTGTGGGATGAAGGCCGTATTTCACTTCCATATCCCGACAGATATTCTGTGCCCGGATAGCCTCCCGGTTGTGGTCTATCTTTTCTCCCTTCTCGTTGATGCGTACCGAAACGATGTGCATGTGTTTGCGGTCTATGTCTTCATGTAGTCATACGATATAGGCTGGTTCCCGTAACCGAACTTTTCCATGAACTCCTGCGCCAATACGGTCATTTGTTCTTTTGAAAGAATGTCTTTCGGGGATGGATTCAAGGAGATGTGGATAACCGGTTTCCTGACGTGCGAGTTGAGTGCGATATAAGGCTCGAAAGCCTGCACGCAGTTTTCAATCGGCACATTGCCGGAAGTGTCCGCCGCTATTTTCGGGTGTCACAATACCTTTGCCGTACCGTCGTCCACCTTTATTTTATTATAGGCAATCACTCCGTAAAACGAACTGCCCGATGTGATATTCGGTACCATGACGTTATTCCTTTTTAGTGAGATACTCCTTTTCGTATCGCTTTGTAAGTTCGATAACCTGCCTGCATACTTCTTCCAGTTTACGGGTTTCTTCAGCGAGTTTGTAGAGAAACGCAAGCGATTTCTTCTCCCCGTAAATGGTATGGATGGTCTTTACACATTGGTTATAGTTGTTCCCGATGCGTCGGAACTGCTGATAGAAAGCGGTGAGCTGGGCATAATATTCCTGCGCTTCCTTATCAATCTTCACTACCTTGAACTCTCAACCGAAGATACGGGCGAAGATAAATTCGGCTTTGTTTTTCATGCCCGATTGCTCGAACATGGAGATAAACTTTTCGTTCTCTCCGTCATTGAGACAGAGGTAATAGCGGTGCGTGCGCGGGTCTGCCAGCACCTTGCGCCCTGCGGCGCCACGGATTCTTGTTTCATCTTTCATACATGAATAATTTAGGAAGTTCGACTTAGGAGAACTGACATCCACGAAAGAACTTTCGGGGAGAGACTTTCAGCGGGTGGAAATATTTTCAACCGCTGAAAGTACACCTCGCTATATGCTGACGCATATTAAAATCCGGCTGAGCCGGATTAAAGGTCTGAAGGATTTGTTTGACGTTCTCTTTTCGAGAACGGGCTGCGCTCTCCCGGCGACAAAGGTAGATAGTTTTTTCGGTATGGCTATTACCCGGTATCCCGCCAACAGCCGCCAATAAATGACTTTGAAACCACACGTACATTACGGATGCTCTTTTTGAGGTTTATTTGCAGCCGGATAGCTATTCAGCTACTTATTTAGATAGATAAAAAGGTAGTTATCAGGATAGCTATCCGGACGGTTTTCTATCTGAATAGCTTTCTATCTGAATAGCCATTTGATTAAGTATGTTTTCAGACAAGCATTCATAAAGCTATATATCCGCTTATGCAGCTATACATTTATAAAAATGTATAGACAAGCAAGTGGATATTCGGATACACCGTTATTCAGATAAATGGACTATTAGCCGAATATTTATGCAGACAACCAGATAGCTATATAGCCGGATAGATAAATAGCTATATAATTATAGCTATGTAAGTATATAGCTAAATAGACAGATAGCTTTATAGCTAAGTAACTATATAACTATAAAGCTAAGCGGATAATGAAATGACAGAACGAATAAGCGGATAGATGTCTATCTGCTTAATTATCAATATATCAAATTATTCACTTAAATTAGGTAACAATGGAAAAGAGACAGAAAACAGTATTCGTTTCGTTCGCCTCCCAAAAGGGCGGTGTGGGTAAATCAACATTCACCATTTATGCGGCATCGTGACTGCATTATGTGAAAGAGTTGAACGTGGCAGTGATGGATTGCGACTATCCGCAACATTCGATTATCAAACAGAAAAAACGGGATATAGAAGTGGTGAAGACCACACCTGTTTATCAGAACCTCTTGGTAGAGCAGGCCGGACGATTGAAGAAAAAGGCTTATCCGGTCATCGGTAGTAACCCGGCTGATTGCATGGCGGAGTGAAGGGCATTTGAAGGGAAAGCGGATACGCATTATGATATTGTACTGTTCGACTTGCCCGGCACAATGGGCAGTGACGGGGTGATAGCCGCAATCAGTGCGCTCGATTATCTGTTCGTGCCGATAAAGGCAGACCGTCTTGTGCTGGAAAGTACGCTGAACTTTGCGACCACCATTAATGACCGGCTGATAAAGACCGGCGTGTCCTCCCTGAAAAGTCTTCATCTGTTCTGGAACATGGTTGACCGCAGGGAGCGCACGACCTTGTATGATGTGTATCAACAAGGCTTCTCCCTGTTAGGGCTGGACTGCCTTGGAACACGTATTCCAGTGCGCAGCAACTTTACCAAAGACTTGTCCGTTACCGGCGGCCCCGTTTACCGGAGTACGCTGTTCGCTCCCGATGCGGCCTTCACCAGAGAGTGCGGCTTCGATACGTTCATGGATGAAATCATATCTGTACTTAAAACCGAATAGTCATGGCAAAGAAAACAAGCAGACAGAATCCGGTGGATGAAGCGTACCTGCGTAGCTTAATGGCGGGTGTGCCTTCGGAACCTGCCTTATCTCCGGTCCTTTCCGTTACCGGAGAGACCTGCGGTAAAAGAGAAAACGCCTTATTCGATGAGAAGGGTAAAAAGGTTAATAGTGTGGACGAAACGGCAGTTAACGATGTGAACGAAACAGTGGATAATGGTACAAATGAAATAGTCCGGGATATTTCCGGTGCAGATGATACCAACTGTTCGGAAGTCGTTACGGACAGACCGTCACCGAAAACGATTCGCACGACACTGGCTGACTTTATCCGTAAGTTCCTCACACCCTATAAATGCGAAGGCAGACAGGGGGTATATATAGACAAGGAACTGCACCAAAAGATATCGGTCATCGTGGGCATTGCCGGAAAACGGCAGTTGACGGTAGGAAACTACATAGACAATGTATTGAAAGAACATTTTGAGAAACATGCGGATGAGGTGAAGACTTATCTCCAAAAGAGTTATAACAAAATATTTTAGGTTATGGATATACAATCAGGTTACTATGAAGCCGGAATCGTTCTCTTCTGGTTGCTGTTCGCCTATCTGTTCATGGACAAGTTCCTGTTCAGAGGACAGCTTGGCGAAATATGTTTCGGTAAGGCACGCCGCCGCATGGCAAAAACCTTGCGGAGCATAGCCGGATGGTTCGATCCGGTAAAGGAGGAACAGAAGAAAGGACGCAGGCGCACGAAAGGGAAAACGGAAAAGAAAGAGGTTCCGGTGGTATCGGAGTCTGAAAAGAGGAATATTCCGACTGCAAAAGCGGAAATGAAGGATGACGAAAAGGTAGAAGCTAAGAAAAAAGCAGAAGGCAAAAATATGGAAAAACCACCCCAAAAACAACCTGAAACGGACAGCCTTGTCGTTACAAAAAGCTATGGTACACGCCAACAGCCGCCAATAAACGCCATCGGTTCCGGGGCTATTGCAGGTAAGGAAAATGCCTCTACTTTTGCTGACAGAACCGAGGAAACAATGACGCAGAAGGCTGTACAAGTGCCGCCTGAGCGCATCCCGGATTTGTTCCGGGACAAGCGCGTGGAAGAGTGGCGGGCTTTTGAGGCCGACAGTTCCGGCAGGCTTGAGGATAATAAGGGACAGACTGAAAACGGTGACGACGTGGATACCGACGAGTTGAACGAGGGACTGGAAGATTTGAACTGTGCCCGTGAAGATTATCTGGGCAGTGCAGCCGGTATCGGGCCGGAAGAGATTGACCTGATTATCGACCTCTGCAATGGCAAGGATATTCCGACAGACAAACGATTGTCCCTTTTAAGGGCAATCCACCATATCAAAGATACGCAGATTGAACGTTCGATACTGGAAAGCATCAATGGCAGCGACAGCCGTATCAACAAATTTCTGGATGAAGCCGAACATTTGAATGAGGCTGCTCCGGACAGTGACTAACCAATTAAAAAAGGAGGTAACAATGGCAAGAGGTTATTTTGATACGGGTTGATGGCCCGTATCACTATAAAGAGAGAGATTCGGTAGAAAACCAACAATAAAACGTATCATCCATGTTTATGACGTATTTCGATTCAAGTTGACAAACGGTGGTTTCCCGTCATAAGGGGAAACCTATTAACTCCCAGAGAGACAATCATTCCATTAACTTATCCATAAAACGACAGTGGCAATGACAAAAAGCTATTATGATTCGGGATGATCCGCATCCCGCTTTCAAGAGAGAATTAACAAGAATGTTTCACCACCAAATCAAGTGACAATGCAAATGGCATATTATGACTCCGGCTGATTTCCGGCCGGAACTTACCCCCTGAATCAATAAACCATAAGCGGCTGCGGGCTGCCTTATGGGGATAGTGAAAGGGGCAGGCCGTGGCTTTTTTAATCATTTTAAAAATCACGGAAATAAATGAAAAAGAAAAGATTGATTATGATGCTGGCCGCTGTTGCGGCGGCAAGTGCGGCAATAGCACAAGGAAACGGGCAGGCAGGTATCACCGAAGCGACACAACTCGTGACCGGATATTTCGATCCCGGCACAAAACTGATTTATGCAATCGGTGCTGTAATCGGCCTCGTCGGTGGAATCAAGGTATATCAGAAGTTCAGTTCGGGCGACCCCGACACGAGTAAAACTGCCAGTTCGTGGTTCGGAGCCTGTATCTTTCTGATAGTCGCCGCCACCATTCTGAGGTCGTTCTTCCTCTAAAAACATAAAAAAGACAATAACTTATGGCTGATTTTGAAATAAATAAAGGGGTGGGCCGTGAAGTTGAGTTCAAAGGACTCCGGGCACAATACCTGTTTATTTTCGCCGCCGGCCTGCTTGCCGTATTCGTGATGTTCGTCATCATGTATATGGCAGGCGTCGGACAGTGAATCTGCATCGGTTTCGGAGTATCGGCGGCTACGATACTGGTATGGCTGACCTTTACGCTGAACCGTAAATACGGCAGCCACGGCTGATGAAGCTGTTCGCGGCCCGGCAGCATCCCCGGAGAATCCTCTCACGAAAACGTATCACACGTCTGATCAACAAACAACAATCGTAAATTATGAGAAGTATATTAAAAGCATCCACACTGGAAAGCAAGTTTCCCATCATGGCGGTGGAACACGGCTGCATCGTCAGCAAGGACGCCGACATCACGGCCGCTTTCCGGGTCACACTGCCGGAAGTATTTTCGGTATCATCCGCAGAATATGAGGCGATGCACGCCACATGAGCGAAGGCAATCAAGGTGTTGCCGAACTATTCAATCCTGCACAAACAGGATATTTTCATCACGGAGAAATACGAGCCGGACATCCGCCGGGACGAACTCAGCTTTCTCTCCCGCAGTTTTGAACGCCACTTCAACGAACGTCCCTACCTGCACCACGCCTGCTACCTGTTCCTCACCAAGACCACCAAAGAGCGCTCCCGGCAGCAAAGCAACTGGAACACGCTCTGCCGTGGTTTTCTGGTTCCGAAGGAGATAAGGGACAAGGAAACGGTGGAGCGTTTCATGGAAGCGGTGGGACAGTTTGAAAGTATCGTCAATGACAGCGGGCTTGTCAGGCTGGAACGGCTGACTACGGAAGAGATTACGGGAACGGAAAACGAACCGGGTATTATCGAACGGTACCTTACGCTCTCGGCAGACGGAACTACCATGTTGCAGGATATGCAATTGAATCCGGACGAAATGCGTATCGGTGACAAGCGGCTCTGCCTGCATACACTTTCCGACCTCGATGACCTGCCGGGAAAGGTAAGGACGGACGGGCGGTACGAACGCCTCTCGACAGACCGCTCGGACTGCCGCCTGAGTTATGCCGCACCCGTAGGCGTGATGCTGCCCTGCGACCATATCTACAACCAGTGGATATTCATAGACGACAGTAACGAAAACCTTTCCCGTTTCGAGAAGGCGGCAAAGAACATGCAGTCGCTTTCCCGGTACAGCCGCAGCAACCAGATCAACAAGGAGTGGCTGGACGAATACCTGAATGAAGCGCATACCAATGGATTGCAGTCGGTGCGCTGCCATTGCAACATCATCGCATGGGCGGAAAACGGGGACGAACTCCGCAGGGTGAAGAACGATGTGGGAAGCGCACTGGCATTGATGGAATGTACTCCGCACCATAACACGACCGATCTTCCGGCTCTCTATTGGGCGGGTATACCGGGAAATGAAGCGGACTTTCCGGCCGAAGAGACGTTCTACACGTTTACCGGGCAGGCGCTCTGTTTCTTCACGGCTGAAACCTGTTACCGGAACTCGCTCTCTCCCTTCGGCATCCGCATGGTGGACAGGCTGACGGGAAAGCCCGTCTTCCTCGACATATCGGATTTACCCATGAAAAAAGGGGTGGTGACCAACAGAAACAAGTTCATACTTGGCCCGTCAGGCAGCGGAAAGAGTTTCTTTACCAACCATCTTGTGAGACAGTACTGGGAACAAGGGACGCATATCCTGCTGGTGGACACCGGAAATTCATACAAGGGACTCTGTGACCTGATACATCAGAAGACCGGAGGGGATGACGGGATTTATTTTACATACAAGGAAAATGATCCGATTTCTTTCAATCCGTTTTTCACGGAGGATTACCGGTATGACATCGAGAAGCGGGACAGCATCAAGACACTGATACTCACCCTTTGGAAAAGGGAGGACGAACCGCCCCGACGTTCGGAAGAGGTGGCGCTCTCGAATGCGGTCAGCCTGTATATCGAAAAGATAAAGAAGAACCGGAAGATAAAGCCGAACTTCAACTCGTTCTATGACTTTGTAAGGAAGGACTACCGCAAGATACTGGCAGACAAGAACGTGCGGGAGAAGGACTTTGATGTGGACGGTTTTCTGAACGTGCTGGAACCTTATTATAAGAACGGTGAATACGGGTATCTGCTGAACTCGGACAAGGAACTGGATTTACTGAACAAACGGTTTATTGTATTTGAGTTGGATGTTGTGAAAGATAATCCAATCCTCTTTCCGGTTGTCACCATCATTATCATGGAGACGTTTATAAATAAAATGAGACGTTTGCAAGGTATCCGCAAGATGATACTGATTGAGGAAGCATGAAAGGCAATCGCCAAGGAAGGTATGGCAAACTACATCCGTTATCTTTTTAAAACAGTCAGAAAGTTTTACGGAGAGGCGGTTGTAGTGACGCAGGAAGTGGATGATATAATCTCTTCCCCCGTTGTGAAAGAGACGATTATCAACAACAGCGACTGCAAAATACTGCTTGACCAGCGGAAGTATCAGAACAAATTCGACCAGATACAGAACCTGCTCGGCCTGACGGACAAGGAACGCAGCCAGATACTTTCTATCAATCTTGCCAATGCAGCGAACCGCCTTTATAAAGAGGTCTGGATTGGGCTTGGCGGTACGCAAAGTGCGGTATATGCGACAGAAGTTTCGGCTGAAGAGTACCTTTGCTACACCACCGAAGAGACTGAGAAACTGGAACTTACCCGCCTTACGGAAAAGCTGGGCGGAAACATCGAACTGGCTATCAAACAACTTGCCGAAAGCAAACGGCAGGAAAACAAGTAACCATATTAAGCTATAGACAACAATGAGTAAGAAAGATTTATTAAGCCAATGCAGGGAAGCACTCGGAGATGCGACCCTGACCAATCTGGATCTGCTGAACCTGATCGGGGAAATGAAGAAGGAACTGGAACACGACCGCATCTGCGGTCACTGAATGAACAAGGAAGGCGGCTCCACGCTGACAATCCGTAAATCCAACCATGTGACGGACGGATTCAAGGGATACAAGCTACGCTGTTCGCCGGAGAAATGAGTTATACCGAAATCAATATCCCGCTTCGGAAAGGGGACGACCTTTTCCTGCACGGGAACAAGGATGCCGGATGTATCGGGTATTTCAGCGGAAGCGAGGTATTGCTGTTCGGCTGTTACGGACTGTTTGCCCGTGATGACGACAGCCGGTATTTACTTACCAAAGAAAGGAGATAGACGCATGAAAAAGAGAATGATAATTTTATTCATGGCACTACTGTCCCTTTCGGTGACAAGCAAAGCACAATGGGCAGTGATAGACCCTACGAACCTTGCTCAAGGCATTGTAAACTCGGCCAATGAAATTGTACAGACTTCCACAACGGCACAGAACATGTGAAGTAACTTTCAGGAGACTGTAAAGATTTACCAGCAGGGAAAGGCCTACTACGACGCTTTGAAATCTGTACACGATCTCGTAAAAGGGGCACGCAAGGTACAACAGACTATCCTTCTGGTAGGTGACATCAGCGATATTTACGTGACTAATTTCAATACGATGATGGGCGACCCGAATTTTACCGTGGAAGAACTCTCGGCCATTGCTTTCGGGTATAACCGGTTGCTTGAAGAAAGCAGCAACCTGCTGCTGGACTTGAAGGAAGTGACCACGGCTACCGGACTCTCGATGACCGACAAGGAACGGCTGGACATCATCAACCGGATATATGGCGAAGTGCTGGAATACAAGAACCTGACATGGTACTATACCCGAAAGAATATCGGCATATCGTACCTGCGCAGCAAGAAGAAGGGGGATTCCCAGCGGGTGCTTGCCCTGTACGGGACACACGACCAGCGTTACTGGTAATCATTCATCATTAAAAAAAGATAGACTATGATATTACTATCAATAGACTGGACGAACCTGCATGAGTTGCTGCGTTCGCTTTACGATGAAATGATGCCGCTGTGCGAGGATATGGCAAGCGTGGCAAAAGGTGTGGCGGGTATCGGTGCCCTGTTCTACGTGGCTTACCGAGTGTGGCAGTCCCTTTCAAGGGCGGAAGAGATAGACGTGTTCCCGCTTTTCAGGCCGTTTGTGCTGGGCCTTTGTATCATGTTCTTCCCTACTATGGTGCTGGGGACAATCAATGGGATTCTTTCCCCCGTATGCAGTGCCACTTCCTCACTGGTTGAACAGCAGACTTTCGACATGAGGAAGTATCAGGAAGAGAAGGACGAACTGGAACGGGAGGCGATGCTGCGTGACCCGGCAAAGGCTTTCCTTGTGAGTGATGAGGAATTTGACAAGAAAATAGACGAGCTTGGCTGGTCGCTGGGGGACATGGACACGATGATAAACATGTACGGGCAGAAGGCGGTGTATGACATGGGGGAAAAGGTGAGGCAATGGTTCCGCGAACTGCTGGAACTCTTCTTTCAGGCAGCTTCGCTACTGATAGACACACTGAGGACTTTTTTCCTGATTGTCTTGTCGATTTTGGGGCCTATCTCTTTTGCGCTGGCCGTCTATGACGGATTCCAGAGTACGCTCACCACCTGGCTGTCACGCTATATCTGTATTTACTTATGGCTGCCCGTAGGTGACCTGTTCGGTGCTATCCTCTCACGCATACAGATTCTGATGTTGCAGCAGGACATCAAGCAGATGCAGGACCCGACATTTATACCGGATGCTTCGAACAGCGTTTATTGCATCTTTATGATTATAGGTATCATCGGTTATTTCTGCGTTCCCACAGTGTCCTCGTGGATTATTCAGGCAGGCGGTGCGGGAGCTTACGGGCAGAAGGTGGGCGGTGCCGGGAAAATGGCCGGAAACGGTGCGGCGGCAGTCAGCGGCGCAGTCGGCGGATCGGTAGCCGGACGTATCAAGAAAATGTTCTAAACATATCACTTTAAAAAACAGAAAAAAGACATGGAGTTCAAATCATTAAAAAACATCGAGACATCATTCCGGCAGCTACGGCTGTTCGGAATGGTATTCCTGGGAGTATGCGCACTGGTAACAGTCTTCGCCACCTGAAAGGCATACGAGTTTGCCGAGGCGCAACGGCAGAAAATCTATGTACTGGACAGCGGAAAATCGCTGATGCTGGCACTTTCGCAGGACATGCAGCAGAACCGCCCCGTGGAAGCGAGGGAACATATCAGACGTTTCCACGAACTGTTTTTCACCCTGTCACCGGACAAGAGCGCCATTGAAAGCAACATCCAGCGTGCCCTTTACCTTTCGGATGAAAGCGCCATCGGTTACTACCGGAACTTGCAGGAGAAAGGCTACTTCAACCGGATGATCGCGGGAAACATCTCGCAGACGCTGACGGTGGACAGCATACAGGGGAACTTCAACAGTTATCCATACGAGATGAAGACCTATAGCCGGCAGCACATCATCCGTTCGAGCAGCGTTACCGAAAGGTCGCTTGTCACCACCTGCCGTCTGAGGAATGTAACCCGGAGCGACAACAACCCGCAGGCTTTCTGATAGAGAGTTTTACCATCATCGAAAACAGGGACATCGGACAGTATGAAAGATAACGGTATAAAAAAGGTCTTCCACTCGTTCAGAACGGAGAAAGACCGATATATAATAAAACTCCGCAGGCGGTGGCAACGGCTGAGCTACCGGCAGCAAAGGATTATCATCCTTTACCTGCTCGGACTCTTCGCCGCCATCGACCTTGCCTACATCGTGGGCGGTTTCTGCGGGACAGACAAATTTCCGATTGAGGTACAGCATCTCCAAAGGATTGCGCTTCCCCAAACGGACAGTATCCAACCATTAAAAAACAATGTATCCAATGACACAATCCGATAAGAAAGAAGAAAAGAATAAAGAAACGCAGAAAGCGGAACCTGCATCCGAAAAGGAGAAGAAGTTAAACCGCAAGGTTGCCGACAAACTGAAATTCTATGGCGTGGTGACATTCCTCTCCCTGCTTTGCGCCGGTTCATCTGGTTTATCTTCAAACCGGACACACCCGAAACGGTGGAAGGAATGGCGGGAATCAATACGACGATACCCGACGCTATCGCACCGGAGACGATGGCCGACAAACAGAAGGCTTACGAACTGGAAGAAATGAAGAAACGCAGGCAGGAGAAGGTAAGAACCTTGCAGGATGTGGCCGGGGGCTATCTGACACCGGACACAACGGACGGGCTGAAACCGGAAGAAGATGTACCGAAAGCGGATGCTATCCGGGAGTCCAGAGAAAAACAGCGGCAGATTTCAAGGCAGATCACCTCGTTCTATCAGGAACCGAAGGAGAGTCCGAGGGTGGACGAACTGGAACGGCAGGTGAAGGAGCTTAACGAAAAGCTGGAACGCGAACGGAAAGGACAAGACCCGCTGGAACTGATGGAAAAGTCGTATGAGATGGCGGCACGCTATTTCCCCGGACAGACGGGTGGACAGGTGAAAAACATACAGCCTGCGGGCGTTACGGGCGGTTCATCCGGCAATCCTGCCGCCATAGCTGCCGGACGTGCTACGGAGAATGTGGTTTCGTCACTGGCCGTACCTCCGGTACCCGACACGATACCCCGCAATTACGGTTTTGCCACTGCCGTGGGCGGCGGACAGCTTGCCGGAGCCAATACGATACGTGCCTGCGTGGCCGAAGACCAGACAGTGACCACCGGAGCATGACTGAAGTTCCGGTTGCTGGAACCGCTGCAAGTGGGCGGTGCGCTTGTACCTGCCAATACTCCGCTATATGGTACGGTGCGTATCGAAGGGCAGCGGATGGCAGTCACAGTAAACTCCATAGAGAGTGGCGGGAATATCCTGCCGGTGGAACTAACGGCTTACGATATGGACGGGCAGGCCGGACTTTTCGTTCCGAATACCGCAGAACGTACCGCCATGAAAGAAGCCGCCGCCAATATCGGGGGCAGTTTCGGAACAAGCATCTCGTTCGCACGCAGTGCCTCGCAACAACTCGTCATGGACGTGACAAGGGGCGTGCTTGGCGGCGGATCACAATATCTGGCCACAAAGATGCGTGAGGTGAAGGTGGCTGTGAAAGCGAATTATCAACTTTTATTAATATCCAAAAAGCAGTAATCAGATGAAGACAAGAATTATTTTATCATTAGTAATGCTTTTAACCGTATTGTCGGTAAAGGCGCAGGAACCGGTGGAAACAAAGATTTTCCCCACCAACCAGATTATCTCACCGCATAAGATTGAGGTGACTTTTCAGAAAACCGTACATATCCTTTTCCCTTCCGAAGTGAAATATGTGGATTTGGGTTCGTTCGACATCATAGCGGACAAGGCCACGGGAGCGGAAAATGTAATACGCATCAAGGCGGCGGTGAAAGGTTTTGAAGGGGAAACGAACTTCTCCGTCATCACTGCCGACGGTTGTTTCTATTCTTTTAATGTGGTTTATAAGGACGAACCGGCCTGGCTTTCCATTGAGATGGAAGACTGGCTCCGGGACAATCCCGAAGGCGGGATTGCGGGCGACCGCATGTTCGTGAAGCTGAAAGAACTCGGCGGGGAGACACCGCTGGTGGTGAACCGTATCATGTACACGCTGTATAAGAAGAACAAAAGGGACATCAGGCATGTCGGTTGCAAGAAGTACGGCATACAGACACTGCTCAAAGGGCTTTATATCAACAATGACCTGCTGTACCTGCATACTTCCCTGCGCAACAGTTCGGATATATCGTTCGACATTGACTATATCCGTTTCAAAATTATCGACAAGAAGGTGGCCAAGCGCACGGCCATGCAGGAGAACTTCATAGAACCGGTAAGGACATACAATCGTCTGACAACGGTGGACGGAAAAGCCACGGTACGTAACATATTCGTGCTGCCAAAACTTACCTTGCCGGATGACAAACTGCTCGTCGTGGAGGTTTACGAAAAGGGCGGTGCCCGTCACCAGTCGTTCCGCATAGAGAACACAGACCTTGTGGCGGCAAAACCAATCAGTGAACTGCATCTGAAATAATAACCTATATAATATAATGTATATGCAAAGAATACTATTCATACTGACAGTTGCCGTGTTGTCGCTCTTTGCGGGCGAAGCACACGCGCAGCGTGACCTGCCGGGACAGACAGGCATACAGTTCACATCGGGCGGGGTGAATCATTTCCTTTCATGGAAGAGTGGCGGCGAACGCCACTACTTCACCTCGCTGGCCTTTACACATTCCAACCGTAACCGTACCTACTGGCTGTATGGTCTGGATTATCAGATAAAGGAGTACACCTACGAAAATAAGGCAATACCCAAAGCGCAGTTCACGGGGGAACTCGGTTACTTTATTCCCGTATTGTCGGACAAGGGCCGGAACGTCTGTTTCCGTATCGGACTTTCCGTTTTGGGCGGCTTCGAGACAGTCAACTGGGGAACCTCCCTGCTTCCTGACGGGGCGGCAGTGACAAACGGTGACTGCTTTATTTATGGCGGCGGCCTGACGGCGGCTTTCGATGTCTGGCTGACAGACCGGATTATCCTGCTGATGCAGGTGAAGGAAAGGGCGCTGTTCGGAACGGATGCGGGTAACTTCCATACCCAGATAGGATTGGGCGTTCGCCTTATTATTAACTAATAAAAAGAGAAAGGAGAAACAAAAAATGAAAAACGTATTATATATATGTATAGGCGCACTGCTTGCGGCGCTGGCCTTCAGTTCTTGTAACGACGGGATAGACATCCGGCAGGATTATGATTTCAGCCTCTCGTCATGGTATCTGCAAAAGCAGATTGCAACGGGTGAAACGGTGGAGATACGCTTTTATCTTGACCGTGAAGGGGACTATGAAAAGGCGGAGTATGAAATAGGTTACATTCAGATGGAAGGCAAGGGAGAGGTGTCCGACAGTGAAGGCATAAAACTTGTGAACCGGGAAGTGAGGCCGCTGACAGAGGTGCCGGGACTGGATACGGAAAATCCGGTGAAGCAGGTATTCACCCTCTTTTACCGTTCGACAAGCGCCAGACGTTCGGAACTGAAATTCTTTGTCCGGGATAATTTTGGCAGGGAAAGAGAAATGACGGTGACGTTCGATTTAGAAAGCACTACGGCAAAGGAATAACTGCTACCATTATCTATCAAGAAAGACGGTGGGGAAACCTATCGTCTTTGTTTTATGAAATTTGCTTAATGAAAACAAATGAATAAGTAATTGTTCCGGATTGCACAAAATTTGTTTTTATATTTAGCCGGAAGTTAATAGTTCAATCATATACGCATGAAAACAACACTCAGAATATTCCGTATCATCAGCAAGCTGTTGCTGCTGGCTTATGTCACGATAGTGAATTTTGTCTTTATTACGGTGTTTTACGCATTGCTACTTTCAATCTTGCGCCATATATGGCCGGCATATATACCGGGGCTGTTTGATGAGGGGGTGATTCCGTATTTAGTCAATACGTTACCGTATTATCTTTTGCTGTTATTCATCCTTTATTCCATTTCTCCGCTAAATGTGTGGGTGCTACGCAGAAAAGAAGGATACCGTCCTATGAACAGTTCCGATCGCATGAGGGTGGAACGGTTGCTTTCAGAAATGGGTATGAACCGGAAGCTGAAACTTTATCGTAACAATGACGCTCGGGTAAATGCCGCCGCATTCGGTTTCAATACGATAGGGCTGACGGGCGGAGTACTCGCCTCCGCTTCGGATGAGGAGCTGAAGGGCATCATCAGCCATGAAGTGGGGCATATCTCCCATTACGACTTTGTCTATCAGGTGCTTTTATTCTCGATGGAGTCGTTCGGTTACCGTTGCCTTTATGGTATATTTCTTATTCCGGCTTTGATATTCGGGATAATTGGCAGCATGGTGTTTGCATTGGTTCCGGCTTTGGGCCTTGTGGGTGAACTCATAGCGAAGTTATGGTGGGCCGTTTACAAACTGCTTCACCGGATTATATACGGCATCAGCCGGATAACTGACGTGAATATCAATAAATATGCCGAGTACCGTTGTGATGCCTATGCAGTGAAATATGGTTGCGGCGAAGGATTGCTTTCTTTCCTCCGCCGGTTGAAAAGGACGGAAGACGTTTACGGTGAGCGTCCGACTTTCACCGAATATATCATGAGTACGCATCCGTCCACCGAAAAACGGATTGCACGGCTGGAGAAACTACTGTAACCTGCGGTAAAGAATGTGTGCCTATATCATTTTACGGATATTGGTATAGGGAGTACCGGATGCGTATATCTGCTGCATTTCTGTGGAAAAGTCATCGTAATAACAGATGATATGACCACCGACAAGCGCATTGCCAAAAAACTCTTTTTCCGGAAGTATTTTTTTATTGTCCGCCTGCTTTATCAAGTCGTCATACAAGGCACGATACACCTTGTTGGTATCTGCTGGAAAAGCGGTTTCCGGTATGGCTACTGAAAGGATTATCTCCGGGCATTTGCCCGCTTCACGCAGCATGACTATCGTATCCGCACCTAATAATCCGATATAGGAATGCGGATTGCAGGTGAATGTGCGATAACCTTCATTATAAAGTGAAAGGATAATCCGGTAGAGTTCCATACGGATTTTATCTTCCTTGAACCAGTCGTATTTGGTTGTCTTTTCAATGGTACTGCCGGTAATGGCAACGTTCTTGTTGTACATCTTCCTATGATTTTTGAGTAATACCTTGTCCGTAACTTCCTGTTATGTACCAAAAAAGCACGGAACTTAACAGGTTCTACTCTCCGGTACGACCAAGCACCCATGCAGGAAACGAGTTAAGACCGTGCCATTAGTGTATGACAAGGACTCTGCCCGTTTATTCTCCTGCATTGAATTTGGTCGTTTCGAGAGTAAGAACAAACAGCTAAAAGCTATTCTAATATGTTATCATTCAAAATCTTTAATCTTATAACTTTCTTTTTTGGTTCAACCCTGCAAAAATAGAAAAAAGCCGGGCAACCGCATAGGGATTGCCCGACTTTTTTAAGAAGAAGTATTCAGGTGTGGGGTGTGGCAGGTCATTCCACCGGCTCGCCACCATAGCGAAGGCGGCGGATGTCCTCGTGGATTTCACACATGATATGCATCTGCATCCGCTTGCTGATATGACGGCTGTCGGAACGCATGAACAAACGGTTCTCTATCAGACTGCAAAACTTCGTGCCCTCCCTGCTTACAATGCAGACAATCTGATTCTCAAGAAAAAAATCCCTGTCGGTGGAATATTCCACATTCGGGGCTGTTCTTATATACTTCATATATCGGTATTTTAAAGGTTTTACGGTGGCGGTGTGGGTGGGGTCGTCCGGCCCTGCCCTCTGTTCTCTTGGGGGCGGTGAAAAAGATGTGCCGGATGTTGTCTCCGGCACATGCTTTCTGTTCGGCTTCAGGCGGCTTTTCCGCTTTCGGGTTTCTCCGTTTTCGGGGCGGTGACTTTCTTCTCCGTCTTTTCTGCCGTCTGCTGTTTTTCCGCTTCTTTGGCTGCTTTCTTTTCCGCTTTCTTCATTTCCTTTATCCTTTCTTCCAAACGTTCATGCCGTTTCTGATATTCTTCCTCGTGGGTGGCTTTGGCAAGTCCGTACTGGTCGGGAAAGTGCATGTTTGCGAAGTCCCTTAACAGCTTGGATGCGTTGTTGTCTCCGTGGCCGTTTTCACAAAGGAAATGACTGATGAAGTCCCGTTTGATGAGGGTCTTTTGTGCGTCCGTCAGCTTGGCTACGATTTTCATCCGCTGTTTCTCGTCCAATGCGAAAGGCTGGTCTTTGATGCCGAAAAGTGGAAAATGTCTCCTTTGAAGTTGGGCAAGCATGGCGAAATAAACCATACCGTCTTCGTACTGCGTGAACGGGCTTTCGGGATAGTCGTTCTCCCGGACAATCTTTTTCGTGTCGGCAACGGTCTTTTCAATAGAAAGCTGTCTGAAACGCTTGTCCCTCTCCTGCAATGTCCCGATAGTGACGGGGGCGGTTTCCTTCCTGTTTATCTCCACGTAGCAGAGTTCGGGTTCCGTCTGCCCTACCTTCACATAGGTCTTTATCCTGCCTTCCTCCTTCATGCGGTCAAGTTCCTCCACCTTTCGGGCATATTCCTCGTTTCTGCGCTCAAAAGTCTCTACCGCTTGTTCGTACTCTTTCGCTTGGGTGAACTGCTCTTTCTTCGGTGCTTCGGGGGCTTTTGGAAATTCCCTTGCCGATACGTTGTAGTCAAGTTCCTTGATTTCATGCCCTTTCTTGTCCAATTTTTGTAGTGCCATATCGTTACGGCTTCCGTAGTAGGGGCGTGCGACAACCAACTTCGGATCGGATTTCAAAAGTTTCTCCGTCTCTTTTGCCACATGGGCGGCATTCTTGGTTTCCAGACATTTGCGGTTTGTGCAGTGTCCGCATCCGTTATGCTCGGCAAAGAGGTTGTAATTGGCTGCGTTGTGTACGCATGCCTTGCATTCCGTCTTGTCGAACTTGTATTGCTTAAGGTCGGTTGTGTAGTATTTCTCAAAATATTTCTTGAACAGATTGAGTGTGTAACCGCTCCAATCGTCCTTGTTGTCTGTCTTGAGGTGGTTCTCATATACGTCCTTTTGGATATTGGGTTCATAGGTGCTTATCTCTTCGGCTACGCTGATAGTGATTGTTTCATTGTCTAACAGTTCACCGATAGGCGCATAGAGTTCGTTCAGTTTCAATCGGGTATAGATATACTTCTCGCTCCGTCCGAAACGTCCTGCCAAAGAATAAATATCATACCGTCCCTTTTCAAGCAAGCGTTTGAATGCTTTCGCTTCTTCGGTGGGGCGTACCTGCTCACGTTGTAAATTTTCACTCAGTGACATATCTTCCGCTTCATCATCTGTTATATTATTATAGATAGTTGCCTTTATCGTCTTTGCTCCTGCAAGCAGTGAGGCACGATAACGGCGTTCTCCGTATATGATTTCATAACCGCCTCCCGTGTGCGGGCGTACCGCAATGGCTTGCAAAACGCCCACTTCCCGAATGCTTTCCGCAAGTTCCTGCAATGATGCGTCATTGAATGTCTTGCGGTGGTTGTCCGTGCTTGGTTGTACGGTGGTGATGTCAAGGTCTGTTTCGGCTGTGGCCGTTGCAAGCGGTGTCTTGAACGTGACCTGCTGCGGTGTTTCTTCCGTAACGTTGGGAACGGCTGCCGTTCCGAGGGAGGCCGTCACTTCGGTAGCCGTGGGCACGTCCTGCGGTGTGAGTAACATTATCGGCTTCGGGATGATTGCCAAAGCGGTTACTTTTACTGCATTTTCTTTCTCTGATTTCTGCACGCTGTTCTTCTGTACTTTCTTGTTCGTTTTCATAATGATAAGTTTTTAAATATTGATAATTAATTGAATAGTTTTCCGTCTGAAAGGTATTCCCAACCGTTGGCGTTGCTTTCTTCCGTGAAGTATTCCAAAGTCTGGGTGCTCTCCATATCATCCCGACAAGCACGGAAAAAGCTGTCGAGACATTCGTTCATAAGGTTGTCAAACGTGACATTCCCGGTGGGGGATTTCAAGAACTTATAAATCGGATCAAGAATATCGTTATCTATATAATAGCCCGTAAGGGGACAACAAATATCTACAAATATCCTGCTTTTTCGTCCTTTCGTCCCTTTCCAAAAATATTTTGGCGTGTATAGGTCGTTCCAATGGTGGTTTATCAGATAGGCCATCAACCGCCAACCGCTTAACCCGTCTATGCAGTCTTCCTGCTTACTGCGGTAGTCATAGCTGTAATTGCATGCATCATATCTCCAATTACGGCACACGATACCGAAGCGTTCGCAAAAGGCATCAAGGGTTTGACGGTTCTCGTGCGTCCAACCGTAAAAATATCGGTTACACAACCATTCGGTGTGTGCTTTCTCTTTGGCTTCCTCGGATAACTCGGTTATCCGATAGAGGGTGTATGTTCTTGTTTCTGTTCTCATGTCGTTACTTTTTTATGGGTTCATTGATAGGTGGGCGGATTGCTCCGCCCTGCCGTTCATGCTGTCATACACGGATGCACGTGGCGAGTGCTTCCCTTACTTTCAGCTCCTGCTTCTTGGAATATATCCACCCTGCACGCCTTTCGCCCTTATAAGTGAGGTTTGCACGGAACAAACCGTTCAAGTCTTTCAGAACGTCCTTTATCGGCTTGGTGTCACCGAATACGGCAATCGCCTTTTCGCTGTATTCCACGATTTCAAGACTGAGGGTTGAAGGGGCTGCGGTTGCTGTCGGCTGTTGTGCTTCGTTTTCCCTCTGCGGTGCTTTCATGCAAAGGTTGGCTTCATCCCCTGCGGTATGCGCATACCGTTCTATGAACTTTTCAAGGTCACAGATAGGCTCTTTCTCAATTGTCCAACCGCTGTACTTGTTCCTGCCCAAATACATGCCGTCCCCCATGCTGTAATTTTCACGGTGTTCGTAATCCGCGTTATATTCTGCCAAATAGGCCGTTTCCTCAAAATTGGCGGCATGCTTGCGCATTTCTGAAAAGAGGTTGCGTGTATGTTTGGAAAAGCCTAAAATGACGGTTCTTGCTATACTATAGTCGTAATAGTCCGTATAACTGTCGCATTCGTTCACCCTCAATGTGCCGATAATGACCGCCTTTGCATCTGTCGGGATAAGGGGGCGCAAACGTTCCGCACCGATTTTTGCGATACGCTCGTATTCTTCCCTTGCTTCCTTCGCTTTCCGTTCCGCTTCGGCTTTCTTCTCTTTCGCTTTGGTTAGTAAAGCGGCTGTTTCCAACGGATCCAAAAACTTGGGGTTCGCATCATCGTAATAGATGCCTATTCCGAATTTCTCCGATAATGGCCGGATAAGGTCGGAAGTGTGAAACTCGTGTGTTTCCAAATTGACAAGATGATAGGTTATTCCCCACTTGTCACGGGTTACTTCATACACAACATAGCTGTCATAGCTGTAGCCTTCCAATACTACCACTTGATTGACTGAAACGGTCTGAACGTCTCTGTCGTAACTTCTGTTAGCTCCCAATAAATGTACTTTGTTCATAATGAGTTGTTTTAATGATTAATATTTCGTTTCAGAGTATCACGCAAAGAACAAGGATGAAAAGAGCGAGCACGCAAAGGGAAAGGAGAGCGGAAAGGATGCGCCACACGGAACGGATGAGGAAAACCACCACCGCCAAAACTGCCAACATGGGCAACCAACCGCTCCAAAAGGCCGCCACACCACCGACAAAGGCACACACGAAACGCACCGCCACGTACACCACGAAGCCGACCAACGACCACTTCATCCAAAATTTTATGCCGGTTGGAGCGAAGCCGAAGCCTCGTTTCAAATCTTGTTGTATTTCAGTTCTCTTTTTCATAACATTGACTTTTTTTTTTATGCCTTGTCGGTGGCCTCACCTTGCTCGTTTCAGGGGGCAGATACGGACGGGGAGAAAATATGCAAGGCTTTTTGGTGAAAATTTTTCAACCGCCCCGCTGGACGGATTGAAAAATTTTCGCCAAAACCCGTAGGGCGCGAAGCGGGCTTGCAGATTTTTAGGGCCCGCCCGTAGCTTCGCACCCTGAACTACGGCAAGGTGAAGTCATGACAAGGTTATAAAAAAGGGGAAATGGCTATAATGGGGAAAAGAGAACTGAAATATGACAAGATTCGGAAGGCTGTGCCAACTGGTTTATATATTTATTATGCAAATATTCTTGTTTGTTTACACTTAAAAATAACATGTTATATTGGTTTAAGTATAAATAAAGCATTCATTTGTATTATTTGTTTAAATTTGCTGCAATAAGGTGAATCTTTATATGTCAGTTTCTATAATTTATACTTCTAAAAAGGCTTTGAAGTATTTTTAGAAATCTTATAAGATCACAGAATAAATTTATTGGAAAGAGTGAAATACTTTTATATAAAAAGTTATAGATTTTTGTAACATAATGGCAACAGGTTCTTAATGAAGGGTGGATATGTAAAATTATGCATGAACAGTATGGTAGGCTATTACTGACTTATTTTCGTAAATCTGTTATCTGCAATGTAATCTATGGGGGATACTATCTCAGGATTGGAAAAATATAAAAGATTGCTGTGCAATGATAATTATCTGTAACGAATCACTTTCAAACTGTTTATGTCAGTGAACTTTACAGCGTCTTAAAAAGACGCTCGGAATATCGGAAGCGGAAATCTTCAAATGCTATAAGAACAAATAGAAGCTGTTTTGTTATTGTAATAGGTTAATTATAGTTTGTTGATACAATATGTGCAAAATTGCTAAAACCAATATTTTGTTTCCGAAATTCATAAATGAATATGTGAAATACGTATAACGAACTATAGACAACTTGTATATTACCTCATAGTAAAATACTATTTTTTGAATTTGATACCTTTACTATAATCATTTTTATAACTTTACCTGTCAAGCCATTCCTTAATACGTTGAGCTTTTTCCTTACTTACTTGGATTTCTGTCTTCGGATAACCCTTTAAATGGACAATAAGTTTCCCTCCGAAATAATTACCGAGGAATAAAACATGCTCTACGTTGATAATATATTGTCGGTTTGCACGGAAGAAACAGTCTGGGTTGAGTTGCTGTTCAAGTTCTTCCATTGACACATTGACAACTTCTGAAGTACCGTTATTAAGGCGAAGATACACATTCTTATTTTCAGTCTCAATATGATTGATGTCCGAGACACGTACTGTCTTATATCCGTCACGATAAGGTAACAGGAAACGTTCCCGATAACGGAACTGGTTCTTTTGTAACGCGTCGAAAAGCTGCCGGAAATTCTCTTCGGTATAATTTTTACCTGCTTTGATTGCTTTATTTATGGCTGCTTCAAGTTCATCGACATCCAAAGGCTTCAGAAGATAGTCAAAACTATTGAACTTGAATGCCTGTACCGCATATTCATCGTATGCAGTAGTGAATATGATGGGTACGGTTGCCGGAGCGTATTTAAGAGCCTCGAAACTTAGACCGTCAGTAAGACGGATATCCGCAAGTATGAGGTCTGTTGTTTTTCTTGATTGGAAAAATTCGACCGCCTCTTTTATGCTTGTAAATGGACCTTCAATTACAAACGTTGCATCAATATCATTTAGTAATCTTATGAGGCGCATGGCATTGCGCTGTTCATCTTCAAGAATCAGTATTTTCATGGGAAATGATGTTTTTAATTATTGGCAAACTTACCGAATAGAAGTTTTCGGCATTCTCTATCTTAACCTTTTTGTCGCAGAGCAATGCGTATCGTTCTATGATGTTTTTATGGCCTAAACCCGTTGAGTCCATTTTTGACAGCAAAGGTGATTTAAGATTATGCACAGTGATATAATCATCCGACAACGCAATGGCAATAAACAGCGGATGTTCCATTGAAAAGCTATTATGCTTTATTGCATTCTCCACAAGAAGCTGCAACACCGCCGGAGGAAGGAACCCCTTACATTCTTTAACCTCTGGACTGATTTTCGTAATGACGCCTCCGGCGTGACGTACCTTCATTAGATACAAGTATGAATCAAGGAATTTTATCTCCTCAGTAACAGGAATCAGATTCCTGTCCAAATTAGCAATGATGTACCGATACACTTTTGACAGATTGCTTAGGAATTTGCCAGCCAGTCCGGTATCTTCTTCAATCAATTCCAGCAGATTGTTGAAGTTGTTGAACATGAAATGCGGATTGATTTGCAGTTTCAGGGAGTTGAGTTGTGACTGTAGGGCGATCTCTTTCTCCTTCATCAGTGCCATTTCAAGTGTTTGCTTCTCGTCACGTGCCTTGATGTAAGATTGAAGGTAGAATGCGTTGGCATAAACGCTTGATATGAAGGTGGATATCATTGCAAAAGTATATGCGCCTTTCATGTTGAGTAATTCGTCAAGAAGTCCGTTCCCGGTTTCATCCCATAAGAAATTGAATAAAGATATCATGCCGAATGCGACAATATTATTCAGAGTCAAAAGACATGAGGCATAGACAATCACCCACACATAAGATGTCCTGAAAGGCAAAATCCTAAAAACAAGATAAGAGAATCCCAAAGATATATAGGTAAAGAGCATGCACAATAAAAAATCGACGATATAATCGACTGCCGCCATTCCCGGAGATTGGTCAGTTGTTTCATCATCGAGAATTAACCATATAATGAGGTAGAGCACATAGGAAACGCTGATAATAAAAGCCCGTTCCGCCAGTTCATTATTTTTATATTTTCTTTTGTCATATCAGATGCAAAGTTACTTCATATTCCACAAAGATAGGGATTTGCTTCTTTATTTGATAAGATAAAATCGGCTGAAACGGACAAAATCACTTTCGAAATGATTAAAATGAATGTTGAAACGAACAGTGTTACACTTTACGTTTGCCGAAATGCCAATTCGGAAATTAGTTTTTTGTGCAATAAACCGCCCGTTTGGGCGGTTCAGATATCAATTTATCCGTTTCAGTCGGATTTTACTATTACGACTGATACTACACGGATAATTTTGCATCCTTGTGTTATAAATGCCATTATGATAAAGTCTGAATCAACCAAATTTGAAAAAATAGATATAGATAGTATTTATCGGAAATACTATCGGCTATTGTGCCTGTATGCACTTCATTACCTGCATATAACAGAGGATGCAGAGGATGTCGTACAGGATTGTTTGACTGATTTTCTCGAACGGTCCGAAAAAGGTTGTTTCGTCTCCGATATAAAATCCTATTTGTTTATGATGGTGCGCAACAGATGCTTTTTTATCCTGAAAAAAGAAAACATGATTGACCGGAATCGTTTTATTTCAGAGTTTGAGGAAATTCTTACTGATACAGAATACAAAGAACAGTCATTTATGGAAGCAAGAATGTGGACTGCTATAGATTCATTGTCTGATCGTTGTCGTGAAGCCTTCCTGCTGTGCAAACGGGACGGATTGAAATACGAAGAAGTGGCAGACCAACTTGGAATCTCCGTAAACACGGTCAAAAACCAAATCAGCAAGGCTCTTAAGACTATCAAAGGTGAGTGCCGGAAAATTTATTTTTTCTTTTTCGGGTAATTTTTTTTGTTTGGAATAGTAGGATTTCGGTTGATTTTACTCTTAGCTAAAAAGAACATCGAAAATGGACAAAGAAGAATTAAAAGGATTACAATTTGTTTTGAGGTATTATTCTCCGGGAATTTTTGATACCCGAAAAGCTTTACGCAGATACAAGGAGGCGCATCCAGCCAAAGAGCGCAGATGGCTCCGATATGTATCTGGGATTGCTGCCTCTGTTGCAATATGCCTATTTACTGCATATTGTCTTATGTGGGAGAAAGAATCTCCTGTTTGCTTATATTCTTATGCTGATGCCACAACATTCACACTTCCCGACAGTTCAGTGGTTACGTTATTTCCCAATTCAACTCTCAGTTACCTGCCGGACAGGTTCAATAAAAACAAACGGGAAGTTGATATGAGCGGAAGAATTAGTTTTGATGTGCGCCGTAACCAGTACGCTCCGTTTATTGTATCAGGAGAATATGCTAAAATAGAAGTGCTGGGTACACAGTTCGAAGTAAACGAGAACAATAATGGTTCCGTTACCGAAGTTCATGTATTATCAGGCAAGGTGTTGTTCTCTTCTAAAAATAATAAGAATGGTATTGTACTTACCCGGAATATGCAGGCTGTTATGCCTTTTGGGTCGGATGTTCCACTGATAATGGTGAAAAACTCAGATAAAGATCATGCAGACAAATCCGGGAAGTTCATTTATGAAAACACACCTTTGTCTGAAGTACTGAAAGAATTGTCCGAACACTTCCATGTAAAACTGACCAGTGTCTCCACTGGAAAGACACTTACAGCAGAATTCGATACAGACAACTTGGATGAGATTATTTCCATGATAGAAAAATCGCTGGATGTAAAGATAAGGAAGGAGGTCACGAAGTGATCAGGCTGACAATCCTTATATTGACCTTGTTTATATTGCCACTTTCGCTTCACGCCCAGCATAAGGTTCATTCATGTACCGTCAGACAACAAATGGAGGTAGTTAAAAAAGAGTATGCCGTAAATTTCGTGTATGATGCCTCATTGAAACTGGATATACCCTATATCGGCAAACCCTTAAAAGGACGGGGCTTGCACTCCACTTTGAATGAATTATTCCGTAATACAGACATAAAGTGGGAAGTAAACGGGAAACATGTACTGTTGAGCCGGAAAAAGAAATACACTTTGAGCGGTTATGTCTATCAGCATGATGGTGAAACAGTCATAAATGCCACAGTATGGGACGTCACGACAGGAACAGGCACATTGAGCAACGAACACGGTTTTTTCAGTATCACACTTCCGGAAGGACATCATGCCATACGCTTTTCATCCATAGGTTGTGGCGAACACTCGGAAGATGTGTTTCTTCAGCATGATACAACTCTGAAAATTCATCTAAAAGAAGGATATCAACTGGAAGAAGTGGTTGTGACCGCTGATTTGAATTCTCCGTTGATGACTACCCAAACAGGAAAAGTATCATTGACTTCCAAAGAACTGAATACCGGATATGCGCTTATGAGTTCGCCGGATGTGGTAAAGACATTACAGAATCTTCCGGGAGTGGCGGCAGGCACCGAACTCATTTCCGGGCTGTATGTACATGGCGGCGGTAACGATGAGAATCTTTTTCTGTTGGACGGCACACCTCTTTATCAGGTGAACCATCTGGGAGGGCTTTTTTCCGCATTCAACACGGATATTGTAAAAAACATCGACTTCTACAAGAGCGGCTTCCCTGCACGCTACGGCGGAAGACTTTCTTCCGTCGTGGATGTACGTACCAATGATGGAAACATGAAAGAATACCACGGTACGGTAAGCATAGGACTCTTGGACGGACGAATCCAATTTGAAGGTCCCATAAAGAAAGACCGGACCTCGTTCAACATTGCAATGCGTCGCACATGGCTCGATGTCATCACAGTACCGGCATTGGCCATACGCAACAGTTCAAAGGCCGATAAGATAAATATGCGCTATGCCTTCCATGACATAAACGCCAAAATAACGCACCGCTTTTCGGAACGCAGCCGTGCAGACATCAGCTTATATTCGGGCAATGACATCATGAAAGTGAACAACAAGCAGTTTGAGAAAGAATACGGCACGAACTACAACCGGGAAGAAGACCGTACTAAATTCAACCTGCAATGGGGCAATCTGACGGCCTCCCTGAACTGGAAGTACCAGTTCTCCCCGAAACTGTACTCCATATTCACGGGTGTCTATACCCATAACCGTTCCCGTCACGATTACCTTTCCGAAGAAAGGGTTTTTAATGAAGGACAATTATCAGGGATAACCCATAGCGAGCGTAATAACCGCTCCACCATCGATGACATTGGCTACCGTATGGAGTTCGATTATCGGCCAAATCCTGCGCACCGCCTGCGTATAGGGTCAAATTACCTGATGCACTTTTTCCGTCCTCAAAGCGCACGCACATGGGATTATTCCGGGACTGACAGCCAGAAAGACACCCTGTCACGCGAGGCTTCAGGTTCCTATAACGGACAGGAATTTTCATTGTATGCCGAAGACGACATAGCTCTAAGCAACCGTCTGAAGCTGAATGCCGGACTGCATTACACCCTGTTCCATATAACAGGCAAGACTTATCATTCCATAGAACCCCGCGCATCCATCCGTTACCAATGCAGCGACCGTGTGACATTCAAGGCTTCCTATACGGAAATGAGCCAGTTCATGCACCAGCTTTCCAACACATACTTGAATCTGCCGATGGATTTTTGGGTACCTTCCACCAAAAAGATTGCACCGATGCGCTCCCGACAATATGCGGTCGGGATGTATCTGCAACTACCTTTCCGCATCCGGTTGAATATGGAGGGATTTTACAAAACGATGAATCACATTGTGGAATATAACGGTGGAAACAGCCTCACGCCCTCTGCCGATGACTGGGAAGAAAAAATCCATGAGGGCAAGGGAAAGGCATACGGGCTGGAATGGGAAACCAGCTATAGCAATAACCGGACACACATCAGTGCGGCTTATACCTTGTCATGGAGCAAGCGCAACTTCCCGACATTCTATAATGGATGGTATCCCGATAAATTTGACAATCGTCATAAATTAAACCTCAGCGTTCGCCACAACTTTTCTTCCCGGATAGAGGCATACGCTTCATGGACTTACCATACAGGGAACCGTATGACCGTGCCGCAACAACAGGTCAATGCTCCCGTCATCCCCGGCATCGGTGGCGAGTCTGCTTCGGAATGGATATACGAACAGCCGAACAACGTGTCGCTTCCGGCATATCACCGCCTCGACCTCGGTGTTAATTTCCGCAGCACCACCCACCGAGGGCATGAAAGGATATGGAACATCAGCGTTTATAACGCTTATTGCCGTATCAATCCCCTTTACGGCAAGGTGCAAGAGATGCCAGACGGCAGTTTCAAGGGGAAAGCGACGGGGATGTTCCCCATACTTCCGTCATTCAGTTACACATTAAAATTCTGACAGATACATGAAAATAAGGAATCTGATATACATAATCTCCCTGTTCATACTTTCATCGTGCAACTATGAGTTCGAGTTGGGTGATATAAACGCCGGAGAAAAGCTGGTACTCTACTGTATGCCCGGTGCCGGCAAGGACACCACGCTCATACAGCTGTCCCGCAGTGTGCCTGTCTCCCGAAAAGGAGAACAGCAAAAGGGCATTCCCTATGCCGATGTCAACTTTATGGTTAACGGCAAGGAACAGCCGGTGTATTGGAACGAGAGTGCGACGCCATCTGTTCCGGTACAGTGCTACTATGTGCTTGGTCGATACCATGAAGCGGATGAGGTGGATATAAATGTGTCTGTCCAGGGGCTTCCGTCTGTAAGCTCCCGGACGGTATTGCCGGTGTCTTTTCCGCTGAAAAAGATGGATATGAAGCTAAAGCAGGAGATTGAGACAAAGTTGCAGTTTCTTATCACATTTCAGGATAATGCCGATACGGAGGATTATTATGGAGTGCGGATAGTACGTAGGTGCATTTATACGAGTGTGCCGGACAATCATGTCATACGCACGAGTTTCTCAGACCTCGAATTGGAGGTAGACGACGAACCCCTGCTGTATAGCAAGAGCGGACTAAACTCCGCATTTGACCTTTCCAATGATTTCTATCAGAACCTTTATATCTGGAGCGACAAGCAGATTAAGGGAAAGGAATATACCTTGCGTTTGAAAATCTCCTACTCGGCCGATGATATTTCGATGTGGGAAGGCACCACTTATAAATACTCGTACAAGGTATATCTGTACAAACTCTCACAGGAACTTTTCCGGTATCTGAAGTCATTGAATGATGTCAAGAACAATGATTTGGGCCACAAGGGGCTGGCTCCCATACGGAGCCATTACTCCAATGTGGAAAATGGTATCGGTGTTGTGGGGGGATGCCGGATTACGGAAACGGAGTGGATGAAGAATCTGTCGGACGAAGCATCAGAGGCTCCTCCGATGAAATGGAGTTCCAATGACGTGACAATCGAGACCATTGAAAACTCTTCGGCTCTTCGCATCCGTATTCCGAGGGACGGAGGAACTTACAAAATGAGAAACCTCTCCGAGAAATGGCTTTTGTTCTATTGGTTTGGCGGAATGACCAATATATTATCCGAGGAAGTGCAAAACAACTGGTTTCATGCCGTTCTTAAAGAAGACTTGCTGCAATTCACCACGCAGCCGAATGATACAGGGAAAGACCGCGTCGTCTCCGGAGGCATCATGTCCGGCAACCACAAATATCGGAATGGGTATTTCGTGTTTGAGCAATCGGGGGACTGAATAAATAAGGATAATTGGAAACATATTCATTAACTAAATAACAATTCGATTATGAAGAAGATTCTATTGACATTGCTTTTCATCCTGCCTTTCTACATGGCGGCAAAGGCGCAGGATTTCAGAGTAGGAGTGACAGGAGGTTATAACCTCAGTTCTCCGAGTGCTTACCAGTCACAGTCCGGTTTCCATGCTGGCGTAAAGGGGGAGCTTGGACTTCCGCAGGTGGCGAAAGGTTTGTATCTGGACTTCGGCTGATGCTTTCCTCTCATGGTTGGGAAAATCCGGGCTACTATTACAACGCTAATTACAACCCTTCTGCCGGAAACGGTTCGGGCAATTCCTCACCAAACTACAGTTCTAACAGTAAGTCTACTCCTTATTATCTGAACATTCCTGTTCACATCGGATATAAGTTTTCTGCTGGACGGAATGTCAGCCTGTTCGTCAATGCAGGTCCTTATATTAGCATCGGCCTGTTCGGGAAGGCCACAGAAACCATCTTTCCCGACGAGGGAGCAGTCACAACCCGGACTGCGGCAAACAATGTCTTCAGCGACAAGATGCTCAATCGCTTCGATTGGGGACTGGGATTCCGTGCTGGGATAGAGATTGTTCGCCACGTTCAACTTTCTATCGGTTATGATTGGGGTATGAAGAATATAAATAAGAATGGTGTGGACTGCAAGAATAGAACTTTTGTTGTATCGTGTGCCTATATGTTTTAGTCTCCAATGTTAATTTTTAATATTAATCATTTAATCAAAATTTAAGATGAAAAAATTATTTTTTTTAATGTGTGTTACAATGCTTGGTGCATGTAATAATGAAGAAGAAGTGCAAATTTCTAAGGTTGAACAGCCTTCATCTATAAAAGCTGTTCTTATTCCCGTTCAACAAACGGGCAATTTAGTGACAAGAGGTGTCGGAGATGGAGAGTATGCATTAAGTTTCGATAGCGAAGGTCGTTTTCAAGAATTCAAAGAAAAACTTTCTTCTATCTCGGATAACGAAAAGTTGGAATTAGTAAATCAATTTGGAGTTAGAAATTTACATAATCTTGCAGCAGAGGCTGATGATGAATTGGAGTCTATTGGTACTAAAGCTAATTCAGAAGGAGAATTCCGTCAATCATACGAAGAATATAAGAAAAAGTATGAGGGGATTCTAATACCCAATAATATTGATGCCAATGATCTGTCACTTTATGTGCCGGATGAAGATAATGTGGAAACATTTATCGGAAACCAAAATGGCATGTATGTTATTGACGGTGAAATTAAACGGATAAATATAAGGAAAGATTTAGCGGAAAGTGTAGCAAAAGCAACACAATCATTATTGTCAGATAGAGCTAATGCAAAATCTATTGATGTAAATACATCCACATACAGACCGATGAAAAATAAAGAAATATATTTCAATGCTTATATGAGGGGAGGACGACTTTGGGTTAAAATGTCTGCCAAAAAGAAAATGTGGTATGGTTGGAAAAATGATCCACATCGTTCTTACTATTTCGATTCATTCCTTAGTCCCAATTTTAGTTATTTAGCACAAGGACAATATGGGCAAGAAGTTATTGCACCACGATTACCCAGATATATTTTCAATAATAATGTGAAAAATGGGTTTAATATTATTCTTGGAAAGATTACTGGTGGAAATGCCTTAACAGGCAAGTTTCATACGTGGACTGATCTTACTTCTGAACATGATGCCAACGGTAAAGATCAGACAGAGGTTATTAATGGTCATGTGGTTCCCAAATGTCTGATAGGAAAAGCACATATTATCAATATAAACTTAAAATAATGGTGCTATAAGAATGTATTTAGATCAAAAATAACTATCATTATACTTTGCCATTCTGAACGACGCTAAGGACTGTTCATCAAGGAGGTAATAGCTTGGCTGGTTTAGCATGGCAAAGTAATATAGACTAAACGTAGAGCGATTATATAATGCGAAAGCAATTGATTTTTATCGGATGCTTTATATGGAATGTTTATTCCTTGGCACAAACAGAGCGGAAATTCCTAATGATCGATACCTTGCCAAGCGTTAGGACAGAGCGTCCTGTTGGTATTGTTGAGAATAATGCCCACAACAAAATAGATACGGCTTTTTCTGTTCCAATACAGTCTTTTGCAATCATTACTGCCAATCCGTTTCTTATGCCAACCGATATTGTTGGCAATCAGTTGTTTCCTTGGAATAATCGTCCTGTAGGGAATCCGAACTTTCCTTTTGCTTCAGACTATCTGTGCGAAGGTCGACTATGGAGATTTCGCACCATCAGCAGTCATACCACCTATCCCTTTTGGGGATCGGCTACTTATGTAAAGTTTTTCTATCATCATCTGTTGACGAAACATTTGACTCTTAGCGTAGGAGCGTTTTGGGGTAAATATTCTATATTACAACAAGAAGACAAGGATGGCAACCGATGGCTTTTAGATGATAGTCCAATGATACGTAAATTGTTTAATGACTTTGGTGGCATCTTGGGAATGGAATACAATCCAATTGACCGATGGTCTTTGTTATTCCGTATCCGTTATTCTTTGATGGAGCGTTCTAATAAGGTTATGCCTTCACTTACTCCTATGTTTCCGCATAACAGTATGGAGATGAAGTTACAATTTACTCCAGTCAGGAATGTAAAGATAAAAATAGGATATGAAAGAGACTTGTATAAACCAAAGTAATAATTGAAGGTTTCCTTCGTCACACAGTTGGGCTTTTTACGTAAGTTTTGCAGAATAATGTCGGAATAACCAAAGCTATTCTGCAAATTGCATTGGTATCAAAGGGAATGCTGTCTCATTACTGCCGTATATTGAATATAAATTAAATGAAAAAATATGTGGAAACAGAAATTAAAAATCTGCGCCATCAACTTGACGGCATGCAGTGTGGCTCTTGTCATCATGATACTGTTGTCCGTTTGCTCCCGATTATACGGGCAGGAAAATTCTATGCTGTTCTTCGGCCGTGCAAAACTGACCGTGACGAACATAGACACTACCAAACTGTCGATTTATGAATATGGGAAGTCGTTTCTGTCTCCACATTTTGATTTCATTCCCAAAATGCCTGAAACACTTTTGAACTTTCGTCCTGATTATACACAGAGCTTTCCCGTTGACCGTTCGTCTTTGCATAAAGGCGAATACAATGTCGGCGGGATTATTCATCGGTTTGAGAAGATAGATGTTTGGGGACGTGGCAGACAGGAAAATATCATAGGAGTTGGCGTATCGAACTATGCTGAAGTTAAAACGGCATATTCTCCAAACGAGAGATGGAAATTGGGCATAAGCCTATATGCGCACAAACTGAGTATTCCCCGTTCGAGTAGCAATACATTTGGGATTGGAACCGATGTTTCCTATCAATTCCTCCCTAATACATCGCTCCATCTCTTTGGTACATATCATCGCACCTATTTGCTGGGTGTGCAATCGATGAAGAGACTGAACGGCTACCATTATGGCGGTTATCTTTCTTTTGATTTGGCAGAACGATGGGCAATGGATGTGGGCATGAGAAGTTATGGCGGCAATGGGTCTCACCAGCAATCGACTGTACCGATAATACGTCCGTTGTATAAGCATAACGGGCGTGAAATAAATGCGGATTTTGGTGGAATGTTCCAGCAAATCGTGAAAGGACTATTCTTTAATCATTGATAATATGAAACAGAAAAAAAGCAAAATAATGATTGTTGCAATATGGATTCTGCTGTACGGCTGCATGATGTGCATGAGTTCATGCGGAAGTCTGCTTTATAATCCGTCTAATAAGGCAGAACAGGTGACGGTAACTATTAAACAGCCCATAAAAATGTGAACAAAAATGATACAAGCATAGTTTAAACTTATTGGAAAAAACTTATGAATCCGTTAATATTAAAAAATAAAAACATTTTTTTCGACACTCCAAATATTGAAAGAAGTATTAGGACATAGCTATAAAGTCTTTGAAGAACAGAGGACTGAATTTACTGATTCTGTGATTGTTACTGAATGGCAATATTACAATGATAGTAAAGCATGGCTTTGCAAACTGATGTGCAAAAGAAAGAGCTTGGGGTGGTTTCATGTATATAATATTTTTTTCACTGTATCCTGCTTCTTTGCTGAAAAACATTTGAAGCAATAGAAAGGTTGGCAATCGCCAATGAAATAAAAGATGAATTTTATCATTTAAAAATAACAGGAAAACTGATATATATAGATATTCGGAGATGATTAGTTACCTGAAGATGAAAATGTTTTTTGTAAGAAAGATTTTAAATAGCAATATCTTTTTATATACAAAAAGGACAGCAAACTGTTTTCTTTCTTTTAGTTTTTCTTTCCATCCCATTCAGTGAACCGAAGTCAGTCGGGAAGTCAATGGTTTTCAGTTCCTGACTCATTATCTCCATCTTGAGGGTACTTAAGAAGTAGAGGCAGAAGAAGTGAGATTGCATAATAAATTTATTGTGCAAATTTCTTCCACTTGTTTCTCAAAGTTATCCCTTATCTTTGCCTTATTTTTCACCACACTCCGATGGTTGTAAATTGTCTGTGGGGAATAGAACAGAAGGGTTGCTATCTTGGAGCTATCCTTAATTCCCATTCGTATTAAAGCAAAAATGCGAAGTTCCGTAGTCAATATTTCCCCCCGTTTGGTATTATTTCTTCACCTTCACGCAATAGGGAATTGAATTCCTTTATAAAGTTAGGGTATAGATTCAGGAAAGCCGTATCAAAGTTCATAAAGAACTCCCTGGTATCCATTTCTGAAAGTTTGGTTGCATTGACCAGTCTCAATAAATCATCTGTTTGCTTCGCTTTTACCTTGCGCTTCACTAAATCCTGATATTTCTTCAGCTTGTCTATATAAGCGGCACATAAATCCATAAACAGGCTTACATACTCTTCGCGTGTATGATTCGTATCTACCAACGCTTTATTCAGGTGTTGCAATTCACAGTTCATATTTGCCAAAATTTTCTTCCGCTTATGAAGTTGGTTCATCTGCCGATATATATAAACCAAAGAAACTACCAGTCCGATAGATAAAAGACTGATACATATCAGTGACCATTGCAAGCGTTGGCTTTCAATAAGGTTCTGTTTCTGATATGAAAGAACAATGGAAGGGAATTTTCTTGCTATTTCGAGCATACGGAGACGGTTGTTATAATACATGGCATCTTCTAGAGAATAGTTTAAGTAACGATTGGCACGTGAAACTTCTCCATCCCTGTTCTTGAAGATGTATAACGCCAGTTCCTGCAAGGCAAGATTCTCTTTCAATGGGCATACCTGATCGGAAATAGCTGCCTTTATCAGATAATTCTCATATTCTTTCCAGTTGTTGGTTCGTGAGTACACCAATGCCAGTCCGTAAGTTGCCATAGCAAACAAGCGGACATTGACCGGTAATCCTTCCAACGCTTTTTTATAGCAATTTTTAGCTTCGGCATACCTGCGATGACGATAGAAGTTTTCGCCTTTCCAGTAATGATGCAACGGTGAACCGACTGGTAGAACACTGATAAGTGAATCTTGATAAAGCATCTCCTTTTCATAATAACGGGGAGCATATATATTATCATTGGAGTATTCGGCCCACATACTATATGCCCACTCATAAGCGGTATAATATTCTATCCGTAATGCGTTGTCCAGTGTACGGCTGTCTATCTGTTCCAAGTTTTGAATGGATTCACTGAAATATCCCGAAGTGGCGAGGAGGATGGAACGATGAATGATACTCAGGTTGCGATATGTAGGATTGGAGAGTTTCATAGCCACTTCTTCTTCCCGGTCTACGTAATATATGGCCGAATCAAACCGGTAAGTATAATATTCTTCATAAATGGCGTTATACAACAGGAAACGTTCATCATCATTCATATTCGGATAGAGTAAATGTTTAAGACTGTCAATACGTGTTTCTTTCTGGCGTGAATATTGGTTACGCAGTTTCAAAGCAGTTTCTAACTCTCCGGACAAGTCAACTTTATTTGTAGCACGAAAAGGCAGAAGTACGAATAGCAAAAATAATCCTGATAATAAGCATTTCTTCATAGGAGGTATTCATTAAAAGTGGATAAATACAAAGATATTAAAAGTTTTCAGTAAACAGATACATCTACTTACTTTTCTAAAGCAAGTATTACTAAATAGTTAATTATAAAGCTATTATTCCTTGTACACCTCTCCTGTCAATCTACTTAATATCTACTTGTAGAAACAGTGCGTTATTATACCCTCTAATTTTGCCCTCGTTGAAAAACAAGGGGTAAAATCCTTCCCGGTTCTTTCTTCAGAGTATTTAATTTTAAATCAATGAATATCATGAAAATCAATCTCTTTTTTCACATCGTGCCGATGATTATCGCATTCGCTTCTTCTGCAATGGCAAGCAATCCGGCAGAAGTAAACGACACCATTAGTACAAAGAAATCCAAAGGTAGCGAACGCAATGTGATGCTGAACGCTTCGGATGCCAATAAACCCCGTGAAATTCAAATCGGACTGCCCAGTGAGGATGTGAATGTATATGAGAACGGACTACCTGCCGTATATTCTTCGGCTGTGCACAAACTGGCTACCCATTGGCGCAGCGATGCCAGTCTGGGCGAAGTGGGCCTGATGAACCCGTCCGAATCCGCCATCACTACCGGAAACATCGCTTATTCGGTGAATACCTTCTCCAAGTTAGGGCAGAAAGAATTTAAAGGAGTACTGAATTACCACACCAACCACTTCGGCTGGCAGAATGTGGACATGAATGTATCCGGTGGCATTGGCGACCGTTGGCTTTATACAGCCAGTGTCTATCAGAACTTTGATCCGGGCAGTTTTGCTCCTAAGTTTGAGAACTTCAGCGACCGTACCCAGCTTTATCACGCCGGATTGACCCGATTGTTCAATAACAATCGTGGCAAGTTCTCCGTCATCTATAAATTCTCGAAAAGCAATGCGCTCGGCTCAATGATTAATGCGGCTCCCTTTATTTATGTGGGAGATGGCAGTGTGAAAGAAATTCCGGGCTTCAAGCTGGGTACTTCCTCGTACGCTCCCGAAGGCGGACGTTTTCAGTACATGGACGTGACGGATGGTAAGATGAAAAGCGGACGCTTCGGCGATTTCACCGGAAACAAGGCGCACGAAGTAGCTATGCTATTCGACTATACCTTCCGCAATAATCTAAACTGGACACTTAACGCCAAATTTATGAATGCCCCCGAAGCCAATTATGTAGACTTTGGCGGTAGTAATATCAGCGAGGCGACTGCAACAGATGGTCTTTTCCTGGATGACTCCAAAGAAGCCTACACCGGATTGGTGGAAGGAAGACGCACTTGGTTGCACTTCGGCAAAGTGAAGAATGCTTTGCTTACTTCCGAACTGAAAAAGAAAGTGGGCAACCACGATATGAGGTTAGGATTGAACGAGTGGTACTATCATTTGGATTATCATTCTTCCTCTTTCCAATGGATAGGAACTGTCACCGAATACCCACAGATACTGAATCGTCGGGAAGCCGACGGAAGTACCAATAAGTTCAGAGGCTTCAATGAGCTAAGTCCGGAATATACCAAAGGATATGAAAACAAACTGGCTGCCTACTTCACGGACAACTGGCAGATCACTCCGAAGATTAACGTTTATTACGGTGCCCGCTTGGAATACTACCGTATGTCTGCCGACCAGATACCTTACGGACGTTATGCGGGTTTCCATATCGGCGATACCCATTCATATACGGACAATGACGGCAACATACTTTCTACTGAAAAGATAGAACCCCATAAAGTGGTAAAGGACAAGCTGAATTATGCAGCAACCGCACAATTCACTTATAAGATAACAAAGAACTTCGGTCTTACAGCCGATGGAACTGTTGCCACCCGCTTCCCCCGCATCAACGAGTATGCCGGAACAGGTCCCACCGAGGAGCAATACAAACGCGTCACCATCCCTTTGCTGCGTGGCGGACTGTTCTACCATAACAACTGGATAAATCTGACTTCCATGATTACATATATTTCCAAGTCGAACAACATCGACCAGCAGAACGTAACGAAACCCGGTACGACGCAATCCAAAACCACCTTATTAATATACGACATCAAGACCCTGGGCTGGACTACCTCGGCAGAAATCAATCCGTTCAAAGGTTTCCATCTGCATGCCCTGTTCACTTACCAGAAGCCGACTTATAACAACTATTTCATCAGGTCTCCCTTTGAAGGAGTGCCCGACCTGAATGCCAATGGCAACATCGTGAAAGAAATTCCGCAGGTACTTGCTGAAATAGATCCCAGCTACAACATCACTCCCGACCTGCGCGTATGGCTCAGCTTCCGTTATTTCGGAAAGACGTATGCCAATCTGACCAATGCCCTCTACTTCAACGGCCGTTGGGAAACCTTCGGCGGCGTGAACTGGAAGGTAAACAAGCATCTCTCTTTGGGAGCTACGGTTGTGAACTTCCTGAATCAGAAGGGTGCCAGCGGCACTATCAACGGTGCCGAACTGTTGAGCAAGGAAGAAGCCGGAAAGTTCAAGGATCACTATATGAGCGGTAATTATTTGCGCCCACTCACTCTGGAATTCAGCGCAAGTCTTTCATTCTAATTTAATTTATATATTTTGGTAACTAAATTTATCGTACACCATGAGAAATTTACTTGTAACTCTCTTTGCATGTGCGTCCCTGACGTATGCCCATGCAGCGGAAAAAGAAACCATCCGCATCTCTACGGACAACACCGATCTGGTGCTCCAGGTAGGCGAAAACGGCCGCTTGTATCAAACGTACCTGGGCGAGAAACTCTTGCACCAGCAGGATTTGCAGAACTTCCGTTGGAATATACATGCCGGGTCGGACGGCAGCGTGAGCAAGCGCGGCTGGGAAGTGTATAGCGGTTCCGGCAATGAAGATTACTTTGAACCTGCCATCGCCATCACTCATAATGACGGCAATCCGTCGACGATTCTTTATTACGTTTCTTCCTCGTCCAAGCCTGTAGAAGGTGGTACGGAAACCGTGATAAACCTGCGCGATAACCAGTATCCGGTAGATGTGGCACTGCATTATGTGGCCTATCCCAAAGAGAACGTCATCAAGACGTGGAGCGAGATAAAGCATCAGGAGAAGAAACCTGTCATGCTCTCCACCTATGCCTCCACCATGCTCTACTTCAATAATTCCAGTTATTATCTGACCGAGTTCAGCAGTGACTGGGCAAAAGAGGCGCAGATGAGCAGTCAGCAATTGCAGTTTGGCAAGAAAGTGATTGACACGAAGCTGGGAAGCCGTGCTGCCATGCACACCCATCCCTTCTTTGAAGTGGGACTGGACCAACCGGTGAACGAACACCAGGGTGATGTCTTGATGGGTACACTGGGCTGGACGGGCAACTTCCGTTTCACTTTCGAAGTGGACAATGTGGGCAACCTGCGTGTAATCCCTGCCATCAATCCTTATGCATCGAACTACGAACTGAAACCGAATGAAGTGTTCACCACTCCCGAATTCATTTTCACTTTAAGTTATGATGGTGCCTCGCAAGGCAGTCGCAATCTGCACGAATGGGCACGCAACTATAGCCTGAAAGATGGTAAAGGCAGCCGTCTGACTCTTTTGAATAACTGGGAAAATACAGGTTTCAATTTCAATCAGGAGATACTTGCCGAACTGATGAAGGAAGCCAAGCATTTGGGAGTGGATATGTTTTTGCTGGACGATGGCTGGTTTGCCAATAAATACCCGCGTAAGGATGACCATGCCGGTTTGGGCGATTGGGAAGTGACCCACGATAAGCTGCCTGGCGGTATTCCCGCCTTAGTAAAAGCTGCCAAAGATGCGGATGTGAAGTTCGGCATCTGGATTGAACCGGAAATGGTGAACCCCAAGAGCGAACTCTTTGAGAAACATCCGGACTGGGCCATCCAACTGCCTAACCGCGAAACGTATTATTACCGCAATCAGTTGGTACTGGATCTCAGTAACCCGAAAGTGCAGGATTATGTATATGGCGTTGTAGAAAACATTATGCAGGAAAATCCCGATGTCGCTTTCTTCAAGTGGGATTGCAACAGCCCTATCACCAATATCTATTCCCCATATTTGAAGAATAAACAGGGACAGTTGTATATTGATCATGTCCGCGGTATCTATAATGTTCTGAAACGTGTAAAGGCGAATTATCCCAATGTCCCGATGATGCTTTGTTCCGGTGGCGGTGCACGTTGTGATTACGAAGCATTGAAGTACTTCACGGAATTCTGGTGCAGTGACAATACCGATCCGGTGGAACGTATTTATATCCAGTGGGGCTTCTCCCAGTTCTTTCCTGCAAAGGCTATGGATGCCCATGTGACGAGCTGGAACAAGGTGACTTCCATAAAGTTCCGCACCGACGTGGCTCCATGTGCAAACTTGGCTTCGATATCGGTCTGAAAGAACTTACTGCCGATGAACTGACTTATTGCCAGACAGCGGTAGCCAACTGGAAACGTCTCCAAAACGCTATAATGGATGGTGACCAGTATCGTTTGGTTTCTCCATACGAAGAGAATCATATGGCACTGAACTATGTAAGTAAAGATGCAAACAAGGTGGTTCTGTTTGCCTATGACATTCACCCACGCTTCCAAGAGAAGTTGATGGCAGTAAAACTGCAAGGGCTGGACCCGGACAAACAGTATAAAGTGGAGGAAATCAATCTAATGCCTGCTGCAACTTCCAGATTAGAAGCCAACGGAAAGATTTATTCGGGTGATTATTTGATGAAAGTTGGACTGAATGTATTTGGCTTTATACATACTCAGAGCCATGTAGTGGAACTGACTGCCCAATGATAAGTATATTTGAAATTGTAGTAGTAGAACATTTCTGAACAAACAAATAAAATTGAAAGGCTCAAAAGATGAGAGAACCTATTGGCTGCTGATAAGAATATCCGTTTGTTTCTGTATTGGTCATATCTAAGTCTTTGTTGTGCGAGGATGTTGACTAGCTATGCTCTGTTGTAAAGTAGAAATGTTATTTGGATGGTTTGTTTTATGCTAATGAAGTGAATCCCGAAAGTTAGACAAAAAACTTTCGGGGTTCACTTCACATTTTGCACACCCTCTCTTTATTGATAAAAAGCAAAATGATTATCCGCATTCCTCCCACTGATTGGTTATTTGCATGCTTCATCCTTATTTTTTTACTGTATCTGCCAACCTCGTTCCCGTAGTGAAGTGGCTTAAAAGCCTTATAATAGCGTATTAAAAGGCTTTTAATCATATCTTCCCTGTACTGCATTCCTTAGACTTATACACGTATCCTGCTTCCCTATTGCACTAAAATGCCGGAATGTGGAAGAGTGGATGGGGATATTGCGGATAATCATTGAAGCAAAATATAGACAGAAAAAAGTGCCAAAGCGAATTTTTCAGTGTTCCTAGATGTCGTTTCAGAAGCCGTTTTCGCCGTTTCAGATAAAATGTAATTAAAGAGTTTACACTGAAGTGCTACTTTTGTTCTGCAATTGCATAAAAGAGCGTTCAATAAAACAATAAAGTTTTTAATTAAAAAAAAGAACAACAATGAAAAAAGTAAAGTTTCTTAAATTCACTATGGCGTTTTTCGCCTGTGTTCTAGCAGTAGCCATGGGTTCTTGCGATAAGAATGATGACCCCAAAGTTCCAGATCTTAAGTGTACCCCCTCTAAAGTAGAGGTGGCTCCCGGCAAAACTGCAACGGTTACTGTAAGTGGCGGTACTGCTCCATTTACTGTAACCTCAAGCAATACCAAGATTGCGACGGCTAAAGCAGACAAGAACACCATTACAATCACCGGTCTTAAAGACGGTACAGCAACCATGCTCATCTCCGACTCAAAGAAGCTTACAGGAAAGATTCCTGTGGTGGTCAAGGCTGCGGCATCCGGACTTGATTTTGATAAAAAGTCTGTATCCGTAACTGTTGGGAAGGAAGAGGCTGTCACTGTAAAAGATGGTTCCGCTCCTTATACAGCAACCGCCAAGGACACGAAAATTGCCACAGCCACAGTCAAGGATGGAAAGATTATTATCAAAGGTGTCAAGGCTGGTAGCACATCAGTGACTGTTACTGACAAGAACAAGAAAACTGGAACTATTTCAGTTACAGTAAAATAAAGTATCAGAGAATCCTTTTGGGAGTAGAAGAAACGCATATCTTTTTTCTCTTCCAAAAGGATTGTTATGGATTATTGTATGTCAACAAAAATAAATTGAGTAATGGGATATCGAAAAAGTAAATTATCTATCCTTGTCGTATTGGCAATAGTCATATTATTAGCTGTTTGCATGACAAGTTGCCGTTCATGCTGCTGTGGATAAGGTCCAGTGATACGGATAAATTTTCAATGAAAAATATTGTAATGAGCGTATTAATATGCTTTCTCGCTTTTTCTGCTTTTGGGCAAGAGATAGAAAGTTCGCACAAGGATAAAACGTACAAGAGCATTTATTTGGAACTATTGGGCGCTTCAAATATGATTGGCGTTTCTTATGACACAAGAATAAAGCCCGGTTCAGTTTTCGGCTATCGTGCCGGAATATCCTACTTTTATGGGACGAACTACAATTCCTATGAAGGGCATGGTTTTTCCGTGCCATTGGAGTTTAATTGCATTTTGGGTAAACGGCGCAGCAAGTTTGAAGCCGGAACAGGCATCAATATGGGGCTGTATTCCATAAAGGAAACCTATTGGGTAAACAGCGAGGGAAATGTCAGCATTATCGAACCGGTTACTCAGATAGTTGAATCGCGGAATACTTTCAGATACTATGTCTTTATTTAATATTGGATATCGGTATCAACGGGAAAATGGTTTTATGTTCCGTGCCGGTGTCAGTCCTTCATTCAATTTTAGAGATAAATACGGATTACATAAAACCCCGTTATTGTATCCTTATCTGAGTTTTGGCTATACTTTCAAATAGCATCGCACAGTTTAAGACGGTTTCTTGTTTATGGTATATGATTAAAGGCTATATTCTGGAAGAACCTGTTTTTGACCATTTTGTACGGTTTCTTTAATCAAAGTGAGTATTAGAAGTACATTCTTCACAAGGTAACGATATTGCTTTTGTTTATAAGATAAGCGTTTATATTAATTTATTTTCAATGTTTAAAAACTCCGTTTCGGAAATTGTTTTTGCCGTTTCAGACAGGTTCTTTTTTGTTCCAGTTGTTCCTGTAAGTAATTTTGGACAGTCTGCTGAGTTAATGAGATATTTCAATCCAATAGAGAAATAAAGCAATGATGGAGAACCAATTTCCTTTGAGACTTATAAAAGAAGAACAAGAGTCATCTGAAAAACTGTTGGAACTTCTGGTGTCATCAACGCATTCTCCCAAAGGCAGATTTTCAAAAGAGAATAGTTACATTATACTGAAGAGAAAAATGGAAACAACAAAAAACGGAAACACAGTGAAATTGGTATTGCCTTTTCCTCATTTTTTGTGGATGCTTGGTACCAAACCAGTATCCACAAAAGAAAAAGCAGTGTTGCATGAACCGCAAACAGAACAAGAAAATATAAATAGAAACAATACAAATTATGAAGAAGATAAATGATGCAGATATGCTGGCTGCTATTGTCCGAGCCTCGAATCATTATGCCATGCGTCCGGCACTGGTTCTTGACAACCAGACTTATACCTATCAGGAGTTGTTCGGATTGGCATGGAGCATTTGTGAAACACTGAGAAATCTCAAAGAAGACATTATTGGCATCACCGCAGAAAATCGTATGGAAACCTACGCATCCATTTTAGCTGTGCTACTTTCCGGAAAAACTTACGTCATGTTGCATCCTGATTATCCGGCAGAGCGCAACTGTCGTATAGCCCGGCAATCCGGCATTGGTCTGTTGCTTTACAGTGGAGAAAACGATAATATACTTCCACCTGAAATCAATGCAGGACGGGTATGTATCTCCTCTTATCGACATACTTTGCATTCCGGCATGGCGTTGTGTGAAGTTAATCCCGATGTGCCTGCTTACATTATCTTTACATCAGGAAGTACGGGCGAGCCCAAAGGTGTTCCTATATCCCGAAGGAACCTGAATGCTTTCTACAAGGCTTACTGTGCTTTAGGATGGGAGTTAGACGAAAACGACCGTATGCTTCAGATGTTCGAACTGACATTCGATGTTTCAGTCGTGTCGTTCCTTTATCCCCTCACCCTCGGGGCGTGTGTCTATGCCGTTCCGCAGAAAGGAATGAAATATCTGCATGTACTGGATATCATGGAACGTCACCGTCTTACATTTGCGGCAATGGCACCTTCCGTACTTCGGTTATCACGTCCTTATTTCGGGGAAATTTGTTTTCCGGACCTACGCTATCTCATAGTTACCGCCGAAGCCACTGACGTGAATCTGCTCGATGAATTTCGCACTTGCATCCCCAATGCCACAGTAATCAACCTCTACGGACCAACCGAAGCCACTATCTACTGCACTTCTTATATCATCCCGGTTGAAGGAGCCAAACATTATAACGGTTTGGCGGCAATCGGGAAACCTTTTCCGGGTATGGACTATATGATTGCATCCCCTTCGGGCAAGCAACTTCCCGCCGGAAAGACCGGTGAACTGTGGATTGCCGGACCGCAGCTAATGCGCGGATATTGGCGCGCTCCCGAAAAATCCGCTGGATGTTTTGTTACGACTCCCTTTGGAAAACTTTATTACCGTACCGGAGATCTCTGTCAGGCAGATGCTGACGGAGATATCATTTATTGTGGCCGTAAAGACACACAAGTAAAGCTACAAGGCTTCAGAATCGAATTGGGTGAAATCGAATACCACGTTAAAGCGTTTTACAAGCATACCTGTAACGCTATGGTGTTGCCGGTTTATACTACTGACAGAGGTTGCGAACTGCATCTTGCCTTAGAGAAGGATGCAGAGGATACGGAAAGCCTCGAACGGTATATGCAAAGCCATCTGCCTTCTTATATGTTGCCTCGGCGTATTCACTTCATCCCTTGTTTTCCACAAAATAATAGTAATAAAATTGACCGGAATCAACTATTAAAGTACATCACTCAATAAATAAGAAACAATCAAGTATATGGAAACAACAGAATTATTGGAAATACTGAACGGAATATTCAGAAAAGTGTTAAAGAGAGACGACATCACATTGACTGAAAGCACCACTGCCCATGATGTGGACGGATGGGATTCACTGACCAATATGGTACTTATCACCGAGATAGAAAATAAATTCGGCGTGCGTTTCTCGTTTCGCGAGATAGTGAAATTGAAAAATGTGGGCGATCTTTGCCGTACCATCATGAATAAAGCCAAATAGGAATAGGAGGAAAAGTAATGTCGTTCATCTCCCTTGAATTTATCCTGCTGTTCCTGCTCTGTTTCACATTATACCATTTTGTCAGTGATAAAGGACAAAAATTTGTTTTGCTTGCGTCAAGTGGAGTTTTCATCGGATATTTCAATCCCGTATTCCTTCTCACGGCACTGGCTGTAAGCCTTTTTACATACGGCGCAGCAGTACTTGTTGAGCAAGCCCGCGGGAAAAAAGGTTCTTGTTTGGTTTACTGGAGCAGCATATCCTGTCTTATCCTCTGCTGGATTGGTTTCAGGTATGCCAACCGGTTAACCGGAGACTCAGGTTTTATTTTCCCGTTGGGAATGTCGTTCTATACATTTCAGGCCATCGGTTACTTGACGGAAGTCTATTGGGAGGAAGAAAAGGCGGAACGTTGTCCGATCGATTTCCTGCTTTACATGCTTCTGTTTATGAAGTTCCTGTCAGGTCCCATTGAACGGTCCGCCAATTTGCTCCCGCAAGTCCGAAGACTCTCTCCGGCATCATACTCCATGATGACTTACGGCTTGAGACTGATTGTGGTGGGATTGGTGAAAAAAATGGTACTTGCCGACCATATAGCACCTTATATTGACGGTGCGTTCAATTCAATGCATACCGCATCAGGCGTACAATTGTTTATGGCCTGCCTTCTCTATCCCATCGAACTTTATGCCGATTTCTCCGGCTACACGGATATGGCGATTGGGATAGGAATGCTGTTTGGATTGAAACTATCACCCAACTTTGCACATCCTTTTGCCGCCCAAACCACGGCTGAGTTCTGGCGTCGCTGGCACATCTCCCTTTCCTCCTGGGTACGGGATTACCTTTTTCTTCCCCTGTCATCGTTCACACGCCGTTGGGGGCAATGGGGTGTGGTGGCAAGCCTCATGGTGACATTTATTGCTCTTGGCATATGGCATGGTGCAGGATGGACATTTGCCGTCTATGGACTTATACAGGGGCTTGTGATTGTATGGGAACTAAAGACTGAAAGAATACGGAATAGGGTAAGGAAACATATCGGCAAACGGCTGTTCGCCACGCTCTCAGTCATCCGCACCTACCTCATTTTTGCCATATCGCTGGTGTTTTTCAAAGCACAGTCCGTTTCAGACGCATTCTATTTCCTACGGAATATCTCTTTTCAGATCCATGTAAGCTGGAAAGAAATCAATATCGGTATGTCCGACCACATCTGCATCGTGGCAGGTGCCGCATTATTGTTGATGCTACTTTATGATTTTTTTATGTCCAAAGGCGACTTGCATCTTCGTTTTGAAAAGCAGCCTGCCGTGCTTCGCTGGATAGTGTATTACTTAATTGTGTTTGCCGTGTTCGCTTATGGCAAGTTCGGCACGGAAAACTTCATATATCTGCAATTCTGATGGAAAATATACCGGAAACTGTTACTGGAGCAAACCTCTGCAAACGACCTGCTTTCCTGCGCCTTGTCCGAAAGTTGGTGCTATTCGCCATGCCGTTTTGGGCTTTGATTGCTCTTTATGTTTACGATGATCCTTTCATGGTACTTCGCAAATATGACCTGTATGATTCAGATGTCATGCTCAACGAACAGCATGTAGGTTGGCAGATATACTTGAATCATAATGACAGTGTACATTTCAATTCTTTTATCTTGGGCAATTCATGTACTATGGCATTCCGGTGTGGGGAATGGGAAAAATATCTTGATTCCGGTGATCGCGCCATTCGTCTTTTCGGCAATGCAGAGGGTATGAAGCGATAAGCCTTAAACTCCGTACCCTTGACCATAAATGTGCGGAAATAAAAAACGTACTGATGATTCTCGACCGGACCTCCCTTTCACGTTTTGATCTCTTGACGGGTTCCAGCCATATACTTCCAGCTGATATATCGGGACGTAATCCGTTTGCCGTACAGCTGGAGTTCATGCAGGCATTTGCAATGCCCGATTTCTTGTTTCCATATCTGAAATACCGCATAACAGGAAATGTAGAGCCGGACATGAAGCGAATGAATCCTTATGGAAGGATACGTGATTCGAAGAACAATGATGCGTTCAATCCTCGTGAGAAACAGATAGAACAGGAAGGTGAGGAATATTGGGAAAAACGTAAAAATGAGTTCCCCGAACGAGAAGGCACTGCAATTATAGCTGAACCTGCCATATTTCACAGGCAACGGATGGTATTGGATGAAATTATGGAAGTTCTACGTCAACATGGAACCTCGATATATGTCCTGATCAGTCCGGATTATAACCAGAAAAAACTACACCCGAATGATAGAGAAATCTTGCAAAGTATTTTCGGAAAAGAGAATGTGTATGATTTCAGCGGCATTAACGAATTTACAGAAGATTACCATCACTATTATGAGGCAGGACACTATCGTCCCTTGTTGGGCAGTAAACTGCTGGAAAGAATATATAAATGTCAATGATAGTCGGAATTTACGGGCTGCAAAATGTAGCCATTCATTCCAATAACATAAATATTTTGGTACAAATGCATAGCAAGAAATCAAATGTTGGCATGGCGGCAAAGGCATTCCTGCTAACAGCTATAGGATTGGGATTACCTATAAGGATATGTGCACAGGGAGTAAGCGCGGAAAAGGCAGATACGATGGTTGTATTCCCGACACAGAACCTTGAGGAGGTTGTCATCGTACACCAGGCCCCGATAGTCAAACTAAAAAACGACAAGGTGACTTACCAGGTGAGTAATGATGTGGAGTCAAAGACACGCAGTGTATTGGACATACTGCGTAAGGTTCCTATGGTGACTGTGGACGGGCGAAACAATATCATGGTGAACGGCTCCGCGCAGTTCAAGGTTTATGTGGACGGAAGATTGAGCACTGTCATCACTCGCAATCCAAAACAAACGTTGCGCAGTATGCCTGCCAGCCACGTGAAGAACATTGAAGTTATCACTAATCCAGGTGCCCGGTATGATGCAGAGGGAACCGGAGGTGTCCTTTGCATCACCACCAAGAAAGGTGGTGCCAAACAAGCATTTGCATTGGAGAAAGACGGGTATGACGGAGCTACAAGTGGCTCCGTGCACCTCCTGACAGGTATTCTGAGCAACGGAATTGACGCCAGCCTCTCCGGTCAACAAGGCAAATGGTCGTATGACGTAAATTTGAACGGAGAGTATATGTATTCAACGGGTACCATTGTCGAATCGGACGTAACCGGCAACGGGACACGTCAATGGATGCGACAAAAGTCCTCATCGAAAACGCCATTCTCAATGGGCGAAGTAGGTGTGGGATACGATATTGATTCCGTCCAATCACTCCATGTTTCCATGTCCACGACTTGGTTTGCCACAAAAGAGAAGAGCCGTCCCACCTATCTTTACTCAGGTGGAATATGGGGACAGGGGATGGCTTTTAGTGGTAGTCAGAAGATGAATATGAACGAGATTTCAGTAGATGGAGGCATCGATTACCAACGTCAGTGGGGTGACAAGGGCAGGCTGTTTGCGAGTTATCAGATAAGCCATGCTCCCAACCGGAATGATACAGAGAACAGATACGATGGCCTTGACACCTCCTTGCACCCCGAAATCACTTCCACCGTGAAGGACATCCGTACAGAAATTTGCGACCGCACCACCCAGCATAACCTGACCACGGACCTCACCATTCCACTTACCCGGCATCAACTGCTCAACGCCGGTGTGAAGTTCTCCTTCGACCATGGAGAGAGCCGGGCTACCGAAATGCGCTTTTTGAATGGTAGCTTCGTGGAACAAAAGGCGGCTGCCATGCACTACCGACAGTATCAAAACATAGCCGCCCTGTATGCCGAATGGGAAGCTCAGTGGGGTTGGCTGGGCTTGAAGGAAGGGCTTCGCTATGAACATACCTGGCAGAAATCACGCTATTTAAAGGGTGAAGGGAGTAAATTCTCGCTTCACTATGGCGACCTCGTACCTTCCGTCACTCTTACTGCCAGAGCTAAGGAGAACAGCACTTTTGGCGTGAGCTACACCATGCGCATACGTCGGCCGAGAATCAAAGAACTCGACCCATACGTCAATAAGTCCGATCCTACGCAGCTTTCCTATGGTAATCCCAACCTGAAAGCACAGCACCTCAATAATCTGGCTATTGTACATACGTTGAAAGCAAACACATTAGCAATGCGAATCAGCCTCAATCATTCATGGAGTAACGATGGTATTGCCCGGTATTCTTCAATGAAGGACGGGCGTATAAATACCACCTTTGGCAATATAGCCAGAAATCGCAAGACATCGCTGAATGCTTACGCTTCATGGAACGCGACACGTTCAGCCCGCTTGATGCTTAATGGAGAAGTGGGCTACAATGACATGCGAAGCCGGGAGATTGATGCCTGCAACTATGGTTGGCATGGTAACCTGAATCTGGGGTGGCAACAGAATCTGCTTGGCAGTTGAAGTGGAGTAGTAATATGGAATGGATGTCGCGTCGGTACTCTCTCCAAGGTTACGATTCGGGTATGATGATGATAAGTGCAACACTCGCGCGCTCCTTCCTCAATGACAAACTGGATGTGGCTATCAGTGGCATGAGCGGTTTAGGTCATGGTGGCAAAATGTATTGGGAGTCGGTATCCAGCACCAGGGATTTCACGAACATATCACGCCTTATTGAACCCATGCAGGACATCACCATAGGCATCACTTACACGTTTGGTGGAAAAAGCAGGAAATATACGGAAGAAACCGTATCGGATTCATTTGAAATGGGGGACAGCCGCATCGTGAAACAGCAGATGAAGCGAAGAGGAAAATGATGAAACGTATTCAGTGTGAACGCGACCATTTCAGATTGTTCTGAGAGCAGCCAAGGTTGAAGTAATCGGTAGTGATATATTTTATCTTATGAAACAAGATATTATCGCTCCCAGTGAAGTAAAAATAATTAGGAAGAATTCCACTAAACTGAATTAGCCAATGACTGTTAACAAACAAGAAGGGAATGTTGCAGGCAGCAGAATACAGCCTGCCATTCCAATAGCGGGAGTATTTTTCAAATTCCTCCTGTTTAATGCAATATGGTGTTATTACACCACCTTTACACCTTTCTCATGTTGGGAGTCGTATGCCACGGCTCTTGCAGCCACGCTTGTCTTGTCCGTTCCCTACATATTGACAAGACGTATAGCGGCAAGCATACTTGTCATGGTGGTTCTGGATATATGGATGGTAGCCAACTTGTTATATTATCGGAGCTATTTTTCCGCCATTCCCTTATCAAGTTACCTATTGGCAGGAAATCTGACCGATTTTCTACCGAGTGTGGCAGCTTCATTCCGATGGTGCGACGGACTATTTCCTGCTTCAACTGCCGCTGTCGTGTTTTTTATGCTTTGGAGAAACCATCGGTCGAAAATCATATTTCCGTTTGGCAAACACGCTTATTTTACACTGCTCATATTTTTATGTGCACTGTTGGCTGTCAATCTTTCTATCCGAGGCGGTTTCCTTACAGTCTATAGGAACATGAAATCGTCTGCCCATCGACACGCAAGTGGTCCGCCGCTTTATACACTGTTCGGCACACTCTATTTTGACTATGCCGACGAACTACCTGAACTAACGGAAGAACAGGAACATGAAATTCACAATTGGCTTTCGGAGAGACCTGCGCTTGTTCCTGTGCCGGACATTGCATCCAGGGACAACTGCATCTTTATTCTGGCCGAATCACTGGAGAGCTGGGTACTGAATCTCACCGTTGAGAATCAGGAAATCACACCCTATCTCAATAAACTTCTCAAAGAACGGTCCACGCTGTATGCCCCCCATGTGCTTACACAAGTCAACGGAGGGCGTTCCATTGATGCCCAGTTGCTTGTGCTCGCCGGTCTGTTGCCATTGCAGACCGGCGCATACAGTTGCCGGTTTCCTCTCAATACATACCACACTTTGCCCAAGGCAATGAAAGAACTTAAGGGAACTCGCAATTATCTTTTAACAGTGGATAAGACAAAAACATGGAATCAGGGGGCGGTGGCCCGGAGTTTCGGAATAGATACCATTGTCTCTTATCCTGATTTCCGGATGACGGAAGCATTCGGAAACCGGAAAAGGTTGGGCGACAACGCTTTTTCAGCCAATGCAGGGAAAAGATGGAAAACGGGGAGATTTGGCGTTCCGATGAAAATGTATTTATTCAGATGGTCACATATTCCGGTCATTCGCCGTTCAAGATGCCAGAATCTCTAAAAACCGTCCATTTCTCCAATCGGATTCCCGAAGTCATGGCTGACTATATGACCGTGGCGCATTATACGGACGAGGCGATCGGGAAATTCGTGGAATATCTGAGAACACGTCCCGAATACGGACGGACAATGGTGGTGATAACCGGCGACCACGAAGGACTGGCGGACAATCGCAAAGATTTGTGCCGTACAAAAGCAGGGAAAGGAATTGTTTCGGAGAACGAGTTCACACCTTTTATTGTATTAAACTCTCCTATAGCAATGTATCATACAAAAGTAATGGGACAGGTGGACATCTATACCACGCTTTTGAACTTGCTCGGTCTGGAGAGTTATCGGTGGAGCGGTATCGGTCAAAGTATTCTCGATTCTGGAAAGCCGGGTATTGCCATCAGCCCGAAAAGAAGTATAGAGGGAGATACCATGTTTTTATCCCGCGAGGAACTTCTGAGAATGCGGCAGTCTCAGGTAATCTCTGACCGGATAATACGATTCGACAAATTGAAGGATTTGCGATAGCCGATATTTCGGAAGCTATTTTCGTCGTTCTGGAAGCGGTTTTCTCCGTTTCGATTGTATTCCGATTGTCAGCATATTGGGTACGAAGTATTTTTGCATCTAAAATTTGCGATATATGATCATTAAAACAGAACATCTTATCATCAGGGACTTTCAGAAGAAGGATGCCGCAGGTTTGTTGGAATACCTTTCTCATCCACGCGTCAATTGCTTTGTTGGTGACCGTCTGTATTCTGAAGAATCGGCATTGGCTTATATTTTCCATTCTTCCGAGGATATGCTGCGCTATGCCGTATGTCTGCGAGAGGACGATTTTATTATCGGTGATGTTTTCGCTCTGTGCGAATATACTGACACTTATAGCATTGGTTGGCATTTCAACAAACATTTCGAAGGCAAGGGATTGGCGTATGAAGCGGCAACAGGATTTTTGGACTACCTTTTCCGTGATGCCGACGCACGACGTGTTTACGGATTTGTCGAAGAGATAATCTGCGGTCGAAAAGATTGTGTGAACGTCTCGGAATGAGGTGTGAAGGATGTATGAAAGAGTTCATATCGTTTATATGTCATCCTGACGGTACACCACGGTATGAGGATACCTGCATCTATGCGATATTGAATAAAGAATGGAAAAACAATAAGAACAGATGATGAATCGACGAACATGGATTGCCGGTGTCACGGCAACGACCCTTATGGCTGCTTCACTGGCAGCCTGCAAACCGGAACAGAAAAGACAGGAAACGGGACAGACACTGCCCGTTATGGTGGTTTCTTCCCGGCCTATTGAATTTCAGGAAACGTATTCTGCCTCCATCCGCGGACGGCAGGATGTGGACATCATGCCCCAGATTTCGGGACGTATCAGCGCCTGTGTGTAAAAGAAGGCGAATGGGTGAAATCCGAACAAGTATTGGCCGTGATTGACCAAGTGCCTTATCTGGCGGCACTACGCACGGCGCAGGCCAACGTCAGCGCTGCACAAGCCAAGACTGAAACGGCACGAATCGAACTGCAAGGCAAGCAAGCCTTGTTTGACGAGAAGGTCATATCCGATTATGAACTATCTCTTGCCCGGAATCAACTGGCTGTGGCACTTGCCGAACTCGAACAGGCAAAGGCACAGGAGACGGATGCCCGCAACAACCTTTCATATACCGAGATAAAAAGTCCGAGTGATGGCGTGATAGGCACACTGCCCTTCCGCATCGGCGCACTTGTCAATCCCAACATGGCACAGCCGTTCACGGTGGTATCTGACAATTCGGAGATGTACGCCTATTTCTCCGTTTCCGAAAACAAGCTGCGTCAGCTCAGGGCGCGATACGGATCAATTGACAAGATGATTTCCAAAATGCCTGAAATCAGCCTGCAACTGAATGACGGCACTTTCTACGGACAGAAGGGACACATAGAGACCGTCAGCGGTGTGGTGAATCCTACTACCGGAGCGGTACAAATCAAAGCCCTGTTCCCCAATCCCGACCGCGAGCTGCTGAGCGGTACCATCGGCAACGTCATCCTGCAAGGACTGAATACGGATGCCATTCTGGTTCCCATGACCGCCACTGTCGAGTTGCAGGACAAAATTATCGCCTACCGCCTTAAAAACGGGAAGAGTGAAGCCGCTTACCTGACAGCGGACCGTCTGAACGACGGCAACCACTTCGTTGTAAAGCAGGGGCTCTCTGTCGGTGATACCATTGTGTGCGAAGGAGTAGGACTTGTAAGGGAAGGAATGATTGTCACACCTAAAACCGTAACCCCATGAACTTGCGCTTTTTCATAGACCGCCCGGTGTTTTCGGGTGTTATCTCCGTGGTGATTGTCCTGATGGGCATTATCGCAATGAAGGCCCTTCCCGTGGAGCAATATCCCGACATCGCACCACCGACCGTCAACGTATTCTGCACCTATCCCGGTGCAAATGCCGAAACTGTGCAGAAAGCGGTAATCGTCCCGCTTGAGGAAGCAATCAACGGCGTGGAGGACATGATTTATATGACCTCGACCGCATCAAACACGGGAGACGCATCCATCAACATCTATTTCAAGCAGGGCGCAAATGCGGACATGGCGGCGGTAAACGTTCAGAACCGCGTAAACGGTGCGTTGAGCAGCTTCCGGCGGAGGCCACCAAAAGCGGTGTCACGACAGAGAAACAGCAGAATGCCGAACTTATGACTTTCGCGCTTTACTCACCCGACGACCGTTTCGACCAGACGTTTCTCAACAACTACATGAAAATCAATGTCGAGCCACGCTTGAAACGAATAAGCGGGGTCGGCAAGGCGCAACTGTTCGGTTCCAATTACAGTATGCGCCTCTGGCTGCGTCCCGACAAGATGGCTCAATACGGACTGATTCCCGATGATATTTCCTCAGTTCTGGCGAAACAGAATATCGAGCTGCCACCGGTTCGTTCGGAGCAAACCATCCCACGGCCAATGAATACACGATGAAGTATCGCGGACGTCTTTCCACGGCGGAAGAATTCGGTGAACTGGTAATCAAGTCCCAGCCCGGAGGCGATGTACTGAGGCTGAAGGACGTGGCCGACGTGGAACTCGGTGATGAAAACTATAATTATTCTACCGAGGTGAACGGTCGTCCGGCTGCCATTATGCTTATTAACCAGAAAGCCGGTTCCAATGCTTCAAGTACCATCAAAGAAATTCATGAGGTACTCGATGACTTGAAGCGTGACCTGCCGGAGGGAACAGAATTCGTGGTACTTACCGATACCAACAAGTTCCTGTATGCCTCCATCCATTCTGTCATACGGACGCTTATCGAGGCGATACTTCTGGTTATTGTGGTGGTGTATGTGTTCTTGCAGGACATCAAGTCCACGCTTATTCCCACGATTTCCATCTTTGTATCCATCATCGGCACATTCGCCGTAATGTCCATGATTGGATTTTCCATCAACTTGCTTACCCTGTTCGCCCTTGTGCTTGCCATAGGGACTGTGGTCGATGACGCCATCGTGGTGGTGGAAGCGGTACAGGCGAAATTTGACGAGGGCTATCAGTCTGCAGTTCTCGCCTCCGATGATGCCATGAAAGGGGTATCTTCGGCCATACTTACCTCTACCATTATATTCATGGCAGTGTTTTTTCCGGTAGCCATGGTGGGCGGCACTTCCGGAGCCTTTTATGCCCAGTTCGGCATTACGATGGCGGTTGCCGTGGGCATCTCGGCTATCAATGCGTTCACCCTCTCTCCTGCGTTGTGCGCTTTGTTCCTGAAACCTTATACCGATGAGCACGGAAACACGAAGAACAATTTTGCGGCGCGCTTCCGCAAGGCTTTCAATGCGGTCTTCAACCGCCTGAGCCGTCGCTATGTGCGTGGGGTACTATACATCATCCATCGCCGGTGGCTGTTGTGGGGCACCATTGCGGTCTCGTTCGGGTTGCTGGTACTACTTGTCAATGTCACGAAGACGGGGCTCATCCCCGAAGAGGATACCGGCACGGTGTCGGTGAGCATGAATACAAAACCCGGCACCTCGATGGCACAGACGGGCAAGGTCATGAAGCGTATCGGCGACTGTCTCGACAGCGTAAGCGAGATTGAATACAGTGGCGCGATAGCCGGTTTTTCTTTCAGCGGCTCCGGTCCGTCACAAGCTATGTATTTCGTGACGCTTAAAGACTGGAAACAGCGTGAGGGGAAAGGGCAGTCGGTCAATGATGTCATAGGAAAGATTTATGCCGCCACCTCAGACATCCCCGATGCCACCGTATTCGCCATGTCTCCCCCGATGATTGCCGGATACGGTATGGGGAACGGCTTTGAACTTTACTTGCAGGACAAGGCCGGCGGTAACATTGCCGCCTTCAAGAAAGAGGCAGACAAGTTTGTCGAGGCATTGTCGCAGCGTCCTGAAATCGGAGAAGTCTATTCCTCATTTGCTACGGACTACCCGCAATACTGGGTGGATATTGACGCGGCGAAATGCGAACAGTCGGGTGTTTCCCCGTCCGATGTGCTCTCTACGCTTTCGGGATATTGCACGGGACAATATGTTTCGGATTTCAACCGATTCTCCAAACTCTACAATGTAACGATGCAGGCTCCTTCGGAATATCGTGTAAATGCGGAATCCCTTAATCACATGTATGTACGTACATCCGGTGGTGGTATGGCACCATTAAGCCAGTTTGTACGCCTGACCAAAACCAACGGTCCGTCGGATCTCACCCGTTTTAACATGTTCAATGCCATTTCGATAAATGGTTCTCCGACTCAAGGTTATAGTTCGGGGCAGGTACTTGATGCAATCAGGAAGACGGCGCGCGAAGTGCTTCCGGCAAATTACACCTATGAGTTTGGTGGTATCTCACGTGAGGAGAGCAAGACTGCCAATAATACCACGCTTATATTCATATTCTGTATGGTTTTGGTATATCTGATTCTGTGTGCCCTCTATGAAAGCGTGTTTATTCCCTTCGCGGTTTTATTGTCAGTTCCCTGCGCTGATGGGCAGCTTCCTGTTCTCATGGCTGTTCGGGCTGGAGAACAACATCTATATGCAGACCGGACTGATTATGATTATCGGACTGCTTGCCAAGACTGCCATTCTGCTGACCGAATATGCCGGCAAACGGCGGTCGGAAGGTATGACCCTGGCACAGGCGGCATACAGTGCGGCGAAGGTTCGCCTGCGTCCTATCTTGATGACCGTACTGTCTATGGTGTTCGGCCTTGTTCCGCTGATGATGGCTCATGGCGTGGGTGCCAACGGTAGCCGCTCGCTTGCCACAGGCGTAATCGGAGGTATGATTATAGGTACGTTGGCCCTGTTGTTCCTTGTACCTTCATTATTCATCGTATTCCAATATATTCAAGAACGTGTTAAACGTAATTAAATGAAGAAGATAGCAATATATATAATATCCGCTTTGATGCTTACCGGCTGTAGCACATATAGCCGGTATCATCGGGCTGAAATCCCGACAGAGAATCTATATCGGACCTTACCGGCAGGTATTGATACAGTAACAATTGCATCTATGTCATGGCGGGAAATGTTTACTGACCGGAAACTTCAATCTCTGATTGAAACAGGAATTAAGCAGAATACTGATCTCAATGTGGCACGTTTGAGGGTTGAAGCAACCGAGGCAGCTTTGATTACGGCTAAGCTTTCATATCTCCCTTCACTTGGGATTAATGCCGAAGGTGGTGGCAGCCGGTATGACGGGACGACGGCAAAGACATATAATGTTGGTGCGTCTGCAAGTTGGGAACTTGATATATTCGGCAGGCTCACGGCTGCAAAGCGTGGTGCGGTCGCCGCACTGCAAGGAAGCCGTGACTATCAGCAAGCCGTACAAACACAACTTGTCGCTACTATAGCTGACAGTTACTATACACTTTCCATGCTTGATACGCAGATGGCGATAAACAATCGGACTTTGGAAAACTGGCGGGCTACGGTACGCACGCTTGAAGCGTTGAAAAAGGTGGGCAAGGCAAATGAAGCCGGCGTATTACAGGCAAAGGCAAACGTGATGCAACTCGAATCATCGCAACTGGCCATACGCAAGAGTATCTCTGAAACAGAGAACGCCTTGTCTGCGATACTTGCCATGCCGTCACACTCGATTGAACGGAATAATTTGACTGAGGCGTCTTTTCCTGATACAATCTCTATCGGAGTTCCTTTACAGTTGCTTTCTAACCGTCCTGATGTACGTCAGGCTGAAATGGAACTGGCACAAGCGTTTTACGCCACCAATGTAGCCCGCGCTGCTTTCTATCCTAATATCACTCTTTCGGGGACACTTGGTTGGACTAACAATGGAGGCGGAGTAATCACTAATCCCGGACAATGGTTGCTCAACGTCATCGGTTCCCTTACACAGCCGTTATTCAACCGGGGCGTGAATATAGCCAACTTGAATATAGCCAAAAGCCGTCAGGAAGAAGCCAAACTGTTGTTCCGGCAAGCATTGCTGAATGCGGGAAAAGAAGTGAACGATGCTTTGACCGTATGGCAGACGGCAAAATCTCAAATTGAAATTGGTGAAAGGCGCATTTCTGTTTTGAACGACGCTGTACGGAAGACAGAACTGCTGATGTGTCATTCCGACGCAACCTATTTGGAAGTGCTTACTACCCAGCAATCACTTCTTGATGCCGAACAGACTCAAGTGCAAAATATATTTAGTAAGATACAAGGAGTGATTAAATTATATCATGCATTAGGAGGGAAATAAGAATATAAAGATTGATGTAGGGGTACAAATTATGGTACTAAGAACCTTGCTACCCCAAAAAAGAATATTTTTCCGATTTGAGTATTGATTTTATCTGATGCCAGAATGGAACTATAGCCAAAATCACAGATATCACTTTAATGTAAAACGCATATCATGGTATAATTTAGAATGAAAACAGAACAAATGCAAATAAATAACTCGTCGGTATCTCTCCGGTTAAAAATTATTGTCGGATATGTATCGTTACTCATATTCCTTATTATCATTGTTTCTCTTGTGTGGCTGGAACATCAGAAGATGGAAATGTTGAATAGTGAAGAATTACTTATCAAGCAAAAAAGAGAAGCCGTGAACCGGACTTTTGAAAAACTGCTTGACTTCTCCTTTTCTGATGATTTCCTGCTATTACGTGACAAGGATAAATTCAATGAATACCGGATGAAGCGTGAAATAGCAACCACCGCTTTGAACGGACTGAAACGATACTATCCGTCCGACATACAACATGCACAAATCGACACAATATCTTTGCTTTTACAGGAAAAAGAAGCACTATTGCTTGGAGTGATGAATACTCTTTCGGATTTACTGCATTCTGACAGTTTGTTCCAACGGAGAATACCTTCTGTCGCTTTACAAATGCATACTATATTGTTACCAGACAAACCAGAAAAGACGGGAAAAAGGCTGAGTGGTTTCTTTGGGATATTTAAAAAGAAAGAAGAAAAATCTGTCTATGCATACCAAAAGGAAAAAACGAAACAGCCGTCCGCATCCCAACAAATAACCAGGGAACTTTATTCCCTGCAAAAAGAAATGTCTATACAATATACCGACTACTGGAATAAGTTGACCACCTACTCCGACAGTTTGCAATGGCGTAACACAGAACTGAATTCACAAATAAACACACTTATTGGTGAGTTTGAACAAGTAGTTATCAAGCAAGCAGAAAAAGAAATAGAGGAAATTACCACATCAAGGGAGCAATCATTTCGTATCATTCTGTTTATAGCCGCTATCGCCATCCTGCTAATAGTGATATTTTACCTTTTTATCCATCAGGACATAAGAAAGAGGCAGGAATATCGGCTGAAACTGGAAGCGTCTGACTGCCGGAATCGTGAACTGCTGGCCGCGCGCCGTAATCTTATACTGACAGTAAGCCATGACCTCCGTGTACCGCTCGGTACTATCAGCGAATATGCAGAATTATTACAAGATGAAAAAAGTCCGGAACAGAGCAAAGGGTATGCAATGAATATCCTGCATGCCTCGCGCCATGTCATTGGGTTGGCAAATAACCTGCTGTATTATTACAGGCTGGAAGCGGAAAAGGAACAGCCGGAAAAAGAAATCTTTCATTTGGGGCGGACAATTGAAGATGCTGCCCACTCATTCTTATCGGTAGCGGAAAAGAAAGGGTTGGACTTGGTAATAAAAGTGATAGATTCTGATATACTTGTTGAGGGGGATTGCGGGCGGTTGGTGCAAATACTCAATAATCTGATCTCAAATGCAGTAAAGTTTACCAGTGCCGGATATATACAAGTAGGCGCACAATACCGGGTCGGAAAGCTATCCTTCTTCATTAGAGATACGGGCATAGGTATTGATAAGGAAAGTCAGGAACAGATATTCACCGCTTTTGAACGAGGTAAAGCGCCAAATGCGGAAGAAGGCTTCGGACTGGGATTGGCGATAACATATAAATTGGTAACATTGCTGGAAGGTACTATCCATGTCCAAAGCACACCGGGACACGGAAGCACATTCGAGGTATGCCTACCTATGCGTGAAACAAATGGAAAAACAGACACAATAAAAACACCTTTGGAAGGTGGTGAACTTTCAGGAATGAGGGTGCTGGTAATAGATGATGACCGGATACAACTGGAAGTAATCCAAAAGATGTATGCACGCCATGGAGTGGAATGTGATTGCTGCCTGAATGTAAGTGAACTGATCGCAGCATTACGCCGTAACCGTTATGACCTTATGCTTACGGATATGAGGATGTTGGAAATGGACGGTTATGGAGTACTGGCCTTACTTCGTGGCAGCAACTTCGGCCAAACAAGAACACTTCCTGTATTGGCTGTAACCGCACAGGCGGACAAGAAACCGGAATATTTCAGAAAAGCCGGTTTTGCGGACTGCTTGTATAAGCCTTTCTCGCAGAAAGAATTAGTGTCGGTTACCTCATATATAGACAGAACGAATTTTGCAGCTATCATGGAGGGTGAAGATAATACGAGGGAACTATTGGATATGTTCATAGAGGACACGGAAAAGGAACTCTCTGAAATGCAGGACGCTTTGGAAACGGCAAATTATATGCAATTGAGGCATATCATACACAAAGCTGCTCCATTATGGGGGATGATTCGTATCAATGTACCCTTGAATGAACTGGAAGAGATGGCTTCACTATCCTCTGAAAAATGGTGTAAGGAATTGGATGCCCGTATTAAAAGACTGATGAAAGCAGTGGAACAGGCCGTAAAAAAAGCGAAAGAATTAAAGTTTGAACCGGATGAAAACCATATTGGTAGTAGAAGATGACCGGATATATGCACGTACTACCGCCAACTGGCTGGTAAAAAACGGGATGGATGCCCGTTACGTGCTGTCAGTAAATTCCGCAAAAGAATTTCTAAGCGATCACGAAGTAGATCTGGTCTTGTCGGATTTCCGCCTTGGTGACTGTAATGGTGTGGAATTGCTCGAATGGATGAGGGTACATGGATATCGTATGCCTTTTCTAATCATGACAGGATATGGAGATATACCTGGTGCTGTCGAAGCTGTAAAGAAAGGGGCTGACAATTATCTCCCCAAACCCGTACAAACAGAAAAAGTACTTGATGTCATCCGTGAACTGTTGGAACGTAGGGAGAAAAGGAGAAATCCGGAGCAGGCTTTTTATGTCTGTAAAAGTCCATTGGCAGTAAAACTTCAGGAGATGGTTCGTTTGGTAGCTCCCGCAGAAAGCTTATCCGTATTGATACGTGGCGCATCGGGTACAGGTAAGGAATGGGTGGCGCGACGGATCCATGCACTTGGCGGACGTTCGGACGCTCCTTTTGTAGCGGTGGATTGCGGGGCATTACCACGGGAGCTGGCCGCATCGGAATTGTTTGGACATAAAAAAGGTACTTTTACGGGAGCAACTGAAGATAAAACCGGCATGTTTACTGCCGCCAATCATGGAACATTGTTCCTGGATGAAATTGGTAATCTGAACATGGAAACTCAGGTATTACTATTACGTGCCTTGCAAGAGAAACGTTATAGACCTCTTGGCGGAAAGGAAGAGATACAAGCGGACATACGACTGCTTACAGCCACCAATGAGGATTTAGAACGGGCTATAAGTGAGGGGCGGTTCAGGGAAGACTTGTTCCATCGGTTGAACGAATTTCCGCTTCATGTTCCGTCATTGAGAGAGTGTGCGGATGATATTATTCCGTTAGCCGGATTCTTTCTTTCCTATGCGAACGAGGAATTGGGAAAGAAAGTGAAGGAATTTGATATGGACGTGAGGAAGGCTTTCAGGCTTATTCATGGCCGGGCAATATCCGTGAGTTAAAAAGTGTGGTGAGGCGTGCGTGTGTATTGGCGCAGGATGAATGGATTACACTTAAAGACATCAACCTTCCGATGGAGATAAAACCATCGGATAATTACCGGCTGGATATGGAGCGTACGGAATTGGAAGCGATAGTGAAAGCATTGGAAACTACGGGTAATGATCGGAAAGCTGCCTCCCAGCTGTTGGGTATATCCCGGAGTACGCTTTATTTGAAACTGAAAAAATACGGTTTAAACTGAATGTGTCCATAATTCTGAACACATTGTGTCTGATGGGGATAATAAATGCAGACACGTTTTGGAAATAATGCATGGTAACATATTAATTGTCAATGCATTAATGTGTTTGTCTTTCTGTGGCATAGCACTTGCCCTTTATGGTCATGACAAGTGACGGTGAAAACCGGAACAGTTTCAAACTTTAAAATTTAATGCCATGAGAACATTGACAAATACTCTTCTATTCAATATGTTCACCTCCTACATGACAGGCTCTGAACTTATGTCGGAAGAATTACCTGCCGCCTATGATGATTTTGCAAACCTGCTTGCCGGACTGTCGCAAGATAAGGATAGAATGAAGCTATTAAGACGGTTGAACTACACGAGGATAGAACTTTCTTTTATGCAACAGACCTGCAATACTATAAAAGAAGGACGACATATACTCTATGATGTGTTTATCAACAAAACTCTTTCCTTATTGGAAGCGGAAATAGAAATGATGAAAGATTATATCCGTCACCATGCGGATGATACCGATATGAAAATGGAAATCCACCGGCAGGGTGATAAATGGAAATCCACTCTTCGCTGGAATGGTACGGATAATGACCTGATAGAATTAGTGGCTGCATTGATGGCCGCCGGAGTTGTGGACTGTGGGGAAGGAAAGAAGCTTACCATTGTAGATGTCATCAGAGTATTTGAGGATGCTTTTAACCTGAAAATAAATGCCTTATACACCAAACGGGGAAAGGTGTTTGATCGCTGTACGGTTTCCACTCCTTTTATTGACTCTATTCGCAAAAGTTATATCAAGATGTTGGACGAACGGCTGGCGTAAAGTTTGCATGCCAACAGCCGCCAAAAGGTGACTTGTGTGTCCGCCGTGTTGCAGATTGACGGTCAAAGCGCTTTCTTTGCATCTATAAAATTTCTATAAACAAATCAAGATTATGGGATTACTGAAAGATTGGACGACCCGCTGGATAACCCGTTTATCGGGGCGGACAGCGGGAGGGCCAGGGAGCGTGTTCATCACGCTGGACGAAAAAAATACCCCGGTGGATGTACACACGGGTGATGCCGTACCGAAAGCGTATGAGGATTATATCGGGAAGATGATGAAGAGCTTCGACAAACGGGGCTACCTACCCGGCTGAACGATTCTAAAAGCGGATTTCGCAGATAAAGGAAGATACCTTCCCGACGGGGAGAACTGGCGGACTGGTATTTTCATACTCTGGTTCCGGCTATTCATAGACACAAGGCAGTGACGGAAGGCAGATTCCTTTGAGGGATGCGGCCTATACGCTGAAAACGGGGTTGAAACTGTTCAGCCGCCGGGCATCATCCACAGCACTGCAAAAAGACAAGCAATATAAAGAGTTTATCCGGCATAACGAGGCGGAAGGCTGGAACAATGAAAAACTGTCGGGCGAAAAGTGGCGAGTGTATGCCGTGGCGACGGATGAGGGCGTATTGTTCTTCTCGGACAACGAAAAGGGCATGAAAGCCCGCAACAGCTATCTGCAATATCTGGCGGATGGATTTTTCAATATGACCAAAGGGGCGGAAACATTGAAACTGTATGAGATAGAGACACCTTCCCGACAAGTGGCGGAACTGGCGGACAACTGCATCGACAAACTGGCGAAAAGCGATTTGCGCAGTGCCGATATGCAACTGCGTAAATCGAAGTTCAGCTTCACTTCTGAGAAACTGGCAGGAAAAGAAATGCTGGAAGGTGCCGTCTGCACGGACAAATACGATTTAAGACCGGATTACAGTAACTTTGACCGGTTGACGAAGGACTTCAATCTGGGTATTTCGCCACGTAATTATGACGTGGCCTCTCTGCTTTATATTTCGGAAAACGGGTATGCCGGTCATGTGACGACAGACTATTTTCATCCGTTCAGTTATGAGTATGAGTTCCGAGATTTGGCTGAAAAGTTGGGTGACAGCATCAAGGCACGGCAATCGGCGCCAATGTCGTCACATGATTTCGGCTATGCGGCCTTGCAGACGGAAGCGAAGGTAATGGCAAGGGATATTCTGCAATCGGAGTTTCATATAACGGACGGGGAATTTAAGTTGGGCGGAAGTATCAACCGGATGGAAAAAACAGAAAGAATGCAAACAGCTTCTTATCAGCGTTCTAAAGAACAAAAGACAGGTAAATCATTCGATACAGCCCCATACGGGAAGTTCCTGCGCAGAAACGGGGTAACGGTCAACGGCAGGCAAAGCATGTGGTCTCCATTACTCCGGATAAAAAGGAAAAGAAACAACTAATCATATAGAATTTATGGAAGAAAAGAAAATGCAAGCGGTGGAAAGCGGCAGTCTGTATATGACGCTGGATGCTTTTTACCGCCCCGTTTATTTAAGTATGCGGGGACAGGGAGAAGAAGGATTCTCCCGATATATCAGCAACAACGTACGGTTTCATACTGCAAGCAGGGAATTTGTACCCGACCACTGAATGTTCCGTTTCGACTTCAGAGACAAAAGTCTGATTCCCCCCATACTCGGAACGGATAATGCGAATTATCTGGAACGGCTCACGCCGGTATTGGAACGGGAAAGGATTCATCCTTCGGGTGTGGTAAGACTGCGGGATGCGGCATTCTGTGAGGAAAGGGGTATCGTACAACTGTCGTCATCGGCGGAACATACGGTCTTATTGGAGAATGATGACTACAGGCGGTTGGGGCACCGTTTCGGAATGAACGGGGACGTGATAAGGAACGGACTGGCCGTTTTTCCTACTTGTACGGCAGTAGAATACGGACAGAAGGTGTTGCTACTGGGAAAAACGGACAAAGGGGACAAGGCATTAGAAGAGTTTCTGAACGATTTGACCGGATACTTTTTCGATGGGAAACGAAAGCCGGAGGAATTGAGGTTCCATGAAGTGGCACCGCTGGATGCGAAGTTCCGGGCGGAAATTGGAGACTGCAAGACTGCCTCACCGGATATACTTCGATACGGGATTTGTACGAAACGTTGTGGCATGGCACCGACACTAAGAAACTTTAACCGGCTGAGAAACTTGCAACTAATGAGTGCGCCACTGACAAAGGAGCAGGAACGGATTGTTTCGATGCTGGTTACACGACCGGATAATGTGCGGTTTCCGGATATGGAAGTGAAGACGAGGATACCGTTTAAAAAGAAGGGACAGAGTATAAACATTTAAATTTTTGATATATGGAAAATGAACAGAACGGAACGACAAAAGGCGGTAGCGTATATATAACTGTGGACAAATTTTTCAATCCCGTACATGTCAGCATGAAAGGTACGGGTGAGGAAGGTTATCAGGAGTTCATGCAGGAAGATGTGGAGAAAGCATTGAAATGCGAGGAAATGCCGGCTATGAGTCTGATGTATTATAATGTGCCCGATATGGGTATCGTGCCGCCATTGCAGGAAGGGGACAATGAGGATTACCTGAAAAGGCTGGAAAAGGCAATGGACGAGCATGGAATCATATTGCAGAGGTACCAGCGCTTGTCGGAAGTGGTGTATTGCCTGTGAAATGAAATAGACCCGTTTTCGAAGGATGAGACTTATACCCGCTGGCTCACGCCGAAGATATGGACGGAAATAAAGTCGTCACCCGTAGCGATGGCGGATATGCTGGATGATTTGAAGCACGGGAATAAGTTCTATACGGGTGTTGAGACGGACAAGGGGGTATTGCTTTTCAGCCGGAATTATGAGGGAAACCATCAATACGGGGCTTTTATGGAGGCGAATATCGAGAGGCGTTTCTTTGAGCCGGACTTTGAAGGCAAGTCGCTGACGGTATATGAAATTCGGGGATGGCCTTCGCTGATGGCAGGAAAAATAAACCGCTGTTATGATAGTTATGACAGCCTGCTGCCATTGGAAAAGATTCCGGTGGATGCCTATCTGGATAAATCGGCTTTGAAAAGTGTTACGCACAAAGAGGAGTATGACCTTTCACCCACATGGAAGAATTATGCTCGGCTGACGGATGGTGAAAAGGGACTTGGTTTAGCCCGAAGCGTGGATAATTATGACCGGATGACATTGCTGTATATCATGGACAAGGGTTATCCGAGGGACGGACTGATAGACGAGTATCCGGACAATTTCAGTTTTCATGAGAAATTTGAAAGGATTGAAAACAAGCTGCTGGGCCGGGACAGATGGAATGTGTATGACGAGATGCAGGAGAAGGCGAAGAAACTGGCCGGGAAACTATTACATGAGCATTTTCCCGATACACGGCAGAAAGAAGATGATGCTCCGAAAATGAAGGTCGAAAGCGAAATACCGAAAAAGAGTAAAGGCAGAAAGATGTAGAATAACAAAAGACAAGTAAAAGGATGGAAGCCCGTTGCTGCATGGATGCAGGGACGAGCTTTTGTTTTATCAGGCCAATGCACGCCAACGGGTGACTCTGATTTCGGCGGTTTGGAAGGTATGTAAGATGTGCCTTATTTTGCCGCATATTCAGAAACTTAAAAATGATTTTAGTATGGAACTGACGATTATTGATACAAGCGCGTATCAAGAACTGAGAAAGCTGGTCAGTACACTGGCCGCACAAATGGGTGACTTTCAAAAAAAGATTGCCCCGCCCGCACTGGGCAAATGAATGGATGCGCAGGAAGTATGTTTGGCATTGGGCATATCTAAAAGATGCCTGCAAAACTATCGGGATAACGGACTTATCCCTTACTTGAATGTAGGAGGAAAGTTCTTCTACCGGGAAGTGGATATTCAGGAGATTTTGGAAAGCGGACTAACTAAAAGAAAATAAAGGGATGGCAGAGATTATCACAAAAGATTCGGAAGAGTTTAAGGATTTGATCGGATGGATCAGGAGAATGGGAAAAGCGGTGGAGGAAGCAACGGCACGGATACGTCCGACAATCGTAGACGAACATTACCTGACCGGGGACGATGTATGTGCCATGCTGCACATCTCATGACGCACACTGCAAACGCTGAGAGATGAAAAGGCAGTGCCATATACCAATATCGGGGGAAACTGCTTTATCCCGAAAGCGGGCTATATGATGTACTGAGAAAGAATTATAGGGATTTCAGACGTTTTAAGCATTAGAACAATTATGTTCCAAACTGCCGGAGATGGATGTGCCTGCTGATGTTGTCCACAGCCGGGAAGATCCAATCCAGAAACAAGGAAACAGACAGCAACGGGCAAAACATATCGTTTCGATTATTCCACACAAGAAAGAAAAGAAACAATTAATTATTTAGAGTTTATGGAAGAGAAGAAAATGCAAATGGCTGAAAGCGGCAGCTTGTATATGACGCTGGATGCCTTTTACCGTCCCATGTATCTGAGTATGCGGGGACAGGGAGAAGAAGGCTTTTCCCGTTACATCAGCAATAACGTACGGTTTCATACACCAGGCCGGGTATTTGTACCCGATCACTGAATGTTCCGTTTCGACTTCCGGGACAAGGTGATGATTCCGCCTATATTTGTAACGGACAATGCGGATTATCTGGAACGGCTGTGTCTGGTGCTGGAGAGGGAAAAGATTCATCCTTCAGGGATAGTGAGGTTACGGGATACGGCATTCTGTGAGGAAAGGAGCATCGTGCTTCAACCGGCTGAGAAATCTGCAACTGATGAGTGTGCCTCTCTCAAAGGAGTAGCAGCGGATTATCTCGCTGCTGGTTACACGACCGGATAATGCCCGGTTTCTGGAAACGGAAATGAAAGGGGGATACCGTTCAAAAAGAAAGGACAAGGTGTAAATATTTAATTCTTTGATGTATGGAAAATGAACAGAAGGGAACGCCAAAAGGCGGCAGTGTACACTTCATGTGTATTTTTTTTTGATCTGTTTACAGTCAAATAACAACTTAAAACTGTATCAAATAAACATATCCAAGTATTCTTTTTTTGCCATATTTTCAAAAGGACTATGCATCACGCACTGTCCTTTTCTTATTAGAACTTTAAACACCCGAATATCTTACCAATTTGGTTTTCGTCATTACCTGTCTAGCCATGCTCCTACCTTCTCTTTAAAGAAGAAAGTATAGAGGAATGCTCCTATCCAGCTTGTAAGGACTACCAGCAGGATTGCCATAAGTTTTTTTTCTTTCGGTATTCTCAGGCAACCTATTTCCCAGGCGCATCTTATAGTCAGAACTATTCCAACGACCCAAATAGCAAGAATATTCATACCTGTATAAATTAAATGAGAGATAGTAAATCGAGATATAAAGGTTTATATGACAGTCTTAATCAAGCTGCTTTTTTACTTCATCTTTAGCTTTGTTATAATCCTTTTTTATTTCTTTTTTTACCTTTTCCGTACCTTGTTGCACGTCTTTCTTGGTTTCTTTCCAGGCATCTTTAACTTTGTCGGCACCATCCTCTATTTTGTTAGAGGCCTTGTCTAATGCGTCATTTACGTTTTCTTTTGCATTTTCAATCTGCTGTTCTGTCCGGTTCTGTTCTTTTTTGTCCCGACAGGATGATGCGGACAGTGCAAATAAAATTGTCAGTGTGATAAACATTATCTTTTTCATATAGTTCTCTATTTTTGCTTGTTATACAATATGTTTTAGGATTTCCGGTGGAGAAACCAGTTCTCCACCGGGATGAAGATTTAGACTTCATACTGTCGGAAGATCAAGTTATTTCTTTTCCGATTTTTTGTTTGAAGCAGCAGGCTTACTTTCTTTAGCTTTGCTTTGGGTACACTTTTTGCCACCCTTTGCTTCCATCTGTTTTTTTTCGTTCTTTGTTGTCATAAAATTTAGTTTTTAAGTTAAACAATAGTAGAACTGGAAGTCTTATTTGTTTCCGTTCTTAGCATTTCCATATTCACACCAACGCATTTCTCCTTTAGGGATATGGGAGAGTATCTCGCTGCTCCGTTCCTTGGCTAGTTTTTCATCTGTCTGGCGTACTTCCTTTTCCGTACGTTTGGTGCCTTCAGGTTTACGTTGAAGTAGTCCGTCAGTACTTCTGACTTCCTCCAGTGGATTCTCAATATATTGCCATTCTTCTTTGAGCCTCGTACTTTTGCCTTCGTTCCATGGTCCGCGGGCTTCCTTTCCTTTGGAATCATTAAAATAAAGGTTACTGTATCGGGGGGATGTTTGGAATACTCCCGGAGGAAAGTTAGGCTGAATAGTTTCCAGAGCGGCCTCAAACTGTTGAAAATGGGTCACTTCGCGAGTCATAAGGAATGTGAGCGTTTCTTTTACAAGTGGGTCATCCGTAAGTGGGATAAGGTTTTCGTAACCTATCTTGGCACGTGCTTCACCCGCCATGTTGGAACGGAGGTCCACTGTCAGGTCAGCATTGGCCGATACATAGGTGGCACACCATGGGTTCCCGTTGCTATCGGTCAGCACGGGACTACCGGGAGCTGTTACCAGAAACGCAGGATTGGTGAAGGCTTGGTGGATAAGATCCTCTTTGCCTGCTTTTCCTCCCATCATGGTACGCAGAGGAGTATCTTCCAATACATCCTTCATTTCTCCGTTTACTGGTCCGAGGAGCATCTGGATGGTTGCACCTACGATTTCAAGATGGCCGAACTCCTCAGTGGCAATATCCATGAGCATGTCATATTTGTCAGGGTAGGGGTTATGGCAACTGAATGCCTGTACAAAATACTGTAGAGCGGATTTCAACTCACCGTTGGCCCCTCCGAATGCCTCAAGCATCACACGAGCAAAACGAGGATCCGGCTGTGATACACGGGCATTGAACTGAAGATCTTTTACATGGTAAAACATAACAGATTCATTTTTAAGTTAATAATTCAGGTTAATTTTAGATGTACATCTGTATATTAAAGATAGGAATATCCTTGCCGGGCCGTATATACAGACCGGAAGAGGTTTATCCAATCAAGTCAAGAGGGTAAAGTTGTCGGTAGAGATATAAATGAGAAAGGATCGGAGAAAATGAATTTTATTCCTCCAGTTTGTCCAGTTCAGACATATATTTCTTTATATAATGACAATTTCCGTCGCATATCCTTTTCCGCACTCCCACGGAAAGGGAAGAGTCCATACATTTGTTTCCGAACAGACAGCTGCACCTGAGTCTATACGCTTCCAAGCTTTTATTCCTCTCATCCGTACGGCCCTCTGTATAGGCGGACAGGCATAGCGTGTACAATTCTTCATAACTCTTTTCCCGCAGGGATGCGGGAGTATATTGGCATTTATTGTTCCATTTCATATTCATTAATCATTAATTCAAGTGAAATGGATCGGGAAGCATTGAAAATACATCCCGTAATTTTAGTTGTTTGTTATAGTAGCCTATTTTTTGGCTTCTAAAGCAGCTGCATGGACTTTACTTTTCAGAGTGTCAGCCTTTTCGGCAACGTCAAAGGTCGCATCTGCAACCTTGTCGGCGGTTTTGGTACTTGCATCCAGTGCTTTGTCTCTCACGGTTTCTGCAAGGTTTTCAGCACGATCGGCAATCTTTGCATGGCATTATGAATTTTCTTTTTTAGCATCTTGCTTTTGCCGTACGTGAAAAACGTTGAGCAAGTGCTCCGATGGCCGAACCTATTGCCAGCCCAATCAAAAAGTTAGATTTACTAGTTTCCATAATCAAAAAGGGTTTAGGTTAATAAAAAATTAAATATCAGTTCTTCTGGGATGACGAAAGAAGGATATGATCCACAATAATAGAACTGCACCGATAACAGAGGTGAAAAGGCTACCCAGAAGGCCTGTGGTAGTAATTCCCAATAAGCCGAATACCCAGCCACCCAATACGCCACCTACAATACCTACGAGTAGGTTAATGAGAAGTCCGAAACCGCCTCCTCTCATAATCTTGCCGGCTATGAGTCCGGCAACGATTCCAATGATAATGTACCAAATAAAATACATAATATTAAGTTTTAGTTAAAATAATACTGTTGGAACAGATGGCTTGAGGAATCATATCAGACGGAAAACCATCGGTCCCGTTTTGAAAAAAAAACATGTTGTGTAAGAAAATGGTTTGGGTGTAAAAAAAGGATTTAACAACAATTTTCATTTTAATAATAGGCTGGCTGGCTATATTAGTACTATTTATATGTTTATCCCATGTAGTGTTTTATTGCCAAGTAACTATGTCATGCAGTCAATATTTCAAACTTGTAATTGATAAAAGTTGTGGCCTAATATTTTGATAATAAATGATATAACTCCATATGTCGTTCTTTCTGATGGCCGTTGGCTGAAGATGTATAACAACCGAAGATGCCTTGATACTATGGTATTGAATTCTCTCAGAGTCGTTTATAAGTAAACATAATCCTTCTTTCATCGTTATAATCTACACATATAAGATTTATGATATGAAAGGATTATTGTTAATTGGAATTTTTATGTTTTGCCCCGTTTCCATCTTATGGGGACAGGATAGGATACAACAATACGCAGGGACAGCCATGCCGTATCCTGTTGTGAAAGACTCGTCTGGCTTTTTTCAGGATAGTATGGTTCCGTTTTATATTAATCATCTGGGGAGACATGGAGCGCGTTTTCCAACTTCAGGAAAGGCTTTGAATAGAGTGAAGGAGATTCTGGAATTGGCTCGACGAGAAAATAGGCTAACATCAGGAGGAGTAACCTTGCTTTCTACAATACAGAATCTATCGGAAACTTTTGACGGACAATGGGGGAAGTTATCAGTGGTGGGAGAGGAGGAACAACGGGGTATTGCCAGACGTATGATAGAACGCTATCCACAGTTATTCAGTGATTCTGTCAAAGTGCAGGCAATTGCGACATATGTTCCCCGTTGTATACATAGTATGGATGCATTTCTTGCTTGTATGGTAGAGTTTAATTCTTCTTTACACATACAACGCAATGAAGGGAAGCAATATAATGATATTCTTCGTTTCTTCGATTTAAACCAATCTTATGTTGATTATAAAGAAAATGGTGATTGGCGTCCTATATACGAGACTTTTGTGCGACGAAAGATTTCTCCTGCTTCTGTTATGGAAAACTTCTTTCTGGAATCAGGGCAGGAAACAGATAAGGAGGCAGAGGAATTTGTCATGGCTTTATTCTCCATTGCTGCCATACTACCAGATACAGGTACTCCGATAAATTTGGATGGTCTTTTCACAATAGGTGAATGGGATAATTACTGGCAGACTCAGAATTTGCGACAATATATGAGTAAAAGTTCTTCGCCGGTTGGGCGAATGTTGCCTGTTGCAATTGCATGGCTCTGCTATCAGAATTTATTCATTCAGCTGATGAAGTGATAAAGGGCAAGTCGGATACCAGGGCGAACTTTCGTTTTGCTCATGCAGAGACAGTTATTCCTTTTGTAGCATTAATGGGTATAGAAGGAACAGATGTTAAAGTTGTTGTTCCTGATTCTGTATCTAAATATTGGAAAGATTATGAGATTGCTCCGATGGCTGCTAATGTACAGTGGATTTTTTATCATGACAAGGCTCGAGAAATATGGGTGAAATTTCTTTTGAATGAAAAAGAAATGACACTTCCTGTTTCAACTTCCCGTTTTCCTTATTATCGATGGGAAACTGTCTGCATGTATTTAAAGAAACGGGTTGAAATGGCGAAAAAGGTACTTGAATCTTTTTCAGATAATTGTAAATAAGGTAGATATGGGTTGAGTATTGGTGTGGTATGAGTGTGATAGAATTGAAAAAGTATCTGTATTATCCCGGCGGTATAGAAATCATTATATACCGTCGGGATTTTTTTTGTTACATTGGATTTATATTAGTGGGGTGATTTGAGGATAAAGTGTGCGTACTATTTTTTCTCTTTTGCCAAATCAGCCAATTCATCCTTTTCAACGTAAATCGTTCGTGTTGGGAATGCGAAATCAATGCCTGCTTTATTGAATGAGTCTAGAATCTCCATATTTACATTTGAAGTTACCATTAAAATATCTCCCTGTTTTTCTATAAAATATATGTACATGATGTTCAGTGCAGAGTCTGTGTATTCTGTAAAAACAGCTGTGGTATCTGATGGTTTGGAAGATACATTTTCTATTCTTTTAGGAATGGCTTTCAGTATATTTAAAGCTTCTTTCATTTTTTCGGATGTTGTGTTGTATGTCAATCCAAGTTTCAAGACGACTCGACGCATCGGTTCGGAAGAGATATTTATGATAGAAGCATCTGTAACTTTATAATTAGGGAAAGTGATGATACGTTTATTGTAGTCCATGATTTTTGTACTTCGAACTCCAACATCAATCACAGTACCTTCGATATTATCCACGCGAATCGTATCACCTATGTTGAAAGGCTTATCTGTCAATATAGTGAAAGCGCCGAACACATTTTTTACAGTGTCTTGGGCTGCTAAGGCAAATGCGATACCTCCAATACCCAGAGTACCTAATAATGCACCAATATTGACTCCAATATTACTTAAGGCCATTACAAGACCGATTATCCACACAATGACCAGTATTGTCCGTCTGATAATGGGCATCATTTTGTTGTTTTGTCCATCCGATTGTCGTCCCCAGTAGATTTGCAATAAACTACTGGATAATCGGGCAAATATCCATGTGATATCCAGAATAATCAGTATCTTGTAAGCATTATCTATTACTTTTACAAAACTATCCGGAGAAACAAGCCTGTGAATAGCTATCCAAATACCTAATAACATAATTGCAAGCTTGACGGGCGATTCTAAAGAATAATAAATTATATCATCCAGCCGATTATTGGTACGGGTGATAAATGGATTGAGTACTTTTCTGCTGAAGAATGATATTAACTTCATCAAAACAATTGTTCCTAAAATAATAAGTATGGAAATACCCCAGTCTTCTAAAGTATTTCCCCAGATTTCTCTTTCTAACATAGCTGGAAATTTTTTAATTAAACATTTTATGGAATATCCTTGATTTTGGATTATGTAAAAACAAACGGATAAAGAAAAATTCCTATTCATAATCAAGTAAATTATGTATATGAAAAGAAATATTAAGATAATTTGCATTACTCCATTGGAGATGGTTAAAAACATTGGAGGCGTTTTTATAATGCTTAATGTGATGTTGTGTTATACTTTTTTCTTACTAAACTATAATTTACATTTATAGTGGGAACCATCTTATTATTTATTTTGTTAAGTTACTCATCAATTTTAAATTAAATAGTTATGGAAAATGGAGTAATGATGCAGTATTTTGAGTGGAATCTTCCGAATGACGGAAAGTTGTGGAAACAGTTGAGAGAGGATGCGTCGCATCTACATGAAATAGGTGTGACAGCGATCTGGATACCACCTGCATATAAAGCAGATGAACAGCAGGATGAAGGGTATGCTACTTATGATTTGTATGATTTGGGTGAGTTTGAACAAAAAGGAACTGTGAGGACTAAATACGGAACGAAAGATGAATTGAAGGAGATGATTGATGAACTTCACAACAATAAGATTGCTGTATATCTGGATGTCGTTTTGAATCATAAAGCAGGTGGTGATTTTACGGAAAAGTTTATGGTGGTGGAAGTAGATCCTGATCAAAGAAATAAAGCTTTGGGGAAACCTTATGAAATACAAGGATGGACCGGATATAGCTTTCATGGACGTAAAGATAAATATTCGGATTTTAAGTGGCATTATTATCATTTTTCCGGGACTGGATTTGATGATGCTCGAAAGCGAAGTGGTATATTTCAGATTCAAGGAGAAGGAAAAGCCTGGAGTGATGGTGTAGATGGAGAGAATGGCAATTACGATTTTCTTTTATGTAATGATATTGACCTGGATCACCCTGAGGTTGTCGCCGAACTGAATCGTTGGGGCAAATGGGTTTCAAATGAACTTGATCTTGATGGAATGCGTTTGGATGCAATTAAGCATATGAAAGATCAGTTCGTTGCACAGTTTCTGGATACGGTAAGAAGTGAGAGAGGTGATGACTTCTATGCTGTGGGAGAATATTGGAACGGTGACTTGGAAAGATTGGATAATTATCTGGAAGCAGTAGGGCATAAAGTTAACTTGTTTGATGTTCCGTTACATTATAATATGTTTCAGGCATCACAAGAAGGAAAAGATTATGATTTGCGGAATATTCTGAAGAATACTTTAGTGGAGCACCATTGTGAACTTGCTGTGACTTTTGTTGATAATCATGATTCGCAGCATGGAAGTTCTTTGGAATCACAGGTTGAAGCTTGGTTCAAGCCATTGGCGTATGGTCTTATTTTTCTGCTGAAGGATGGTTATCCCTGTTTGTTCTATGGTGATTATTATGGGGTGAAAGGAGAGAAATCGCCACATACTAAAATTATAGATATTCTATTGAATGCAAGGAAAAAGTATGCGTATGGTGATCAAGTTGATTATTTCGACCATCCATCAACCGTAGGCTTTATTCGTACAGGAGATGGGGAACATGTTAATTCAGGCTTGGTATTTTTAATCTCGAATGATGAAGCGGGAAGTAAAACGATGTGTTTAGGGAAAGAACATGCAGGTGAAGTGTGGTGCGAAATTACCGGAAGTATTCCGGATGAAGTAACTTTGGATAAAGAAGGAAATGGAGAGTTCTCTGTGGATGCGCGTAATCTTGCTGTTTGGGTAAAAAAAGCATGAGATGACGGAACAATTCATAGGAAAGAAAAAGTTAAGCCTATCCTTATTAATCAAGATTGTAAAGGATACCGGACAAGGGTTTATTGATGATAGTGTCACTAGATTAAGCGGATCGTTAGCTTATGCGACACTATTTTCAATTATCCCCTTTCTTTCTCTTTTAGTTACTATTGGGGTAGCTTTGCATATGGATTTGGCTAATCAGTTGTATATTCAGTTGGAACCGATAGTGGGAGCGGAGGTAATTGGGGCACTTCGCTTAATTATAGAAAATGCAGAAAGAACGGACTCTTCCGCATCTGCAGCTATTGTTAGCCTGGGAATTTCTATATTTGGTGCTACTACCATTTTTGCAGAAATACAAAGTTCCTTAAATTCGATTTGGGGAATAAAGGCCGTGCCAAAGAAGAGTTGGCTGAAATATATTCAGAATCGGTTACTTTCATTCTCGATAATTTTAGTATTTGCTTTCGTGCTTCTGATAACATTTAGTATAACCAATATTATTGGAGACTTGAGCAATAAGTTTATGGCCAGCTATCCGGAAGTGGCAGGGTTTATTGTGAAAGTTGTGGGACAAGTATTAAACATAGGTGTTACGGTTATTATTTTTGTATTGATTTTCAAGGTTCTGCCTGATGCGAAAATAAAAAGTAAGGATGTTGTTATTGGAGCTGTAGTGACAACGGTATTGTTGTTGATAGGGCAATGGGGAATATCCTTTTACATCGGAATTGCGAATGTAGGAACTATCTATGGTGCAGCGGCATTCATGGTTGTTTTTATTACATGGATTTATTATTCTGCTATTATTGTCTACGCAGGTGCAGAATTCACTAAAGCATGGGCTAATGAAATGGGAAGCAAAATTTTCCCGGATGAATATGCGGTAGCAACGAAAGTGGTTGAAATACGTGAGACCTGACAATTGGAGGGCCTTGTTTTGCATTCCGGTTAATAATGGTAATATCAGCACTGGGGGTATCATAAACGACTTAAAGAATATCATGTCATACAAAGCATACCTTCGTAAAAGTAGTCATCTGAATAATACCATAGTTAAGAATTTCTTTTTGGGTTAAAAGGAAAAGAGCCCAATGTAATATCGGACTCTTTCTTAAATAAGTAAACAATTTACTGTCAAACTTTTCGGGGTAGTTCATTAGAATCTGTACCCATATCCCAGCATGATAGCTACATTGTCATCCTTGGCAAACATAAACCTAGCCTCGGCATTCAGATAACTACGTTCGGAGATAGGTAGTGTAATACCCCCTCCCAGATTAAAGGCGAATTTGGTGGAGTTGCTTCGGTCTATTTCTATTTCTTTACCGTCTACTTCCATACTCTTTTTCCCATAGAAATTATTTTGCATGCCGATGCCTGCAAGAGGGTATACGGAAAATCCCTGACCGTCTTTCTTGAAATTGAATACATAATGGAAATTCACGCTCACATCCAATCCGGTAATCTTGTCTTTAGGAAAATAGAACGTTACATCCGGAGCAATCCGGAGATTATTGCTATCGCGTAACGTCCTTGTACTCCCAAACCGAACCTCTCATAGTTCGTTTGATAACCGATGTTGCCCATCAAAGAGCCTTCACCTTTAACTGTTTGGGCATTTATGCCCACAGATGCCAATGCAATCATGGCCAGCAAGAATAATTTTTTCATAATTAAGGCATTTAGTTAATAAAATATTTATTTAAAAGAAGAATGATCTCCTTTTAATGGAAATAACAAACGTTTGCTTACATTTGTTTGCTATATATTGTTACATATACAAAGACTTTTGATGTTAATATACGAGCGCTTTTCTCAATTTTTTATAAAGCAAAAAATGATGTTAATTCCGTTTTTATGCCTCGAACCATTTTTTTTAATGCTGTGTTTTTAGTATATGGCAGGGATTAAAGTTGGTTACATTTGAATTGCCAGTTTGTAGAGAAAGGAGCAAGTGGTATATTACATTGTCGTAACTGACTGAACCTGCATTGTTACGAAAGGATAAAATATCAGGATTGTTTCATTATTAAAATCTACAGCCATGAAAAGTCTAAGTTTTGATTTGCGGGTCAGGCTAATAGCCAGTTCTGTCATCGGGGCAATAGTTTATTTCTTTTCAAGTTCCCGCAGGTAGGTAAAGTGATAATAAAATAAAGGATCGCAGGATATGCCTTTATATTGGAAATAAGCGGATGATATATCTATCTATATATTTACATGTAAATCTCAGAACTGAGTGTGTTACTTTAAAAAATAGTTTATGTATTTTTATGGTACATTGTTATCGGGATCGCTTCTCTGTCTTATAACAGAAAGAAAATTGAACTTTAATTATTTTAATCGTTTAAAACCAACTTAATTATGGAAAATAGAAATTCTAGTTTATGGATCGGCCTGGGAATAGGTACGGTCATCGGTACTCTGGCTTATCGTTTCTCACGTACTTCAAAAGCCAAGAAATTGAAGGAAAAAGTATGTAACGTTTTTCATAAGATAACCGGTCAGACGGAAGACCTGTTAGATGAAGCTAAGGAAAAAGTGGCGGATACCGGAAAAGTTGTAGTGGATAAGGTAGCCGATAAAGTTCAAGATGGCGCTGATGCTGTAAAGGACGCGTTGAAAGATGCGAAGAAAGATGTCAAACAAGGAGCTGAAAAGGCCAAGACAGAAATAAAGGAAGGGTATGAAGATGTAAAAAAAGAAGCAAGTAAAAAACTTGATTGATTTTTTATATATCATTCTGTTAGTAGTAATATCTTATATAAAGAAGAATTATGATTGGATTTGTAATATGGATTATAGGATTGGTCTTAACTATCAAAGCTGCTCTAGAGATATGGCGTATTCATGCGCCGGCGGAAAGAAGGTTAATAGCCATTATCCTGGTAGTTTTGACCAGTTGGGTAGGATTGTTGTTCTATTACTTTTATGGTAAGCCTCGTATGGCACAGTGGCTGGGGACCGGTCTTGAAAGGTATTGATGGTCACATAGCTGTTTATGCTGAATAGATAGGAATATCCCAAAATAAAAATGTGTTGGTTGATAGAAGTGACCGATTTATTTTTGTTTTGGGATGTTTGTATAGGAGTATACAAAGGTAATGTCAAAAGTATATGAGACTTGTCATTATGATAATATTTTAGGCACGGATTACGCGGGGTAAATTAAAACCGTGAAATCCGTACCTAAAAGAATGCACAGAGAGAGAGGTCTTTTCTTCTTGTCTGTCTTACCAATATTTTTCGATTCTATCATAGCCGAAAACGTGACTACGTTCATCTTTAATATCTTGCAGCTTATGACAAATTATTTGCGCTCCGATCATGCTGAAAGTGATTCCGTTTCCGCCATATCCCAGATCGAAAAATATTCGTTCCTTGCCGGGCCAATTGCCGATGAAAGGTAGCCCGTCTTTGGTGCTACTGAAGGTACCGCACCATGCCATTTCTGTTTTGAAAGGGATATCGGGGAATAGTTTTCTGATTTTTCTCTCCAAGATACGGATTTTCTTTCTGAGTAGTGAGTCACGGTGTTCTGGATCGCTGAACTTTTCATCCTCACCACCTACAATAATACGGTTTCCGTCGGTGGTACGGATATAAAGATATGGATCGGCTGTTTCCCAGATCAGGCAATGTTCCGGCCAGAGATATTCGGGGGCTACCGGATGTGATATGAGTGCATAAGTAGAAGTCAAATCCATAATTTTTTTGGGAAGGAATTGTCCGGCCTCAAATCCGGTGGCTACGATTACATATCCGCACTTAATTTTATTTCCTTTGTCTGTTATCATGATACAGCCATCAGATGTTTCAGTGCACTTCTTTATGTTGGTATGGGTAAAGACCTTCAGACCGTTCTCCTTCATATGATAGGTGAGCAGTCCGGTTGCAGCTCTGTAGGCATCCATCTGTGCGGATGTTTCATTCACCAGGGCATTGCCGGGCACTTTCACCTTATATCGTTTTCTGATTTCTTGTTTCTTGAGCAGATTGACCGGCAATTCATGCTTTTGCCGTATTTCGTATTCTTGTTCCAGAAGTTTGTTGTCTGCCGAGCAGCTGGCATAAAAGACGCTGGACAATTGCTCAAATCCGGCATCGACATCTGTTTCCTTTAGTACTTTCTTTATATCAGAAATGGATTGCAGGCATGCATGATAGGCGGTTGCTGCATTTTCTTCGCTGATGATTTTTGCCATCCGGCAGAGGGGTACGTCTATTTCATATTGTAGTAAAGCGGTACTTGCAGCAGAGCTTCCGGTTGCGATGCTGCGTTTGTCAATCACGCAACATTCTATTCCGGCACGACACAATTCGTGTGCCATCAAAGCGCCTGTTATACCCGAACCTACGATGACGATATCTGTTGACAGATCATCCTCCAAAGGGTGGAAATAGTCCAATAGGGAATTTCTGACGATCCAATAGGGTAAACCTGAATGTAAGTCCATAATATATTTTGTTAATTCCCCCTTACTTTCTTCCTGTTGAGAAACAGGAAGAAAGTAAGGGGGGAGTGAGAAATGGGAAAGCCGTTTTATTGAAATTTGCTTTCCGTTTACGGTAGTAGATTATTTGCCTTCTTCGATAGTACAAATGCTGACACGGTTCCAGTCCGGTTCGGAGAACATATCACCGATTCCTTGTCCTTCGGCGGTAATGCGGGTGTCGTTAATCTTGTATTTTTTACAAGTATAGACTTCACAGCTTGGGCACGTGCTTTTGCCAGTTTCTCATTGAAAGCGAGGTTACCTTCGGGAGAGGCATATCCTTTGATGACGACTTTAGCTTCGGGATGTTTTTTCATGTAAATGGCTACACGTTCCACATTAGGCAGTTGGGAAGCATCAACCACAGACTTTCCTTGTCTGAAGGTGATGATGGATTCTGGAATGCGGTTGGTTTTTACCACGGTTTCTATGTTGCAGCTTGGGTTCTGCAATCTGCCAGTTCCTTTTGTAAGTTGTTGGCCTGTTGTACGGCATTGCTCAGTTGCATGTCCTTGTCGCTCAGTTGTGATCGCAGGCGGTTGACTGCATCATTTAGCTCGCCTACTTCTACTGGGTCGTAAGGCTTCACTGTTGTGAAATGATGTGAGCCGTTGCTGCATATGAAATGGTAGGTCAGTCCGGCAGTCAGTTCAAAAGTGGCATTGTTGGCGTTGAAACGGCTTTTAGTTTTGCTGAAGTCTCCTTGCATATCATATACGATAGCTGGTTTGATACCGAATGTCCATGCTTTTTCCTCACCTAGGTTGAAGTTCAAGTTCAGACCAAGGCGTGTAGACCAGGAATTTGTATCACCGGGGCCATTCTGATAGTAATGTAGCCAGCCGATACCTGTCAGAGTCTCGATTTCAAAAACGCGTGGTTCGCCCATATAACCTCCAAAGAGATTCATCAGGTTGACTTTACCGAGTAAGCTCACTTCGGAAGCATCAAATGCAGTTTTCTGGCTGAGGTATTTACATATCCCATACCTTGAATACCTAGACCGAATATAGGAGTAAGTTGTTTTCCGATTCCGAATCCGAAGGCCGGTCGGGCATTTTTTAAGAAGGAGCTGTGAGTCAAAGGGGTTACAGCACCAGCTTTCAGTTCAATAGACCAGTTATCACCAGGGCGTGTGCCTTCAAGGGCCGTACGGTCATTTTGCGCATGCATGGTAAGAATACTCATGCTTAGTGCTAAAACAAAGATAGATTTTTCATAATTAAATAAATTAATAGTAATACAATAAATATGTCACACACGTTGTACTGTCTGTTGTGTAGTTATGACTGTGCATAATCTAATGAATTACTTTGTCATAACCTTTGTTTAAAAAACAGCCCGTTAAAAAGGATGGTTCGAAAAATAGAAATGGATTTAACATCTATTTAAGAAGTCGGAGGGTGTCAGAAGCCTGTATTGGCAGTGAAAGTACATCATAGATATATAAGGTGCAAATTCTTGGATTTATATATAACGGCATCAAATATAACTTTATATATACATGCGTTTTTTAACACAAATATCTGTTGAAATGACAAATATTCATCAAACAAATATTCTTTCAATGCTGTTTTTTATAGAGATACAAATCATAGTATTAATTAAAAACCTGACAATTATGAAAAAATTAAGTTTCGCAGGACTGAAGGGTAGAGTGTCCTGGGGCAGTGTTTTCGGCGGTGTCATGACTGTATTGGCAATATCCGTGTTACTGTCTATTTTAAATTCAAGTATTGGTTTGTTTATGTTTGATCCATTATCAGATCACCCGGTTGCGGGCATCGGCACTGCTGTTGGAATCGGATCCGCTATCATTCTGGTTGCCGGCATGGCTGCAGGAGGCTTTGTGGCCGGGAAACTGGCCGGTATGGACGGAATGATACACGGATTTCTGGTCTGGGCGACCACACTGATTGTGGCTGTGGTACTGGGAATCTTTCTGGCTGTCGGTGCGGCAAAAATGACGGTGAATACTCTTGGAGCGGTCTCGTCCGTTACGGGCAGCGTTTTGTCTGGAACAGGTGATACCGTTGGAAACGGAGTTGCAGCATTATCAGAAGACGCAAAGGAACTGTTCGGAGAAATCGATTTTAATGCAACCCTGAAAGAAGGGAATATACCGCAGAATATCCGTACCGCACTTCTAAAAAGCGACGTGAAGGAACTTCAGCCGGATTACCTGCAGAAGCAACTGGCGGAAGTGAAGGATGACCTGGAAGCGTCCGTAAAAAAAATAGTACGTTCCCCACAACAAGCGGATGAGAGCATTGACAGTTTCCTTGACCGATTGAAACAACGTACAGAAAATATCAGCAAAAATATAGACCGGAATGATTTGGCTAAAGCTATAGCAAACAACACCAATATGTCAAAAGCGGAAGCAAATAAAACTATTGACCAATATATGAACCTGCTGGAAAATGCACGTATGGAAGCCGGCAAACTGATAGACAAACTGGAGGTGACCCTGAAGAAAGCCGCACAGGAATGGAAAGAAATCAAGCATGAGGCACTCGTGGCTGCCGATAAGGCAACGGATGCCGCAGCGAGGTCCGCACTGATTTCGTTCCTTGCAATTCTCTCCGGAGCGGTATTGTGCTGTATTGCAGGCGCCTACGGTAGCAGGAAGACCCAAGAAAGGGTGGATATCTGACAGTATTTCATTAAATCAAGTAAGAAGTTCGGTCCCCCAAACAGTATGACAGGTTGATGTCATTTTTAAGCATGTTATATCTTTTCCGAAATCGGGCCAACTGATATCCGCATTATAAAAGGCAATGACTAACTTGCATTGCCTTTTTAAATTTAAACTATTTTTATTATTTTGCGGGTAACATTTAACTTAGCATACTTTTACTACAAATGACATACTTTCAGATTTTAAAGAGGGTGCTTTTTCTGTTCCCTTTACTAATAGCCACTTTTACTACCTGCAAGGGTCAAATTTATAAATACCTGGGCATAGAGGACGGACTAAGTAACCGGAGAATTTTCCGCATCCAGAAAGGCGGGCACGGTTACATGTGGTTCCTTACCCAGGAAGGGATAGACCGTTATGACGGAAGCAAGATTAAACATTATGCCGTCTTTGACGGAAGTATGGAGGTGGCGCCGCAAATCAACCTGAACTGGCTATATACCGACAGCAGGCACAGGCTGTGGGTTGTGGGTAGAAAAGGACGCATATTCCGGTACGACACCGCCCGTGACCGTTTTGTTATGACCTACAAGCTTAACGGCCTGCAGGATGACGTAACATCAGGCACCGTCAATTGTACCTATATGGACAGTAATGACCGTATCTGGCTCTGCCATGGTGACAGTATTATACGCTATGATACCCGCGCAGGCACTACGGACAGAATAGACTCCCCTGCCTCGAACGATATTACTGCAATCACGCAGACCGACAGTACAAACTTTTTTATAGGGACATCAAACGGGTTACTGCAAACCATAGAAAAGGAAGGTGTCCTAGAAACTGTGGTCGGAACATATACTGACAGTATCTGTATACCGGTAAGTGAGCTTTATTTCCACCAAGATTCAAAGAAACTGTTCATAGGAACCTTCAAGGAAGGAATTATAGCATACGGAATGAACACGACTTCAACCATCATCGCGGACGGTCCGCTACAGAACGTGGCAATCAAACGAATCACCCCCTTTGGAAAGCGGCAACTGCTGGTAGCCACGGGAGGCAGGGGAGTATACAAGATTGACGTTGATTCTCTCTCCGCCCGGCCTTATATAACCGCCGACTACAGCAATTATAACGGTATGAACGGGAACAACATCAATGATATTTATGTGGATGGAGACGGACGGATATGGATGGCCAATTATCCTATCGGGATTACAATACGCAACGACCGTTACAGAAGTTACAAATGGCTCAAGCATTCACCGGGCAACAACAGTTCGCTGGCCAATAACCAGGTCCATGATGTAGTCCGGGACGGCGAGGGTGACCTGTGGTTCGCCACCAGCAACGGGATCAGCCTGCTTCACAGCGCAACCGGTCAGTGGACTTCCTTCCTTAGCAGTTCCGAGCACTTGAAAGGCGATGACAACAATATCTTCCTGAGCCTCTGTGAGGTATTACCCGGCATTATCTGGCAGGTGGGTATACATCAGGTATATACAGGATTGACAAGAAGAAAGGCATGGTGGAGTACATCTCACCTTCCTCCCTGGCGGGAATAAGCCCTGACCAATATATCAGTGACATAATAAAGGACTCCGGAGGGGATATATGGTCAGGCGGATACTGTAATCTCAAACGCATCAACCCTGAAACCGGTGACATACGACTCTACCCGGGACTGGGGTCCATTACCGCCATACTGGAAAAGGACGCGGAACACATCTGGGTAGGTACAACTATGGGATTATACCTGCTGGACAAGCTCCGGGGAGATTACCGTCGCATAGATTTCCCGGTCGAGACAGTCCATGTCAGTACTTTGTACCAAGCTGCGGACAGCACACTATATGTGGGGACCAGAGGAGCGGGACTGCTTGTATATGACGGTGCAAACGATAAATTTATACACCAGTACCACATGGAAAACTGTGCCCTTGTCTCTGATAACATTTATATTGTCATTCCAAGACCGGATGGCAGCTTGCTGCTCGGTACGGAAAACAGCATAGTTACTTTCCTGTATGAAGACCGGACTTTCCAAAACTGGACGGCGGAACAAGGATTGATGAGCGTATGCTTCAATGCCGGCGCTGCAACCCAGTATGGGGACAGTCTTGTGTTCGGAAGCAATGATGGCATCGTCATATTCCCGGTTGACTTGCAGATTCCCGTTCCACAGTTCTCACAGATGCTCCTGAGGGATTTTACCGTTTCTTCACGTCCGGTCTATCCTGGTGAGGAAGGGTCGCCGTTAAAAAAGGACATTGCCGGTAATTACAGACTTGAACTGGCTTATGACCAGAGCAGCTTCTCCCTGGAAGCAATATCCATTAACTATGATTATCCTTCAAACATTCTGTACTCATGGAAATTGGAAGGCGCCTATAACGGCTGGAGCCACCCGTTGCAGGACGGGCAGATACAGGTCACCGGTCTTTCCCCAGGCAAGTACATCCTGCGTATCTGTGCCATATCCAACGAAGAAAAATACAAAGTTTATGAGGAGAAAAGTATTGAAGTGGTTGTCGCCCGTCCACCATGGGCGAGCGCATGGGCCATAGCGGGATATGCACTTCTTGCCATATCAGCCGTTACAATAGCAGTCAGGATCGTCATGTTGCGCAGACAAAAAAGGCTATCGGAGGAAAAGACACGCTTCTTCATAAATACCGCCCATGATATCCGTACCCCCCTCACTCTGATAAAAGCTCCTTTGGAAGAAGTGGTGGAAAGGCAGCAGGTAAAAGAGGAAGGGACGGATAACGTGGGAGTGGCCTTGAGAAGCGTGAATAACCTCCTGCAATTGGTTACCGACCTGATCAATTTCGAAAGGGCGGACGTTTACACCTCACAATTAAGTGTTGGCGAATATGAGCTGCACAGCTACTTGGAAAGTACTTGCGAAACTTTCCGGACATATGCGTCACAGAAAAACGTCAACCTCTCATGTGAAAGTAAGTTCCCTTTTATGAATGTCTGGTTTGACAGGGACAAAATGGATTCCATATTGAAGAATCTATTGTCAAATGCCTTGAAATATACCCCCCGAAATGGTAATGTCCATGTTTGTGCCTACACTGAACAGAATACATGGAGCATAGAGGTAAGTGATACGGGGATTGGAATTCCCGCCGGGGAGAGGAAATATCTGGGCGGAAGGTTTTTCAGGGGCAGCAATGCCGTTAATCAGAAAGTGCCGGGAAGCGGAATCGGCCTGATGCTGGTCTGCAAACTAGTACGTTTGCATAAGGGAAGGATCATTATATCAAGCACGGAAGGGGAAGGTACCTGTGTACGTGTTACATTCCCCATGGGAAACAGGCATTTGCGCAAGGCACGTTTCATAACAGTGGCAAAGACGGAAGATGCAGCCCCGCCACAACCGGAAACGTGTTCTGCCGAACTGCGGATGGAAACGATGAAAAATGGCAAAAGTTCATCACGTATTCTTGTAGTGGAGGACAACGATGACTTGCGGGGATACATTGAGAGACTCTTGGGACAGGACTACCACGTCCAATCATGCACAAACGGACGCGACGCGTTGGTCGTGGCAAGGGAATATAACCCGGACCTGATCCTTTCGGATGTCATGATGCCGGAGATGGGCGGTGATGAACTATGTGCAGCCATCAAGTCGGACATTGAAACCTCTCATATTCCGGTCATCCTGCTGACGGCACTCAGCGATGAGAAAAATATGCTCAAGGGGTTGGACAAGGGAGCCGATGCATATATAACCAAGCCGTTCAGTGTGAATGTGCTCAAGGCGAACATCAGGAGCATACTGGGCAACCGGATATTGCTCCGAAAAACATATGCCGGACTAAAATCTGGTACCGGCCCGTTACCTGAAGGATGCAGTAACGCATTGGACTGGAAATTCATTGCCACCGTGAGAGAATGTGTTATGGAACATATTACCAGTCCTGATTTTAACGTGGACACCCTCTGTGAAATCCAGCACATGAGCCGTTCGAGTTTCTTCAACAAGCTCAAGACATTGACAGGATACGCACCGGCCGACTACATCCGTTCCATCCGCCTGCAACATGCGGCAAACCTGCTAATCCAGGAAAGGTGCACGATAATAGAAGTTGCGGATGCAACCGGATTCAGTGATGCAAAATATTTCAGGGAAGTATTCAGGAAACATTATGGTGTAAGTCCTAGTGAATACCGCAAAGTAGCAATGGGAACGCATCCGAAAGAAAGCCTATCCGATTATCGGTGCCATGGGGGAGGAAGTGTGGGAAGCCGTTGATGAGTTGATAAAAACAGAGAGAGTACTATCGACTTGATACTGGTCGTTACGTCAGGTAGGGTAAATGCTTAGGGTGGGTTCCACACTATTTGCAATATGATTACGTGATTACTCCGATCACGGTGGGTAAGATGGTCATGCGGAGCAGCCTCTCTTCCTCGACCATCGTGTTGGACTATGTCCGCAACAAGCCTGAAATTCCCTTGAGAGATATCCTTTTCTTTTGGAACAAGATAGACTACAAGGCCAATACCGAGGTGTTCGACCTCTATCAGATGATGATGTAGCGGCTAAAGCTGACGGTGCTGGCAACCAGCGTTCCCGAAACGTACCGTTACGACAAGGAACTGTTCGTCTGCAGCAAGAGCTATTACCGCTGTACGCTGTTGTTGCCTCCGACCAAGTTGTTGAAAGGCTGTGAATTCGTAGAACTGGCATGAATAGACAATCATATTGAGTGAAAGAGGTATGGAAAAATATTGAAAATCCGGGCAGCCGCATAGGGATTGCCCGACTTTTTTAAGATGGATATTCAGGTGTGGGGTTGGCAGGTCAGTCCACGGGCTCGCCGCTATAGCGAAGGCGGCAGATGGCCTCGTGGATTTCACACATGATATGCAGCCGTAGCCGCTTGCTGATATGTTGGCTGTCGGAACGCATGAAGAGTTTTTGAACGATTTGACCGTACACTTTTTGGACGAGAAACGAAAACCAAAGGAATTAAGACTCCATGAGGTGGCACCGTTGGACGCGAAATTTCGGGCGGAAATCGGGGACTGCAAGACCGCCTCACCGGATATATTCCGATACGGGATTTGCACGAAGCGGTGCGACATGGCACCCACACTGAGAAAGTTCAACAGGCTGGGAGACTTGCGACTGGTCTGTGCGCCGCTTCTCAATGAGCGATGGATTGTCTCGCCGCCGGTTGCGCGACCGGATAATGCCCGGTTCCCGCCGCCGGAAGTGAAGACGAGGATACCGTTTAAAAAGAAAAAACAGAGTATGAACATTTAACTCTTTGATATATGGAAAATGAACAGAATGGAACGCTAAAAGACGGCAGTGTATATGTAGTCATGGGATTATGTTACAGAGATTCCAGCTTCTGTCGGAAGTGGTGTATTGCCTGTGAAATGAAACAGAACCGTTCTCGAAGGATGATACCTATACCCGCCGGCTCACTTCGGAAATGTGGGAGGAAATAAAGTTATCACCCGTAGTGGTGGCTGATATGCTGGATGATTTGAGGCACGGGAACAAGTTCTATACGGGCGTTGAAACGGATAAGGGGGGCTTCTTTTCAGCCGGAACTATGAAGGGAACCACCAATATGGGGCCTTTATGGAGGAGAATATCGAGAGATGTTTCTTTGAGCCGGACTTTGAAGGAAAGTCGCTGACCGTGTATGAACTTCGGGGATGGCCTTCGCTGATGGCGGGGAAGATAAACCTCTGTTATGATGATAACGATACCCTGTTACTATTGGAGAAGATTCCACCGGATGCCTACCTTGATAAATCGGCTCTTAAAAGCGTACAGACAGAGGTGTATGACCTTTCACTCACGTGGGAGAATTATGCCCGGCTGCCGGACAATGAGAAGGGGCTTGGCCTGTTCCAAAGCGTGGATAACTATGACCGGATGACCTTGCTTCATATCATGGACAAGGGTTATCCGAGGGACGGACTGATGGATGAGTATCCTGATAATTTCAGTTTCTATGAGAAATTTGAAGGATAGAAAGAGCATTACTGGGCCGGAACAGATGGAATGTTAATGACGAGATGCAGGACAGAGCAAAGAAACTGGTCGGAAAACTGTTGCGTGAGCAATTTTCCGATACACGGCAGAAGGTGGAGATAAAGGAAAAAGTAGTTTTACGGAACAGTAAAAGTATAAGGATATAAGGGATAACGGAAAACAAGTGAGGGTTGGAAGGCGCATTGCCGGCGGATGTCGGTGATGTGCCTTTCACCTTTATATCGGGATTCTGAAAGTTTTTACTTTGAGTAAATATGGGGAAAGAAATGACATGACAATATTTCAGGGTATGTTTTAGGGGACAATGTACGCCAATGGGTGACTTTGATTCCGGAAGTTTTGTCGGATGTGGAAATGTGCTTTACTTTGCTTCACAAATAGTAAAATCATAAATCAAATTTATTATGGAGTTAGTTGTAATTGAGAAAAATGCGTATTTACGGTTAAAACAGCAGGTTGAGGATTTATTCACACAGATTGAAGCTGTTAAAAAGAAATTTGGAATTGTTGAAAAGGAAAAATGAATGGATGCCCAGGAGGTTTGCTTGGCTTTGAATATCTCCAAACGAACTTTGCAAAGCTATAGGGAATACGGAATTATTCCGTGTTCTTTTATAGGTGGCAAATATATGTATAAAGAGAGTGATTTGGTCAGAGTATTAACTCAAAAAGCAAGATAACATATGGATGGAGTAATCACAAAGCAGTCAGAAGAGTACATAATGATGATGAGGATACTTAAGAAATGTTCTAAAGAGGTACTTGAATTTCAAGATTTGCCTGTTCCTATCGCCAATGAGGTTTATATGACTGGTGAACAGGTATGTGGCGTGTTGCATATATCAAGCAGAACTTTGCAAAAGTTACGTGATGAAAAGGGGATAGCTTATACTGTTATAGGTGGTAAGTTTCTTTATCCTCTTTCTAAATTGCAATTGTTATTGGAAGAAAATTATAGAAGTTATGTTCGTTAAATCAAGCGTTTGATTTGTATTTATGCCATTTTTTTACTACCTTTGCAAAAGTAAGAGTGTAACAGGAAGAAAGTTGCAGTATATTTGCGGTGAATTATTCGGTGTCATAGGAGTAGAGGCTTCTGGTAAGATGCTGATAATGAGTAGGGAAAATGAAAGTTAATCGTTCCCTGTCTCTCCGCTGAACTAACCGGACAATACCGGACAGAAAGCAGACAAGTCCCACAAATTCAATGATTTGTGGGACTTTTTTATCCCCTTATGTCTGCCTTAAAGTACACCTTTTCGCCCCTAAAAGACAAAGTTCGTAACCTAACTCGTACCCCCGACAAACAAAAACGGAAAGGGGGTACAGATTGTCCGAAATTGGCGAAGTCCTGTCGTTATTTGGCTTGTCTGCATAGAACTCATTTTTAGAGAATTACAATAGTTTTGCAACTTAAAAAGTGAGTTATGAAATCGACATTCAACATTTGCTTTTACGCAAAGAAAGACAAGCAGAAAGCCAACGGTGCGTACCCCCTTTTCGCCCGTATCACAGTGGACGGCGTGGCAAGCCGTTTTAACACCAAGTTGGACGTGTTACCCTCTATTTGGGACGGCAAAATGTGCAAGGCTACCGGACGTACTGCGGAAGCCAGCCGCATAAACCGTATGCTGGATGATATAAACGCATCCTTGAACACCATTTACCACGAAATGCAGCGGCGTGACAACTACGTGACCGCTGAGAAAGTGAAGAACGAGTTTTTAGGTCATAGCGAGAGCCACGAAACAATCCTTACCCTGTTTCAAAAGCACAATGACGATGTGAAGCAGTTGGTCGGCATATCCAAGACGATAGCGACCTACCGCAAGTATGAAGTCACCCGCCGCCACCTTGCTGAATTTATCCAAAGCAAGTACAACGTATCGGATATATCCATTAAGGAGATAAGCCCGATGTTCATTACCGATTTTGAGTTGTATTTGCGTACCGCCTGCAAGTGCGGCTACAACACCACCGCCAAGTTCATGCAGTTCTTCAAGCGTATCATCATCATTGCCCGCAACAATGGCATACTGGTGAACGACCCTTTCGCCAGTTACAAAATCCGGCTGGAGAAAGTGGACAGGGGGTATCTGACAGAGGACGAGATTAAAATTATCCTTAAAAAGAAAATGGTTTCCGAGCGGCTGGAACACGTCAGGGACTTGTTCATCTTTGCCTGCTTCACCGGGCTTGCTATATAGATGTAGCCGGACTTACCCAAGACAACATTCGCAAATCTTTTGACGGCAACCTTTGGATAATGACAAAACGACAAAAGACCAACACGGACGTTAATGTTCCCCTGCTGGATATTCCCAAGATGATTTTGAAAAAATACAAGGGTAAGTTACCGAATGGCAAGATACTTCCCATAATCAGCAATCAGAAGCTAAACGCCTACTTGAAAGAGATTGCCGATGTATGCGGTATTAAAAAGAACTTGACATTTCACCTTGCCCGCCACACGTTCGCAACGACTACCACGCTGTCAAAAGGCGTACCCATTGAAACGGTGTCTAAAATGTTGGGACACACGAACATTGAAACGACCCAAATCTATGCCCGCATCACTAACAGCAAGATAGGTAGTGATATGCAGGGGCTTGACAAGAAGTTTGTCGGCATCGAGAAGATTTACAAGGAAGTCGCTATGTAATCTTGATTGTTGGGAACTGGTCACAATTTGTGACCAGTTCTTACTATTATTCCAACATTACTAAATCTCCTAAAATATACGATTATGGACTTACAGATTATCCAAAACAAAATTTTTGAAGTCAGAGGTTGCCGAGTGATGCTCGATTATCATTTGGCAGAACTCTACCAAGTGGAAACACGAGCCTTGAAGCAGGCGGTCAAGCGCAATATCGAGCGTTTTCCCAGTGATTTTATGTTTGTTTTCACCAAAGAGGAAGCTAACTTATTGTTGTCCATAGGGGTATCACAAAATGTGATACCTCCTGATTATAACTTCGGTGTAGCCATGCCTATGGCTTTCACCGAGCAGGGCGTAGCCATGCTTTCTTCGGTTCTCCGTTCCAAAGTAGCCATAGAAGTAAACATTTCAATCATGCGGGCTTTTGTCCTCATGCGCCAAATGGCAATCGGTTACGAGGAACTGTTAAAGCGCATCGAGGAATTGGAGGTAAGCACCGATGCGCAGTTCAACGAACTGTACCAAGCCCTTACCCAGCTTCTAAGCCAGTCGAAACAACAGAAAGAACGCCGTCCGGTAGGTTTCGTTACCTATAACCGTGACAAAGACGAATAGGTAACGATTTCGGTAGCTAAACTTCTCATTTATCGGGTAGCTCAATCACTACCCGATATTTTTATACTATTTTACAATCATCAATCATATACTATTCATACGTCAACCTGTTATTTGGATTTTATAGCCAATGTAAATGATTCCATATTTCCTAAAATTTCAGTTTTAATACTTAATGAGAAAATATCATCGCTATAATTACAATCGTTTTTTTTAGCGAAATTATATATATCATCCGGTAAACTTAATGAAAGTATTCTTACTATATTGAGTACAGATTCTTGAAACTTTGATATGGCATAATTCCGTTCTTCAGAAGATAGTATTGATAGTGATAATTCTAATTTATGGATATATAATTCTTCTCCTTGTAAGGATAGTACTAAATTAGATAACCCATCTTTTTTTATAAGGTAATAATTCGTAATACTATAAAATTCATTTAATCCATCAAGTTTTTTCCATTCACTAAATTCGCCTAATTGCAAATCAGATAATGCTTTGCAGCAACCACCAATATTATTAAAAAGTTTAATTTTCATTTTATTCGTAATAGAAGATTTCGTATATAATGGAGCTTGTGCAGCTTTTTTGAAATAATCTTTATAATTAGCAGCATCTTGATATGCAAGGAATGCTATTTTATGCTTTATACGATTAATTCGTTTCAGATTTAAATGCCCATAATACAGTATATAAAATTTGATTTTACATTTTTCATATTTGTCTTTATCTCTAAATATTACATTAATAGCAACAAACATTATTTCGTAATTCATATATAATGTTAATCCCCAGTAGTAAGGAATAAATAAAATCGTTAGAATCAAAGGTAATAAGAACTGTTGGGAAACGTCATTCCAATTAGTTGTATTAAATTCTATAATTGTTTTGTATAATGCAAATCCTAAATAAACTAACCCGATAATAATAAGCAACTTATTTAGGCATGAATGCGTTTTTTTGTAATCTTTGCCATTCTCTGTATAATATTCAGAATATACGCTAAGTGCAGTTATAAATGCTACAACAGGAAGAGCTATCAATTCAGTAATCAAACTAAATGAATATAGATTTATCATGAATTGTACGATGGCTGTAACTGCAATATTACTTTTAATTAAGTCAGTAAAATAACCAAAATCTTTTATTCTATTTAATGTAAAAGCAGTACCTAATGCAGAAAATATCAGCCATACAACTGTATCTTTCAAAAGAAATATTCCCCAAATATTTAATAAATAAAGTAGTATAACAATTATAGATGCATAAATAGCCAAAGTTGTATATATAACTACCAATTTGAGGGTAAATGCAGATATTATAATTCTTTTCAAATGGTATCTCCATCTGTTCTTAATTAGAAAATAAACCAATAGGATAACTAACCAAATTAGAAAAGCTAATTCCCTATTTGAAAAAACGCTTAAAATAGCACTCATTTTTGCTTAAAATTATGTGTAATTTCGTCTAACTGACCTTTTAGTAATTCCTGAATATCTATTTGGTCTTGTTTTTTAATTTTTTCTTCCAAAGGAGAAGAAAAAACACCTGTATAAAAAGTATGATTTTTTAGGGGATATCCGCATCTACTAATTAAATAAGTATTGGAAAAACTTAAATCTAAAATGTTGTCACAAAAATGTAAATTAAAAACTAAAAGTCTATTTTCTCTAAGAGTTTGAGGGAATCCGTACACTATTGCAGAGTAATCAATTATTATGGGTATAGCAAAAGTTCCAACTATAACCACAGAATCTTTGGCTTCTACAAATTCATACAGATAATTTTTAGCTAACTGTTCTAAATAGTGCTTACTTAAATTAATAGGCTTAGTATTGACAAATATTGGTTTTTCTTGTATGCTATTGGGCAAGGTTATACAAATACCTTGTAATTCTGAATTGTCATTATTTAAGTTAAAAGATAGTTCAAGTGAATCTATCTTTTCTTTTATTGCTGGCGTATGAATTATCATATCTTTACTAATTCCATACTCAAAACTCTGTTTTGATGTACAGTAGGATAAATAGCTAATAATTAGGGCTATTACAGATATAATTATAGCAATACTGCCATGATAAATTTTAATATTTTCTTCATAAACTATTTTTTTACAAAGATACGAATTATCAATCATTTAATGGATTGAATAGCCTACAACTTCGATTTCCAGTGAATGGATAGTTTGCATACTTGTAATTATTATCTTTCTCCAACTGGCACATTCCCCGAAACGCCAACCGTGCGTGGCATGGCTGACTGTATTTCGTGAAAAGAGCCGTTGGAAACCCGCACAAGCGTACCGCAAGGTAAACTTGCCATACCCTTGCCTTTCCCGCCCGTATGGAGTGTTCCCTAAAGGACGAAAGAGAACAGGCACTTTTCCCCTGTTTCCCTAAATGTAAATCTTCCTCTTACGCAGTCCCCCAGCCGGGACAGTCGTTTTAATCATTTCAATAGGCAAAGGTAGTTACGTGTTCTTCACGACTTTGCAAGGTCGAGCCGTTCCGGTTTGGCGAAAAATCTTCCCTGCCTTGCGAGGTATTTTTTGTCCAAAACCTTGCAAACTCTAAACACTACCCTTTTGAGCCTATGTGAAACGAAAACGACCGACCCGACCGGAAGACGCATAAAAAAAGTCGGATTTACGGGAAACAGGAAAAAAGTTCAGTGAAACTTCAACTCCCTCACCTCTCGAATCCGCATAAAATTAAAAACTTAAAAATTACAGCAATATGGAAACAAAGGTATTATCGGAAGCAAAAGTTTATGTAGGCACTTACGGCAAGTATAACAACGGTTCATTGTCCGGCGCATGGCTTGACCTTTCGGACTATTCGGGCAAGGAAGAATTTTACGAAGCCTGCCGGGAACTTCACAAGGACGAGGAAGATGCGGAATATATGTTTCAGGATTACGAGAATATCCCGGAAGTCCTGATTTCCGAAAGCTGGATTTCTGAAAACTTCTTTTCCTTGCGTGATGCGGTAGAGGATTTGGACGACACCGAACAGGAAGCCTTTTTCGTGTGGTGCAACTACAAAAGCCATGATTTGAGCGAGGAAGATGCGGACTACCTTATACGTGATTTCCGGGACGAGTATCGGGGTCAATATGACGATGAAGAAGATTTCGCCTATGAAATCATAGAAGAATGTTACGACCTGCCGGAGTTCGCAAAGACCTATTTCGATTATGAAAAGTTCGCCCGTGACCTGTTTATGTGCGATTACTGGTTTGATGACGGTTTTGTGTTTCGTGCGGCATAACCAAATACCAATACGGGCGGGGTGTCAAAGCCCTGCCCGCTAAAAACAACCAAGTCTATAACCATAAAAAAATAGAACATCATGCAGTCACTTAACAAAAACGGGGTAAGCATTACCCAAACACCGGGAGAAGAAAAGTTCGTGAAATGCTGTTTAGGGGCTTTCAGGGGACAGATTTATTTTCAATATGACTACCGCCACTTTGACAGCAAACTTTTCAGCACGGTAGCCAAAACACTGGACGAGTGCCGCCGCAGGCGTGACGAGTGGATAGCGAAAAAGTAACAGAGTAACAAGTAAAATTTAGGGATATGAAAACGACAGAAGTGAACAAGGAGCTTATCGGCAAGCGTTGCGAGTGTATTTTTACGGGCTTAATGGTAACGGGCGTTATCGAGGACACAGAAGAAAACGAACACACCATAGAGGTAAAAGTCCGTTTCGACCATCCGCACCAGTGGGGCGATGATTTGTATAATGATGTGTGGGCGTGGGGGCGCAAAATTGACGAGTTCGGCACGCTGCACCATTTGCAACTGCTGGTAGAAAAGCCGGACTTTCAGATAATGACGGTAGTTTTCGGCGAGCCAATCAGCCAAATAGACCGCAGTGTTTTTGAAGATGTTGCAACGTGGGGTGTCTGTTCCCTGCAAGGCTGGGTAAACAGTTACGAGAGTGTCCGGTTTGTAGCCATAAACGACCATACGGCAATCATTACGGGCGAATACAATATGGAACAGGTAAAGGTGTGGTTAGAGAAATACACATCCATAAAGAGCCTTAAAACTAGTTGATAGAGAACGGCGGCTATTTGCCGCCGCTACTTTCTTTCGTGAGTACCGGAAAATAAAGTAGCAAAGAAACCCATAAAAATAAATCATTTTATTTTTAATGCCTGACCTTGGGTATTTCTCACTCCACTATTGATAATACAGATAGCGCCATTAGTAATAATAGGATTAGAGTAAAATTCTAAATCTTGCTCCTTATTGAATTTTTCAAAATTGGAATATAAGAAAATTTCCTTAAGATAACAATCTAACAAAGCTTGTATTCTTTTATTCGTGAATTTTTCAAACCCAACATATTCCATAATATTATTTTTTTGCGAGTTGTCAATTTGTAATGTTATCTCGACTTCATAATTACTTTTGGTTTTTATTTCAAATCCATATTTTAGATTTTTACCCGGAATTCGGAATACAATATCAGAATCTCTTTTTAATAATATTCGCCTAAGAAGTCTTGTACTATTATGAAAAACAATATTAATTCCTGTACGTTCAATTTTGTTTAGGTCTTTCCACCAATCTTTAAATTCTAACAAATCAAATGCAGGAAGATGTTTGAGAATATTGTACTTATTTATATATTTGGTAAAATTATCTCCATAATAAGTCATTCCATTATACCGAATAAAGAATAACTCACTATCTGTTAGTTGAGCCCGTATGATTTTAAGATAGTTCTTTTTTACTTTTTCTTTTAACTCTGCATTATCCAGCAAATCATATATCCGGTATAATGTTCTAAAGCATGCTGCAACTTTTGTCCTATGCTTAATATAAAAAAGCATATATAAGTTTATAGCACCTCTTATATTTCCTTCATAGGATGTGGTTGGCTGAAAAGCTCGTTGTAACAATTCTTTTTCAAAATCGAAAAAATCTTTATTATTATAATTTATGGTTATTTTTTCATTGCCTCTTTCTCGCACTATTGTTCCACATAATTCAGATATTTCTGATTGATATAATCTTAATAACTCAAAAAACAAATCATTAAATCGCTGATTTTCTATTTGTTCTTTATTCTTTTCTGTTACAGCTCGTTGTTGGTTGAAAGTCCGAATTAATATTAGAATACTTATAAGCGCAAATATAGTTCCCAACACACCACCTATAAAGTCTCCGTATGTTCCTAAAAGTTCATGGTTAACAACATATTCATTATCAAACCAATGAATAATATGCTGCCATTTAAAGATATAGGCAAAAATGCCTACAAAAAGAAGTGTTATAATTATATAAAATCGTTTTTTCATCAGAAGTTTATCAAACGAATTATCTGTTGTTTCCATAAGGTCAAAATAGATTATCGGATACAAAATTACTCATAAATAAAACACCCAGCAATATTTTGCTGGGTGTTTATTAACATATTCATTCAAAACAGTTTATTCGTTTTCGCTCCTATCACTATTGAAAGATAGTGATAGGAGCTGCATCTGTCCGAAGCTGTCGATGATATAAATGTCAATCGTCTGCTGGTCTGTCGATGCGGAGGTGTAGTAGAGCCTGAACGTTTCTTTCTCCAGCGGGTAAAGGTCATTGGGCAGGAACACCGTACCGTTATCCATCTCCAGCTTCCCTTTGCCGTCCGGCTGGAAAAACCTTATCTGATAGGTAGTCGGCTGGTAATAGCCGCCACGCACCAGTTGGCAGCGTATTTCGGCGGTCTCCCCGACTTTCAGCCTTTTGGGTACTGGCAGCGTTTCGATGCTGAACGGGTATGCCTGCTGAATATCCAAGTTGTCATTACAGGCGGTGACAAGCACGAGGGCGGCCACGATGTAGCAGCCCATGATGATTTTATACATTACATTCTTCATATACATTATTATATAGCGGTCAGTTGATAATGAATTTCAGTCCCACAGATACCTGCGTGCGGAACTTGCCTATGTCCGAGCCGAACAACGCCCGTTCCCTTGCGTTCAGTAGCAGAGCCACCCGGTCGGTCAGGTAGGCTTCCAGTTCCAGCGTCAGCGCACCGCCGTAAACGAAGCAGTCCTTATCCAGCAAGGTAGAGCCGTCCGGTAAGAGCTTTTCGCTTCGGTTGCTTGTTTCATACCCGGCGAGTGCCGACAGTCCCAGCGAGAGGAAAAAGGTCTTTCGCCTGTCCGATAGGAATTTCAGGTAATAGCCGCCCTCTGCGGTGAACTGTTCGACTGGTATTCTCATATCTTTGTAGTCATACTTTTTGTGCAGGTACTCCCCGCCAATCACCCAGCGGTTGGCGTTCTTGGTGTAAACACTGTACGCCGCCCCGATATGGTAGGCAAAATCCGTGTTGTCGTTCCAATGCACCCCGTCCGCCATGCCCGCCGTGACCTGCAAGCCTTTCATGCCCGGCAGGTATCTTTGTGCGTGTGCCTGAAACGAGGTCAGGCACAGCGCAAAGAGCATCATTATAAAAATGTGTTTCTTCATTCCCTATTTGATTTTGAGTTCGTTAATCACTTCTGCGTTCACTATGTCGGAATTTTCCACCCGGATGACCTGATGCCGCCCGCCGTTCTTCTCGTAGAGTTCCACCAACAGCAGCTTGTCGTCAGGAATGGTGAACTTCGGCAGGGCGTACACCGTGCGCACGGTACTTTTTCCTGCAATCTCTATCACCTCGTTGTAGCTGCGTACCGCATCCAGCACCGTTTCCTGAATAGCCGTGCGCTTGGGT
>NZ_BAKM01000004.1 GCF_000614185.1 Phocaeicola sartorii JCM 17136 = DSM 21941 | reverse complement strand
TAATCGTGCCGTTCTTCATCGGCAGGTCGGAAATATCCAGATGGACGGGTTTTCCCGTCAGCCGGTCCACCATGCGGATGCCGAAGGGCGAGAGCGAGTCCTTGTAGGAGGTCTCCCCGATGAACAGGCATAACGCCTGCTCAATGAAGGTGTGGAAGCTCTCCTCGAACGGGAAATCACCGGCATTGCCGGGTATCGCCGCCCAGAACAGCGTCGGCACATCCACCGTGTTGTGGCGCGGCTTCGCCTCCATGAGTGCCAGCTGGCTGCCGACATCGTTCTTGATGCGCTTGAGTTTCTCCCGGTCATCGCTCCATGCCATGACATTACAATGTGTCCGGATAGAAGTCAGCCCCTTACTGTGCGCCTCGTTCAGGTATTCCTCAATCCATTCGCGGTTGATCTGGTTGGAACGGCTGTAACGGGAAAGCGAGTGCATGTTCCTCGCGGTCTGCTCGAACTTGCGCAGGCTCTCCGCCGAATCGTCGATGAAGAGGTACTGGTTCACGACATGGTTGCATGTGAGCAGGATGCCTATCGGCGCAGCGAAGGAGAGGCGGCAGTCGCTCCGGTCGGTGGACAACCGTTCGTAGCGGCAATCGGTAGCCACGTTTGAGGGCAGGTCCTCCGGGTCGGAAAGGGTGTGCAGGCAGAGGTAGTTGTCGCCTATCTTCATCTCCCCGGCACCGAGTGACAGGTCCTGCAAGCAGGCGGTGTCCTCCTGCGAGAGCGAGAAGTATTTCTCGATGATTCCCGCAGAGGTGTCCGTTCCCGTGATTTCCTCATCCGTCAGGCGTGTCATGCGGAGGAGGCCGCTGTCGTTGACGATACGCTCGAACTGCTCACAACTCTCCATGAAACGGGTGACGGTCTCCCTGTCCGTCATTTCCTTCGGGATGATGAAATTCCGTGTGAGGGCGTTGAAGCTGCTGGTAGTGCGACTACACTCCTTGGTCGTCTTGGTCAGGAACAGGTAGCAGGTGTGTTGCAAATACGGGCGTTCGTTGAAATGCCGCTCGAAGCTGCGGCTGAGAAAACTCAGGTTGTCCTTGCAAATGTCGGGACGGTAGCTTTCCTCGATGAAGAAGTCCTGCTTGTGCACGATGCTGTAGTTCGGCAGCACCTTGACCGCTTTCGCCCATGTCGAATGGACAGACTCGTATTCCGCCTTTGTGAGCGTGAAAAGTTCGGGCAGTTCCACCTTATAGGCCACGGTAATGTCCGCATCCTTGCTGACGATACACCCGTGCTCTACCGAGAGCAACGGAAATTTGCTTTCCAGCGTCGCTGTTTTCATTACGTTTCTCATACTTTTCCTTTTTTTGAGGTTGGAGAAATCAACCGAAGGAACTTCCTCCGGTTGATGATGTAGCGGGGATGGCTACGCAGCGCGTGGAGTTTCATAAGCCCCCATTCGCCGTACTTCGCGTTCATTCGGAATGTCGCCCAGACAAGCACCGAAGCGGAAACGACACCGAAACCGATGCAGACCCACTGGTCGATACCTGCCATGTACATGATGACGAACACCACGAACAGGGCGAGCAGCCCGCCCGCGAAGACGAACAGGTACTGGCTCTTGAGCCCCTTGAACTCCGGGCTGCGGCCTATCCCCTTGTTGACCGGATACTTCGCCATGTTACAGGAAGAATGAGCGTAAGATGGTTGCAGCCACGATAAGGAAGATACATGCTCCGAACCAGCTGGCGGCAGTCTTCGAGGTGTCAGGGTCGCCCGACGAGAACTTGGAATAGACCTTCACGCCCCCGATCAGACCGACGACGGCTCCGATGGCGTAAATCAACTTGGTGCCGGGGTCAAAATACGAGGTGACCATGTTGGTGGCTTCTGTAATACCGCCGATACCGTTACCCTGGGCGAAAGCCCCGACTGTCGCAAGCAGCATGAAAGCTGCCGAAAAGAATCTTTTTTTCATGTGTCGAAAATTTTAATTGGTGAGACAAAAAATCATTTCGACAGCGAATATATAGTGTTTAATTCATTGATTTACAAACCTTACGATGCGTGTCATCGTATGTCGTCACGTTACACCGGCAGGGATTTTCCACACGATGAAAAAGAGGATTTTGGGTAGCGATGGAAGGAAAAAAACAGAAGATAAAAAACGGGCACTCTTCATGAGGAATGAAAAAGCGACAATTTGTCCGAATCACAAAAAAAAGCGAAGCCTGGAAACCGGACGGCTTTCAGACTTCGCTTCATGTCATGTGAACGCTGTTTACTCTGCTGCGGAATCGGAAGAGAGGGCACGCTGTTTCCTCCGTTCCTCCTTTTTCTCTTTTTGCAGTTTCTTCTTGGTCTCCATTTCTTTCAGAATCTGTTTCAGCGGCTTGACCGTTTCCGGTTCCTCACGCTTGAACCGCTTGAAATAGATGTGCTCTATAAACTGCGGAAGCGGGGCTTTCCACGGTTCCTGCTTGTGGTTGTCTATCTTTCCGAGCTTGTCAGGGTTCAATCCCAGCTCACGGGCCATCTGCACCTGCTTGTCGGAAAGGCGGTGGCGTTTCTGTGCCACCATCCATTTCTCCAATATCGCTTTTGTCACTGCCATAATCATTCGTTTTTTTGCAAAGGTACGAATCTTGCCATTATGATAATGATATGACTATTTGAATTTTATCCGATGATATTTTCATATATTAAAAAAGGGCACACCGATATCACATCGACGTGCCTTCAAAAACTATGACAGCAAAAAGAAACAATTAAACGAATTTATCTATGTTGAAAGCCTCCACCTTCTTGGATGCGGCCTTTCGTTTTGCCAACGGTCTGCCCGTTTCATCCAGATATTCGTTGAGCAAAGACTCTATTTTCTGCTGACAGCCGATTTCATTTTCCAGAAGGTTCAATATTTCCGTACCGGATAACTTGTGATAAATTGTCATGCTCGCACGGAAATCTTTCTGTTCATCCCCGGTTTCAGAAGTCAGCACTTCCACTACATTGTTCATTTCCTCGAATGTCATTGCCGTATTGAATTCAGGGTCAGGTTCGGAATTAACAGGAGCCATCAATGCTTCCATCTCCTCTTTGGCCAGCCCTCTGTCCTCATGCGCCACATCTTCCGGTCTGATTTCTTCATCTTCCTCTATGGGTTCCTTAACCAATGGTTCGGAACGTGTAGGAGTTTTTCTTGCCACTTCCGGGTCTTCCAAATAGACAATCTTGGTCTTGCCGATAACATCGTTATCGTCCGCCGGAGATGACCGCGCTACTGTTCCGTGGCTCTCTTGCGCCACTTTTGTTTCCGTCACCTTTTTCTTACGCCTTGCCTTTTTTCTGGCTTTTTCCGCCTTCTTTTCCCGGTATATCCGATACTCTTTACGGCATTTCCATAACTTGATACGGGCTATACGCATCATACGGCAGACCTTCTCCCATGCGTCATACATTTGCCGGCTGAAGATGAATATCCACAACTGGTAAAAGATAAAGGCTGCGCACAAGGCTTTGACAGTGAAATGAATTTTAGTTTCCATAATCAGCTTTCTTTTCTTTGTACAACTTTATAATCTCCGGTTTGCACTTTTCCAAATGCTCGTTCACTATATTATTGATATAGCCGGATATGCTCGCTTTGGGTTCGATGACCAGAAGCAACTGCTTGATCAGGCTGACATTCTCCTGCTCGATACAGACATGTGCCCGCTTTGCCAAAGGTTTACAAGTAAGGTATTTTTCCTTGTAAATGGCACACTGCTTATCAATGCCGGGTGGCTCTTCCTTTTTTTCAGGATGATTTTCCGGTTTTGTATCCTTTCGGTTCAAACCGGATTTTTTGCCGAAAGTCATTTGTAAAAGCCTTGCAGAAGCATGAATGGCTGTTACTACTAAAAGGAATACCGCAGTACCGCTGACAACGGTAGTCAAAATGTCAAAAGACTGTTCCATAATCATTTCTTGTATAAAGGTTCATTATTGATTTGATTGTGATAGAGGCTGTCTATTTCCTCCTGGTATTGTTCTATATGGGCGGTAAGTACATCATCAATGTATTTTGACATACTGACCTTGGGGGCTACAACCGACAGGAACTTCTGTATGAACAGGTAATTGTTGATACCTATATAAGCCTGCTGCCTTTGCAGAACATTCCCTCCCATGAGGAACTGCTTGCGGTACGAATCCGTACCGTCTTTCCGTCTCTTTTGTCTGCCGGTGCTTTTCTCGGCAGGTACAGGTTCGGGATTTCCCGATCCGCACTCATTCCTGTCGGATTCATCAGTGGTCATTGCATCATCCACGGATATGTCTTCTTTCCCATAATTGGGTATATCCCCGGCCATAATGCCTCTGATCATCTCTTCATTCACGGTTACTTGTTTCTTTGCCATGGTATTTATAGTTTTAATTTTGTCAATAGTTCTTCTGCCAGCTCTGCCAGTCCGCTTCCCTTCAACAGTTTGGCGGGAGGCGGAAACAGGGTGCAACGGAAATAGTTCCGGGTAGCCAAGGACAGTTCCTTGTTGTAGCGGTTGGTCTTCGGGATGACGGTATCTAATACCGTAAACTCCAATTTTTGCAGGATGATATTGTATGCATCAAAGACCTCCGTGGAAGCACGGGTATCCTTACGGGTCCAAAAAAAGAGGAATTTCTGCAATGGAGTATCCTTATTCGCTTTGGCATAGTCCCAAACAGTGGTGGAGAACGAGAGGCTGCTCTGCATTACAATACGGTCGGGAATAATCGGTGTAATCACATAGTCCATATTCACGATGGTGTTGATCACGCCCGAAGAGTTCACGGTTCCGGGTAAATCCACGACAATCAAGTCGTAGTCACCATTTTTCTTCAGTTTTTCAGCCGCATCACGGGCGTTCTCCGCTTTTGAGCCGACAATCGTGTAGGCTTTCTTATTGATGCGCTCATATTGGGAAACCATCAGTTGCTTGAAATACTCGCTATGCTCAACGGTGCGCATATCCCTTTCTTTCATACGTACCAGGCTGTACTGCGGATAATCGCAGTCGATGACAGCCACGTTCAGTCCTTTCAGGTAATGATAATACCCGGCGAGCATAATCGTCATGGTCGATTTGCCGACTCCGCCTTTCTGGTTGCAAACGGCAACTAAAACTGTGTCTTTTTTCATTGCTTTTTCTTTTTTATATTAAACATCAATTGGATTCAGTCTTTCAGTCAGGAATGAATGACCGGACATGTGCCGTAATACGGTCTTTACTCCATTCAGTCCGACGGCCATTACTGCACGTCACAAGTCTGTCACTCATACATTCCTTACTGCCTGTGTGCAGTACTCCATTCGTGCATTATTCCAGTCATCCATTCACTCATTCAGACAGTCAGTCAGTAAGTGGTTCAGGCACTCTTTACTGCACATATCCCGTCGTTCACGCTGCAAATAAAAGGGTATTTTTTCATACCGGCACTATGTTTCAAGGGAGGTGACGACCTGTGTCATCGTTTGTCATCACGTTGCATATAACTCACTATTTTACAACAGTATATACCGCCGTAACTTTGCACCGACAACGGAACGGACACCGCTGCGGGGCTTTCCCGAAGCCGAAGAATGAGGCCGGAGGGTCAAACACAATTTGACGGAAGGAAAATTCATGTTCAAGCGAACATAGCAAGTTGTGTTTTGAGGCACCCGAAATAAATTCGGGCACTCAAAACAACTTGCACTCGCCTGGCGGCTCGGGAAGGATTCACTCCAAAGTCGTGAATCCGGGACAGAAGATTAGAAACTGAAAATATCAATGCGTATGGAAGAAAACAAGAGGAAAAAATCAAAAAAAGGAGTGGGTAGAAAACCAAAATCCGACCCTGCCGTGCATCGTTATGTAGTGCGGTTGAACTCGGAAGAGAACGGACGTTTTGACATTCAATTCCAGAAATCAGGATTAAAGGAACGCTCCAAGTTTATCAAGACAATAATTTTCGGTAAAGAAATCAAGGTGATAAAAATCGACAAGGCGCCAATGGACTACTACATGCGCCTGACCAATTTCTATCACCAGTTCCAGAGCATCGGCAACAACTACAACCAGACGGTGAAGGCTGTCAAGAACAACTTCGGGGAAAAACGTGCCTACGCCCTGCTACGCAATCTGGAAAAGGCGACGATAGATCTGGTGCTGCTGAGCAAGCGGATTATCCTACTGACCCGTGAATTTGAGGATGCCTATCTGATAAAGAGGAAAAGGGAGGAGGAATGACATGGTGGCGAAAATCAACAGAGGTGTCTCGCTCTACGGAGCAATCACCTACAACCAGCAGAAAGTGAATGACACCACCGCGCGTATCATTGCGGGAAACCGTATGATTACCGATGTGGCAGGCAATCCGGAACGTGTCATGCAGCAGACCCTTTGGGCGTTTGAGAACTACCTCCTCGCCAACAAGAACACGGAAAAGCCCATCCTGCATATTTCCCTGAACCCTTCTGTGGATGACCGCCTCTCGGACGCTCAATTCGCGGAACTGGCAAAGGAATACATGCAGAAAATGGGGTACGGCGACCAGCCTACATTGTATATGTACACGAGGATATAGACCGGAGGCATATTCATATCGTCTCCACCTGCGTGAACGAGAAAGGGGAAAAGATAGACGACGCCTACGAGTGGAACCGCTCGATGAAAGCCTGCCGGGAGCTGGAAAAGAAATTCGGGTTGATGCAGGTGGAGGACAAGCGGAAGGAGTTGCTGGAACCGTACATGAAGAAGGCGGACTACCAAAGCGGTGATGTGAAACGGCAGGTTTCCAATATCGTGAAGAGCGTGTTCGGCACGTATCGTTTCCAGTCTTTCGGCGAGTACAGTGCCTTGCTCTCCTGTTTCAACATCGAGGCGAAACAGGTCAGGGGTGAGTTCGATGGTACGCCTTATAACGGCATCGTCTATACCATGACTGATGATATGGGCAAGCCGGTATGTACGCCGGTCAAATCTTCCTTATTGGGAAACGGTACGGTTACGAGGGATTGGAAAAGCGTATCGTGTACAACGCCCGTGAATACCGGAACAAGAAATGGCAACCGAAGATACGGAACGAGGTGGCACTTGCCATGCACGGATGCCGTGGAGACAGGGACGAGTTCGTCCGTCTGCTTGCTGGAAAAGGCATTGATGCGGTATTCCGCGAAAATGACGAGGGACGTATCTATGGAGCGACTTTCATCGACCACAAGAACCGGGAGGTGTACAACGGCTCCCGGCTCGGCAAGGAGTTCTCGGCAAATGCCTTCGAGCGGCTGTTCAACAGTCCGGTCAATATTCCCGATTTGGACGCGCCTATGCCTGACCTTGACCGGCAAGGCGTTTTCTCCTCCGAAATGGAAAGCTCCATCGAACAGGCTTTCGGAATCTTTGGCATTGACGCCAACGGTCCCGACCCGCAGGAAGAGGCTCTTGCCCGCAGGCTGCAACGCAAGAAGAAAAAGAAACGCCGCTCCCACGGAATATCCTGATTACAGAATTTATAAACGAACCATTAAAATTATATCATTATGCAACAAGAAGATGATTTGAGGGGACTGGCCAAGGTCATGGAGTTCATGCGTGCCATATCCATCGTATTTATTGTCATCCACGTCTATTGGTACTGCTACCGTTCATTCGTGGATATGGGTATCAATATCGGTGTAGTCGACAGGATACTCCTGAATTTCCAGAGGACAGCGGGGCTTTTCAGCAACCTGCTCATTACAAAAGTATTTGCCGTCATATTCCTTGCCCTATCGTGTTTGGGAACAAAAGGCGTAAAGAATCAAAAGATGACATGGCAGAAAATATATGCCTCTTTCCTTGCCGGACTGGTACTGTTTTTCATGAACTGGTGGATGCTCGACCTGCCGTTCAGTCCGATGGTCAATGCCGCCTTGTACACGGCAACGCTTACTGCCGGGTATATCCTGCTGCTGATGTCGGGCGTGTGGATAAGCCGGATGCTGAAACACAACCTCATGGAGGACGTGTTTAACACCGTCAACGAGAGTTTCATGCAGGAGACACGGCTCATGGAGAACGAGTATTCCGTGAATCTGCCGACAAAGTTTGTCTATCAAGGTCGGGAATGGGACGGTTGGATCAATATAATCAATCCGTTTCGTGCTTCCATTGTGTTGGGAACGCCCGGATCGGGAAAGAGTTATGCCGTGGTGAATAATTATATCAAACAGCAGATTTCCAAAGGTTTCGCACTTTATCTATATGATTATAAATTCGATGACCTCTCCGTCATAGCCTATAACGAGTTGCTGAAGAACCTGGATAAATACAAGGTAAAGCCGGAGTTCTATGTGATAAATTTCGATGACCCGAGGCGTAGCCATCGTTGTAACCCAATCAACCCGAAATTCATGGTGGATATCAGCGATGCCTACGAATCGGCATACACGATACTCTTAAATTTGAACAAGACATGGATACAGAAACAGGGTGATTTCTTCGTGGAATCCCCGATTATTCTTTTGGCGGCTATTATATGGTATTTGCGCATCTACCAGGACGGAAAATACTGCACGTTCCCTCACGCGATAGAATTTCTGAACAAGCCGTATGCCGATATTTTTACCATTCTTACCTCGTATCCGTCTTTGGAAAACTACCTTTCCCCGTTCATGGACGCCTGGCAAGGGGGCGCACAAGACCAGTTGCAAGGCCAGATAGCAAGTGCGAAAATCCCGCTTTCAAGGATGATTTCCCCACAGCTTTACTGGGTGATGACCGGCGATGATTTCACACTCGACTTGAACAATCCCGAACACCCTAAAATCCTGTGTGTCGGCAACAATCCCGACAGGCAGAACATCTATTCCGCAGCCCTCGGATTGTATAACAGCCGTATCGTGAAATTAGTGAACAAGAAGGGACAACTGAAGTCTTCCATCATCATAGACGAGCTGCCCACGATTTACTTTCGCGGTATCGACAATCTCATTGCCACCGCACGAAGCAACAAGGTGGCGGTCTGTCTCGGATTCCAGGACTTCTCTCAGCTGACACGTGACTACGGTGAAAAAGAGGCGAAGGTGATCCAAAATACGGTAGGTAACATCTTCAGCGGGCAGGTTGTGGGAGAAACGGCCAAGAACCTTTCAGAACGCTTCGGCAAGATACTCCAGCAGCGACAGTCCATCTCCATCAACCGTCAGGACACCTCCACATCCATAAACACGCAGATGGATTCCCTCATTCCGGCATCGAAAATCGCCAACCTCTCACAGGGCACGTTCGTGGGTAGCGTGGCAGACAACTTCGGGGAAGAGATTGACCAAAAGATTTTCCATGCCCGCATTATTGTCGATAACGAAAAGGTGGCGGCTGAGACCAAAGCCTACAAGAAAATTCCCGTCATCAACGAGTTCAAGGATGCGGATGGCAACGATATCATGCAACAGCAGATAGACCGAAACTATTCCCAGATAAAAGCGGACGTGGTGCGGATAATCGAGGATGAGATAACCCGTATAAAGAACGACCCTGATTTGAAACACCTGATACCACAGGAAGAAAATGACAAGGATAATGAATAGCCATTGAAAGGCCGCTTTTTTATTTTAGCCTGCAAAGGTCGTCCCGTGCCTTTTGGATTGAGCAAGGTCGAGCCCTACGGGTTTTCGGGAAAATCTTCCGCGCTCCGCTTGCGGTATTTTCCCGAAAAGCCTTGCACAATCCGGCACGGAACGGTAAGGCAGGCAAGAAATAAAATACCGGCTCGCCGGTCGGAATTGTTTAACTAAAAAACAAGTTATGAGCAATACAAGAGTAGTCAATATCCGCAAGGAATATCTGGATCGCATGGAAAGAAATACAGAAGCAATCACCATTGACAAGACCTATTGGAAAGGGGTAGCTTATCCAATCAGGGAAATTCAGGTCGGCAATGACATTTTCAGGGTGTCAGTAAAAAGCCTGTACGATGAGTTGGTGAACGATATGCGTAACGGCATTTATGAGGCGATGGAAGCGAATGAGGAGATTGACGGATATTGCACGGATGAGGAACTATGCACACTGACCGATGATGACCTGTACAAAATGTGCTGTTGAAACAAAATGAAATTCAAACAATAAAAAATTAAAGGACATGAAAAAGAGGAGCAACTTCACACCGATGAAAAGATTCCATGAGATTCTTGACAATTACGGCCTGAAACTGATGGAAGTGGGAACCAACCACCTGAGAGTATTCTTTGGCAACCGGAAACTGTTCGACTACTATCCGCTGAGAATGAAATTGTTTGATTACAGACAGTGGCAGCAATTGACATACCCGTCAGTCATGGACGGTACGGACAAATGGGAAACGGAACTGGAAGGCATCATCAACAACCTTATGGTATCACAGCAATAAACATCGACATTATGAACAAGGAAAACAGACAGACGCTCGTTTGGGACAACATTCCCGAATGGGCGATTTTCGCATTGGAGTACGGCATCGAGGAAGAATTGTTTCTGCCGAATGAGGATTTGGAGATGATAAGCCGGTTCATCGGCGAGAATTTCCCGAACGGCTATACGATGAGTGTGGATTGGGAATCATGCACGGAGTTCAACCCACGTCCGGCATTCGGGAAATCGTGCAAGACTTACAAGGTGACTTTTGTAACAAACTAAAACTACCTGCTATGAGAAAGCTAACATTAAGCGAATACAATTCCATCCCGAAGGATTACCGAGGATCTGGACCGTGGAGCGTTGGGACTTGCCGAATTGGGCGGAAATACGCGAAAAACACATGGGAAAGCGCACCATGATGGTATATGACAAGGGAACATGCCTGCTGGTGGAAGGACTCGGATTTGAAATCGTGGATGATAGTGCCTGGAAAAAGGCGGATGAAGTCAAGAAGGAAATAGGTAGTCATTTCCTGAAATTCTACTGTGAGCAGGGACGTGAACCTCATTATGCGGACTGCACTATCCGGTGGTGCGACACGCTGGAAACGGAAGAAGTGAGGATTGCGCTGGCTATGGATTCCGACAACGAAAAGGACGATGAGATATTCTTCTACTGCGACAGCTTGGAAGATTTGAAATCACTGGCGGACAAGGGCAAAGAGGATTTCATCATAGCCGGATGCATTGGTTTCGGGATATACGAAGAACTGTTACTAACAACTTAAAAACATCGGATATGAGAATCGAATGTCAGGGACATTATGAAAAGACCGTCAAGTATGCTGAGAGCATCGGTGACGAAACGCTGAATAAATGTATCGAGCGGCTCAAGCAATGGGAAGCCAATTCCAATGGCAGGTGCGAAATAGAATTGTACTATGATTCCTCGCCATATTCATTCGGTTTCGCGGAAGTGGCGAAAGATGGGACAAAAGGTGTTGTCGGAGGGCTGCTCTATCATGGCAAGCCGGACCGATCCTTTGCCGTAATGATTGGAGGACCGTTTCACGGGTGGAGCATACACACCTAAATTGTATAGTACCATACACAGTATTGAGTCAAAAAAGTGCAGAGGTAATCAGTTTATGATTACCTCTGCACTTTTTTGACTCGCTTTATTTTTAATGGCTGTTTCATGATTTCAAAAATCAGAAAACCAAAAATTCTTATTAACGAAATTAAAATTAAATTTTTGCAGAAAAACCACAAAATTCAACTATTAAATTCCTATATGGCAAATTTAGGTAACAGCAATATCTCTTTCTCGGGTGTGACTTTGATGGAAATGACTTGGGTAGGTTCCAGTTGGCAAGGTAGCAGTTTCATTTCACCAGATTGAATCAAAAGCGCATTGTCATTTAATTCACGTCCAAGTTTTTCTTCCCAATCATATATGACGAACATTCCCTTTCTAAAAAGTTCAACCCCGTCTTTGCTGTTTGTCACAATCAAACCATCTTTGCCGAACCTGACAGACCAGTCACAGCCATGTTCTTTATATTCAAATGTGCTGTCATAACTGACGGTTTCCTTGCCAATCAGCCTGCCGATAAGGATATCCACATTTGTATATGGATTTCTGTTGTAAACAGGTTCTTCCGTGTTCGCGTCACTTTCAGCCCTTAACCTGCAAGCATTGACCATCCCTTTCAACAGATTATCCTTGACAAGAGGGAATGTTGATTCTGAAGATTTGGTTTCCTGCCAATATCCTTGTTTTCTTGCGTAACCGTTTATGCAGTTCTTGCCGCCACAGTCTTTTTCGGGCTCTTTTCCAGTGCCGCATTCAAATATGTGTTTCTTGCCCCGGATCTTTTCCCCGCATTCCGTCTCATTGAAACAATAGTAAATGTACTCAAAATGGAGAAGCAGATAATATTCAAAGCTGCGGCTGGAAAATGCGATATTGACTTTCTTCCCGTCAATTACCTTATCGGCTTCAGCCAAGGCTTCTTCATGCTTCGGATGCTTGTCTTTGTCATAGACAGCCCAAGATTCGTCAACCCCTTCCGACAAGATTTGCCGTGCGTACAAGACCCACTTTAACGGTGGGGCTCCGGTTATTACCACATCTTCAGCGGCGTCTTTCCCTTCTGTCTTGATTTTGCGCTTTTTCCCTTTGTAACTGCCTCTGGGGGAATTATCCGTTTCTTCATCCTGTGGAATGTGAGGCTGTGGAATGGTGCGGACATCCATGCCGTCATTGTCTTTACAATACAGGTCGCACAGGCTCGTAAAGAATAGCGGCTCGGTCTTGTCCCCTTCGCACACTATCCTGATTACATAGTTGCTGTGACGTGTATTTTCGTTATTTCTTGCCATCCTCCACAAAGAGTTTTTCCAATGATTGCAATGAAGGCACTCCTCCAAATTTGTTGTTCAAATACCATTTGGCAAACAGGGTATCTTCCCTCACATCATCAAAGTCCGAAAGTGTGAACATTTCCGATACGCCGAACTTGTCTTTCTCCGTAAACCAGACCTGGTCCTTACGGATGGTATTTTGGTCAAGAAGGTTTACATCATGCGTAGTGAAAACCAACTGCGCATCCTTCTTGTTTATCCGTCCATTCCTGAATATATCAACAATCAACTGTGTAATGTAAGAGTGAAGACCGGAGTCCATCTCGTCCACAAAGAACGGACTGCCACTCTGCAACGCCTGCAATATATGGCAACCGATGATGAACAACGCCCTTGTTCCAAAGGATTCCTCCTTCAATGGCAAATCAGTCTTTCCGATGTTTTCGCCATCCTTGTATAACCCATGCTGGCTTGTTACTTCCACATCGCCGCTTCGCTTTTCCAATTGAAAATCTGCCAGTCCGGTATCCGCGAAAGCCAGAAATTCAGCAAGCATCTTCTTGTTGTCAGGACGGGAATAGAGCACCTGAGTATTTCCTTGTCTTCCCCAAGTACGGTATCTTCATGGAAACCGTTGGAAATAACCATATCCGCCAAATACTTTGCGGCATTGGTTATAGGCTCGCAGGGCGTATCCTTCAAGAACTTTGAAATCAACAGCTGGTTCTTGAATACGTTGAACGGTTTGGACGTGGAAAGACTTGAACCGAACTTGATGGTGTCCGATTCCTTATCCTTCGGACGCAATGTGCGTTCATAAAGTAACGTCTGCTTGCCGTTAGGATAGGATATCAATGACTCAGATTCGATTTGCAGTCTGGAAAAACAGACTGCATACTTATACCTTACTCTTTGTGCAATAAACTCCATAGAAAATTCTATCGGTGCGTCTGCCGTTGCACTGTCGAATTTGAAAGGCTGGTACAAAGCGATATCTTCACCGACACGGTTATCCAGATTCAATACCCAACGCCTGAAACCGTACAGGAATTTTATAATGTTGGTCTTTCCTGAAGCGTTGGCACCAAAAATCAAGGAAATTTTCAATGCCTTTTTGTTACCCTCTGCTTTAGTTTCAACCTCACACAGATTTTCGACCTTTGCTTTTGAAGAGGTCGGTTCGGTTGTAAACGAGCATGTGCCCTTGAACGAACGATAATTCTTAAATTCTAAGTTTAATATCATAATTCTGCTACTTTTCTGCAAAAATAGCGTTTTAATTTCTTACAGACAACTTTTTTATCCGATTTTTGCGGATAATCCGTAAAAATAAGACTTAAATTTTGGATGTTCATTTCTAAGCCATGTTCATTAAAAATGAACAATACCATAAAAATGAATATGAAAAGTACCGCTTCCATGCAATGATTATGCGAAAGTAATGATTTTCTGACTATTTATATGCACCCGTTACACTTTTCCATATCATGCAAGAGCTTGTTTCCATATTCTTCTATAAATAACCATCCTAAGTCACGCTTCACTCCCTAAGTCCCTTTGAGAAGATAACTCGGAGGACGATACCTTTCACGTTCAGGCCTCCGGTTTTCGTGCAAAAAATTCCCTACGGTAATTTTTCTTCGAAAAAACGTTCCGGTATCGCCGTCCGAGTTGGGTAAAAAGGTCGGGACTTAGCAAGCGAAGCGACCTACGACGCATAGAACAAGGTCAAGACAAAACCTGACGGGAGTACTTTATAAAATTCAGACCGTCCCAATTGGGACATCTATCCTATCATAAATCCTTTTCCTTTCGGCCGCCTGTCTTATGAGAAATACAAGGAAGTAGGGACAAAAGCAGCTCGCTCTCAACTCTGCATAATACAGGTTTTCTTTTTCCCTCTTCGTCCCTTTCCCTGCTTCGGTTTCTCTCTGCCTTCCCGTACCTTGTGGCCCGCCCTTTTCCCTCTGTTTTTTCCCTTTTTCGTTTTCGTGCTGTCACCCTGCGGTGAAACGTGATGACAAGTGATGTAATGTGTAGTTCAACTAATTATAAATCAATTATTTATCAAATTTTGCTATATATATTTGCGGTGACAATAGTAGTTATCAACTCTAAAAACTCAAAGTTATGGCAAAGAAAAATGTTAGGGACGAACCCCTGAAGCCGCAAGTGACCGAGAACGAACAGATGAGTGACATCGTGTTCATCCTCGACAAGATGGAACTGATTTTACAGGCGGTGTCAAAAATCGGGAAGGACGGGAAATACAGCACCGTTCCGGCGGACAAGGAACACAGCAACTCCTTCCTGAAAATCGACCGGTACGCCAACATGTTCGAGAACTTCATCAAGAATTTCTGGAGCCAGCTCAAAGACCCGACCCGTTTCGGTATCCTCTCCGTCAAGGCGGACACGCTGGACAGCCCGGAAGTAAAGCAGGCCATCGAAGACCTCGCCGCCGGAAAGCAGACAAAAGCCGTGGAAGACTTCCTCAAAAAATACGAAATCGTTCCACGCGACAAGGAAAACCAAAGTATCAACAATCAAAATCAAGAAGAAATGGCAAAGAAAAATGAGACACAGCAGCAGGCCGCACAGGGTGACGGCACGCAGCAGCCCAAGTACCGCTACAACGAGTCCATGATCAACTGGGAGGAACTGAAGAATTTCGGACTTTCCCGCGAGTACCTCATGGAGCGCGGACTACTTGACCAGATGCTGAAAGGCTACAAGACCAACCAGGTCGTGCCCATCAGCATGAATTTCGCTCCGCCGTATTACGTACCGATGCACGACTGTCATTCCAGCAGTCCGTGGGAGGCCCTATCGTATTAGGTATCCACGCATCCGCCAGAAACCCGAACTCGAACGCCCGTACTTCGGTCACATCTTCTCCGAAGAGGACAAGAAGAACCTGTTGGAGACAGGCAACATGGGACGTGTCGTGGAACTGAAAGGGCGCAACGGCGAATACATCCCTTCTTTCATAAGCATCGACAAGCTCACCAACGAGGTGGTCGCCATGCGCGCGGAAAACGCCTACATCCCGCAAGAAATCAAAGGTGTGAAACTGACCGACCAGGAAATCAACGACCTGCTGGAAGGCAAGAAAGTGTTCATCGAGGGCATGATTTCCAATAACGGCAAGGAGTTCGACGCCACATCCAGGTCAACGCCGAACGCAGGGGCATCGAATACATCTTCGAGAACGACAAACTCTTCAACCGACAGTCGCTGGGCGGAGTGGAACTTACCAAGCAGCAGATTGAAGACCTCAATGCGGGCAAGGCCATCTTCGTGGAGGGGATGGAGCGCAAGGATGGTGAGTTGTTCTCCTCGTACGTCAAGTTGGACGAAGCCACGGGAAGACCCTCCTACACACGCTACAATCCCGATTCCCCGGAGGGAGCGCGTGAAATCTACATCCCGAATGAAATAGGCGGCGTGAAAATCACCGCCGAGGAACAGCAACAACTGCGCGAGGGCAAAGTCATCTTCCTCAACGACATGGTGAACCGCAAGGGCGAGGAGTTCTCCTCCTTCATCAAAGCGGACCTGGAGACGGGACGCCTGAGCTACTCACGCACACCGGACGGCTTCGAGCAGCGTGCCGAGTTCAAGATACCGGAAAAGGTATGGGACGTGAAGCTGACCCGGAACCAGCGTGCCGACCTCCAGAGCGGCAAGGCGGTACTGGTCGAGGGCATCAAAGGCTACGATGGAAAGACCATCTCGCAGTATGTCAAGGCGAACTTCAACCAGGGCAGGCTGGACTTCTACAACGAGAACCCGGACCGCAAGCGTGATGCATCGCAGCGCAACGTGGTGGCGAACGCTCAGAAGCAGGGACAGGAACAGGCTGGCCGCAAGTCCAAGGGGGCAAGCATAGCCTGAGCATGAATCAAAATGAATGTCAAATCAAAAAAAGCTGGAATATGAACGTGAACAATAAAAACAACACGCCATTCAAGGCGGAAGACGTAAACTGGGAAGAACTCGCGGGAATTGGTATCCTGAAGGACGAGTTGGAAATGTCGGGGGAACTTGACACGTTGCTCCGGGGAGAGAAGACGAGGGTGATGTCACTCAGCCTTGTGCTGCTGGGCGTGGACGTGGTGATGGACGCCACCCTGCAACTGGTGCGCAAGGACGGTGATGCACTGATCGAAATCCTCGGTGTCAAGCCGGTGGCATGACAAACGCACATCCTTTATAGCAAATTAAAAATGTCAAACCGCCGTTTCCCGTTTTCCGGTTCCGGTAGCGGGGAACGGCTTAAATTTTATCCGAACATGAAAGCAATCATAGCAGAAAAACCGAGTGTCGGCATAGATATAGCCCGTGTGGTCGGGGCTACCGACAAGAAGGACGGCTACTGTACAGGCAACGGCTATATGGTCACGTGGGCGTTGGGACACCTGGTGTCGCTCGCCATGCCCGGCGCGTATGGCTACACGAAAACCTCCGCCGAAGACCTCCCGATGCTACCGGACCCGTTCCGTCTGGTGTCCCGCCAGGTCAGGACGGACAAGGGAATGGTGACGGACATCGCCGCCGCCAAACAACTGAAAATCATCGACAGCGTGTTCGACCGGTGCGACAGCATCATCGTGGCTACCGACTGCGCCCGTGAAGGGGAACTTATCTTCCGCTGGATATATTCCTACTTAGGCTATACCAAACCGTTTCAACGCCTGTGGATATCCTCTCTCACCGACGAGGCCATCCGCGAGGGCTTGGCGAACCTCCGGGACGGCAGCGACTACGACAGCCTGTATGCCGCCGCTGACTGCCGGGCAAAGGCGGACTGGCTGGTGGGCATGAACGCAAGCCGCGCATTGGCGGTAGCCTCCGGCTCGGCGAACAACTCCATCGGGCGTGTGCAGACCCCGACGCTCGCCATGGTCTGTGCCCGCTTCAAGGAGAACCGGAATTTCGTCTCCACCCCTTACTGGCAGCTGCACCTCACGCTGAAACGGCAGGACGCGCACCGCATGTTCATCCACACGGAAGAGTTCAAGGAGAAGGATGCGGCAGAGGCGGCATACCGGAAAGTCACTTCCGGTTCTGTGGCGACAATCACCAAGGCGGAACGCAAGAGGACTTTCCAACAGGCTCCGCTTTTATATGACCTGACCGCGCTCCAGAAAGACTGCAATGTCCATTATGACCTGACAGCGGACAAGACCCTCTCCATCGCCCAATCGCTATACGAGAAGAAACTGATTTCCTATCCGAGGACAGGGAGTCGTTATATCCCCAAGGATGTCATGCGGCACATTCCTTCCTTGCTGGAGAAAATTTTTGCCATGCCGGAATTCAAGGAATACGGGCAGTCTTTCGACCTGTCAAACCTGAATAACCGCTGTGTGGACGACACGAAAGTGACCGACCACCACGCCCTGATTATAACGGGCATCGCACACGAAGGGCTGTCTGAGGCGGAATCAACTGTTTACACCATGATTGCCGGAAGGATGCTGGAATCCTTTTCACCACCATGCGAGAAGGAACTGCTGGTCATGGAATGTGCCTGCGAGGGAATGGCGTTCCGTTCCCGCTCTTCCTCCATCGTCAGACCGGGCTGGCGCGGCGTGTTCGCCAGAAAGGAGGACAGCGAGAAGGACGAGCCGGAACGTGACGGGGGAACGGCGGAATTTGCCGAAGGCGAGGCCGTTCCGGTCATGGGACATGGATTGGCGCAGAAGAAGACCCTGCCCAAGCCGCTGTACACGGAAGCCACCCTGCTGGCTGCTATGGAGACCTGCGGGAAAAACATCACGGACGAACAGGCGAAGGAGGCCATCAAGGATTTGGGCATAGGCACACCCGCCACCCGTGCCGCCATCATTACCACCCTTGTCAAACGTGACTATATCGCCCGCTCCGGCAAAAGCATTATCCCGACCGAAAAAGGGATGTATATCTATGAGGCGGTGAAGGACATGCGTGTGGCGGACGTGGAACTGACGGGAAGCTGGGAGAAGACCCTGGCGCAGGTGGAGAGGCATACCCTCGATACGGAAACCTTCATGCAGTCCATCCGGGATTACACCCGCAGGGCAACCGCTGAGATCCTGCGCTTGGAGTTCCCGACCATGCAGGAAAAGTCATTCACCTGCCCAAGTGCAAGACGGGGAAAATCATCCTCCGTTCCAAAATGGCCAGGTGCGACCATGACGGGTGCGGGCTGCTGGTGTTCCGCCGCATCCTGAACAAGGAACTGACCGACACCCACATGGAACAGCTTTTCTCCTCCGGCACCACCAGACTCATCAAGGGGTTCAAGGGGAAGAAAGGCGTACCGTTCGATGCCGCCGTCACCTTCGATGCGGAATACAACACGGTATTCTCGTTCCCGAAAACCGGGAACGGAAAGAAAAAATAACACCGTCATTCCAATTCGCGGGCAAAGGTAGCGCACCGCCTTTTTCCACCGGCAAGGTCAGGCCCTCCGGGTTTCGGGGAAAATCATCCTCGCGCCGCTCCGGTATTTTCCTCCGAAAACCTTGCCTGTGGAGGCGGTACGCATCCCGGCCCGTGAAATTGGAAAAGACTGTTTCACCCGTTAATACCGGAATGTCATGAAAACAAGGGAATATATCGACAAGATTCAAGCGAACAGATGGGTACGGACCATCGCATTGGGCTTTGCCGCCTTCATCGTGTTCAGTTATATGTACACACGGGGCATATCCCCCGTGTGGGCTGCGGTAGCCATCGTGTGTTTCAGGGGATTCTTCAGGTTCCTCTACCGGATAGCCTGCCTTCTGGTGGCTGCGGCCATACTTTTCTGCATACTCAGTTTTCTGGTATCCTGACAATATTTGACCATGAAACATAACTGCCATACAAAATCAAGTGGAACCTTACAGAACAGGGCTGTCTTCCGGGACGGCTCTTTTTGTTTTCCGCCCTCTGTGGAACCGGAAACCATAACGACAGGAATAAAAGGAAAAGGGATGAAAACACAGACTTGGCATACCGGAAACTACCGGGCAAAATTGGCAAATGCCTTTGTTCGGACGGCAAGGTCAAGCCTTGCGGTTTCGGAAAAAATCATCCTCGCCGGAGGCTTGCGGTATTTTTCCCGAAAACCTTGCCTTACCGAAGGCATCTGCCGTCAGGCCCTTGTAGTTCACGGGCTGCCAAAGCCCGAATATTCACAATTAAAAAAATAAAGAGACATGAACCAAGCATTTGCAACAAGCGCACCGCCGGCTCCCATGAGGATGCCCATGCCGGTAACGAGAAGAAAAAGGACGGTGGAACCCGAACCTGCCGTCAAGTTCCCGCCACGGGGGACGACAGGACCGGTACACATTTCCACCCTGTTGAACCCGATACTGGAAATTAGCCGCCATCCCGACAGGAACAGGCTGCTGGCCAAATTGTTCAGTGAAGAATAAAACCCAGTAATAACTTTTAATACATTAAATTATGTTTTTTACAGCAATCCACCAGATGATGACCGAAGGCGTGGATCTCACGCTTGTCATCCGCAAAGCGAACGGACAACTGACAGTATCTTTACTGCCAAAGTCGAACGGGCTGAAGGACGAAGCCCAGAACCACCTCGTACCACTGACCGTCAGCGGGCTGCCGCAGGAACTGGACGCGGGTTTCCTGCAAGCCGTCGCACGTCCTATACAGAAGACTACCGGATTGATTTCCAACATGGCGCAATTCGAGGCGCAGGCTGAGAAGGCCGCGTCCGAGAGCAAGGCGGCAAAGGAAACCAAAGCGAAGGAAACGAAAGAGGAAAAGGAGAAGCGGGAGAAGTACGAGAAACATTTCAAGAAAGCGGAGGAACTGATCGCCGCCAAGAACCACAAGGAGGCGGTTACCGCGCTCGGGCAGGCACGTCTTTACGCCAAACCACAAGACCAGAAGAAAATCGACGAGATGGTGGCGGAACAGACAAAGGCGATGAACAAGGGCAGCCTGTTTGAACTGATGGATGAACCGGCTCCACAGCCACAACAGCCGCAGGCACAACCGGCAGCCGCACCCCAACAACCACGGCAGGCTCCACAATATCCTCCGCAACCGCAGGCGCAGAGACCGATGGCAACGCAGGCTCCTGGCGGACAGCAGAGACCGGCAGCCAGCCCTCAGCAACAGCAGGCAATGTGGCCGCCGCAACAACCGCCACAGGGACCGGGACAATATTACCAGCCACAGTCGCAACCCTACATGGGACAGCAGCCAGTACCGCAACAGGCTCCACAACTCGCACACGGGGGATACCATGGGACACATTGGCAGGAGCCGGTACAGCACCCTGAAGAACTGTCCCCGCATTATCACGCCGGAGAGGATGAACCCAATTACCGTCCGGAGGATTACGAGGAATATCCCGATTTTCCGCAGTCTATGTTAGAAAATCATGTCTCACAATATCAAGCAGTATAAGATTATGGCACTCGAAGTAACAGGAATGACACGCTCATTCACATTCAAGAAAGGCAGCGGAATGGTAATGCTCGATGACCCCAACCCGTCGGACAGCCCCGAAATGGTCATGAGCTATTACTCCAACTTCTACCCGGAGCTGACAACGGCAACGGTACACGGACCGGTCATCAAGGACGACAAAGCCGTGTACGAGTTCAAGACCACCATCGGGACCAAAGGATAGGAAGCATGAAGAAGGAACGAAAGAAAAAGAACAACAAGAAAAGGAAACCATGTGTACCATTGGACGAACAACAGTCAAGGCAGCTGGCGAGGCTCATCATCGGCCAGACGCGGAGGAATGTACGGTACGGCGTGAACAGGGAAGAACGGATTGCGGCTCCAAGCGGGGCCGTAATTCTTTTCTAAGCACAGCCTTCATACCGCTGGCACAGAATAATCTTACCGTGGATTGTTACGACAGCGGCGAATGCAACAGTATAAACGTAATCACGCGGGATAACTACGAATTCCTGCGTGATTCGTATTTCAGGTATTCCCTGCTGTTGCAGAAGGAAGGCGTACACACGCCCGGAAACAGTGTCGGGGAAGGCATCGCCAATCTGTACGATGAAATGAACACGCTTGTCGGTGACGAACTGCATGTCAATATCGAGCAGGAAGGCGGCAGGCTTTTCTTCCGGCTGTGGAAATACCACAAGTGGGGAAGTTTCACGCTGTATTACTTTCCGGTGAAGTTTCTGAAATCGCTCAACCCTGTCTTGAGGAGGATTGCCATTACCTTTATCCATAAACTGATGAAAGCAAACGGCATTGATACATTCGTGGATTACGAAGAATCGGACTTTTTGTTTGAAATGCTTTCGGAGGATGACGGCAGCGACCCGGAGGAGTGGAAAGAACGCATGAAACTGCTGAACTCCTATCAGGAAGGGAAAATCGGCAGGCTGCTCAAACGGGTGGAAACGAAATCTTATTACAAGAACCTGCCGAAAGCGCTTGAGGCATATACTCCACAAAACGGGTTTGAACAGCCTTTGGTCGATGCGATGAAACGGGGTCTCCCGTTTCTGACGCCTGCACGGGGCATCATGCAATACGGTTATGACGCCTATTACTCGGAAAATCCGGACTTCCACCCGATGTATCTGCAACAGCAGATAAGGGTCGTGTATGACATCAACGACATCATATCCGACTATCTCGTTGACTATTACAATTCCTATAGCAGGGAGACCTACGACATCACTCCGGTGACTGCCCTTGACCTGTCGCCCGATACCGAAGAACTGTTCAGCATGGACGATTACCCGGAACGGTTCTTTCGGTGGGCGGACGAATTCATATCTTTAATCAGTTGAATTATGTTGGAAACGAATGAACTTACCCAAAAACTGAGGACGCTGCTCCATCCGAGGGCGGCGTTGATTGCCTATTCAGGCGAGAAAGACAACTCTTATGCCTCTGACAACAACTATTTTGTTGAGATAAGGGATATAGACGATAACGGAATGATGGGAGAAGGTCGGCCCGTCACGGTGGATTTCATGAACGAACTGGTGCGCGGTTATTCCGAAAACCACAGCACCACGCCATACGGCAGGATTCCGCCCAATATGCTGTGGTGCGACCCGCGCAAGGGCAGTGAGAGGTATATCTGGTACAATCCCCCGCAGAAACGGATGATGTTTTTCAAGGAATCCCTTCAAGTAGAGAATGCAAAATACAACCTGCCGGGAGTCATTTACGTGGCAGGTGGCAGTTCGTTGAGTATATATGCTTACAAGGACAAGAAACTGACGGAAAAGACGGGTCTTTATGCCGCACCGTTCTTCAACGTGACAGGGGCAAATGTCTGTCTGGGTTCCGCTAAAATAGACAAGCCGAGAGATTTGACCTACAAAAACCTGTTGGAGTATTGGGAGAAGAAGTTCTGGCTGACGGAGTTCTCGCACTTGGGTGGCGGAGGCAACCCGACCAGATCCAACCTGGTCCTGGTGACGAAAGCCGCCAAGGACAAGCCTTTCAATACTGACGAACTGAAACCTTTGAATAACTTGAAACTGAAAGACATATTGAAATGAAAAGAGTACACTACATAGACAATTATCTGCTGAACCCGCAACACCCGGTCACTGTGAACCTGATCGGCGCGGGAGGAACCGGCTCGCAGGTACTGACCTGCCTGGCACGGCTGGACGTGACATTGCGGGCACTCGGACATCCGGGACTGTTCGTCACGCTCTACGACCCTGACATCGTTACGGATGCCAACATCGGCCGTCAGCTTTTCGGCAGTTCCGACCTGGGGCTGAACAAGGCGCAATGCCTGATTACCCGTGTGAACAATTTCTTCGGCAATGACTGGAAAGCGGTACCGGATATTTTCCCGACCGTACTGAAAGATGCCAGACGGGACGACATGGCGAACATTACCGTCACCTGTACCGACAACATCAAGTCACGGCTTGACTTATGGAACGTATTGAAAGCCGTGCCCGCCTCGAATTACCGTGATTACGAGACACCGCTTTACTGGATGGATTTCGGGAACACACAAAGTATGGGGCAGGTTGTGCTGGGAACCATACCCAAGAAAATAAAACAGCCCGCTTCCGAGTTGTACAAGACTGTCGATTCGTTGAAGGTCATTACCCGGTTCGTGAAATACGCGAGGGTGAAGGAGGCGGATTCAGGACCGAGCTGCTCCTTGGCGGAGGCGTTGGAAAAGCAAGACTTGTTCATCAACTCCACACTGGCGCAACTCGGTTGCAATATCCTGTGGAAGATGTTCCGTAACGGGATGCTGGAATATCATGGGCTGTTTCTGAATTTGGAGACAATGAAGGTGAATCCGATGGTTGTATAAATATGTAATTGATGATTATAAACCGTTTTTCCCTTTGTTGAAGCGTTCCTGCAATACTTTTTTAAGGTTGTCAGATGATTGCAGGCCGAGTTTTTTTCGGATATTGCTGCGTTGACATGTGATGTTACTTTCCGATTTTCGCAATATAGAGCACACCTCATTCAGCGATTTTCCCATGATTACGAGTCGATATATCTCTATTTCCGAAGGAGACAGTTCGGGAAAGATTTCAGTCAAGCTGTTCCGTTCCATTTCCATTGCCAGCATAGCCTCTTTTACGTTGGATATGACATTGTTGCGGACTTCATCACTCAATAATTCAAGCAGGTTTTTTGTCTCCGCCGCCTCGTGTTCCATTTTCGAGAGCCTGATGTACGCCATCACCTGCTCCTTTTTTATATTCAGAAAGCCGAGAATTTCCTCCTCATCGTGCTTCAGACCGGTGTTTTTCATTGTTCAGATTCCGTATATTCCTCACCAGCAGATTACCAAGCACGGTAACAGCTACGACATCACCATGTACAGAGTGGCGAAATTTTTCAGTATGCTGTTATCCGTAATCACAACGCAGGCCATGTACGTAATCATACCTATGCCACCGAGTATATATGGAACTTTTCTGAGCTGTCCTATGAGGGAAAACATGACGTTGGCCACCAGCAGCACCATGTTTCCCACGATGAGCATGATGTTGTATTCCGACCGGAACAGCGCACATAGCAGCATCTCGTTGCAGGTGAACAGCTGGGCTACAACCGTCATCACGCCGAATGTATGCCGCATGGATATCCGGTTTAGTCTGTATGCAAGGACAAGCATCAGTGATATGCCGAGGAATATGCAGTTCAGCATGAGCGGCAATCTGTCCTATGGACCGGACAGTCCGGTCAGGTTTACGACAAGGCCGGTTATTAGTGTCAGTGAATACAGGATGAACGTTATCATCTGTTGTCCGGCAAGCTGCAACGGATCTTTCCCGACGGTCGGAAACATCCTTGAAAATATGGCATAAATCGGGGAATTTTCCATAAAATAAGCTCTTTTAGTTTATATTGGGATAGAAAGTTAACGAAAAACCAGCCTACTCTATTTTAGTGCGCATATATTGTGCAGGCGTCATTCCCGAAATCTTGACAAAAGCCCTGTAGAATGTGCTACGGCTGTTGAAATTGGCCTCTTCGGCAATCGCATCAACAGAAAGATAAGGTTTTTCTTTCATCAATTTGATGGAATACTCTATTTTTAGCCTATTCAAATAATCGTTGAAATTATCAGAGCCAGCATATCTCCGCAGTAAGGGACTGAGGTCATTCTTGCTGATACCGACGACACGTATCAAGTCATCACGTCCGAATCCGGGTTTCAAGAAAAGCTTTTGTTCGACAAGCAGGCTTTCCATCTTCATGAAACGAGCATATTCTTCATCACTATTTATCCCCGGAGTTGTCACATCCGTTTTTGCGGTGGCTGTTAATTTCTCTTCATCAGGAAAGGATGAGTCGGCTTCGATTTCTATCGTTGGTTCATGAGTATCCTTTGTTTGTGTAAACACCTTACGCAATTCTTCACGTTGTGCTAACAATTCGTCTATCTGTTTGGCCGCGATACGGTTTCGCCTCTTTGTCTTTTGCAAATTCGCAAAAGTTATCCAAAAGATGATAAAAAGTAAAACCAACAAAATGCACGAACTTACCAGCAAAAGCATACGCCGTTCAGACAGAGCATGGGATTTAGCCAACAACAATTCTTTCTCTTTCAGCTCAAATTTGGTAGCGAACTCTTGTGCCTTGCTCTTGCTCTCACGAGTATAAATGCTGTCCTGCACCACGTAGCAACGTTGCATGGAAGCATCGGCCAGATCAAAACGCTTCATACCACGGCAAATCCGTGTACGATATTCAAGCAGGAGTAGATACTCATAACTTATGGTGTCGTTTGTAAAGGCTGACAGGCAGGCTTCGTTAAGTGATGCCGCCTCCTGATAACGACCTGCATCCAGCAGGTAGGGAATACCGAATTGTTTTCCGGTAAGTGTTTGTGAAAAGTGGGAAGACTGATATTTTCCGTATATTTCCTCAGCCTTTTCTTTCTCTCCATTCTTATACAGCAACACGGCCATTTTGGTATAAAGGAATCCGTATTGTTGGTCGATGTACCCCGGAGGAGGGCCAGGTTGTTCGCTCATGCGTTGTATGACAATTTCACGCTTGTAGCCAGTTTCGATTGCCTTAGACGTCTGTTCTTGGTTTATGAGAAATGTCATGTACTCACCATAAAGGGTAGAAAGTCTGGACATTTCACGAACATCGTCCGTCCCCTCCAGTAAATCCACAGCTTGTTCAAAACATTCTTGTGCTCTTGTATTGTTTTTCATACCTATATAAGTACGCGCCATGGTAGAAAGTATCACTGCCTCTTCTTTTTTATAACCTAAAATGCGTGCTTGACGGATAGCTTCTTGACATACGGAAATGCCTTCCTCATACTTATTCTGTGTTTCTAATACTCCTGCCAACATCTCCATAAAAGGCAGACAGCGTTCTGGTATCAAACGTATTGAATCGTTTTGCAACGCACGGCGCACACAAGTTTCCTTGGCTGTCAAGTCGTGCTTGATTTCATAACACATAGCACGTAACAAATCAATCCGGAAGGGAGTGATGCCGGAAACCGAACTTCTCTCGGCCTCGTCCAACAGTTGTAAAGCACTATCGGGATAGTTTACATATATAGAACGAATCGTACGCTCGGTCAACAGACTGTCTGAAACCGTCGCCCCCGTACGAAAAGGGTTAACCACCCAAAGTATGAAGAATACCAAGATACAACTCAATCTCATTTTTACCATATTAAAAACACCTACAAAAGTAACAAATCGCTTTGATTAAACCAAAGAATTGACACTTTAGCATTGCTATTCTCTGTAGATTTTTTGGTTCAAACTTGTATTGATAGTCATTGTAACTAATTATATGTCAGCACACATGGACAAATTGAGATATGTAGAGACAATTTGAGACAAACGGGCTCGGAAAGTTCGCTTATTTTTGTTGGAGTAAAAAAATCCCGATTATTATGAGACGAAACAGAACACCATTCAGACGCTTTTTACCTATGGACACAGATGTTGCGTCCATGATTCAAATAGTCGCCATAATCATCGCTTTGGTTATTGTGATGGTGTCTATTGTTTTTTTAGTGACCGGATAATGTATGGGGAACATATAGAACAATAAGAAGTAAAACAAATACTAATCAAAAAAAGAATCAAAAATGAAAAGAAGTAATTTATGGAGAAGTGTATCTGCTGTTGATGGCAGGTTGTATCTGTTGCACCATGCCGTCATGCAGCGATGACGATGCACCGGCAGTCATTGAAGCCGCACAGCCGACTGCATCCGCTTATGAACTGAATGAAGCGGGCGAGGTTGCCTTGGAATTTGAAGTAGTCCCCGGAGACGCCCAAGTAGATGAGGTGACGATCGTAGGAGGAAACAGCGCGTTCGAATCAAAAGGTTTCACACCCAAAGGAAATGGCAAATGGCTGTTGAACGCCAAAGTAACCGACTTCACGCAGATCAAGCAAGACAACGCCATCACCCTGTCCGTTGGCCAGACCGGTGGAGCATCCAGCGAGGTTATGCTTACTGTGATTGACCCCTACACCATCGAAAACAAGTTCCAACTGGAACAGCCCAAAGGGTTCAACTACTACAGTGCCGACAAAGAAAACTTGTATGCAACCGGCCTTCCGGTAGCCCTCAAGCCTCTGCTGCCGGAAAACCTCGACCTGATCGATACAGAAAACATCAAGGTGGTTGACGGAACTCCATCCCATCCGATAGGCGTTGCCCACTTCATCAAAACTCCTTTGGAAGGCGAGGTTGGTTTCACACTGAGGATAAATCCCGAAAAGCTGGAAGAGGTGCAGAAAGCCATCCCGACATTCAGTCCGCTTGACTTCAATGTGCAGCTCACTTCCAAGAACAACCGTGTAGCCAGCCTGCCGCTGACAACGATGGCTTGCACACCGCTGACAACCGTTGAAGACGACGCGCTGACCGTATCGGTAGCCGAACTGAGTAACCCGGACTTCGAAAAGGAATTCGACATCGATGTAACCCACAAACTCAGACACATCGGTATATTGGAAAAGACGAATTTCGAGGCGGTAGAGATGGGCTTGCTGAATGAGAAAGGCGAACCGGTGGACGACGCGCCTTTCATCGTGGGCTTGTTCGACACAGATGCCAACGGCAATACCAAATGTAGCGTGAGCCTGATGGGAGATGCTGAATTCAACTACGCTCCGGGCACCTACTACTACGTACAGCGTTGCAGCCAACCTTGGAAATACAACGGCAAGACATACAACCCTGTTTGTGCCGACATGAGATTCAAAATCGTCATCGAGTAAACGGATTACCAAAGGATGAAACAATTCTTTGATACGGATTGGTGGAAAAACACGACCGGATGTACGGTGGGTACCATAATCGGTATCCTCCTCACATTCGGGACGAGTTTCCATTTGGAGAACCGAAACAAAGCGGAGATGGCACGGAAGACCGTGCTGCTCACCTTGCACAACCTGGACGCATCCACCCGGAACATGCAGACGCTCTTGGACGAGTTGCAGCAATACGACACGCTTTTCACACGGGCCGCTTCTCTTATGCCCGACCGCTTGGGAGAGATGGGAGACGACTCGTTGCGAATATTCATCAACGCCTTCGGCTCACGCCGATTGCTGATGACGGACTATACCACGAGCAGCATCTTCTCCAACAGTTTCGAAGTATGGCAATGCCTGGACGACGAGAAGGTGATCGGGCGGATAGGCAACTGTTATAGCGTGCTGGATGTGTGCAACGAAGAGTACAAAAGAATGGAAGCATTGCGTATGAAAGCCTTTCAAGCCTACTGGGGCGAGTGTCCGCCTATGGACTACCCGGACGTTGAAAAGGCGGCAAAGGCGCTCCTCATGCGGAACGACGTGCGGTATGTGTTGCAAATACATCCCAACATCACGCAAATGTTGAGAAACACCCACGACATTGTCTGCCAGTTGAACGAGCGCAACAAACAGGTGCTCCGCATCACACAGGAGGAACTGGATGAAGCAGGGAAACTGTTGGAGAAAAACTCCTACGACATCGATTCGGACGATATACAATCCCCGGAAAACAATTTGAATGAAAACGAAGGAAACGAATAAAACAACAATGAGTAAAATTAAAATAAATATATGGATACTGGCCACCCTGTTGGCCTTGCTGACCGCCTGCCGCGATGAGGCGGATGATGTGATACAACCCGGCATGCTCGAAGGTAAGAATACGCTGACCGAACAGTTTGACATCATCTGGAACGGAATCAACCAAAACTATGTGTTCTGGGAGATAGACCCGACCGATTGGGATGCCGTCTACACCCAGTATCGCCCGCGCTTTGAAGAGCTGGACAAGAAGGAAAACGTTCCGACAGCCGACTTGCAGAAACTCTACGAGGAGGTATGCGGCACGCTGATCGACCATCACATGAATATCAAGGTGAAAAACCTGAAGCCCGCCCCCGGCGATCAAACGGACATCGTCTCTGTCCATCCCGGCGGGATGGAAGTGTCAAAACGGGAAGACTTCTTTCTGGATATCCCCCGCGAAGGCTTCCAAGTGTATCGCAACAAGCTGAAAGCAGCGGGGCGCATCACAAACGACTACGAGTTCGTCAACAACAACCCCGAAGCCGGCTTTGATCATCTGTTCACCTACGTTATCGACAATGATATCCTTTACCTGAGATTCAGCAACTTCGCAATCATCGAACAGATATCTAAAGCGGACAACCCGGAGAATACCGAAGCACGTGAAGCGAAGGAGGTCTATTGTGAATATATGAACCAACTCGTGTTCAACCAGAAGATCAAAGGAGTCATCGTCGATGTGCGCAACAACGGGGGAGGCTTTTTGTGGGATATGTTCACCATACTGGGACCGCTGCTGAAGGAAGACATACATGTGCTCGACACAAAGACTAAGATGGGACTGGGACGCTTGGACTACGGCGAATGGAATCCCTTCAATGCACAAGTTACCACACAACGGCAAGTAGGAGAAATGTTGGACTGGGATGGAAAACTGCCCGAAACCGACTGCATCGGCGACCGGAAGTTAGTGTTGCTGACAGACAATTGGTCGGTGAGTATGTCGGAAATGACAGCGGCAGCAGTCAAGCAGCTGCCTTACGCCACGGTGATAGGCCAGCGCACGTTCGGCGGCCTTGGCCCCTTGACTACTAACACCCATACCTCCTTTTCCGGACAGTTTGGCGACAGGAATTTAGAAAATACAAGCTACTTTGTTTATACCAGCACATGGATGTCGCGCACACACGATGGCGAACAGCTGGAAGGCATAGGGATCACACCAGACATTCCGGTGAAACAAGATTTCGAACGGTTTACCAAACAGCACATAGACGACCAGCTGGCATACGCCATCGACTTCCTGCATGGCAAGAAATAAGAGAGCTACATGACATTGTATAACAACTGATAAGAAAGAAAATATGAAACAAAACAAATGGATAATAACCGGCCTGCTGTTCTTTGCTGCCATCTTCCTGCCCGACCAAGCTGCCGCGCAATGGAAAGTAGGGCTAAATGCCGGATATACCTATAACAGTTATAGCATCGACACACAATATGCCTACGACTTCAACTACGACGGCCTGGGCGGTCTGACCGTGGGTATCCCTGTGGAATATGGCATTCTGGATTGGTTGGCGGTACGCGCCGACCTCACTTACCTGCAAAAGGGGCACTCGATGTCCCGCGCCTACAACCCCACCTACCGCGACCGCCGCGACCATTACCTCGCGCTGCCCGTGATGGCACGCTTCTCTTTCGGGGGTGAAAAGGTACGCGGATTCCTCCATGCCGGAGGTTACATGGGCTACTGGGCGAAAAGCTGGGTGCAGGGTATGGAGGAGAGCAAGAGCTCCATACTGGATGACTTGATGGCAGATAAAGACCCGGACGTTTTCGTCGCTTACGACCATAAATATGAGTTCAACTCCACGCGCGACAACCGCTTTGATGCCGGTCTGGTGGGTGGCGTAGGTCTATCTTACCGCATCCGCCCGCATATCGAGGTGGAAGCAGAAGGTCGTTGCTACTACGCGCTGACTTCCATCACCAAGGATTATATGAAGCATACCAAACAACCGCAATACAACACCACTTTCGCCCTGCAGGTCGGAGTGAAGTATTGTTTTTAACAAACAAGGGGCAAGCCTCCTAAAAGCAAAGAGTTATGAACAAAACATCTATACGCAACCTTCTCATTTTAATGGTTCTATCTATTAGCCTCGCGCAGCCGGTAATGGCTCGTGAGGCAACGAAGAATGCCGACGCACCGGTGTCGCTGACGATACAACAGGCAGGACACATGCCCAACGGCTCGCTATTCAACCCCACACTCCAATTGGAAGTGAAAGCCCCGGCTCCGCTCCCTGCCGACGAGGCAGTGCTGATGCTCCGCGTGTATCGCCAAAGCGAACAAGCACCTTTAACCAAGCAAGACATCTACCTGACCGGAGCGGCAGAAGGTATCAACCATGCGCTGCATGCGCCATCCGCCACTTGGGCAGATCAGGTGACACTGTCGCCGTTGGCAGGCGGAACACGCCATTATTACACCTTCTCGCTCGTGACTAACCGGAAGGAGTACTTCAGCAACACCGTGGTGGGCGACATCCCTGCCCTGCCCAAAGCAAAAGCAGAGGCAAAGGGTGAAATACGCACCCTGCCCGTAGTGTTCCACCTCTTTGACCATCCGAGCTTGCCCCAAATTCGTTTTGATGACGAAACGGTGCGCGAATGGATAGCAGCCGCCAATGCCGTGCTGGGCAATGCCGCCGCGACAGCCGGACTGACCGACACCCGTGTGCGGTTGGAAGCTGCCCGTCAAGCACCCGACGGCACGAAGCTGGCAAAAGCAGGCATACACCATAGCAACGACAACCCTATAATCTGTTTAGACGGTCGTGAGAATGCGTTGAATCTGGACCATCCCGACCTGTATTGGAATCCGGATGCCTACCTCAATGTCGTTATCTTGCCTTTTACGCTGACTGCCAACAACATCTACGGGCAATACCCGCAGTTTCCCGAAGGTTACCAACTCTCCGGTTGCCATACCGTGAAGCAACCCACGCTGCCCCATGTCATCTACATCAACAGCTTAGTGGAACCCATACACGGGATTTCCTTTTTCCTGACCGGACTGGGTTCTTACTTAGGACTGACGGAGGAACAGAGTAGCGGTGTCTACGGACTCGACCCATCGAAAAACACCCATTTAGGATGCACACCGCAGCAGGCGGAAAGAATCGAATATACGCTGAAGCATGCTTGGAACACAGCTAAATCAATGAAATAATAGAAATAATATTAGAAAATAACCGGTCAATAAACGCTTTTGTTGCGAATGTCGCAACAAAAGCGTTTATCAAAAAATAACCGAAAAGATATGCTAAAGAAATTACTGGGTTTCGACTCCACGACCATGACACTACGCACGGAGAGCATCGCCGGAATCACCACCTTCCTTACCATGAGCTACATCCTTGCGGTGAACACCTCTATTCTCTCTTCCACCGGAATGGACAAGGGTGCCGTGTTCACGGCTACCGCTCTTGCCACCGCCCTCTCCACCCTGTTGCTTGCCTTCATGGCAAAGCTGCCCTTGGCACAGGCACCCAGCATGGGGATCAATGCCTTCTTCGCCTTCACACTGGTACAGGGTATGGGTTACCCGTGGCAAGTGGCTATGGCTGCCTTGTTTGTGGAGGGGCTTATCTTCATTCTCATCACTTTCTTCAACGTGCGCGAGATTGTGCTGAACAGCATACCTGCCACGCTGCGCTACGCCATCTCGGTAGGTATCGGGATGTTCATCGCCTTTATCGGACTAAAGAACGCCGGCATCATCGTCTCCGACCCGGCTACGTTCGTGACGTTCGGCCCCTTCACGCCCGTCTCCGTGTTGGCATTGACAGGCATCCTGCTGAGTGGCTTGCTCGTGGTTAAGCAGGTGAAGGGAGCCTTGTTTTATAGCATCCTGATTTGTACGCTCATCGGCATTCCGTTGGGGGTGACTACGATTCCCGAATTCCTGCCCATCTCCACGCCCCACTCGCTGGCTCCCACCTTCTGTCAATTCGACTTCAGCCAGCTGTTCACGCTCGACATGGCGGTGATCATCTTCACCCTGCTGTTCATGGATATGTTCGACACCATCGGCACACTGGTAGCCCTTACCTACCGGATCGGGATTGTGAAAGAGAACGGCGAAATCCCCCGTGCCAAAGAGACTATGCTGGCCGATGCCATCGGTTCCACCTTTGGAGCCATACTGGGTTGTTCTACGATTACCACCTACTTGGAGAGTGCTTCGGGCGTTGCCGAGGGCGGACGTTCCGGCTTCACCTCGCTGGTCACCGGAGGGATGTTCCTCTTGGCCATCTTTTTCGCCCCCATCTTCCTGCTCATCCCCGGTGCTGCCACGACCGGAGCACTGGTGCTGGTGGGTGTCTTTATGATGGAGTCCATCACTCAAATAGACATGAAGAATATCGCGGAGGCACTTCCTGCGTTCATCACCATCATAACCATGGTGCTGACCTACTCCGTTGCCAATGGCATCATCTTGGGTATGCTCTGTTATGTGTTGCTCAAACTGGGCACGGGCAGACACCGGGAGGTTAGCCCTACCATGTATGTGCTGTCGGTGTTGTTTCTCCTCAAATTCATATTCACGTAAACCCCTATTATAATAATGTATATGGAAAAGAAGTTTTTTATGATTGTACTTGCCGCAATGATGGCAATGGCCGCATTCACTGCTTGTGGCGATGACGATGCGTCCCGGACAATGTCGGGCGGAGAGATGTTGAAAAATATCAGTATGGTAATTGCCGACCAGGCCGATGCCGAAAAACTTTATCAGGCAGAGGAGGATGCCCCTAATATGATACTGGTTGCCGACTCGAAAGAGGCTGCCCACAAACTGTGCGAACGCCTGATTGCCGACACGTGGGACGGCAAGCCGCGCACGGTCAAACTCCCAGACGACTGCGGCATCATCTCGCTTGCGCCCGCTGCGGACGAGAGTATCTTTTGCACCGTTTCGTTCACCGGGCTAAAGAGTTGCGACCATCCGGTGTTCTCCCTTACCATCGCTCCCAAGGAGTACTTGGATGGAGACAACCCCAGCCATTACCATGAACAGCGCGAACCGCTATGTGTATGGAGATGTGGCGATTGCAGTTGGTGGACCAATGCCGGTGTGCCCATCGGCAATAAATGCGGTCGTTGCGGAAGCAAGAATATTATCGAACCTAAGAGACAAAGATAAATAATCCATAATAACAAACGAAATGAGAACAAATCTATCCATCAAAGCCCTTTCCCTGCTATTGGCAGGAATGATGACATTCGGACTTGCCTCGTGCAAGGACGACGAAATAGCTTCCGACTTTGACGAGCCGGATGTGAATATCCCCATTCCCACCGAAGATGAGGTGAAGACGACCGTGGGAAAGACCTACGCCGTGTTTGGCGAGCAATTTGACGAAGTGACCCCCTACGTGCTGAAACGCATGACCGGACAACGCTACAATTATACACCTGCTGACACGGAGATAGCAGACGACGTGGAGGTAGTGTTTATGGATACCAAAGCACTGACCGGTATGAACGAAGAGATGGCCTACGAACTCAAAGAGTTGTACGACCGCGATGGGGTCATTTACATGCACAAGCCCAATGCCTTGGCGCTTGCCTTCTTCCAGATGCTTGTGAACGATGAGTTGGACGACTTCATGGAGTGGATGGAAGAGAATACGGGCGGTGGCAAAATCGACACCCGCACTGCACAAGATGGTGACCCGCTGACGCGTGACAGTTACATCCTCTCGCGCAACAGCTCCCTCGACATGCAGGACATCTACGATGGAAAAGAGATCACCCGTGAAGCAACCGTCACCGAAATAGACGAAAACGGCAAGGAACAGACCCGGACCGTCACCGAGACATTCACACCCACCGAACCCACCGACTACGAGTACGGACTCTTTGCCGAAAGCGTAGCGAAATGGCTGAACGATGATGGTGTCCAGACGAAAACACGTGCCAACGGAGGTGCAGACTTGGAAATGCCCTATACAAAGACCATTTTGGCACCTTGCCGCGTACAACGCATAGGAGACGACAAGCAGATAACCGCCAACGCTGAGATTACAATACGGGCTGCATCGCTCTACTCTCCACAGGAGAATGAAGACTTCTACTATGTGACAGTGGAACAGATGATACCGGTGGAATCATTCGCCAAAGGAGAATATTATTTTAAGAGCCGTACAGGTCCCATCATGACTGCGCAAGTACATAGAGCAAGAGGATATACCTATGGTTCACACGCCATCGATTTGCCCCAATTGGAAGCAGATGGGTATAATGTAACAACCGGTAATCTTCAGCCACTTGCCAAAGGGGCGGTGCCCACAACCCTGTCTGTAGATGGATGGGCGGCAGGCTCCGACGTATGCCAGGACAACACGATTGTGGGTAAGCTGGAAAGCACGTATCATCCCGAAGTATTGGCCTTGGCACCGGAAGAGAGACTCACCAAATTCTACTATGAGCCATCTGAGACCCATAATGGAAGCAAATATTGGTTTTACTTTTCGAATGAAGCAGACAACTATTACACATTGAAATTCCTTGACCTATCTCATCCTAACTGTAAGAATGTCGTTACACGACAATCGTTCACCTATAAAGTGAGTAATACGGCAAAGAGGGGCTTAAACCCCTTCAAGATGAAGATACACAACAAATTCAGATTCCACGTGGCATGGAAAATGCAATCTGGAGGAGAGTGCTTTAAATATGTCGACATCTACGATGATGTAATCACCGCCTCACTGCCTGCGCCTAACCGGTATATAAGCAAACACACCATTGCCCCCGATGAAAAGTATTCCGACTGGAATACCGTGGAAACCCTCCTGAATAGCTGCCGGCAATACAAGGAACTGAAGGACAACCAGTATTGCCGCGATTCCGAGAACTCGCTGAAAAACCTACTGGAGAGAAAATGGTATGAAGCAAAGCAGGCATTAGAAAAGAAAAATCTTGACCTTTCGGCTGTAAAGAACAACTATATCATTCGCATGACCAACGGAGAAGGGAAAGAAATAGGTTCGCCCCTCTACATCGGTCCCAACGGTGTGAATCTCTTTGGGAAAGGTAGCTACTACATGAGCGACGGCAGCTTCCTCCCCGCCAAAACAAAGCTGACCGAGGAGCAGAAGCGTAACTGTATAGGTATCGTTTGTGTAGGCAGAACAAGCGACAGTGAGCTCCCCAATGGAATCAATGGCTTTGCCATAGCACTGCACGATGCCAACCAGACACCCTGTGCGTGGGGCGACGCTACCCCCTTCAGCAAAAAGGGCTCTAACAATTGGTTGCCCATTAATCATGGTGCAGGTTACAACAATACCCATAACCTGATGCTGCTGCCGCCCAAAAAGACGGGAAAGAGCCAAGCAAGGAGTGGTATCCTGTCCTGTACTACGCCCTCAACTATCCGGTGGCAAACCCCAAATCCAACAAAGGTTGGTTCCTCCCTTCAAGGAATGACCTGCTGGATGCCACCTCTCTTTCCGACGAGGCATTCGAGAAGGCTGGAGGAGATCCGCTGGTGAGAGACCGGGTGTATGCCAGCAGTTCACTCTTTGAGGAGTTAGAGGATTTAGGGAACTTCAATTACAGGTTTTACAATTTGGTGACCACTTGCGTGCTTCGAGGCGAAAACAAGGATGTAGAGTTTGGATACAAAGCGCACTTCAATGCCGAAGATGAGATATTTTACGTAAGACCGTTCATCGCATTCTAATCATTAGAAACAAGACATTACGATATGACAACAAATCTATTAGTCAAATACCTCTCCCTCCTGATTGGAGGGATGATGGTGCTCGTCCTTGCCTCGTGCAAGGACGACGAATTGGCTCCCGACTTCGACGAGCCGGAAGTGAATATTACCATTCCCACCGAAGATGAAGTGAAGACGACCGTGGGAAAAACCTACGCCGTGTTGGGCGAGCACTTCGACGAAGTGACCCCTACGTGATGAAACGTATGACCGGACAACGTTACAGTTACAGTCCCGCCGCCACGGAACTGGCTGACGACGTGGAGATAGTCTTTCTGGACTACGATGCGTTGATGGAAATCAGCGAGGAGATGGTGTATGAGATAAAGGAGGTATTCGACCGTGGCGGAGCCGTCTATCTGCACAGGCCCAATGCTCTGGCACTGATGTTCTTCGACCTTGTCATGTACGACGAACTGGACGATTTCATGGCGTGGCTGGAAGAGCAATTGAAGGATGGAGGTGCCCAAACCAAAGCAGGCGGAAAAAGTAACCCGCTGGAACGTGATTCTTACATCATACGCCGCAACGACCATCTTGACCTGCGTGACATCTACAACGGTGAACAGGTTACCATCGAAAGATTCGTTACCGAAGAAACAGAAGACGGCAACGAGCAAACCCACGCCGTTACCGAAAGCCTCACACCGGACGAGCCCTCTGACTACGAATACGGACTCTTTGCTGAAAAAGTGGCGGAATGGCTGAACGGAGAAACCAAGACACGCGCATCAGACGGCGAAATGCTGAACTCAGCGGCTCTGGAAACCATCCTCCTCCCTTGTGTCCTCAAACGTCAGTTCGATGAAAAAACTTTTACTTGCCAGGCAGAACTCAAAGTATGGGTATCTACCCTTTATAACTTTGAGACCAAGCAGGACTACTATCATGTGCTGTTGGAAGAGACATACCCGGGTGATAAGTTCAAGTTTGGCCAATATTACAGTAAGAAGGTCAACAAATGGGGCCAGCGTCAGAAAGCAGCCGGATATACTTATGGCGGCCTATATGTGAAACCCACACTGGATACGGAAGGTTATACCTTGAAAGATATGTGGAACCCGCAGCCGGAGAACGAAGGAGCGATACAGAAGATAGAAACTATCGACGGATGGAACCTGAACAGCCAATTAGGATACAGTGACGGGCTGACAGCCTTACTGACCGGTGGCTTCACGCACCAACAGACGGTGAGCAATGTGAGCAAGGAAATCAATATAAACCTCCAGAAGAGTGGTACCGGATATTATTGGAAGTATGATATACCGCACAAATACGAATATAGCAAAGGGGCAATATCTGCTGTAACCAATGGCAAGCTAATTTCAGAACCGGACAAGAACTCCATCAGTACCACGGTCTGCAAAACGCGCCAATCATGGAACTGGTTGGTAAACAATACCGAAAGACGTGGTAACAAGGCGTTCTATATGGATCTCGCCCTTACATTGTATGCTAAACACGCCTATTTTGCGAAATTCAGAGCTGGTCATGAAGAATCTGTTTACAACAACCCTAAACTCCGCATCGAGCTACCCGTCCCCAACCGCTTCACCAAGAACTACTCGGTAGTGGCAGACAATTATCAAGATGACAAAGAGATGGAACTTATCCAAACGTTCCTGAACAGCGTCCGAGAGTACAAGGATATTTCAAAAGGCTATTGTGCGCCTGAAGAAAAGATTCTGGACAGGCAGATGGAGGAGCGTTGGAACAAAATGCTGAAAACGTTGGAGAGCTTCGGTTCTAAGTTCTCCGGTTTGAAAAACGCATACACCTTCCGGTTGAAAGACAACAAAGGCAAACAAATCGGTCGCAACCTGCGTATTAGTAATAAAGGAGTAAACAAATATTAAAAATGATGAAACTGAAGACATACATTCCTCTTATCCTCGTCTTGCTGCTCATGCTTGCATGCGACAAGGTGACTAATAACTATTACACCGAGGATCCCGAAACCCAAAACTCACCCGACTTCGAGCCGGGTGAGTGGCTGACGGAAGCACGCTCACTGTGCTACTACGGTCTGCTTGATGACGGCTACTCGCTCTATCCCGGTTGGTTACTGCAAGCCGACGGGGTGAAACGTGCCTACAGCGACAGCGAGTTCGCCCAAAAGTTTATCACCGACGATATGGGCATCAGCATGCGCAACCCCGGTGCAGGCACCTGCTTCACGTTGCGGATGGACGAAAGTCCCGTATGCCATGCTGCGGTGTTCAACGCTACCGTGCCCGAAGGGCTGACAGACGAGCTAATCCACCTGACCTATCCCGTGAAGTGGAATATCGATGCCCTGTTGCATTGGCATGCTGACAAGCCGGTGGAATTGGCTTGGACCCTGCTCCTGGAAGGTGATACCGTAGACCATTTCACGCAGCAGTTCAACTGCCGCAGCCTGCACTGTTACATTCCCGACCCGGTCTTGCTCCAAAAGGAGAATCAGCAGAAAATCAACTCATCAAGCAATCTGATTTCGGAAGTTATCCCGTCCGGGAAAACGATGAAGTGCTATGTCCTCAGACCGGTGCGTTCCTCATGGGCTACATCGACGAACACTCGGCTTTGGTGGAGCAATTGAAAAAGGAGATCCTGAACGACGGTTACCTGCCTACAATCAGCGGCATGGCGAGCCCCAATAGCGAACAATTGTTGAACAGCACGGCACGTGCCTTCACCTATCTGATGATGAAACACCGCATCTTCTATACTGTCTCTGATGGCGGTCAGCTGCAAAGTCCGAATTACACGGCCGATGTGCAATATATACGTACCATCGACGATATTTTCCACAACCAGCAAGGCTACTGTATGGAACTGTCGGCCGCTTTCGCTTCATGGTGCATCAACCAAGGCGTGAAATGCACCGTTGAATTCGTGCCCGGGCATGCTGTCAACCGCCTGTATGACAGAGAGGGCAAAGCATACCCTGTGGATCTGACTATGCTGGCAAGTAGCATGGCCCAATTCCCCATCCTCTCCGACTCACCCGGAGCCACTGACTTTGCGAACGTAGATAGGTTTTACACCATCCTCATGACACGCAGTCAGCAAGATGAAATCAACACCTATCAACAGGGTCGCCAGGACGATCCGGTGAACTACTCTACCATCGATGTTTACCGCCTGCGCCAATGGTTGCCTTCGTTCAACATCGGTGGCAACTATTTACATACCCGCGCTGCGGCAGTCGAAGAGGATGCACTGCAGATTGTAGAAAACCCGGTATGGAACATTGACAATAATTTAAATTTTGAAAAATGAGACTAAGAACATTCATAGCCCTCGTCTTGCTGCTTCCGGCACTGTTGGAAGCAGCAGCCTTGCGGGCACAAAGCTCGCGTAACAGTTTCCTGAAGGTAGCTGTGGGGGACATCCGTTACGTGGACAAGGCACACAGCAAGAAACAGACCGTAGGCAGCATCCTGACCGATCTGGCTACCACCGCCGTCACAGGTAAGAGTACTACCCAACACGATGAATATGCCCCTTCGGTGCGTGAGGCTATCGTGAAAGCGTTAAGCGACGTCACACGATTCCGGGTCATCGACGGAGATTTCCACCTTGATGAACTGGCGGGCAACGAAGAAGCCCTTTATGTGGATGGCACCATCAACAGCATCACCGGCACTTCGCAAGTCACCCCCTCCACAGTCAAAGACAAGCCTGCCGAACAATCGTACAAGGTGCTTATCAACGTCACCCTCAATCTGAAAGACGCCCGTACGGACGAAGCGGTGGATAGCCACATATTCAGCATGACCGACAGTGACATCTCCTGGATGACTACGGCTGATAAGGCGCTGAACGATGCCATCGACCGCCTGGCTTCCCGCATATCCGAATACTACAACCACCGCTACCCCCTTCATGGCAGTATCGTGGAACGTGGTGAAGAAAAGAAGGACAAACAACGCACGGTGTACATTGATCTGGGAAACAACTGCCGGGCTGAAAAAGGACAACAGTTCAACATCTACGTCTTAAAAAGCATTGCCGGACGAGAAGCCCGTCAGGAGATAGGCCGCCTGAAAATAGAGGAAGTGATGGGTGATGACCTGAGTCTCTGTAAAGTTACCAAAGGAGAGAAAGAAGTAAAGACTGCATTAGACCAAGAAAAAACATTGGTGATCATCAGTCGGTAATTAAGGATAAATGGAAGATAAAAAAAGGATTATGGGAAAAAAAGATTTTTACTATATTGTTTGCAACCATGATGGTAATTGCTATATGCTCTTCGTGCGGCAACGACGATGAGACAAAGAACGACATACGGACCGGCGAAGAACAAGTGATCAACTGATAGACCAACTGATTCTAAATATCGCTCAAATGTGTGTGGACAAAAAGAACGGCGAGTTCTACTTGCCTGTCAGCTCGAAGGATGAGGCATACAGGTTCTGTGAGTCGCTGACCGGCGAGAAGTGGGACGGCAAGAACCGCACTGTGACATTGGCTGATGCGTATGGCACGGTTATGCTGAAAGCAGGTTCGGTAGAAGGGCTGTATGGCACGGTTATCTTCCGTGATGTGCGCCATCTGGACGATATGACATTGCACCTGGCCGATCCGGAGTATATCAAGAATGATAATTATGGGATAGACCAGTTTGTCAATATATCTGTAATAGGAACATGCACAAACCCGAAATGCAAGTATGTCTATACAAAGAATGCTGCCGGTGTGGGTTATATGCCCTCAGGCTACAAATGTGACAAGTGTGGTAGCAAACTGAATGTAACAACGAGTTGGGGAGGACGCTGACTCGACAAACTCTAAAAGCAATTGATCAAGATGAAAAGTACAATGGACAGAGTGCCGGCATGGCTGGCACTGATGGCAGCAGCCATCCTCACGTTCACCTTCACAGCTTGCAGCGACGATGAAGATATTGAGAATGAAGTGACTTACACCTACGTTTTCACCGAAATTTCGGCATCACACCCCGACTTTCTCGAAGAGAAGGGGAAGATAGAGAACGCCTTCAAGTCTGCCCTCGGTGCTACCGGAAGCAACTTCACGAAGCGGGGTACGGTGGAAGAGTGCGACAAACAAGTTTACGCAGCCTGCGAGAAAGCCTGCAATTCGCTCAAGAGCGAAGTGTGGCAAGGCGATTACCTCTTAGAAGTGACAAACACCCTTACCGAAGAGGTAGTGTGCATGGCTGTATTCAATGCCGACAACGAAAACATCTTCGGTGGTTCCTCGCAGGCTGCGAAAGAGAATACAGCAAAGAACTTTACCAATTTTGTCAAGAAGATATACCCCGACTTCCCCGCTGTACAATCCGGGGGGTTAACATGCACTGATTTCAAAAATGAGGGAGAGTGCTTTGCTTTCATGTATAACCAAATTGACAGAGACGATATTATGGCACAAAAGAGGTTTAGAGGGTTATGCTCCATCTCTTCAGAGTACCTGATAATGAGTTATAAAAGGAGTGATGTCAAGAACGGTTTTTCCAAACTGGATATATGGTTTCGGAAGGAAAAGGGCCAACCGAGGTACATCATTACATTTAAAAATCCGAACCAATGATGCTGCCGGTGAAAACAAATGAGACTGCTGATATATAATATTATAACGGTTATGGCGTTATGGCGTCATGCCAACAAAAAGAAGACAAGAATATGACAAGTATGACGAAGAAATTTTTAACGATTATGTGTACTGCAATGGTGGCAATACTCGCATTTACAGCTTGTAGCAACGATGACGAACCAAAGGCTGTATCAAGTGAAGAGATATTGCTAAACATCAACAAGGTGATTGTTGAGCAGGCTAACGCAGAAAAACTCTACCAAAGAGGTGAGGATGGAAGCACTTTGGTGATGATTGCCGACTCGAAGGAGGCCGCCCATAAGCTGTGCGAGCGTCTTATCCTCGACCGGTGGGATGGTAAACAACGCACGATAAAATTCTCAGACAACAAAGGGGTTATTACTCTTGCTCCTGGTACGGATGAAAGCGTCTTTTACAACGTTACGCTCAAAGCACTTGATAATTTCGGTGATTTGTTTATTCGCATCGCTCCCGAAGCATATCTGGAGGGAGAGAATTTTCCTTGGGAACGATTCCCTGTATCAGGGTGGGTATGTTCCGATTGCGGATTGGAGACATTTAAGCTCTACAGACCAAAGAAATGCAATAGATGCGGAGGTGAGAATTTTAAATAATAAATGAGACAGATCACAATATTTATAAAATGAAACATTATGGGAATGTTATCATGTATTTGATTAGCATGTATAATCCTTTCCGTATCTTTTTGGCAATGACAACGTTCTTGGTAACAGGAGCGTTGTCATCCTGCAATCATGCCGATGAGTTGGAGCCGGTTTCTCCGGTTCCACAGATTGTTTTTCTCTTTTCTCCAAGCGGACTAGGCGACATGAGCTATAACGACTGCATCCTCGAAGGCGTGCAGCGGTTCAAGATGGAACATAAAGAGATTGACCTCTATATATATTCGCCCGAATCATTGCCTGAGGCCGAGAAAATCTTCTCCGACTGGCTCAAACGGCCGGAAAGCGACATTCCGGTGTTGTTTGTTCTGGGTAGCAGCGACTATGAGCCTATGGTAGAAAAGCATCTTACCCAACAAGACCTGACTCCCAACAGGAGCCTTTTGCTGTTTGAAAGCCGGAAACAATATGATGACAAACAGATACACACTTTCCAAATTTCTATGTTCGGAGCCTCGTATCTTGCCGGAGCAGTGGCAAGGCAATGTACGGGAGACAGGAAACCGCTTGTCTTACTTGCCAACCCCTCGGACAGTCCCATCAACATAGCCAAAGACGGTTTTGTTGCCGGTTACGGCAGCGACTGCGATGTGGAGTACCTGGCGGATGATTGGACAGGATATGTGTCGGCTTCGCTCGCTTACCGGAAAATGAGCGATTGGGCGGTTGATTACGACTTCATCTTTCCTGTGGCAGGTGGCTCCAATGCCGGTATCTACCGCTACTCCCGAGAATTTGAAGATTCACCGTACCTCGCAGGTATGGACATCGATCAATCAAGTCTCTCCAACCGGATCACTGGCTCGGTCATTAAGCATATCGACCAATTGATTTACAGGTATCTGACGGAATGGGTCGTCACGGGGATTATGCCAGAGAACCAACTTTACGGTCTTGAAAGCGGGTATGCCGACTGGCTGGTCGCATCCCGATACGCGAATAATTTCAACAGTTTAGTCAATGACATACGCCAACAGGCTGTTATTTTCGAGAAAGAGTATTATGAAACGAATGGTTATTAAACTTATTGCACCACTCCTCTGCCTGATCGGTCTGTGGAGCTGTTCGGATGATGAATCTTCCATGTCCTATGCCGATAAACAGTGGACAGAGAAAACCGTTGCCGTGGTGCTCCCGATGGAGAAAGGACTTGCTGCGCATTGGGAAAGAACGTTGGGTATGTTTGCAACCAACTTTGAACGTGCATTCAAAAACCACGAGACAGGTATCAGATTGAAGTTTGAATACTACGACGAGGCAAATGCCGATATGCAGGAACTTGCCCAATCGCTGGCTTTCAACGATGAAGTATATGCCGTCATCGGCGGATTGTATTCATCCAACGCTGCAATCCTCGCGGCTGAATTGACCCTTGTAGGCAAGACATTCTTCACACTCGCCACTACAGAACAACTGGTTCGTGCATACGCATCGACAGGCTATCTTTGGGCGATGACCGAAACCGACATTACGCAATGTGAGGTACTTCTCTCCAAGGTGATTAACTATGGAGGTAAAAGCGTGGCACTTTTGGCCAAGGATAATGACAATTACGGGCAGACGTTCATGGATTGGTTCGCATTTCAGGCACGCGAACTCGGGTTGAAGAATATGGGCAGCTATGCTTACACCCCCGATAACATAGCGGATGTGTCCCGCCAAGCCATGCAGTCGGGTGCAGAGTATGTGATATGTATCCCCTCTGAGATTGAAGAGATGGGACCGATGCTTGAAGCGCATAAAACACAAAGCCTGAACAGTCAGAGTGTACCGAGGATGTTGTTTTCGGATACAGCCTACGGTGCGGATGTGCTCAAGATTCACGGAGATGCAGCCGAAGGGATAGAGGGAGTCGCATTTGGTGCCGATCCTGAATCGGGGTTCGACGTAAGTTATCGGACCTTTTTCAATGCCACGCCCACTCTGGGAGAATCACAGCTCCACGATGCCGCCATGCTCATCGGCTATGCAGCATGGCATCAGCAGTTCAATCCGGAGCTGTCGTTACAAAAATCACTCAGGGCTGTTGTTTCAGGAGAAGACTTGAACATGGGCAGCTGGACGGGTGAGGATATGAGGCTTGTGGTGGATGCGCTTGCTGCCGGCAAGTCGCCATACGTCCGTGGGGCTTCAGGCCATCTGAGGTTTGATGCAAAAGTCTTTACCAATGTGCTTGCTACGACTTACTATAACTTCAAGGTTTACAACGGGCAGTATATCATCCTCGACTATAACACCAGCGATGGAGGAAACCGCACGGATGCGACACTTGCCGGTTGGAACTGGAAGGCTTCGCAGATGCAGGATTTCAACAATTCAGGAGAATTCGATTACCCTGTACATACCGGCAACTGGGCACTTCTGGTTGCTTCCTCCAAAGGATGGGCCAACTACCGCCATCAGGCAGATGTGCTCGCCATCTACCAGCAGCTCAAACAGGCCGGATATACCGACGACCGTATCATTCTCATTGCCGAGAACGATATAGCCGACAATGTGTCGAATCCTAACAAAGGAGTTGTGCAGGTGACCATCGGAGGAAACAACGTGTACGAGCAAGTAGAGATAGACTATCACATGTCGGAGTTGCAGGCAAAAGACATACTTGCCATACTGAGCGGAGAAAAAAGCGAAAGACTGCCCATCGTAATCGAATCTACCGCAAACGACAATGTATTTGTCTTCTGGAGCGGACACGGAGTGCCCGGTGCCTTATGCTGGAACGATGATGCCTATGGCATTATGGGTGACCAACTTGACAAGACTTTCCGTCGGATGAGGGAAAAGAGAAGCTATCGTAAACTCCTGATGATGGTCGAGGCTTGTTTTTCGGGCGGTGTGATGGAGCAATGCCGGAATATTCCGGGAATGTTGTTCGTCACGGCTGCCAATGGTGACGAAACCTCCAAGGCAGACGTGTTCAACGGCGAGATGAAAGTATGGATGAGCAACCGCTTTACCTCCACCTTTATTGAGCAGATCACCGAAAACAAGAACATTGCCCTACGCGACCTATATTACCGATTGTTCATCAATACGGTCGGTAGCCATGTGATGGTCTATAACGCTGAAAACTACGGTAACCTTTATTCGGCTGATATGTCAGAATTTATAAACTTCAAAAAATAATCAAAATGAAACAATCTACGTTACGCCTGCATTTACAGCGGTAACATGCGCCTTGATTCCTATATCAACCGGCTGGACAAAGTATTGTCGCATATCCTCGTCGCCCACCGTCAGACCGATAGGCGGCACAACTACATCTACAACGTCTATGTTAATATTTCAGTCAATGATAGTAAAAACAGAGAACGATACCACGCCTGCCGCTTCGACCAGCTAACAGGCTGAAGATCTCATAGAATACACAACAATAGCTCCTGCCGACATCTGAGTAGGATTCCGGATAGCAAAAACATAAATAAGTAAAACAATAAATCATCATTTTCATTATGAAGCAAATACTTTATATCATCAGTATCGCCTTGATGGCAGCAATAGCATTTATATCGTGCAAGGGAACAAGCAAAACAAATCCCACAGAACCTGGCATTCCGAACTTCATCGGCACATGGTACTATGAAACCATGACTCAAACCGTGCTGGGCACCGCCTCCGACACCATGCTTTACGACTACATCAACAACCCGCAAGAACAGCAATTCTACGAAGTCTATACTCCGGACAGCGTGATGACCTTCTACACCATCCAAAATGACACGCTGATGAAAAAGCTGCGGTTTCGATATGCTTTCCACAACGACACCCTCTATATGTCACACCCCAATAAACCGGTGCAAACCGTACATGTAAAGAACTTCACAGACAGCACTGTGACCATAGACTACACTCGCACTTACCGCGACACTCTCTTCTACTGTACCTCCACTACTCGTCGCAGCGAACTGCCTAAGTGGAAATTTGAGAAGTAAAAACAAATAATAAATACATTAGCAAATATGATAAGAAGAAAATACCTGCTACTCTTTGTCGTGTCCTTTACCTTGCTCTTGGTCGGATGTGACAACGACCTCGGATATCAAAGTCCTGACGATGAGTGGACTGCCGAAACGTTGGTATCCGAAGCTGACGTGGAACGCTCCGGTGTGGATGCCTGGTTCCGTTCGGAAACTATCAGCGACCGGATATTCAACCGCATGTGGCTCAAGTCATGGAAAGAGGACTGTCCTTTGAAGCGATCCGAACTACGTTATTTAAAAATGTTGCATCGTAACGCTGACGGTAACCCGCAAAGGGGTGAGATGGTGGTGAACGCTGCCATTGCCGATAAAGTGATTGATGTATTTCGCCGGCTCTACCAGGCAGACTACCGCATTGAGCGAATGGTGTTCATTGACAACTACGATGCCGACGACGAAAGCTCTATGCGTGCCAACAACTCCTCATCGTTCAACTTCCGCTTCATGACCGGATCTACTACCAAAATTTCCAAGCATGGACTTGGTCTTGCCATTGACATCAATACGCTTTACAATCCATATGTCAAGCAAAAGGATGACGAATCCTGGCATATAGAACCGGCTACCGGCGAACCATACGCATTCGACCGTGAGAACAGGACGGATATACCCTATAAGATAGATCATAACGACCTTGCATATCGACTCTTTACAGAAGCCGGATTTGAATGGGGTGGCGATTGGACTTCATTGAAGGATTACCAGCATTTTGAAATTAAAGATACTGATGATTGTTTTTCTGAACATGAAATTAATCTCATTCGTTCACATGACACAACAAGTCTCATGAGGATTTTAACTGTGGACAATATAAATGACTCGATTCTTTTACGCACTGTTTCTTCAGATGTAAGCAAAGAAATGATGGCAACGAAAGAATACGAACTGTTGGTAAACCGTATGTTGGCTACTGTTCGTAATCCTGAAAATGAAGGTGTTGGAATTGCGGCTCCTCAAGTTGGTATTCTTCGTCGCATTGTAGCAGTACAGCGATTTGATAAAGAAGGATATCCTTTTGAAATTCTTGTAAATCCTGAAATCATCAGTTATTCTGAACAGACGCAACTTGGAACTGAGGGATGCCTTTCTATTCCAGATAAAGAGGGTGAAGTTTTAAGAGCGGCAGATATTACAGTCAAGTATATTGATGGAAAAACTTCTGAATCTCGTGAAGAAAAAATTTCGGGATTTACAGCAGTGATATTCCAACATGAGATTGATCATCTTTATGGGCGGCTTTATATTGACTATCTATCATCTGGTTCTCAAGAATAATAAATAATTAATATAATTACTGATGTTGTGAAGTGACGACGAAATTGATTCCTATCATTCTTATGACGCAGCATAGACAAATATCTTTACTATACAAAGTCTTCTTTGGATACATAGTATTAATGGCAATCATCGGTAGTATGGTCGCTATTGTTCTGCACGAGCGTCACCGTGTACAAAAATAGAAAACGAATCGATTTCTATTTTCCAAACTCAGCACGACATCAATACCGCCCATCGGTATGTGACTGCATTGGTAACTTATGGAGAATCAGTCATGGTATGGAACAATGAGGATTCTCTGGCTTATCGGGAACGCCGTGTGCGTACTGATTCTATGTTGCAAGTCTTGCGTACACAATGTAGTGATTTTATACAACCAGTGCAAATAGATTCACTTCGTACATTATTGGCCGCTAAAGAAGAACATCTGTTCAAAATAATGGAAGCGTCTTGGGAGCAGAAGAGAACGGATAGCCTTCTATTCAATCAGAAACCGACCGTAACGACACAGACAACCACCCGGACCGTTACCCGAAAGAAGAAAGGTATCGCCGGATTCTTCGGTGGCAAGGAAACCGTACAGATGCCGGTTGTTACAACCAGGCAAACCGCACCGGATAAGGAACTGATCTCGTTGTTGAATAAACGGAAACGGGACATAGAAACTTATACGGACAGCCTGCGGTTGTGCAATAGGGAACTCAACCGGAAATTGCGTTTACTTATTACAAGTCTGGATGAGCAGACATGGAACGCCTTCAGGAGCAAGGAAGAGCGTCTGAAAGCTTCCTACGAACATTCGACTTTGGTCATTACCGGCTTGATTATATTCTCAATCATCCTGCTGTTCATTTCGTATCTTGTCATACAACGGGATATTAAGGTCAAGGCAAAAAACAGGAAGCATCTGGAAGAAACGATAGAGCAGAACATCGCGCTGTTAGAGATGCGGAAGAATATCATCCTGACAATCTCCCATGACATCCGTGCCCCTCTGAACGTAATCAGCGGCAGCGCGGAACTTGCCGTGGATACCAGGGAAAAGAAACGAAGGAACACGCACCTGAATAACATCAGGATTGTGTGCCGACATGTTGTACATCTGCTTAACAACCTGCTGGACGTGTACCGCCTGAACGAGGCAAAAGAAACCCGCAACGATGTACCGTTCAACCTGAATGCCCTGTTGGAACGCATCGCCTTCGGCTTCTCCCATGTGGTCAATAACAAAGGCATCCTATTCAATCACGATTTTACCGGTACCGATGTCAAACTTTGCGGTGACGTGGACCGTATCGAACAGATTTTGGACAACCTGCTCAGCAATGCCGTCAAATTTACAGAAACCGGTACAATTAGCTTGAATGCCCGTTATAACGAAGGTGAATTAGTATTGGAAGTCAAGGATACCGGCATAGGCATGAGTGAAGATGCGCTTTCACGTATCTTCCGCCCGTTTGAGCGGTTGGACTCCGTCAGAAACGCGGAGGGTTTCGGATTAGGCCTGCCGATAACAAAAGGTCTTGTCAACCTGCTTGGCGGGACAATAGACGTGACGAGCGGCATTGACCGGGGTAGCACGTTCCGCATTACACTTCCATTGAAAACCACGGATGAAACGGTAGAGAGCGAAAGCCTGATAATCCCACATCCGGCACATTTGCCTCGGAATGTACTTGTCATTGATGACGATACGATGCTGTTGAATGTGATAAAAGAGATGCTGGAGCGTAACGGATGAATTGTACGACCAGCGTAAGCTCCAAAGATGTGGTCAAGGCGATGCGGGGCAAGGATTATGACCTGTTGATCTCTGATATTCAAATGCCAGGGACCAACGGCTTTGACTTGCTGACCTTGTTGCGCAACTCGAACATCGGAAACTCCCGCACCATCCCTATTGTAGCCATGACCGCACGTGGTGACAGGGACAAGGAGGCTTTTCTCCATGCCGGATTTACGGACTACATCTATAAGCCGTTTTCTTCATCGGAACTTCTCGGCCTGCTTTCGAGGATAAAGACAAACAGGCGGGAGGAAAAACCGGAGGTTGATTTCAGTTTGATCCTTTCCGAGGTCAGTGACAAGCACAAGGCATTGCTTTCCCTTATATCCCAATCAGAGAAAGACCGTGAAGAACTTGATGCAGCCATAAAAAACGGCGACAGGCAGAAGTTGCGTGAAATCACCCACCGTATGCAACCGATGTGGGAGTTCCTACGGATGGCGGAACCTCTGTTGGCATACCGGACTTTATTGAAAGACAGTGAAACAAGCGACAAAGAGTTAAATGAATATACCCGGCAGATAATAGCCAGCACCGCCATGCTCATCAAGGCGGCGGAAGCCGAGATAAAAAGACTGACAAATGAAACGGAAGATACTGATAGTTGAAGACAACGTGGGGTTGTCGCAAATACAGAAAGACTGGCTTTCCCGGGCCGGTTATGAAGCGGTGACAGCCATGAGCGAGCCGATAGCCCGCTCGTTGATACGCCGTATGCAGTTCGACCTTATATTGTCGGACGTACGGTTGCCCGAAGGCGACGGCATTTCCCTTTTGGAATGGCTGCGCAAGGAGAAGAAAGACATCCCGTTCATCATAACGACCGAATACGTTTCCGTTCCGGACGTTGTGCGTACCATCAAACTGGGAGCCAGGGACTACCTGCCCAAACCTGTGTACAGGGATCACCTGCTGGAACTGGCGGAAGATGTGTTCCATCCGGTAGCCACCGTGAGAAAGCAGGAACGGCAGTTGTTCCACCGCACAAGCCCCATGATATTGAAAGTGGAAAAGTTTGCCAGGCTGGTTGCCCCGTCCGATATGTCCGTGATGATACTCGGGGTCAACGGGACCGGCAAGGAGTCGGTAGCGCAGACCATCCATGACAACAGCGAACGGTATGGCAAGCCTTTTGTCGCCGTAAACTGCGGCGCATTGCCCCGCGAGTTGGCCGCCTCGCTGTTCTTCGGGCACGAGAAAGGCGCGTTCACCGGTGCGGACACGGCAAAGAGCGGATATTTCGACCTGGCGAAAGGCGGCACGCTGTTCCTTGACGAGATAGGCACGATGCCGCATGAAATCCAATCCATGCTCCTCCGGGTATTACAGGAGAATGTATATACCCCGATTGGTAGCGGCAGGGAACGGATTTCGGATGTCAGGGTCATTTCCGCGACAAACGAGAATATGGAATTGGCTATCAAGGAGGGACGGTTCAGGGAAGACCTTTACCATCGTCTGAACGAGTTTGAGATTCGGCAGCCCTCCCTGGAGGAATGCCCGGAAGATATCATTCCGTTGGCGGAGTTTTTCCGTGAACGTTTCTCCAAAGAGTTGAAAAGGGAGACATTGGGATTTACGGAGGATGCCAAACGCAGGATGCTTGCCTACCGGTGGCCGGGCAACGTGCGTGAACTCCGAAACCGTGTCAAGCGTGCCGTACTGGTCTCTGAGTCTCCGATGCTTGACGTGGACGGATTGGAAACAACTGTCTGTGTATGTAGAAATGAGGAAACAGACACACTTGCAATCCTGCCTCTGAAAGGTGAAGCATTTGAGAAAGAAAGCATTATCAGGCTCTCAAAGCCTGCAACGGTCACCGGGAACAAGCGGCTGGAATGCTGAACATCAACCCGGCAACACTGTACAGGAAGATGAAGAAATACGGGCTGAAATGAATTTAACGACTAAAAATAGTGCAAATGTCGCTGAATATGTGTACTTTTGCACTTAAATAGCGAAAAATGCGGCGTACTGTCTAACGGGCAGTTGCCGTTTATATATAGACATAAGACCGCAAGCGTCCTAATGGGAATCTGGAAAATGAACATTAACAGGAACTATTGCGTGATTGCTTATGCTATGCCTTGGCATAGCGTGCATTCACCTATTCCTGTTAAGGGCATTCCAGAGCCTCCATTAGAAATAGCGTGGATTGCACGCTTCTTTTTTACAGTTTCCGGTTGAAAAAGAATTAAAGCTATGGCAAGGATTCAAGTTGTGACGGCAATAACATTGGACGGTTTCCTTCCGGAACCGGCCGGAGCACTTGTGTCCTGGGTAAGAAACGACAGGCGGGGTTTCCCCTTTTGGCGTGAACGCTGCTCGGCCCTTATATTGCCCCATTCCATCCTTGATTTGCTTTGCGAGAAAGACAACAGGGACGATTCATTCACTTACCTTGCTGAAATCATAGAACCGGAATCGGTGGAGCTGCTTCGCGGGCTTTTCCTCTATGATCTTGTTGATGAACTTGTGGTTTACCAGCTGCCGTTTTCTGCCGGACAAGGGATTTCCGTGTTGAATACATTCCGACCACAACATTGGGAACTGCATAAAACCACCTCTTTTTCCAACGGCATCTGCCGCCTTATCTACCGCAAATCTTGCAAGATGTAACTTGCATTTTGCGAAAAACCTTGCATTTTGCAAGAACATTTTTATCACTACTTTTCATACTAAAAATTTTTATTCCACTGTATTTCAATGGAATGCCGATGCCATTCAGTGAAATACATGGTCATTGGTACGCCATTAGCCCTATATGTAGTATAACCTGTTGCGCGACAAGGTGTAAGCAAAACTATTATTTACACTAAAGACAGAATGCATTATGCTACAGATAAACAGCGAAAGTGTCCAAATAATGCTCATGCAAATCATGGAACGGTTCGATAGAATCGACCGTACCCTGGAGCGGATGAACAAGTTGAAAGAGTGTCTGGAAGGCGACACACTTCTGGATAACTATGACCTTTGCCAATTGCTCGGCATCACCAAACGCACGCTGGCACGTTACCGCCAGAAGAAGTATGTCACCTATTACATGATTGACGGACGGACTTACTACAAGGCCTCCGAAGTGGAAGCGTTCCTCAACCAAAAAGGGAAGGTGTTGCCCCCGAAACTGAAAAACCGGATGGATGTTCAACTCAAAAAATGACTGGTATGGAAATAGTATGTATCGACAAACAGACGTTCGATGAACTTCGGGTACGTTTCGGCAAACTGGAGGAAAAGGTAATGGGTATGTGCCGTCCGGTGGAAGACCTCGGCTTAAAAAAGTGGCTTGACAACCAGGAGGTGTGCGAGATATTGCGCATATCCAAAAAGACGCTTCAGGTGTACCGTGACAAGGGTATCCTGCCTTACTCACGCATCAAGCACAAGATTTTCTTCAAAACCGAAGACGTACACAAACTATTGGAATCGAATTACTACCACTTAAAACGAGAACTATGAGCTATCATTTTTTAGAACGGAAAGACCCGCGTGTCGATGTCCTGTTTCAGGGACTTGACAATATGGAGCGGTTAATCGCAGCGATGGAGGACACCCCTAAATCCGTATTCCACGGCGAACGTTTCCTGACGGACGAGGAACTATCCAAAATTCTGAGGGTCAGCAGACGGACATTGCAGGAATACCGCACACTTGGTGTTGTCCCTTACTATCTTGTACAGGGTAAGGCCCTCTACAAGGAATCGGACATCCTTAAAATATTAGAGGATGCCTACAAACGGTGCAAAGAAGATATGCGGTGGGTGTGACATGACAAAACGGAGAAACGGCTCGTTCATAGGGACATGCGTTTCTCCGTTCTTGATTTTCAGATAGCGTGGGGTGTCCTTTTTCTGCCTTTCCGGGTGGTGAAATCCTCCTCGCAAAGTTCAGTCGTACCACAGAAACCGCTTGCTTTCAAAATTTTCATATCCTCGTCCACTTTTTTATCCGTCACCTGCGCGTAAAGTTGCGTTGTAGAAATCGACATGTGTCCCATCATGCGGCTGACCGTTTCTATCGGGACTCCGAGTGAAAGTGTGACATGGGTTCCGAAATTATGGCGGGCCTGGTGGAAGGTCAAATCAAAACCGTACACCTTTCCCAGTTCCCGCGTCAGCAGGATAAAATAGCCACGGCGGTAAACATTGAACACATTATCCCCTTGTTGCTGGTTCCGGTATTTTTCAATGATTCGTAATGGAATATCCAACAGGCGGACGGATGAAAGCGTGTCTGTCTTTTGACGGCGTATGTGAATCCACCACGCACCGTCTTCGGATTGTGTGATATCACTCGTCTTCAACCTTTTCAAGTCCGCGTAAGCCAGTCCGGTAAAGGTCGAAAACAAAAACATGTCCCTCACGAATTGCAGTTGAGGTTTCTCCACGGGAGTCTCCATGAGTTTCTTGAGGTCTTCCAGCTTCATGTGGCGGCTCTTCCGTTGTGGCAACGCAGGGTGGAGACGGCAGTACGGGTCACGGCGGAGCGTTCCCTGGCTGACTGCCAGTTTGGTCATCTTTTTCAGGCGGTACAGATGCTCATGCACGGTCTTGGGCATCATGTGGCAGTCCTTGCAAAGGAACAGTTCAAAATCATCATAGAAATTCTTGTCAAGGCTACGTAGCGTGACATCTTCCACGCCTTTCTTATCCTTGATGAAAGCGGAAAGGTGCTTGTACGATCTCAAGTAAGAATCAAGCGTTTCCTTGATGCGATCCAGCCCAACACGTCTTCTGAAATCTTCGTTATGTTCCCGGAAGAGAGCCAGCAGGGTAAGCGGTTTCAGCCCGACACCCATTACGGCGTTCTTCACCAGTTCCGCCGTGATGAATCCCAGGCTGTTCTTAATCCGGTTGTAATGTCCGGTAATCTCCTCCGTCAATTCGTCTATGGCACGGTTCACTATCACCGCATTCGCACTGCGTCCGTTGGCACGGCCTTTTTCCGGATTCCAGATGTCGGGATTGACGGATACCTTCGTGCCAATCTGTTCCCATTCGGCATCGATGCTCACCTTACACAGCAACTGGCACGTCCCGTCCTTGCGCATCTTGGTACGGTTGATATAGAACAGTATCGCGAATGTGCTGCGATGTCTGATAGTATTGTCTGTATGTTCACTTTTCTTTTTCATGTCGTTGGCTTTTTATCGTTTGTCAAATAACCACGGAGAAACGTTCTGCTATTCTCTCGTTCAATATCCGCGTGTCTGCATTTATCTTGTCATCAGTTACTTTGGCGTAAATTTGGGTCGTCTCAATCCGGGCGTGTCCCAACATCTTGCTGACCGTTTCAAGCGGAACCCCATGTCCGAGCGTGATTTCGGTTGCATAGGTATGGCGGCCGGCATGAAAAACCAGCGGACAGTCTATGTCACAGAGTTTTGCGATACGTTTTAAGTTAAGGTTCATCGTGCTGTTGGAATACATGGGTAGCAGTTTCCCGTCCGGTGCTGTGTCCCTGTATTTCTCCATGACATGTAACGGCAGGTCCAGCAGGGGGATTTCAAACTCGACTCCGGTTTTCCGGCGCGAGCTTCTGATCCACCATGTGCCGTCATCGGCAAGTGACAAATGCTCTTTCGACAGAAGCCGCATATCACTGTACGGGATGCCGGTGTAGCATGAGAATAGGAACAAATCCCGTGTGAGATAAAGGTTCGGTCTGTGAAGAGGCATGGTCATAAGCCGTTGCAGTTCCTCGGATGTGAGATACCTCCGTTTCTGTTTCGGGCGCACGGGTTCATAGCCGGTAAACGGGTAGGTGGTGATGATGCCGTCCGCCACGGCTTCACCAACGATGATTTTCAACTGCACGGTCAGGTTGATAATCGTTCCCGGAGAGAGGCGGCAATCCGTCCGAAGGTGCGAATCGTAATCCTGTATGAAGGAGAGGGTCAATGCCGAAAACGGGATATCCGACAAGTTGTACTTTTCCCGCATGAACCTTTCCACATGGTTGTAGGCGTTCCGATAGCTTCTCAAACTGCCTTCGGTCCGGTTTACACCCACGCGCTTCGCGAAGTTCTCAATAAACGTGCGGAAGTAGCTCAATAACGTTGTCTGTTCACCAGCCATACCCAGCAGCAGACTTTTGACATCATCCGCAGTCACACTGTCACGAACAACCGACAGTTCAGCATAGATTCCCAATGCCATCGCACGGATTTCATCCAGCCGGTTGTTGATTTCCTTCGCCTTCACACTTTTGCCTGAAGCACGCCCCGAACTCCATATTGCCTGCGGCACACGGAGTTTCAGGCTGAAAGCCGCTTCAGAATACTTGCCGATGTTCAGCCTTGCCATTACAGGACACATACCATCGGCATCCGCCTCGCTCTTTTTGAGGTAGAACGACACCTTTACATTCGCTTGATCCATAGCTTTTTACTTTGTTTGCAAAATTACCGGATATCGAGCAAATGAACGGCATGACGAATATAGCGGAATATGGAAAGAAGCTCCATGCGTAACATTCAGAACCTGTATTTTCTCCCTTTAGCAAAAAAAGCATTAACTTTGTACTCGCAAAATATGAGTGAAACAGCGTTCTTTACGGTGATGTCAGTGGCAGTGCATAGACCTTTTTCCAATATTGTTTTCGACCTTGAACAGGCAACGGATAAGTAGCAATTTATTTTCCTAACTCCTCCAAAACAGGTCAAAACCATATAATGGACGAATATAGGTAAAACCTACATATCTCCCTTTTATTCCAACGGTTTGCATTATTCCTGCGAAATCCATCCGTATGTGAGCGAGTTTTCCTATCTTTGTCAATATGGCGTATGTCGGGAAAATGATGTACGTCATATATTTTAATGCCTGGTATGAATCTGATTGAAATTGTATGAAAACATATATTTGTCTGTTATGGGTCGTTTTTGTGTGTATAGGTTGGGAAATGCATGCATCGGTAGATGTACATCCTACTTTTATCACGACTAGCGACGGATTGGCGAATAATTCGGTACGTTATCTGTTCCAAGACAGCAAAGGGTTTATTTGGATGGGGACATTGGATGGGCTGAGCCGTTATGACGGCCATTCGTTTGTGACATTCCGTCCGGAATCAGGCGATAAAATTTCTTTGGCAAATCATCATGTAAAGAAGATACAAGAAGATCGGAATGGTTTCTTATGGTTTATCACTGCCCCGGAATTAATGAGTTGTTACGATTTGAAACATGATTGTTTTGTTGATTTTACAGGGTGTGGGGAATATAGGAGGCCTTACAATAAAATATTGGAGACTGCTGGCGGGGATATCTGGCTGTGGCATCATCAAAGTGGATGTCGTAAAATAGTCTGTAAGGATGGAATTCACTCTTCTGTATCTTTTACAAAGGAAAATGGGAAATTGTTAACTAATGCAGTGAATTCGTTTATGAGGATGAACAGGGAGTGATTTGGATTTGTACTCAGCTAGGCTTGTTTCAGGTGACGGAAGAGGGGCAGACCCGGGTTGTTCAAGATGGTTTGTCTTTTGTGGGGGCGATGTCTTTTCGTCACAAGATTTTTTTTGTAACCTCTGATGGAGGTATTTATGAAAAGTCTTCAGGTGAGAATTTGTCTTTGACAGCCCGGTTGCCGTGGAAACTTTCTGCTTTTAATACCTATGAGTCCTGTCGCTTACAGAACGATTGGGTGTTTTTTACTCCCGAGTGGGGAGGTGTTTAGCATGTCTGAGAAAAGACTGATTCATGATGCTTCGCTTGATATCCGTTTAGGAAAATGTGAAAAGGATAATTTGAATAATCTGTGGATTTCCAATGGTACCGGTCTTGTGCATTATATTGATGTTCGGACACGTGCCGTCCGGATTTTTAGATTAATGTCTGATGAAAAAGTTAAGTTGATAGGAGATGAACGTTATCATATCATACAGGATGTTTCACGTGGACTGATATGGATCTCCACTTATGGTAATGGTTTATTTGTTTATGATTCTCAAAAGGAGGAGATGACCCATTACTCTTATCATGTGGATGAGTTCAATCGGGTGAATTCTGATTTTCTTTTATATGCTATGGGCGACAGAACCGGTAATATCTGGTTGGGATCAGAATATTCCGGCATCGCTTTATTGTCAGTGCTAAATGATGGGGCAACTTATATTTATCCTGAAAATGAGAAATTGGTGGATCGTTCCAATACCATCCGTATGGTTACGTGTATGGAGAATGGAGACGTGCAGGTAGGAAATCGTCGGGGGGGATTGTTTGCTTATGACTGTCACTTGGATTTATTGCAAAGAAATTATTATCATCTTAGTGTTTTTGCTCTCGAAGAGGATGACAAAGGGCAAGTATGGATGGGAACCCGTGGGGATGGATTGTGTATAGGCGATAGATGGTATGTGCATCGGGCTGATGATGTGAATTCACTTGCACATAATCATATTTATGATATCTATAGGGACTACCGGGATAGAATGTGGATTGGAACGTTCGGGGGAGGACTCGATTTGGCTGTTTATCAGAAAAACGATTTCGTGTTTCATCATTTTTTGAAGGGGAGTTTTGGAGAGCAAGAGGTTCGTACTATTACTGCTGACCGGAATCATTGGATGTGGGTAGGAACTAATAATGGTATTTATGTATTCCATCCGGATTCTTTGTTGAATGATTCGCGGCAGTATTACGTTTATAACTTGGATAATGGGAAAATACGTAGCAATGAAATTCGTAACATTTTCTGTGACAGCAAAGGCCGTATGTGGATTGGAACTACAGGTAGAGGCTTTTCTGTCTGCCAGTCAGGACAAACTTATGATCAGTTGGAATTCCGGCATTATGATGAGGATGATGGGTTGGTAAATAATGTAGTCCAGTCAATCATAGAAGATAGAGATGGAAAAATCTGGCTGGGTACCGAATATGGGATGTCCCGGTTTGATCCGGATACGGAGACTTTTGATAATTTCTTTTTTTCAGCTATAATGCCCGGCAATGTCTATTTGGAGAGTAGTGCCTGCGTTATGAAAAACGGACATTTGCTGTTTGGAACGAATCATGGTTTGGTTGTGGTCGATCCTGAAAAAGTCATGCCACAGCATGTCGTTTCTCCGGTAGTTCTCACAGACTTAAAAATAAATGGAATTTCCGTTCGTCCCGGAGATGTTGATTCTCCTTTGGCGGAAGCGTTAAGTTATACAGATAGAATAGAACTGAAATATTATCAGAATTCATTCAGTATAGACTTCTCTACTTTTGACTATTCTATGGCAAATGATGCCAAGTATATTTATAAGCTAGCTCCATACGATAAAGATTGGGGAGTTCCTTCTTCCTTGAATTTTGCAGCTTATAAAAATTTGTTGCCGGGTACTTATCAGTTACATGTAAAAGCATCCAGTGCTTCCGGTGTATGGGGGAAAGATGAAACCGTATTGCAGATTGTTATTACTCCGCCTTTTTGGAAAACGGGTTGGGCCTTTGCTATTTATGTGATTCTGATTTGTATGGCAATGTATATTACGTTCAGACTAATCCATAAGTTTGCTACCTTGCGGAACCGTATCCAACTGGAAAAACAGTTGACGGAATATAAATTGGTCTTTTTTACCAATATCTCTCATGAGTTTCGTACTCCGTTGACGTTGATACAGGGAGCCTTGGAGAAAATAGAGACTATGGGCAGGGTTTCTAAAGAATTGGCTTATCCTATAAAAGTAATGGACAGAAGTACGCAGCGAATGCTCAGATTAATCAATCAACTGCTGGAATTCAGAAAAATGCAGAATAATAAGCTGGTTCTTTCATTAGAAGAAACAGATGTTATCGTTTTCCTTTACGATATATTTCTGAGTTTTAAGGAAACGGCGGAATCTAAAGAAATGGAATTTAGATTTATTCCTTCTGTCAGTTCTTATCCTATGTTTGTTGATAAGGGTAAACTGGATAAGATAGTTTATAATCTTCTGTCCAATGCATTTAAGTACACACCGGAGGGCGGGAAAATAGTTTGTTCGGTAGATGTGGAAGAAGAAACAAAAAAATGATCATTTCCGTGTCAGACACCGGTATTGGTATTCCTTTAGAGAAACGTGGGCAACTTTTTTCTCGATTTATGCAAAGTAGTTTCTCCGGTGATAGTATGGGAATCGGGTTGCATTTGACTCACGAACTTGTAAATGTGCATAAAGGAAGCATTGAATATGCGGAGAATGAAGGGCAGGGTTCTGTTTTTACAGTCACTTTGCCATTGGATAGTTCTGTATATGAGTCAAAAGATTTTTTGATCTCTACAGTCTTAATGGAAGAAACGGATCATACAGACGAAGGCATTCCGTGCCGTCTCGTAAAAGAAGAACAGATGGTGGCTCCTTTAAACAAGAAAAAGATATTGATCATTGAAGACGATACTGACATTCGTGAATTTTTGAAGAAAGAAATATCTGTTTATTTTGAGGTGGTAGCCGAGGCTGATGGTGTGGCGGGTTTTGAACGTGCACGGACTTATGATGCTGATCTGATAATATGTGATGTCCTGATGCCGGGAATGAATGGGTATGAAGTAACCCGTAAGTTAAAAAATGAATTCAGTACCAGTCATATTCCGATCATTCTACTGACAGCTATGGGAACTACCGAAAATAAATTGGAAGGAGTGGAAAGTGGGGCGGATGCGTATGTAACCAAACCGTTCAGCTTAAAATTGCTTTTGGCACGGATGGTTCAATTGATTGACCAGCGTGAAAAGTTACGTGAGAAATATGTGAATGATCCCAGTATAGAGCGACCGGCTATTTATACTTCTGATAAAGATAAACAGTTCCTTGATAAATTGCAGGCTATTATAGAGCAGGAGTTGGGAAATCCGGAATTTACGATGGAAGACTTTGCTGCCCGGATGAAATTGGGGCGTACTGTATTCTCTAAGAAAGTTCGTGGTTTGACAGGGCATACTCCTAATGAATATTTCCGTATTATTCGTCTGAAGAAAGCGGCGGAATTATTGTTGGAAGGTAATTATAATGTGAGCGAAGTATCTTATAAAGTAGGTATCAGTGATCCGCTTTATTTTAGCCGTTGTTTCAAGACACAGTATGGCGTGTCTCCTTCTGTTTATCTGCGTGGAAAAGAGAAAGAGGGGCTGAAGACGTAGAGGAGATATGGGAGACAGATAAAAAGCCGATAGAGTATTCTTTGGCAACTCTACCGGCTTACAGTGTTAAACTGAAAACAGAAGTTTAAAACTAACCTCTGAGGACTAATGTCTAAAACAACCTTTTACCTATCTTAAATCCACATATCTTTTCATTGCCTCCAAATAATAATAATCGGCATAATTCAGAGGAGTATCTATTTCGGAACCGTGAGGCAGCGAACCGGTGGAATGTTCCAGTATGTATCCTTGATTCTTGCCTTTGTCTGCCAGATACCTTTACCGGACAAACTTTTCAGTTGTTGTTCGGCATAGTCAAAATATTTCTGCCCGTCCGGAACCAGCGTGCTGAGCTCTAGCAGAGCGGAAGCGGTGACGCAGGCGGCGGAGGCGTCGCGGGGGGTGTCTTTACCAGCCGGAGCATCGAAATCCCAGTAAGGAATTAGGTCTTCGGTCTTTACGCGTTCCATAATCATATTGGCGATGCTCACAGCCTGTTGCAGGAAAAGTGTATCTTGGGTTTCACGGTAACAAGCGGTGTATCCATATACGGCCCATCCTTGTCCGCGCGACCAGGCGGAAGCATCGTTCTTTCCCTGATGGGTACCCTGGCTTTCTACAGTTCCGTCGTTATGGTAGCTCACTACATGATAAGAGGTATAGTCGGGACGGAAGTGATGTTTCAGGGTGGTCTGGGCATGGGTGATGGCTACCTCCCGGTATTTGTTGTCACCGGTGAGCTTGCTGGCACTGAAGAGCAGGTCCAGATTCATCATGTTGTCAATGATGACCGGGAAGTTCCAATGTCCGAAATCCCATGAACGGATGCAGCCTATTTTAGGATCGAAGCGCAGGCAGAGGTTGTCGGCAGTTTCTATCAATACATTTTTGATGGTATCATTGGGCGCAAGGCGGAGGGCGTTGCCATAGCTGCAATTGATCATGAATCCCAAATCGTGGGTGTCCTTGTAATATCTGACGGGGTTCAGCAGATTGGTATATTTTATGGCTTGTTCTTTCAACTCGTTGTCGCCTGTCAGTTCATAAAGATACCACAGGCTGCCGGGGAAGAACCCGCTGGTCCAGTCGTAGATGCCACACAGACGGCGTTGGCCCAGTTTGTCGGCCGAAGGATTGGCCCAAAGGGAGTTCTGAAAGGATTTGGCGTCTCTTTCCAGCTGGCTGACCAAAAAGTCTGTTGTATATCCGGTCCAGATGGAGCGGGGCAGTTTGGCGGAATCCGCTATTTCGGAAGCGGTCGTCTTTAACTGATACGATGCTATATCCAGCGCGTTGTTTACCCATGCCTCTTGTTGAGGCGCATTGTTTTTGCAAGAAGCCAGTCCGATGATGGCGGATATGGCTAAGAAGAAAACTTTTTTCATACTATTTTATAAAGTTAGCGTGACTTATTCTTGACGCAAAGGTAAGAGTAAGCCTGCTAATCTTTATTTCGGTATGTTGAAAGAACTTTCAAGCCGGTATGAAGGATGCCAATTCTGTTGAAAGGAGTTTTAAATTTGTTGTTTCCCTCCGTTTTTGATGTATTCTGAGGGGAGACAGCTACATATTTCTTAAAACAGGTGGCGAAATAAGAGGGGGTGTTGAATCCTACCATCAGACTGATTTCCGCCACGTTATATCGTCCTTCCTTCAGCAATTTGCATGCCTGGTTGAAACGTATCTTCCTGATAAATTCCGCGGTGGACTCTCCGGTTACCGCTTTCATTTTCATGTGCAGGGACGAGCGGCTCATATACAGTTCACGGGCAAATTCGTCGGTAGAGAATTCGATGTTGTCCATGTGTTTTTCCACGATACTTACCGCTTTCGTCAGGAACTCTTCATCCAATGGGTTCAAGGCGATTTTCTCCGGCTCTATTTCCAGTGAATTAGAGTAGTGTTCTATCGAACGATAATGGGTGCGCAGAATATTTTTTATCTTGGTTACAATCAGCGCCAATGAGAAAGGTTTGGGAATATAGTCGTCCGCTCCTACCTGCAATCCCTCCAACTGGTCGCTCAGTTCCGATTTGGCAGACAGGATGATAACCGGTATATGACAGGTCTTGAGATTCTGCTTGATGCTGCGGCATAACTTGATGCCATCCATGACCGGCATCATCACATCGGTGATAATCAAATCTATTTCGTTTTCTTTCACTACTTCCAGTGCCTCCTCTCCGTTGCCGGCTTCCAGGGTGATGAAGGATTTGGAGAGTTCTTCACTCAGGTATTGTTGTATCTCGGTGTTGTCCTCCACAATCAGGATGGTTTCCTTCTTGCGCTTTCCTTCGGATGCTGACGCCCCGGCCTCTCCCGGCTGCTGTTCAGTGCCTTCTTTCTCTTCTTCCGTGTCAACGATATACATGTCTTTTACATTGGTGGAATACAGTTGTTTTTCCGTATCCGTTTGGGCCAGTTCTTCGGGCTTGTAGGCTTCTTTGTCTTTGGGCAGATAGATGGAGAAGCAGCTTCCTTCATGTTCTACACTTTCCAGTTCCAGATGTCCGTGATGGAGTTCTACCAATTTTTGTACCAGGGACAGTCCGATACCGCTTCCCGGATGATCGTTTTCCACTTGGTAGAAACGTTCGAATATCTTGGCTTGTTTGTCAACCGGAATGCCTGCTCCCGTATCTTTGACTTGTAGTAGCAGATTGGGGCCGTCTTCTTTCAGGTATACGGTGATGCTTTGACCTTTATCGGTATATTTGAAGGCATTGGACAGCAGGTTGTTTAAGACCAGCTCCAGGTAATTGGCGTCACAGAATACTTTTTTGTCCATCAGGTCGGATTGGAGTTCATACGTTATTTGTTTCCGTTTGGCCAGTTGTTCGTAGAAACGGAAGTTTTTCTCTACGATATTGTGTGCATAAATGGCTTTTACCTTTAGTTGGAAGACTCCTTTTTCCGCCCGTCGGTAATCCATCAGCTGGTTTACCAGATGCAGCAGCCGGTCGGCGTTCTTTTTGATGTATTCCAACTGGTTTCTTGTCCAGCGGTCGTTGGTACGTAGCAATAATTCCTGCAGGGGGGCCAGTATCAGGGTCAGAGGAGTGCGCAGTTCGTGTGAGATGTCGATGAAGAAGCGGGTTTTCATTTCTTGCAGCTCTTCATTGCGCTTTTTGTTCATGCGTTCCATCTGATAATAGAATATCCATGCGATGAATCCCGACACTGCCAGTAAAAAGAGGGTGATGGCCCACCAGGTCTGATACCACGCGGGAAGAATGGTTATTTTTAAAGAGGTAGGTGTCTCATTCCATTTGCCGTCATTGTTTGCCGCCTTTACCAGGAAGTTATAACGGCCCGCCGGCAGGTTGGTATAGGTGGCCCAGTGATGATCTCCGTCTGTATGATACCATTCCTTGTCGTATCCTTCCAGCTGGTAGGCGAATGTATTATGGCGGCCTGCGATGTAATTGGGCACACTGAAGTTCAGCGTAAAGGATGATTGCTTGTTTTGCAGTGTTATTTGTGTTGTCTCGCTGATGTGCTTGTCCAGAATGCCGGTTTTATCGTGCGGAGCGACCGGTATATTGAATAGTTCCATGTTTGTAATGAGGGGGGAGGGCACATAGGATTATCCTGCATCTGTTCCGGTTGGAAGATGGAGATGCCATTGATGCCACCGAAATACATTTCGCCTTCAGTGGTGCGGCAACAGGCTTTGGGGGTAAACTGATTGCTTTGTAAGCCGTCCATGGAGGTGAAGTTTCTGAACTTTCCTGTTTCGGGATGGAAGCAGGAAAGCCCTTTGTCGGTACTGATCCATAAGCGTCCCAGATGATCTTCCAGAATACTATATACGACTGGATTGGGAAGCCCGTCGGATACACTGTAGCGTGTCTGTTCGTTTTTCTTTTCATCGAATTGGTACAGACCGTTCCGGGTTCCTATCCAGAATGTTCCGTTGGTTGCTTCATGAATGCAGTAAACAAACGCATTTTTCAAATCCGTATGCTTGTCAAGCAATGGAAGGGGATGCAGTTGTCCTTCTTGGTGGGCATACAGGGCAATTCCGTTTTCCCCGCCTATCCACAGGCGTTGCTTGCTGTCGGTCATCAGGTCGCGGATACGGTTTTTGTCTTGTGTTTTTCCACCGGTGTATGCTTCTATAAATTTGCGTTGGGTGGGGTTAAAGGAGAAGAGTCCGTTCAGGGTGCCTATCCATAGATTTCCTTCCTTGTCCGCTGGTAAAATGTCATAGACATTATTGTCGGTCAATGCACTGTTTGCTGTGGTGTAGTTTTCTATGCGTCCTGTGCTGCGGTGCAGGATATTGAGGCCTCCTGTGTGTGTGCCTATGTACACTTTGTCGGCAGCCTCGTCTATGTATATGGCTTTTACATCATTGGCTCCCAAGCCTTGCTGTGCCTGGTAGTAGGTGAAGGTTTTCGAGGAGGGATTGTATTTGTTTACGCCGCCACTGTTGGTCCCTATCCACAAACAGCCGGTACGGTCTTCTGTGATGCTTCCTATTATATTGTCATTCAGTGAGTTGAGGTGTGGAGAGAAGTGAAGGTGTTGGAAGCGTTCTCTCAGTGGGTGATAATAGTTGATGCCGCCATAATAAGTGCCTAGCACATGCCACCTTGGGAGTCTTTGAAGATGCTGCGGATAGAACTTTGGGACAGGCTTTGTTCTTGCAGACGGTCGCTGACGTGAGCAATGAACTTATCGTTTTCTTCATCGTAAATATATAAGGAGGTGAATGTGCCTATCCATAAGCGGTTTTGCGCATCCAAGGCTAGTGAGCGTACAAAATTGGAACTGATGCTGTTCCCGTTGCTGGCGGTATAGTGTCTGACGGTGTTGGTGCCGGGATGAACAGCATACAAGCCGTCTCCTTCCGTTCCGATCCATAGCAGGGAGTCTGATTGCTGTAGGATGGTCAGCACTTCTTTGGAAGCTCCTTCCGGAAAGGTGAGGATGGTTTGCAGGGTGTGCCGGATAAGTGAGTAGACAGATACCCCTTGGGAGGTTCCTATATATATACGGTCTTGATAGCGGTGTATGGCTGTGGCTTTCAGTGAGAGTAAAGTTGCGTCCATTTTGTCTGTTGTAAATGCGCTTTGTGATATATTGAACAGAGTCAGACCGTGAGATGTATTGACTAGCAAATGCTCCGGATCTATCTCAATAATGCCGGTGACGGCAGCTCTTTTTTTATCTTTTTCGTAATAATAGTTGTAAAAGAAATCTTCGATGGGGTCGTAACAGGATAATCCTTCATCGGTGCCTATCCATACTTTGCCGTTGCTGCCTGCTTGGATGGTACGGGCGGTATTGTGGCTTATGCTGTGCGGGTTTCCTTCTTCGTGCAGATAAACGGTGAAATCGTATCCGTTGTATTTATTTACTCCGTTGAAAGTGGAAAACCACATATTCCCTTTGCTGTCTTGTGTGATGTCAAACACGGTGCTTTGGGAGAGTCCGTCATTGATACCCAGGTGTGTGAAGGAAATCTGGCTGATACCTTTAACAGGGAGGCTAAGGTGATAAGCAGGCACAAGTAATATTTTGTCATAATTTTATAGTTTTGGATAATAGTCAACGTCTTTCGTGTGTTCAGATAAAGACCGTGGCAATTTATAAAAAATACTTAGAATGACAAAGAATGTGAAGTGAATCATTTACTTAAAAAAAAGAAATGGTGGCAGGTTCCTATGTTTTATGCGCATCCGGGTGAAGATGGCAGGTTCCTCGTGGAATGTTTAAACATAGGAACCCGGTTTTTACAATGTATAACTTAAGATGCTTTTCTTCCCGTTGATTTTTACTTCAACCGTTAGTGCATCTGGCTTGTGGCTGATAATTCTGGCAGAGATTCGGGGGGCGCTTCCTTGTTTCTTGAATGGGTAGATAGCGGTGATATAACGCACTGTCTTTTCATCATTTTTATTCAGGTTGAAAGCGACAGCTGTGCGTTCCGTCCGTTTACGATAAGCCGTGGAATACCATCCCTCTTCTTTTTCCGTCCGGATCTCTTTAGGAGCAAAGCACTGGAGCTTTACATTACTCTCGTTGTCAAAACGGGTAGTGAGCGTATGCTGTTTTTCATCAATATCCACGTTGCCGTCGGCCAGTTGGTAATGCAGGTTTATCATTCCGGTGGCATCTCCCGAAGCTTCGTCCACAATGATGAAGTAGGTGCTTTCTACAAAGAAGACCGTACGGCGGTGTCTCAAGTTCTTATAACTTTGGTTTTCTGTGACCAACACTTGTACCTCTCCTTCCGGTTGCCACAGGCGGGTGACGGACTGGGTGGTTTCCAAGTTCCGGTTATTCAGGGTCAGGGTGTTGTGTACTTTTGTCTGACGGAACCAGTTCCGTAGTTTCATCACTTCTCCTTCACCGGCGTAAATGTAAGAGCCGGAGTCGGGAAAAAGGTTTTTTCCGTTGAACCACAGTTCAAAAGTACCGTTATCGGGCTGGCAGTGCCATTCTCCTTTGGGACCGGCTTTCATGACCATGACGGTTGCGGTTTCGTCCCATCCGTTGCGAAAGGTGAAGAATCCCGAATTCGGAAAGCCTTTGGTGAGGTTTTCCGGGAGTTTGCCTTCGCGCCCTTCTGTGGCCATGTAGCGTATCTGTTCATTCTTGGGGAAAAGTCTCATCCAGTTTTTATAGCGTTTCAAGTCGCTTGATTTTCCTCCTCGTTTGGCATCACTGAAACAGGGATTGGAATAGTCGGGATAGCATACGTTGATGTAAAAGACAATCATTTTCTCTATCGTGTCCCGATAGGAGTGAGGAAATTCTTGTCGGAATCCGTTTACATCGGCCATGATCAATGCTTTGTAGAAAATATCGATACAGGCGGGATGATAATGCAGGTCGAGTTCATACTGTCCGCCGTCGGCATATACTTGTTTCTTTATTTCACGGTTCAGAATATCTATCCCGCTTTTACGCCAACCGGCTGCTTCTTTGAACTCGGGGAAGAAGGCTCCGGCGTAAATCATCCGTTGCGCTTCAAACAATAAATGATTTCCTTCGGCAGAATAGTTATGAAGTATATGCAAGGCATGTTTGTGATAGTTTACCAAAAAATCGGTCAGAAAGTCTGCTGTGAACGAGACGGACGGCAGGAACAAAACGAACTGGTTGATTTGATCTTGCAGTCGGTGGCTTGTTTCTAACGGACGCCATGCGAAACGTACGTTTTCCGCAGAACCTGTTACTTCTGCTTTGTTTGTCATTTCATATTCTTCTTTATCAATTTCGGTCAACGGATTCTTTTTAATCCAGTCCATAAACTGACAGACCCATTCTTGAGCATATTTTTCCTCTTGGGTCAGACGGTAGGCTTTTCCCATGGGGGTAAACCATTTGTGGCGGTGAAGCTGCCAGCGTAATTCGTTGTCTTTCACTGGCCAGTAGCGCCAGTTGATGTCTTTTCCATAATGGAAAGAGGGTTGATAGCCGTCGTGCACATAGAATGTATGTTCTAATGCTTCTTCCGCCCATTGACGTTCCCGGTCGCTGAGGTGCAGATTTTTCATGTCGATATTCGGGTTGATGATGTCTGTACGGTTCCGGTAGTATGCCAGCAACGCCTGGGCGGCATCTTCATATTTTCCGTTGGCATAGTGTTCTTTAACTTGTTGTAAACCGGGGTAGTCAAGATTCAGCAGTTGAAAAACATCTTTGTTGAAAGCGGCTGCCGGTAGGATGCAAAGATATAATAACAGGCAGATTGAAGAGAATCGTTTCATATTCTTTATATTTCTGGAGTTTAATAAAAGTAGGGATTGTGCACGTCCGATGGTTCTTGCACAATCCCTGAAATCATTTTGTTCCGGTTAGTACCCCGGGTTGTTTTTACCTTCCAGTTTCGGATTGCTTTGTATCTCTTTCAAGGGAATGGGAAACAGTTCGTGCTTTCCTTCGGTGAAAGTCTGGTATGCCGGATAGGGCTTGGTCTCTTTCTTGTTCACCGAGCTGGCTTCACCGAACAGTTTGAGGGCTTTCCCTAATACTCCCCAGCGGATAAGATCATATTTGCGTTGTCCTTCGAAGGCCAGTTCGAATCCGCGTTCCCAATAAAGGGCGGTACGGAATTTGCCTTGTGGAGTGGTGTCGTCAATGAAGGTCAGCTGATGCGTTTTCTTTCGTGCCGCCATCAGTTCCTCATAATTGGCTTCGGTTATCGGGGTGGCTCCGGCACGTGTACGTACCCGGTTCAGTAACTCCCATGCGGTGGATTGTGCATTCCCTGTTTCATTGTATGCTTCGGCGGCCATCAGTACGACATCGGCGTAGCGCAACGGGCAGAAGTTCACATCGCCGTAATTCAGGTTTTTGTTCCAGGAATCGGGCGACATCCATTCGCGACGCCATTTTCCGCAATACCATCCTCCGGCTTTCAACTCTCTCTTTTCGTGTGCTTTCAGTTTGGCGTTCCAGCGTTGCTGGTAGGTGCATACCATCACATCGCGGCGTGTGTCGGTTTCTTCGAAGAATCCGCGCCATTCGGGCACTACGATAAAGAATCCGTTGGCGCGTCCCATGTGCTGGTTGGCCTCAGAGGCTGCCAAGCCGGTCGGCTCGCCTACCATAGGTCCGTTGTATATTCCCCATGCGCCGCCATTGCGCTTGCCTTGCATGTGAAGAAGGAGATTTCCCACAGGGTTTCTTTCGGGTTCTGTGTGCCGTAGGAGATGTCCTTGAACAACGTATCGTATCCTCTCGGATGAAAGTCATGGTAGCCATTGGCTTGAAACGCTTTCCATTCTTCTATGACAGCGTTGAAATATTCCTTGCGCTTGCCTTCTTCCGGACGGGTCAGTTTGCCGTCCATTTGCAGGCTGTAGCCTGCGCGTTGCAGATAGACGCGCATCAATAGGGCGCGTGCGGCGCCTTGTGTCACTCTTTCGGGATCAGAGCCTGCGGTAGCCCATTCTGTATTTTCTTTGGCAAAAGTCAGGTCGGCGATGATTTCATCGTAGATGGTCTCACGGCTTGCGCGGGGCTGATAGGCGGATTCGTAACTTTCGGAATAGGTGGTTTTGAAAGGTACATCGCCCCAATATTTCACCAAATCGAATGCCATGAAGGCGCGGAGGAAGCGGGCCTCGGCCTCCAAAGCTTTCAGTTTCTTGTTTTCTTCATAACCGGTCATGTGGCGGATGCCGTCTATGGCCATATTGGCGCGGTCTATCGCTTGATATTTGAATTTCCACAGGTTTTCTACCCATGTGTTGGTGGAGTTGATGCGATAATGCGCTATGTCATGCACTTGATTGTCCGAGTGTGTACGGCTGGTGTAATAGGTATCGTCGGATGCCGGGGCAGCCATCTCGCACCATCCGTAATGGTCTTTGTCCGAGATGGAGGAGTAGATCCCCATGATGGCCATTTCCGCTTTGGCCTCCGAGTCGAAATATCCGTCTTTGTCATAACTGGAGTTCGGCTTCTCCGTCAGCATATCCTCACATGAGGTGAATCCCGCCAGTAACAAGGCGGATAATAGATATAGTAAATGGTACTTTTTCATTGTTTCTGATTATATTTAAGGGTTAAAACGCTACATTAAGACCAAAGATAAAGGAACGGCTCAGCGGATAGCTCCGAAGTCTACGCCCGGTGTCAGGCCGCTTTTCATGGTGGACACCTCGGGGTCGAAACCGGTGTATGGGGTCCAGGTCGCCAAGTTATTGCCGGTGGCATAGAGACGTAGGTTCTTCAGCCTAGTTTGGCAATGGCTGTTTTGGGGAATGTGTATCCCAGTGTCACGTTGCTCAGTTTCAGGAAAGAGGCATCTTCCACCCCCCATGACTGGATATAGTTGTTTCCTTGCTGTGCGTCGTAATAGGCGGCTACGGTCTTGCCGGTGTTCAAGGCGGCCAGTTCTTCGGGGTCGGTTACAATTTCTCCGTTGGCGTTGATGGTCATCCAGCGGTTGGCGCTGTTTGAAACCTCCAGCGCGTTGTTGTTACTGTTACCCACTCTGGACGATACCATCTTGGTGGCGTTCATCACCTCGTTGCCATAGCTGAAGGTGAGGAAGATGCTCAGATCGAAGCCTTTGTAGGTGAAGGTATTGTTCAATCCTCCGTAGAATTTGGGGGTGGCGTTTCCTATGACGGTCTTGTCTTTTTCGTCTATCACCTTGTCGTCGTTCAGGTTCTTGAACTTCCAGTTGCCCGGCTGTACTTTGCTGCGGTCACCATGATAGGGAATGCCTTCTTTCAATGTATAAGTCTGGGTGGCGGCGTCATAGTTGAAGTCGCTCACTTGGTACAAGCCTTCCGTCACATAGCCGTAGAACTGTCCTAATGATTCGCCCACTGCGATGCGGTGCGTGTTTTGGTTAAAGCCGAAACGGGCTTCGTACAGTTGCACGGTCTCTCCGGTCAGTTCTTCCACGGTATTTTTGTTGTGCGACAGGGTCAGAGAAGTATTCCAAGTGAGGTCTTTGGTGGATAAGTTGACTGTGTTGATGGTCAGGTCCAAGCCTACATTCTTGGTTTCGCCGGCATTGATAAGCATCGTTTGATAACCTGAAGAATAGGGTAGCTGCGCGCTAAGTAGCAGGTTGCTGCTCTTGTTGATATAGAATTCGGGCGAGACGGTGATACGCTGGTTCAGGAAACCGAAATCCATACCCAGGTTGAAGGTTTTATTGGCTTCCCATTTCAAGTCGGGATTGGGAATCTGTTTGGATGCGTATCCCGGAGTCAGTCCGCCTCCCATGGCAGTGGTGACAGAACTGAGCAGTGCCAGACTGTTGTAGCTGCCGATGCGGTTGTTGCCTGCCAAACCATAGCCGATACGGAATTTCAGGTCGGAGAAGATGTTCAGGTTCTTGATAAAGTCTTCTTCTCCCATACGCCATGCGGCCGATATAGCGGGGAAGTAGCCCCATTTGTTGTTCTTTCCGAACTTGGAGGAACCGTCTGCACGGAACGAAGCGGTAAACAAGTATTTGTCGGCATAGTCATAGTTCATTTTGGCAAAGAAAGAGACCAGATTGTCGTCATAATTTTCGTTGGATGCAGCGATAGAGGGGGCTCCCAGATTCATGTCGCCGAGGATAAACTCATCGGTAGGCAGATCACTCACTCCTGATTCCACGTAGCGTGTCCAGCGGGTGACGTATTCCTGTCCCAGCATGGCCACGATTTTGTGTTTCTTTATTTTCTTGTCATAGGTCAGTACGTTCGAGGTCTGGAAACTTCCGTTCTCTGTCTGGCGGATAGAACCATAGATACCGTTTCGTTTTCCCATGATGGATTCGTCACCATAGAACAATTCGCGGCGGAGGGATTGATAGCGCATACCGGTAGAATTGCGGAAGGTCAGCCCCTTGATGATTTTAAAGGTCAGGCTTCCGTTTGCCTGGAAGGTGCGGTATTCTTTATTGTCTTCCTCTTCGCGGGCGGCAATCAATGGATTCTGCATGGTGTTGCCTTCGGTGTCGAGCATGGGGTCTAATCCTTCCAATAAATCCTTGTCGCTTCCGTGAAGCCCGATGGTGGGGCGGTAATGTAGAATCTGTGCCAGTTTGTTGAAGCGTGCGTCCGTGTTGCTTCCACCTTCGTTGGTTCCGTTTCCGGCCACACCGGCTCCGTAAATCTTGCGTTGGTCGTAGTTCACGCGTGCGGTGACGGACAAACGGTCGTTTACCTTGCTGTTGACACTCAGGGTGATGTTGTGCTTGCTGCTTCCGCTGTATATCATGGCTCCTTCATCGTCAAAGTAATTATAGGAAAGATTGTATTTGGTCTTGTCATTGCCTCCGTTCACGCCTACACGATAGTTTTGGGCAACGGTGGTGCGTCCCATCGTTCTGTCCAGCCAGTCAATTCCTTCTCGGCTGGCATAGTTGTCATGAATTTCCAGAAAACTGCCATATCGTTTTTGCCAGGCCGGCATTTCCTCATCGGGTTTGGTGCTTCTGCCCAGTACTCTTTCATAATCAGCCAGCACGTATTCTTCCGGGTCTAATGTATACAGGCGGTTTGCCAGTTTGCGGACTCCCACATACGCATCGAAAGTAACTGTGGCTTTCCCGCCATCGTTCTTTCCACCTTTGGTGGTGATGACCACTACGCCATTTGCTCCGCGCGCACCATAGATGGCGGTGGCCGAGGCGTCTTTCAATACGTCGATGGATTCAATGTCGGCGGGGTCGAGGCTGGCCATGCCGTCTTCGGTAGGGAAGCCGTCGATGATATAAAGCGGCTCGTTGCTTTGGGTGATGGAGATACCGCCGCGCACGCGGATGGACATGGCCGAACCCGGCTGTCCGTCGGTCTGTACAATCTGCACACCTGCCAATCGTCCTCCTAGGGCCTGGGTGATATCCGAGGTCGGTACTTTCAGCAGCTCATCACTTTTGACGGAGGACATGGAGCCCGTCATTTCTTTACGTTTCATGGGAGCATAGCCGATCACTACGGTTTCTTCCATCATGATGGCTCCGGCTCTTAGGGTCACATCAATTTGTTTACGTCCTTTTACAGGGATTTCCTGATTGTCCATACCGATATACGAGAAGACCAGTATGTCTTTGGAAGCATCGTTGACTGTCAGGCTGTATTTCCCATCGATGTCGGTGATGGTTCCCAGACCTGAAGCGCCTTTGATGGTTACATTGGCACCGATTACTTCTAAACCGTCACCATCGATTACTTTACCGGTCACGGTCAGTTGTTGGGCATAAACTCCGAGCACTCCGGTGAGAAAGAATAAGAGTAAAAAGAGAATTTTACTTTTCATCATTGTCATATTTTTCAGTTAATAGATTTAATTGATTGTGGTTTCGTTCAAAAGTTTCTGTTTTGAACAGTGCAAATGTATGCGTTCTCCCCGACAAGTGTCTTTAAATCTGTTTTTGTATAGGCAAAGATAGCGCAAAATGCTTATAATCTTGTCGGGGAGAATTTCATATTTGTGTAAAAACCTTGCAGGAACGGTCTATAGAGCGGTTCTGCTGGAAATAGCCGGACGATCGGTTTCTTCCATGATGTGATAGATACCGTCCTTTTCATCATAGAGCACGGAGGACTGCGGGTAGCGGCGGATGTATATTTCTCCACCTGGAGTGGGGTGCTCTGCGCCGTAACTGAACGTGGCAGGCAGGTCGCTGTTACGCACTACGAGTGAGGCCGGCCGGGAGGTGTCTAATGTAGCTTCCACGCTCCATCGGCCTATGGTGAAGGTATCACCGTTGCGGCGGATGGCATGCGCGGTCTGGTCAGTGCCTTTTACTTGGATGATGGCCAGGTAACGGTTGGCGGCACAGGCGGATGTTTCTGCCGTAAAGTGCCACTGGTTGGGGTAGGCAGGGTTGGGCGTAGGGGTGGGTGGCACCGTAAACGCATCGGTCTGGGTAGCCGTATAGGGATGGCTGCTGAAGAGTCCGGTTACGGCAATAAATCCTTTTTCGTCGTTGCGCGTGCCCATTAGCTGTTCCGCTTCATTCAGCTCGAAGCGGGTGGGGCTGTGCAGCAGCCAGCTCCAACGTACAGGGGAGGCGGCTTCCAGCTCATCATAAATCACAAGGATGTCAGGGTGAAGCATCAGCACATGGCGGCGGTATCGGGTGAGCGGAGTCACACCGAATCCATACTCGGGTGTCTGGCTGATACCTGCCGCAGCGAAAGCGGAAGTCCACATCGGGTCATCCGTGATGCCCGAATAGGCATTCGAGGCGTCTCCCAAACAATAGGATATGTGGTTGCCTCCCATGGCGCGGACGATATTGCCATAGCCTTTCATGGAGTAGGGTTGTCCGATGCCGTTTACCAAGATGGTATTGTGCGCGCGGGTATGGCGGTAGGACATCAGATTGTGCGCGTCCGAGAAATTAAGGTAGTATCCCGAACTGCGGTAAACGTCAGTTCCTTTAAAAAGCAGGTTGAAACTGTTCTGACAGGCGGTGGTGTGGCTACCGGAGGCAAATGTACTGGAACGGAATGCCAATGACAGGTTGTGGTTTGTATCCGCCAGGTTGGAATGCATCACCACTTCACCGGCATCTTTGTACCAGATCATTTTTTCGGTTGAGGCCGGAAGTTGTGTTTCGTAGGTGCGGTTGGCCGCCATGCGGTAGAAACGCATTTCGGGATCGCGTTGCAAGGATTTGGTGCATTGTGCGGCATACCATCCGGCATAGGAATCTCCGGTCTCGCGTGCCAGAAAGTCGGCGAAGGCGGCACGTTGGCGTTGTGGACTGTCGTATTTCTCGCTGCCGTCGCCAAATCCGAGGCTGCGCGATTCGGGTGGCCAGGTATAGACCAGTGAACGTCCTGCGTTCCGGTACCACGGATGTTGCAGGAAATCTTTGCGGGCGATATAAGAATATAGAAGAGGGAGGTACTGGAGCGTGCGCACATTGTTGATGAAGTATCCTGTGCCATTGTGCCACACTCCGTCACGGTTGAAGCCGGATGCGGGAGCGCGTGCTGTCCACAGCTCGTAGTAATACTCAAGCATTTCGATAGCCTTCCCCGAATAGTTAACCTTGTCATATAATAAATAGGCTATCTGGAACAGCACGCGCATATTTTGTTGCCAGAAGTGGTTGTCGAATATGTGGTTCTCCTGGATGCCGCAATGTTGCGGATAATATTTTTCTGCCACACGCATGAGTTGTTTCTCGGTAGCGGCGCGTTCGGTGGCGGACAATTTGTTGTAGAGTGCGTCGTAGCAGGTCAGGTAGGCCGAAGCGATATCTGTGGCACCGAAATTTGTAGCGAAGAGCTGCGCTTCGGTAGGAGGGGTTTGCAACAGGGTGCTCAGTATATCGTGCAGCTTGTTACGGTATGCTGTGCGGAGGGTGAGATGCCAGGTTGATACAGGTAATCGGTGTAGAGGCGCAAGTCGGCAGTCTGGTTGTAAGGGGCGGAAAAGTCCGCTTTCAGTGCCGTGGCGGCCAGTGCTGTGAGCTGTCCGTATTCGGGGTGTGAGGTGACGCGCTTGCGTGCGGCTTCTATCTTGTCGTCCAGAAAAGCGTAGAGGCGCGGATGTATGCGAGGTGCATTGCCCAGAAAATCGGCGAAGGGAGGAGTCACGAAACGAGGTGTCTCGTCTTTGACTTCAAACGAGTAGGTGTCGCTCCATGCTCCGGGTTGTCCGGAGGAAGTGACGGAGCGGAAGCGCCAGTACCACAGGCCTGTCTCCAAGGTGCGGTGTGGGTTGAACATACACCACGGACGTGCTTCGGACAGGATGGTTTCCGGTCCGGAAAATTGCGTGTCGCGTGATACATTGAATTGTAGCCGTTCTGCCTGTTTCATCTCTTTCGGGACGATGAACGGTGCCGGATTGAGGTATATCTCATTGTCTGTTTTGGGATAAGGCTGCGTGCGCACCTTGTCATGATAAGCGTCAGGAAGGGTGCTTTCCGGAGATTGTTCATCGGGAACGGGGGTGATGGGGGCATTGTCCGAGCAGGCGATGATGGCGAGCGTGACGGTCAGTATGAGGAGGGTGGATAGGCTTTTCATGTGTAGTGGGTTATATGATAACAACGTCACCTTCATGCAGGCTGAAACCGGATGGCCGATGGACGATGGCGGATACGGCCTGTGTGAAGGTGACGATAGATGGGTTAGAATGTCAGGATGGGGCGGATGACACCGGCACTGTTGCTGGGCTTTTCACTTCTGGCTGTAAATGTTAGATCTGTACTCTTATATTGGTACTGATATATTTTTGTAGCCTCACCTGTCCCGTCATTAAATGTGCTGGACCAGAAATTCATATTGCTGTTGGTTCCTGTAGGAGGGATCTGCTGTGCATCTGTAATGGCTGCCAATCGGGTATTGATTGTTGTTGCATTTTCTACCAATATGGCTAGCTGTCCGATAGCCGGAATATACCATCCGCTCGTGTTTGTTACTGTTGCCCATTCATTGTATGCGCTTATAGCAAGCTGATTACCGGCGGCTTTTGTGTTTTTATATCCCAAAATATCGTCCTGGCTTGCAGAGGATACCATACCCTCTATCGGTGTGGTCAATACGTCAGATGTCCATGCGGTTTTGGCTGTTTGGTTGATGGATACCGCCCAGCCGTTAATCTTATTATTGGGGAAAGTGATGTTTGCATAGTTAGTCGTGGCGTCATTTTCTGCTAAAGCGAATACCACCGCTACGGCATTCTCTGCTGTTTTGCCCCAAGTTCCATCGGCATACAGGTAATCGCCCACTTCTACAGCTACGGGAGTTTCGGGATCAGTGGGAGTATCGGTACCTGTACCGCCGCCTCCGTTTTCAAACCCGTTTTCGATGGTAATATCTACATTGATTTTGTCTTGGTTGTCGCCACCGGTTTCCGGTTTCAGGTTGACAGCGGTATTGCTGCTCATGGTCTTCATTTGTTCGGCAGTGATGTTTAATGTCTTTTTGGAATCGGAATTTTCACTGTTGGAGAATATGATACTGGAGGGTTTGGCGATAGCTTCACCAATAAAAACATAACAGAAGAAAGGATATTCACTGTTGGCGTCAATGCTGATAGGCGTCGCTTGATTTTCAATTTCTGTGTTCTTGATATTTACTGTGCTGGCTACAGTTCCTGTAAATACATTAAAATCGGTACCCGAGAAGATACTTGCCGTACATTGGTTAAGGCCTGTACCTAAAGTGGCAAAGTCGTTTTTGGAAACGGCTATTCTGGCGAACGGACGTTTCAAGATAACATTGACATTGGCTGCAATATTGCTGGAAGCAAGCTTGCCGCAGAACGCATCGGCTGCCGTATTGTTGAACAGTTCATTCTTTTTGTTTCCGTCATAAGAGATTTTGGTCAGTCCTGCGGAGGTCTTGTAGAAAGACTTGCCCTCTTTCAGATATTCCGCCCAAAACAAGCAAGTGTATTCTTCGCTTGGTTTGTCAAACTCAAAGTGGGCTGCACCATTGCTTACTGTTACTGCCTGTCGGCTGTCGGCTATGACTTCTCCGTTTGTATTAACCAGTTCCATGATACACTGCATGGTATATCCCTCTATATCGAGTGCCGCACGGGCAATGGGACCGGCTGCCGGTACTTTTACAGATAATCTCACTTTGCTGTCGTTTTGTCCGGCTTGGGACACAATTTCTTCTTGGCTGCATGCTGTGAACAAGCATACGAACAATGCCACCATTGAATACAAAAAGTTCTTTTTCATGATGTTGTAAATTTAAGTATTAAGTTTTCTATTTTATTTGATTGATTGTCTGGTGTTTTACATAACTCCCACTTCCATGTCCATTTCGTCGTCAAAGTCGGGGTCTATGCCTACTCCCTCATCGGCGGTGGATGGATCGGCGGTCAGGAAATTGTCGCGCACGGTGGTTTGCTTGCCTTTCTGGCAAGGTACCAATAGTATGGTACGTGCCACGGTAACACCTTGCGGATCGGTTATCTCCACTTCAATGGGAATCTCTTTTTTTTCATCTCCTATGAATACATAGTCCACACCTACTGTAAAATTCTTTGTTCCTTCGGCAGGCAGGGCAAATGTTTTCTTGTAAGACATATACATCAGTGAATGGCGGGGGACTGCACTCAGAGCGTCAAAACCTACGGGCAGGTAGTGGCTGTATTTCACCCGGGCGGTGAAATTGCCTCTGTTCCCGCATGTCTCTTCAGAAAGGCTGCTGCGTCTGTCGCCACGAGTTCATAGCGTGCCACGGGACGGACGAGTTCCAGTTTGACGGGAACTTTGGCGTTCCATTGGTCACGATACTTGCTCAAATCCAGTGTTTGCACAGTGTGGAAGGCATCTTTGTATTCCGAATTTGCCTGATAAGGCTCGGTAGCGATAAGCGGGTCCATGATTTCGGTATTGTAAAACCAGTCGGCCTCGCTGCCGGCTTTTACATAGTCGGCCCATACCATGAGGCGGTAGTTGCGCGCATGCAGTTTCATGCTGACGGGTACACTGAGATGGGTACGGTCGGGACGTATGTCTTCGTACACCACCCGGCGGATAGTTGCCATATCGTCCATATAGGCTTCTACAATGAACCGGTGGCGGTAGGCGGCATCCCCTCCGGTGGCGGCGCGGGCACGAAGACGGGCTGTTTCCAGTTCGGTCAGCTTCATATCCAGTGTAATGTCTACCGTGACGCTTACTTCGGTGGGGTCAACCCCCAGTTCGCCGTTGGCGGTCATTTCCGGTTCTTCGAACAAGCAACCGCTCAGTGCCAGTGGCAGCAGCAACAGGCAAAGCAACTGCCTGAACGGGGATGTATAATATGGTTGTATATTCTTCTTCATAATTTCAAGGCTTTAAAGACGGTAAACAAGTGACAATCCCAGACGTGTGATACCCCAATAGTTGCGGATGCGCGTGTCTATTTTCGCTCCGTTGTCTATATTATAATAGGTATCGTATTTCATATTGGCATATCCGGCTCCCAATGAAAATTCCGCTCCCCAATGTTCGCCAAACGGCAGTTTGTACCCATAACTGATGCCGGCTCCCAGCAACGGACGGCTGTTGCTTTGGTAACGGTTGTCATTCCACTTCACGTTGAACCAGGCCGCATGGGCATGGACGCCGAAAAAATGTCCCCGTCCCACTTCATTGCCTGTCCACCAACGTGCTTCGGGTTGTAGGGCGAAAGTACGGATACCATGTTCCTGTTCCATATCCCAGAAGCTCCATATCAGTGGAAGTTCCACTGATAGGTGCTCGCTGCACTGTACCTCTACCGCCAGATTGGACACAGCTACCCCTTGGTAGGCGAGGTTATTCTTGATTGCAATGTAGCGATTTGCTTCGGGTGTTTTCCTTATCTTCTTTGTGGCGTCTTTGGGGGAGGAGTTTGCAGCAGACACTGCTTTTTTCTCTTTTCCCTTTTTGCCCTTTGTGATTGCTTGTTGGGCTGTGGCTGCTTGCTTGTTGCCGGCAGGTTTGTACACAGCGGTCTGTTCGGGACGTGCCGAAGTTTGTATCCGGACAGGACGTTGACCTTGTGTCTCGTTTTTTTGCTGTTGCGCCTTTTTGACATCTTGGGGTGGAGTGGCGAAAGCGGTCGGACAGCTTATCGCCAGTATTCCCATCAGCAGATATTGTTTTATGTTCATATTCTTCGTTATTAGATTTCTAAATCAGGTACTACATCGGTCAGTGTCGTTTCATAATCATTTTCGTTGATGAGAGTGGCTCCCCCTTTGTAGCTGATACTGACGGGATCTTTCTTTTTTCGTGTTACGGATGAAGAACATTGGCACACCCTCTGCCGAAATATTCACTTTAATGAGCCATCCGCCTGCTTGATGCGTCCGTCCGAAAGGATTTCCGGTGCTTTGGCCGGGTACTTCAGGGCATGGGTATTGATGATGGTGGCGAAACGATAGACCTGTGCTTTTTCCGAGGTGGCGGTGAAATGCCAGTGGTTGGCGTAGGGTTTGAATACCCCTTTGTCATCCGCACGCAGCCAGTTCACTGCGGGATAAAAGAACTGGTCGGTCGTTTCCGTTTTCAAGGCTCCGGTAGAGAAAAGGTAAGCGTCCGATGCTCCTCCCGGTTGGTGGCTTGTATATGCACATACGCTTTCTCTTCGTTTACGGTCATCGGGTTGGCTGTGGTATGCAGCAGATAATTCCAGTTTACAGGTTCGGTGGCTTCCAGTTCATCATAAATGAAAATGTAGCCGGTCTTTCCCAAATTGACAATGTGACGGCGGAAAGTCTTCAGCTTATTCTCGTCCCAGCCGTTTTCCGGTGTATAATGCACATCGGACAGTTCACCGCGCTTCAGCCATAGTGGAGAAATCACTTTTCCGTAAGCATTGGAAGCATCCCCCACTACATAACCTATTTTGTCGCTGACGTAGTAACGGGGAATCCATCCATACCCTTCGGTGCCGATGCGTTGTCCCATACCGTTCACCAGAATGGTGTTATGTCCACGTGTTCCGCGATGGCAATACATACTGTGTGCATCGGTGAACTCAATGTGGTGTCCGCTACTATAGAATAGTGGCTTGCCTCCGAAAAAGGTGTTGAATGCATTTTGATTGGCAAGGGCGTGCGAAGTAGAGCCGTATGGGCTGGAACGGAAACTCCACATGGCATTGCTTCCCACTCTATCCCAATTGGTGAGGAAAGATGCGAGTCCTGTTTCGGGGAATACGTAGCCGGGAGGCAGTGCAGTCAGTCCTTCTCCTTCAGGCAGAGGTTTGTTGCATTGCAGGCGGAACCAGGCCAGGTCGCCGGGTTTGGCCAGTAATGCTTTTTTCATATAATCGGGTTCTACTTTCAGGGTGCGGCGTACGAAATCGGCGGCATAGGTATTGCCGGTGAGGCGTGCCAATGCGTCGAGATAGCCGATGCGGATACTGTTGGGGCGTCCCACGTTCTGGTGGGAACTGCCGTTACCTCCCGATTTGGAAAATGGAGGTTGCTGAAACATGGTGTACATGATGTTGCCTTCATACCATGGGTCTGAGAAATAGTCGAATCCGGTCAGCTTGCCGAAATAGTAAGGTACTTCTATCAATGTACGGGTGTTTACCGTGAAATAAGAGTCGCCATTGTGCCACCCGCCGTCTTTGTTCAGGCCCGGAAAGCGTGCCAGCCATATATTGTAGCAATAATCCACCATGTGTCGGCTTCGGGCAGTTCTCCATATACGCTGAATGCTGCCATGGTAAGGATGCGCAGGGTCATTTGCCATACGTGATTGTCGGCGATATGATTTTCCAGATGATTGTTGTAATGCTGATACATTTTCTCCCCTTTCTCCTTAATTGCATCCAGCAGTATGTTTTTTTGCTGTGGAGTCAGCAGATTATGGAAAGAGTCGTAGGCCATGGAGCAGAGAGACAGCAAAGTGGCATCATTGAAATCTCCCATTACATTTTTATCTTTGTTCCAATCTGCCATGGTCAGAACACGTTTAATGGCTTCATCGGCATATTTCTTGTCTTGTGTAAGCAGATAGGCACGTATCAATACTTCGGAGTTCGCCTCTTCTTTGTCGATGATGCGGCGGCTTTCGCGGGTGAGATAGGATTTTCTTTTCATCTCGTTGTCCAGATTCTTCACCTGACTGGTATTGATGTCTTTTACTGACTTCATGGGAGTGGTAAGGGTCGTTTCGGCACGTTCCAGATACCATTGGCGCTCTGGTATGGAATGGCTGCGTTTGATGAACTCTTTCCATTCGTCTTTCATTATCCATACACGCGGATGCGTTTTGGGAACATTGCCAAGAACCGTTTTTAAAGAAGGGGGGCAGAACTTGTCTGGATTGTTTTCCACGGTGAGTTGCTGGATGCTTCCCCATTGGACTTGTCCGTTTTCGAGATATCCGAATTGCCAGTACCATACACCTGCTGCAAGTGGTTTTTCCGGGTTGAAGAACGGCCAGCGTGTCTGTACTTGTACGGTTCCTTTCTTGAAATCCGCGTCTTGCGAATAGCGTAACATATAAGCTATTTGGGCTTTGTCTATTTTCTTTATTTTATCTTCGAATCCATCTAGTGGGCTCTCTTGCACATTCATGTCCGCACGAAGAGGCCATTGGAAAGACACGGCACGGTCTGCCACTACAGCTTTATCTAGCGGATAGGGAGTGGCGCGCATTTCATGCATCAGCGTGGTCTCCGTCAGTTTGATAGTGGCCTGTGCGTTTGCTCCAAGGAGGAACAGGCTCCATAGTAACGCTAAGTAAAAGGTCTTTTTCATTGATATATAGTATTTAACAGTTAATAAACGTGCTGAAAGTCTTGTTTTCTGGTGCTGCAAATATAAGTAAGGTCTGCAAAAGCGTCTTTCTCTCTTGTTTTTGTTTTGTTTGAAAATGGAGAGTTTTATATCATTTTTGTTTTATGCTGTTTTATATTTGTGCAAGAATTCGATGAAATGGGGCTTTTTTATCAGTTCCGCTTTTGCCGTGGAGGTTATTCCGGGATATATTTAGCTTTGAAACGGGTTGCTTTAGAGTGATGTCTTTCCATCCATTCATTTAATAGCCAGCGATGTTTTTTCACTGTTTCCTTGTATTTTTTCTCAATGGCAAGATTACGCATTTCTCCTCTGTCATTCTCCATATCATACAGTTGTTCGCGGTTGCGTCCTGTGTCGTACAGTACGTATTTATATCGGTCGGTACGTACCATCCATCCCAGTGTGCCTGCCGTTTGTGCAAAATTGGTTTCTGTCACCACATACGGTCTGTGTGCTTCCAGTTCATTCCCTTTTTCCACCAGGGTACGAAAGCTGACACCGTTTCTTCCCTGAGGAACGTCGATTCCTGCCCAGTCGCAGATGCTTGGCATGAAATCCACACCATTGTTGATTAATTGAGGCAGTACTTTTCCGGCATTCTTGCCTTGAGGAAGACATACGATAAACGGGACGTTGATCACTTCTTCATATAATGCAGTCTTTTGATTCCATTGATGTGCGCCGCATCCGTCTCCGTGGTCACTGGTAAAGATAACGACTGTATTATCCCATAGTTGCTGATTGTCCAGCTCTTTCATTATTTTTCCTATTTCTGCATCTACTGTTTCTATCAGCCGATAATAAGCATTGCGATAACGCCGCCAGTTATCGGGAGTGTAATGAGTCGTAGGGTAGAGTCGGTGGTTGCGCTGTTTTTCGAATGCCAGTGCATCGGCGTCATAAGGGTTGATGGCGAAATTGGCCGGTAATCCCGGGCAATTTTCCAAAGCCGGTTCTTGGAAATTGGCAAATGGCGGGTTCTGGTGCCGGGCATATTCGCAAATGTTATGTGGGTTATCAAAAGAGGCTACCAGGAAGAACGGCTTGTCGGGTTTGCGTTGCAGAAACGAAACACATGCTTCGGCCAGTCCGAAATCATTATGTCCATGCAGGTTTTCGAATCCGAAAGCCACCTTGTCAGGTAAAGAATTGGTGTTGACATGCCATTTGCCGGCATAGGCACATTGATATCCGGCGGTACTGAGTAATGTTCCCAGTGTTTCGGTGCGAAGGGCGTCCGGCATGGGCGTCTCGTTTTCTTCCAGTCCCACTTCTGTCGGGGTATAGCCGGTGAACATGGAAGCCCGGGACGGACCGCTGAGAGGCAGTGAACAATAAGCGTTTTCAAAACGTACTCCCCGTTCTGCCAGTTTGTCCATGTGTGGGGTGTGTAGGTCGGCATTTCCGGCGCAACTCATGGCTGTAGCGGTTTGTTGGTCGGTCATGATATAAATAATGTTCGGGCGTTGTTGCGCAAGGGTTGTTAGTGGCAACATGGCACTGCAAATAACGATGGGGTTTAAATGTGTCATAATAGGGTTGTTATTTTTCATATTATAAGGGTATCCGGATGCTTTGATGGAATTTTCCTACTACAAAAGTAGAGCTTTTTGATGAATGTGAAAGATGATATTGTGTTTGTGTTATTCAAAAATGGTGGATGATGAATTAATCTTGTGCAATGAACTGATATTTTTGTGCAATCGTTTCATTTAAAGAAGGGTGCTTTAATTAGGAGGGAAAAATAGAGTACATATCCGTTGTAACTCCGTCTTTTCAAATAATGAAATCATAATAAATAAAACAGCATGCTATGAAATTATTTTTTTCTTTTCGTATTTGCCTTACTGGCTTTTACAGCTTGTACAAAACCCGAAAAGGAAGTCTATATCTTCACTTCTCATCGTGAACCGGCATTGGACGGGTTACATTATCTTTACAGCTATGACGGTTATCATTGGGATAGCATCGCAGGTTCATGGCTGAAACCGGAAATAGGAAATAAGACTCCTTATTATAATTATTTCACCAAACAGACCGAAGAACAGAAATACGCTCCGAATTCGATGATGCGTGATCCGTCCATGACCCAAGGTCCGGATGGAACTTTCCATCTGGTGTGGACAATCAGTTGGAATGGAGAACAAGGATTTGGTTATGCCAGTTCTAAAGACTTGATTCATTGGAGCGAACAACGCGAAATCAAAGTGATGAAAGACTCTTTGACTAACAATGTGTGGGCACCGGAAGTTTTCTATGATGATGAAAAGGGACAGTTCATTGTTGCCTGGTCCTCTGCCATTCCGGTAGAGAGATATACGGCAGCCGATAGTTTGGGAGCTAATAAAAGTCACCGTGCCTATTATACCACGACCAAGGATTTCCAAACGTTTACTCCGGCAAAGTCGTTTTATGATCCGGGATTTAATTCGATTGACGGATTTATCGTAAAGCGTGATAAAAACGACTACGTATTAATTATAAAAGACAATCGCAAGCCTGGTTACAGTGATTTGTTCTGTGTATCCGGACCATCGGCAGAAGGGCCTTATGCTGATCCGTCAGCAAAATTTGCACCGACTTATTCGGAAGGTCCGTGTGCCGTGAAAGTAGGTGATGAATGGTTGATTTATTTTGATGTTTATCGGGAAGGACGGTTTGGAGCCGTGTCTACAAAAGACTTCAAGAACTTTACTCCCATTGACGATCAGATTTCTATTCCCCAAGGACATAAGCATGGCACTATCCTAAAAGTTCCCGAATCAGTTTTGTTGAACTTGAAAGCGGAGGAAGCTAAAAGATTCCCTCAAAAAGACTAGTTATTACCCAGAATTGTCTGCTTGAATAAGTTACTTTGGGCTTTTGAAATTTATAAGATGAATGCACACATGAAAAACAAAAATCTAGTATTATTATTCCTTCTTCTGATGGTGGAAGGAGGGTTGCTTTCGGCAGTAGCACAGAGCAAGTCGCCGGTTTATAAGCCTTGGAGTCACGGCCAGTTAAAAGTAAGTAGTGAGAATCGTTACCTGATGAATGCGGACGGAACTCCTTTTTTCTGGCTGGGAGATACAGGGTGGTTATTGCCCGAGAAGTTGAATCGGGATGAGGCCGGCTATTATTTGGAGCATTGCCGCCACGCAGGTTTCAATGTGGTACAAGTACAGACTATCAATGGAGTGCCTGCCATGAATTTTTATGGTCAGTATTCCATGATAGATGGTTTCAATTTTAAGAATATAGACAGAAAAGGAGTTTATGGGTATTGGGACCACATGGATTATATTATTCAGAAAGCTGAGCAGAACGGCATTTATATCGCGATGGTATGTATCTGGGGAGGTCTTGTGCGTTCCGGAAAGATGAATGTTGAAGAGGCCAAGGCGTATGGCCGATTTTTAGGTGAACGATATAAAGATGCTCCTAATATCATTTGGGTAATCGGTGGAGATACTTATGCTGACCGGAATACTGAGATTTGGGAGGCGTTGGCGAATAGTATTCTTGCTGTGGACAAGAATCATATCATGACCTTTCATCCGTTTGGCCGTACATCCAGTGCTACCCATCTGAATAATAAGGAGTGGATGGATATGAATATGTTCCAGAGCGGGCACAGACGTTATGGCCAGAAAAAAGGAGATGGTGATACTTCTGTTACGGGATTGGAGGAAGACAATTGGCGTTATGTAGAAGATGCTTTGTCCATGACTCCACTGAAGCCTGTGCTGGATGCAGAACCCAGCTATGAAGGTATTCCTCAGGGATTGCATGATCCTGCCCAGCCACGCTGGCGTGACTGTGATGTGAGACGCTATGGATATTGGTCTGTCTTTGCGGGTTCTTGCGGACATACATACGGACATAATAATATCATGCAGTTCTTGAAACCGGGTACACCCGGTGGGTATGGAGCCGATGGAATAGAGAAACCTTGGTACAAAGCGATGCAGGATCCCGGCTTCAATCAGATGAAATATTTGAAGAATCTGATGTTGACCTTCCCTTATTTTGACCGTGTGCCGGATCAAAGTGTCATTGCCGGAACGAATGGGAATCGTTATGACAGAGCCATTGCGACTCGCGGAAAGGATTATTTGTTAGTCTATAATTACTCCGGAAACCCGATGTCTGTTGACTTGACTAAAATCAGTGGTGCAAAAAAGAAAGTATGGTGGTATAGTCCTAAGGATGGAAGACTTTCTTTTATAGGAGAGTTTGACAGTAAAATTACTCCTTTTACTTATGACGGCAGTTATAACCGGGATAATGACCAGGTATTAATTGCGGTAGATTCAAGCAAGAACTATATTTCTACCGGATGGCTGGAACTTCCTATGGTAAATCAATAGCGTTTTTTGAGGAATACCGTCCCAATGTCTTATTCAGTCTTAACCATCCTATTCTTCATGCCGCTATTCTATAAATAATAAATTGTGTATCTTTACGGCATGAATGAAGAGATAGAAGAGTATTACGAAGAGTTATACAGGCTTTATATAGATGAAAACCAGTCATTGGGACGCCGTTACAGACAATTGCGTGAATCATTGGAGCGTGTGGTGCGTGAACGGATGCAGGGAAATAGTTTGCAGACCACTGATTTGGCCGCCCGTATTAATTATGTAGCCACTCAATATGGGCTGGATCTGAAAGAGCAGAATCAGTTACATACTTTTCGCCTGACCTCCAATGATATTTTGAACCATCGTAAGTCTCCTGTAAAAGAAGAGTTCCTCCGTGATTTGCGTGCAGTGGCATACGCATATAGGAAGATGTTTGCACAAGATATTCCATTGAAGCTGTTCTCGGTTCTTCCCAAGCAGGAAATAGCATCTTCAGGGAAAAGAGAAAAGATGGAATACATCCGCCGCATCCGTGTATGCTTTGATTATGCCGATGATACCTATTTGTATGTACATCCTGTAGATGTAATAGCTGATGAACCTATACGGGTGGTTTATAATAAACTCGGTATAAATCATGAATTTGAAGAAACCATAAAGGAACTGTGGCGGTATGCCCAGCTTAATCTGCTGGATGTTTCTGTAGATAGGGAAGGAATTTATACCCCTTCTTTTATTGTATTGGAACCGGATTATTTGATAGATATCAGCACACTGGCGGAATGTTACAAGGATTATGGCAGCCATCCGGCAAACTATTTTTTGAGCCGGCTGGTGCCGATTGATAATGCCCGGCCTTTGTTGCTGGGAAATATAGCCAATCTTTTTTTGGATGAATGGATACATGCAGGGGAGGAGGAGCCGGACTATATAGACTGTATGAAGAAGGCATTCCGGCAGTATCCCATCGAACTGGCCGCTTGTGCCGAACTTCGTGACCCGTCCAAAGAGAAAGAGTTTGCCAAGGATTGCCGGATGCATTTTGAGCATATACGGGATATGTACAACATACTTTTCTGGAACCGGGCTATGATTTGAATAAAAAGGACGCTGTGCTGGAACCGTCTTATATTTGTGAAGCATTGGGCATTCAGGGGCGTTTGGACTATATGCAGCGGGATATGAGCAGCTTCATCGAAATGAAATCGGGAAAAGCGGATGAATTCTCCATGCCGGGAAAAGTGGAACCCAAGGAAAACAATAAGGTTCAGATGCTGCTATATATGGCAGTGTTGGAATATAGCATGGGACAGGACCGGCGACGTATGCATCCCTATTTGCTTTATACCCGTTATCCTTTATTGTATCCGGCCAGGGCATCGTGGGCTCAGGTAAGGCGGGTGATCAACTTGCGTAACCGTATTGTTGCTGCCGAGTATGGGGTACAATTCCATAATCATCCTGATTTTACACGCAACTTGTTGGCACAAATCAATCCGGAGGTGATGAATGAAAGAAAACTGCGCGGCAGATTTTGGGAACAATATTTGAAGCCTTCTATCTCGCGTTTTCGGGAGAAACTGTCGGCGTTGGAACCTTTGGAGCAGGCCTATTTTTATACGCTTTATAATTTCATTACAAAAGAACTTTATACCTCCAAATCGGGAGATGTAGATTATGAAGGACGTGCAGGGGCTTCAGCTCTTTGGCTGAGTACACTGGATGAGAAACGTGAGGCGGGGGAGATATTATATGATTTGCAGATAATGGAAAATAGGGCATCACAGGCTCATAAGGCTTATATACTTTTGTCTATTCCGCAATATGATGAAATGTTCCTTCCCAATTTCCGTACAGGAGATGTGTTGTGTTGTATGAGCGTAATAATGACTTGGATAATGTGACCAATAAAATGGTTTTTAAGGGTAACATTGAGCAGATTACAGATACAGAATTGCGTATCCGTTTACGTGCCACTCAACGTAATGCTTCTGTTTTTCCTCCGGAAAGCCGTTATGCTGTAGAACATGATACGATGGATACTACATTTCGCAGTATGTATTTGGGACTCTCCGCTTTTCTGGATGCGAATGCGGAAAGACGGGAATTATTGCTGGGACAACGGCCTCCCCGCTTTGATTCATCTTTTGATGAAGCTATAGCGCTGACCGATGATGATTTTGAGAGGGTGGCGTTGAAAGCTGAGGCGGCCCGTGATTATTTTCTTCTGGTGGGACCTCCCGGAACAGGAAAGACTTCAAGAGCGTTGCGTAGAATGGTGGAACATTTCTATGCGGCATCATCTATGCAGATATTGTTACTGGCTTATACCAACCGGGCTGTTGATGAAATTTGTCAGTCACTGTCCTCTATCACTCCCGGTATAGATTATATACGGGTGGGAAGCGAACTTTCCTGTGATGTACGTTTTAGAGGGCATCTGTTGGAGAATATATTGGCGGAATGTAACAGCAGGCGGGAGGTGAATATCCGTATGACAGATTGCAGGGTGTATGTCGGTACCGTGGCTTCTATTGCAGCGAAAGCCGAACTGTTTAAATTGAAGCGTTTTGATGTAGCCATAGTGGATGAGGCTACCCAGATATTGGAACCCCAATTGTTGGGCATTTTGTGTGCCAGGTTTGCTGATGAAAGAAATGCAGTGGGTAAATTTATCCTGATAGGTGATCATAAACAGTTGCCTGCCGTCATTTTGCAGAACAGCGGACAGTCTGAAGTGCATGATGAGGGACTTAGGGAAGCCGGACTTTTTAATTTAAAAGATTCTCTGTTTGAGCGGCTTTATCGTTTCCAGCTGAAAGAAAAATCTCCTCAAGCGGTAGATATGCTTTGCCGTCAGGGACGTATGCATCCGGGAGTAGCTTTTTTCCCGAATAAAGCATTTTATGCCGGAAAATTGGAGGCTTTGGGATTACCTCATCAGTTGGAGCACATAGAAACTCCGGTACGGTTTATTCCTTCGGAGCAGGATTTGGAAAGTATCTCCGGAAAGACAAACAGGCATGAGGCGAGGATTGTCACCGATCTGGTCAGGGAGGTATATCTTCTTTATAAAGAGACTTTCAATCCGAACCGCACATTGGGAGTTATTACTCCTTATCGAAGTCAGATAGCTTTGATACGTAAGGAACTTCAGACATTGGGTATTCCGGCTCTGAATGAGATTTCCATTGATACGGTGGAACGGTATCAGGGTAGTGAACGAGATGTCATTATTTACTCTTTTTGTGTGAATCACCTCTATCAATTAAGGTTTCTTCCCAATCTGACAGAAGAGGACGGCGTGCAGATTGACCGTAAGCTGAATGTGGCCTTGACCCGTGCCCGCAAACAGCTTTTCATCACCGGAGTACCTGAGTTATTGAATCATAATCCTATCTATCATTGTTTGTTGGAAACCATTTATTAGGAAAATCCCTATTCAGATATAGGGCTTTTCCTTTTAACGTATCTTTTTCCCTCCTTATTTTTGTAATATAAAAAAATAAGGCACTATGAAACGATTCATTCTTTTTCTTACATTTTTATGCATTGGATGCGGAATTATGTTTTCGCAAAGTAAGCAATTGAGTCCTATAGTAAATATCAAAGGTGTTTTTAAAACAGAATACCAAAATATTAAAAAAGGAACTCCGTTTGTTTTGCAACAAGTTGTTAAGTTGAAGAAAGCTCCCGAACAGGGAATGTCCCGGACACAGGCTGTATTGGTAGCCGATGGCATGCAATTAGGATTACCGATGAATATGCTTAATATCGTTGCTTTTCAACCGGATGATAAAAATTCGTTCTGGCAAAGCAGGCAACTTTCCAATGACTTGATTTCTTATTATGAGAAGAAAGGGTATCAGGAAGCGATGCGTAAAGATCAGGCACAGGAAGCGAATGATTATTTGAAAGAATTGGAGCAGTCTAACCTATTTTATGAGGATGCGGCAGTAGAGGATTATCTACAGTGTCTGTTATTGTCTATTGCTCCCGATCAGATGGCTGTAAACCGGGAGGGGATACCACAAATTCGTATCTTGAAGTCTCCAACGCCTGATATGCTGATGCTGGCTAATAATTGCTTGCTGGTTTCGACCGGTATGTTGACAACGCTGGATACGGAAGAGGAATTATATGCCATGCTTTCCCGTGAAGTAGCACATTATGTATTAGATCATGCCATTATCACAGTGAACAAGAATATAGCCCGTGCCAAACGAGCTGAGTTTTGGGGTGCCGTAATGGATGGAGTGGTAGCCGCAACGGAAGAATATTTGTATGAACGCTATGATTATTATGAACCCGGATTGATATTTATTACGAATGATATTGTACAGGCATTGGTGAATGATCATATAATGAACCGCATGGGGCTGGATTATACAGAAAAACAAGAAAAGGAAGCAGATAAAGCCGCTATAAGTTTTATGAGTCTGATGGGTAAAAACCGGGAAGCATTAGTTTCCGCATTGACAAAAATAGAGACCTTTTACAGGACTCAAAAAGATGTGGAGGCTTTGTCCAAGTATGGGGCGTATGGTTCTTTGTCCAAGAGGTTGGACAGAATGGGAACTGCGCCGATATTGGATGAGGACCGGAATTATTTGAAGAAAATATCGGGTGTGGTGAGTTATGAAGCTGCAATGCAAGACTATAATAAAAACTATAAGGAGTCGAGACGGTTGGCTATGAAGAATATAGATAATGGCATGGCTTGCTCGGATGATTACTTGATGGTGGCTCGTAGTATTATGAAACTCTCGAACACACCGGAAGCGAACAAGGAATGTGAGTCTTATTTGAATAAGGCGGATGAAATTTCCAAAGTTACCAATTTGAATATCTGTAAAATGAAGATTCTATTGTTGCTCAGAGAGAATAAGCAAATGGACGCTGTAGGTCTTCTTCACCAATATCAAGGATTATTAGATGCTATGTTTCAGCAGCCGCATACAGAAAAAGATGCCCAGTGGATAGTGTCGGAACACACTTGGGCAGAGAAATTATTGGATAGAACCTATATTATGTAGATAGATAAATAATCGGTTCGTACCGTTGGTTACACAATCTTGCCTGCAACACTAAAACTAAACAATTCACCACAGAATACCCGTATGTGTAATCTGTGGTGAATCTTTTTAATGATGCTTATGCATCTACCGGTTTATATTTGGGAACCAATGCTTTCATGATAATCCAGCCGATCAGATAAGCTACGGCACATACACAGAATATGATGAAGTAGCCGGCAGGTTTTCCTTCAAATCCCATAAAGGTCATATTCGTTTCTGCTGCATAGTCGAACAGTCTGCCGGAGCCCATATTGATACAGAAAGAACCGATACCGCCTGCCATACCACCGATACCTACGATAGTGGCGATGGTGCTTTTGGGGAACATATCTCCTACTACAGAGTAAATATTGGCAGACCATGACTGGTGTGCCGCACCTGCAATACCGATAATAATGATAGGATACCAATAGGAATAATTGCCTAACGGCTGGGCAAACAACGCCAGTAATGGGAACAAGGCAAAGATAAACATGGCTTGCATACGGGCTGCATACGGATTCTTACCTGTTTTGTTAATGATGATCGTAGGCAGCTTACCACCGTAAATAGACAGCATGGTGATGGCATATAACACGAAAATCAACATTTGTGCAGTCGTTGTATCTGAGGCGAAGCCATATACATCCGAAATATATGCCGGAGTCCAGAACAGGAAGAACCACCATACCCCATCGGTCATGAATTTGCCGACAAATACGGCCCATGTCTGGGGAAATTTGAAACATCTCAAGAATGAAATCTTCTTGTTGTCAAAGTCATTGGCGGCAGCTTGCTGTTCTGCGGATTCTTCAGGATTGTTGTTGTCTTGTTCGATATACTCCAATTCGGCAGCATTCACGCGAGGGTTGGCATTTGGTTTCTTGTAGAGGAACATCCAAAGTCCCATCCAAATGAAGCCTAAACCACCGATAACGATGAAAGCCATTTCCCATCCGTTACCTACACCGATGCTTTGGAAATAACGTGCCAAAGGAGGAATCGTGATTGGAGCGGCCAAGGCGCCTACAGTAGAACCCGCATTGAAAATGGAAGTGGAGAATGCACGGTCTTTCTTGGGAAAGTATTCGGCGGTAACTTTGATGGCAGCAGGGAAGTTTCCTGCTTCACCTACTCCCAATACAATTCGGGCGGCAATGAAATAGTACACACTGGTAATGGCAATGGTTGAAGCGACGGCACCTGTTGCCGAAATCATTTCTTCTGCATTATGAATGCCTAATGTCTCTTCGGTAGCCCAGCCGCATAATGCATGAAGGCAAGCTCCGGCAGACCATACGGCAATAGCCCAAAGATAACCTTTCTTAGTACCCATCCAGTCGATGAAACGGCCGGCAAACAGGTTGGCTATGGCATATACTATTGAGAAAATGGCTGTGATATCTCCGTAATTTGAATCCGTCCAGTGAAATTCCGGAGCAATGAAATCTTTCCAGGTTAATGAAAGCACCTGACGGTCGAGATAATTGACTGTAGTGGCAAAGAATAGCAAACCACAAATGATCCATCTGAAGCTTGTCATCTTTCCACCTACTTTTTGAAATGTACTCATGATAATAGATTTAATTATGTTTTTCTTATGAGACGTAAAAATAACCATTCTGTACCTATTCACAATGTAAAAATTGGCGGAAAGCCTGTATAAATCGGTATCAATGGTGGGATTTCTAAAAAAATCATTCCGAATGTTGCAAAAAGCCTGAAAACAAGGTGATTTCTTGCAACATTCAGAATGATAAGAGTTAATGAGCAATGGTGTGCACCATTTTGCTTATTTCATATCCGTGTATTTTATTTCATCCTTGTCACTGTATTTCAGGTTCTCACCTCCCATACCCCAGATAAAGGTATAGTTGCTGGTACCTGCGGCGGCATGGATAGACCATTCGGGAGAAGTGATGGCTTGTTCATTGTGCAACCATACCAGACGCTCTTCTTGCGGTTCGCCCATCAGGTGGCAAATGGCATTTCCTTCGGGCAGGTTGAAATAGAAATAAGCTTCCATGCGGCGGGTATGTGTATGGGCCGGCATGGTGTTCCATACAGAACCCGGAGCCAGTTCGGTAAGTCCCATCTGCAATTGGTTGGTACCACCGTTTTTCACTCTTTCCAGTACATCTTTTACAATTAACTGGTTTACAATACGGTCGTTGCTGTCTTCCATCTTTCCATAATGATCCGAAATAGCCAAAGCATATTGTTTGGAATTTGCTTTTTGAAGCTTGGCGTCGGTAGTGATCAACTGGGTAACGTATGGTTTGTAAGCCGGTGCCGAATTGATATAGAATTTGGCCGGTTTGGCAGCGTCATTGCTCTTGAAAGTCACTTCTTTATTGCCGCAACCTACATAGAGTGCTTCCTTATATTTCATAGGATATTCCTTACCGTCTACCGTAACCACGCCATCACCACCTACATTGATAACACCTAGTTCGCGGCGTTCAAGGAAGTAAGTGATTTCCGGACCCAGTTCGCGGAAAGTCTCCAGTTTCAGCACTTTGTTCACCGGCATGGCTCCTCCGTAGATAAGACGGTCGTAAAGGGTGTATGTAACATTGATTTCATCCGGTGCCATCACCTTTTCCATCATAAAAGAACTACGCAGACGTTCTGTGTTATAGTGTTTTACATCTTGCGGATGGCAAGCGGTCTGTACTTTGTAATTCACTTGAGCTGAAGCTGCCAGGGCAGAAACACTCAGCATCATTGCAATCGCTAATTTTTTCATAATGATTATCTTTAAATTTTAATTTTTCATTGTTCTCTGGTATTTAATGATGGAACGACGGTTCAGCACCATTAAGAAAAGTGTAATCAGTACCAAAATTCCGGAACCGATCCATTTGAATGAATAAGTCAAATGAAGATAGCCCATGAGAAAGGACTTGAAGCGAAATCCAGCGCACCGCCTTCAAAACCTGACGGGATGTTTACGGCGGCATCTTGTGTCTTGGTATATACATCGTGAGCTGCTTGGGTAAAGTAAGGTGCCAGGTCGGTTACAAAATACAGACCGATGGCCAGCACTACAAAACCAATGATGAAGGTCTTTACCACATTTCCTTTGGTGATAGGTAATACCAATGGAAATACATAGAACATACCTGCTAATGAAGCCAATGGCAGGAACTCATTGCCCGGAAGCACCACTGCCAATAAGATGGTTACAGGGATTAACAACAAAGATACAACTAAGGTAGCCGGATGTCCGATCACCAAGGCGGGACTCATTCCGATATTCAAACCTACGGCGCCTTTGAACTTTTTGGCAATCAGTTCACGGGTAGCGTCCGAAATGGGCTTCAACCCTTCGATGAACAGGCTGGTAATACGGGGGATCAGCTCCATTACCGCTCCCATCTTGATACCTAAACCTAGAATATAAGGAATCTTGTCTATTATTTCTTGCCCGTTCTTGCAAGATAATGCACCGATGCCACATCCTACCAGAATACCTAAGAAAAGGGGTTCGCCTAACAAACCGAATTTCTTCTTCATACCTTCTGCGTCAATGTTCAGCTTTTCAAATCCGGGAATTTTGTCCAGTACCTTATTTATAATGAGAGCAAATGGTACGAAGCCCGCACAAAAAGGCTGCGGAATGGAAATCCCTTCCATTTTATCATAGAAACCTTGGAATTTGTCTGCTGTGTAATCTGCCAGAATTAATGTGATGATATAACAGATAACGGCCGCAAAGAAGCCCCACCAGATATTATCTGTCGCAAAATAAACTACGGCTCCGATGAAAGCGAAATGCCAATAGTTCCATAAATCAATGTTAACCGTACGGGTGGTTTTTGTCAATAACATTAAGATATTGACAGCCAGACATACCGGAATGATGAATGCACCCACAGAAGTGTTATAGGCCACGGCTGCCGCAGCAGGCCATCCCATATCAAAAACTTTCAGTTGCAGGCCATATATTTCGACCACCTTGCTTAAGGCCGGACCCAAACTGCTGGTCAGAAGTGCAGTGACTACTGATAAACCAACGAAACCAACCCCTACCAGCAGACCGCTTTTTAATGCCTTGCTGAATTTGATCCCGATACAAACGCCTAAGATTGTAAAAATTATAGGCATCATCACCGCTGCTCCTAAACCGATGATATAACTAAAAACTTGTTCCATTCTCTTGTGAATTAATAGTAAATGACTGTGTTTTCTACAATAGTATAAATTAAAAACTGCCCCAAAAATAAAACCTTTTCTCAACTTATCAAACCTGAAAGGCATAATAATTAGTAAAAAGGCAATTTTTGAACGATTTTTATCGTTATCGTGCACAAAAATAACTGTTCCCGCACACGAATACCAAATAATACACTTAGTAGGTTGAAAAGTGCACACCGTTTTTCAAGGAAAATGCTACTTTTGTTTCCTGAATGAAATAGGTCTAATACTAAAAATAAACGTCTTCATGAAAAAGAATTCTATTTGTAAAATTATTGTGTCCGGTTTGTTTGTGGCTGCACCCTTGATGGGTATGGCTCAGCAGGTTTGTGGTAATAAGCCTTGGTCTGTACGTATGGCGGAATCAGAGATGGTACGTTGTCCCGAATCCTGGCAGTTGGATTTTCAGACCCGTCTGAAGTGGGATTACTGTCATGGCTTGGAACTTCAAGCTATGCTGGATGTATATGATGCATACGGTGATAAGAAATTTTTTGATTATGCGGTGGCTTATGCCGATACGATGATTCATCAGGATGGTTCTATCGAAACTTATAAACTGGAGGAATATAACATTGACCGTCTGAATTCCGGCAAGATGCTTTTCCGTATTTACGAGCAGACTAAGGACGAGAAATACAAAAAAGCATTGGATTTATTGCGCAGTCAGTTGGATACGCATCCCCGTAACGCCGATGGCGGTTTCTGGCACAAGAAGATTTATGAGAACCAGATGTGGCTGGACGGGCTTTATATGGGACAACCGTTCTATGCGGAGTATGCTTACCGTAACAACCGTGTGAATGATTATGCTGATATTATCAATCAGTTCGTCACAGTGGCCCGCCATAATTATGATCCGAAGACTGATTTATACCGTCATGCATGTGATGTGAGCAAGCGTGAAAAGTGGGCGGACAAGACTACCGGATGGTCACAGCATTGCTGGGGACGTGCCATGGGATGGTACGCGATGGCTTGTGTGGATGTGCTCGACTTTATACCGGAACACGAAGCCGGACGTGAGTCGGTTATCGAAATATTGAATAAACTGGCTGCCCAGATTAAACGTACCCAGGATCCTGCAACAGGAGTCTGGTATCAGGTGATTGACAGAAGCGGGGATGAAGGAAATTATCTGGAATCCTCTTGTTCTACCATGTTTGTATACACTCTGTTGAAGGCGTTGCGTAAGGGGTATATCTGTCCTTCGTACATGGAAGTGGCCAAGAAAGGGTATGAAGGGCTTCTGACCCAATTCATAGAAGTGGACAATAAAGGTGTGGTTTCTATCACTAAAGGGTGTGCCGTTGCCGGTTTGGGAGGCAAGCCGGTGTATCGTACCGGAGATTATAATTATTATATAACTGAAAAAATACGTTCTAATGATGCGAAGGCGGTAGGCCCGTTCATTATGGCCAGTCTGGAATGGGAGCGTTTGTTTCAGAAAAGCAGTTGTGGAACTGCATGTAAATAACAGGAGGTGAGATGATGAGAAAAGTTTTAGGATTATTGCTGTTGTTAGTCGCTGTTAGCGGAACATGGGCTCAGGAACGCCGGGATACCCTTGTTGTTTCACGCGATGGAACGGGGGATTTCCGTACTTTGCAGGAGGCTGTGGAAAGTGCTCGGGCTTTCATGGATTATACTGTTACGATCTATGTGAAGAACGGAGTATACAAGGAGAAAGTGATTGTTCCTTCATGGGTGGAAAATATAGATATCATAGGTGAAGATCGTGATAAGACGATTATAACTTATGATGATCATGCGAATATAAATAAAATGGGTACTTTCCGCACTTATACGGTGAAAGTGGAGGGCAGTGACATCACTTTTAAGAATCTGACTATTGAGAATAATGCGGCTCAGTTGGGACAGGCGGTGGCTCTGCATACGGAAGGTGACCGTTTGAAATTTATCAATTGCCGTATTTTGGGTAATCAGGATACTATTTATACCGGTGCTAAATTTACCCGCCTTTATTTTAAGGATTGTTATATCGATGGTACTACAGACTTTATTTTCGGTCCTTCCACCGCTTTGTTTGAAAATTGTATGATCCACAGCAAACGCAATTCGTATGTAACGGCTGCTTCCACTCCGAAAGAGGCTAAATATGGATATGTTTTCAAACACTGTAAGCTGACGGCAGAACCGGGAGTGGATAAAGTGTATTTAGGTCGTCCTTGGCGTCCATACGCTTATACCTTATTTATAGAATGTGAGTTGGGCAAGCATATTGTTCCTGCCGGATGGCACAATTGGGGCAAGCAGTCCAATGAAGAAACAGCCCGTTATATGGAATATAAAAATACCGGTGAGGGCGCAAATGTTTCAGAAAGGGTAGCGTGGAGCAAACAGCTGACAAAGAAAGAAGCGGAGGCGGTGACGGTCGATGCTATTTTTGGTACTCAAAGTAATTGGAACCCAATAGACTAGATTGAATTTATAATTGCTTGAAGAGGAGACTTCTACGTTGGTGGAGGTCTCCTCTTTTTGTTGTGTTGAATAATTGGAAGTCGTGAAAAATGCCTAATAAATCCACATAAAAAGATAAAACTACACATGAAGGTAATGTTATATTCTTAATTTTGCAACGGTGAAACTAAGGTCAAAACCTTAAAAAAACATTTTAATAACTATAAAAACACATCTTATGAATCTAAAAGAATTAGCTAGAAAAGCTGTCTCAACTCTCTTTTTGAGTATGCTTTGTTTGGTTGCTTTTGCCCAAACCGCAACAGGTTTGGTGAAAGACAAAACAGGCGAACCTATGATTGGTGTGAATGTACTGGTAAAAGGAACAACCAATGGTACAATCACAGATTTCGATGGTAAGTTTTCAATTCCGGATGTTCCGAGTAACGCTACTTTGGTGGTTTCCTATATCGGGTATCTTACTAAAGAGGTGAAAACCGGAAAAGACTTGGTTATTGTATTGGAAGAAGATAACAAGACTTTGGATGAAGTCGTTGTTATTGGTTATGGTACGGTGAAAAGACGTGATTTGACAGGATCTGTCGCTTCTGTTACCGGTGAAAAATTAGCGGCTAATCCGGTTGCCAATGTTGCACAGGCTTTACAAGGACAATTGCCCGGTGTGAGTGTGACTTCACAAGACGGTCGTCCGGGTGCAGGTATGTCTATCCGCATTCGTGGAGGTGGTTCTATCACTCAGTCTAATGATCCCTTGTTTATTGTAGATGGTGTTCAAGTTAGTGGCATTGATGATATTCCTGCTGACAATATCGAAAGTATTGATGTGTTAAAGGATGCTGCTTCTACAGCTATTTATGGTGCTCGTGGTGCTAACGGTGTAATATTGGTTACTACAAAGGGCGGCAAGGATGGCCGGGTCTCTGTCAAGTATAATATGTATTATCAGATGAAGGAGAATCCGAAATTATTGGAGACTATGGATCCTTATGACTATGTGTATAATACATGGGCATATATGAAGAGTCTGGGAGATTCTTATGGTGATGGAGTTGCCAGATATTTTGGATTAGGATCCAAGTACGGAAATCATTTGAATGAATATAAAAATATGACCACTCATAATTATATAAATGATTTGATGCAGACTGCGTCATCTTGGAATCATGATGTATCTTTATCTGGTGGTACAGATAAAACTAAGTTTTATTCATCAGTGAACTATATGGATGATGAAGGTATCCGTGTGAAGTCTGGTTTCCAGCGTTGGAATGCGAATTTCAAATTGACGCAAAAGATTAATAAAAAGTTAACTGCGGATTTTGACTTGCGTTATAGTGAAATAGAAGTAAATGGATCTGGTTTTGGTAATGCAACCTCTGCTTACACTTATCGTCCTGTGGATAATCCTTTGGGTGATGCTTCTTTTACTGCTGGATTTGGTCAAGGTGATACAAATATGGAAGAAACTAGTAATCCTTTGTATTACTTGAATACTGTAGATTATATAAAAAACATGTACCGTATCCGTGCAAAAGGTGCTTTAACTTGGAATGTTATTAAAGGTTTGACGGCAAAGACGGAGCTATCGTTAAATCGTAATTGGAACCAAGAAAAGACATGGAATGCAGGACAGACAGAAAAAGATAATAGTTCTGCTAAATTGAAGAAAAGTGATGGTTACGGTGTGCGTTGGGCAACTACTTTGAATTACGAAGTACAGGGGCTTGGAGATGATCATAGTTTGTCTTTCTTGGTTGGTAATGAAGTCTTGGCATCAAAATCGGATTATACTGAAATCTATGGTGTAGGGTATCCTAAAGGATTTACTATGGATGATGCGTTTGGTATGATTAATATGACTACTCCTTCATTGGGACAAGATTATTTTAAGGGTGAGATAGGTACTCCTAACCATACTTTGTCATGGTTTGGCCGTGCTAATTATTCTTATAAAGGCAAGTATCTTTTGACTGCTACATTCCGTGCCGATGGTTCTTCTAAATTTGCACCTAGTCACCAGTGGGGATATTTCCCGGCAGCAGCGGCAGCGTGGAGAATTTCAGATGAAGCTTTCATGGAAAACACAAGAGACTGGTTGGATAATCTGAAACTTCGTGTATCGTATGGTACTTCTGGCTCGGATAATATTGATGCTTCTTTATGGAGAGAGACCTGGAAGACCAAACAGATAACAGTGGATGGTGAAAAAGTAACCACTTATGTACCGGGTGACATGAAGGGAAATCCTGACTTGAAATGGGAAACTACTATCAGCCGTAACTTAGGTGTTGATTTTGGTTTCTTTAATAACTGGGTTCGCGGTAGCTTGGATTATTATTGGAATACGACAAAGAATATCTTAATGAAAGTGCCTATCGACGCAGCATCCGGTTATAGCTATCAGTTCCAGAATGTAGGTAAAACTTCAAATAAGGGAATTGAATTGGCTTTAGGCTTTGACATTGTTCGTGGTAAAGATTTTAATTTAGGTGTAAACTTGACTTATAATTATAACAAGAATAATATTGATGAACTGATGGACGGAGTTGGCGGATACGAGAGCTATGAATGATTGGGGTTCATCTATGGCTAAGCCTGCTTATGATTATATTATCCGTGAAGGTCAGCCTGTAGGTACGATCCAAGGTTTTAAATCAGAAGGATATTATACGATTGATGATTTTACTTATGCAGATGGTAAATACACATTGAAACCGGGTGTTCCTGATATTCAAGGTATTGTGAATTATCCGGATGGAGTTAAAGGATTGGCAGCGGATGGACAAACTGCTATACCGGGTATGCCTAAATTTGCAGATACAACAGGTGATGGTGTTGTGGACGAGGATGACAAAACGATTATCGGTAAGGCTATGCCACAGCATACAGGTGGTTTTACAATTAACGGAAATTGGAAGGCAATCGATTTTTCTGTAGGCTTTACTTATCAGATTGGTGGCGATGTGTACAATGCCAATGCAATGCACTCATTGATGGGAAATAAAGATAATTCCGCTGGTCAGAACCGTTTGAAGTTTGTTTCTGAAACTTTCAAATATTATGATGTTGATGCAAACGGTGACTTGATGCTGGTGAAAGATCCTACAGCTTTGGCGACTCTTAATGCGAATACAAACTACAGTTCTTTCTTCTCTGAATATGGAATCGTAAGTTCTAAGTTTATTGAAGATGCGTCTTATTTGCGTCTGAATACATTGACAGTAGGTTATACTTTCCCGAAAAATTGGATGAATAAGATTGGATTGCAGAATGCACGTGTGTATTTTACAGGAAGCAACTTGTTCTGTATTGACGGATACTCTGGTATAGATCCGGATGTCAACACGAAGACCGATGGTAAGGATGGCTTCCCTACACCTTATTTTGATTACCAGTCTTATCCTAAGGCTAGAACTTATACCTTTGGTGTTAATTTAACTTTCTAATTAATGGAGATGAATCGTATGAAAAAAATAGTATATTCAACACTTTTCTTTGCTGGAATGTTTTTGACTACAGCATGTAGTGATTATTTGGAGGTTGGCTCTCCTTCTATTGTAGATTCGGATTTTGTCTTTTCTAATCCGACAACAGCACGTGCGGCATTAGACGGTGCTTATGAACAGTGGAGGGATTGTGCGCAGAATAAGGTTTTTGGCGATGGATTGTTTTATGCTGCTGATATTGCCGGGTCTGATATAGAACGTCACCCGGAGTCTTTCTCTAACCAGCTGGGACGTCACTATCCGGAATGTCTTTATCAAAACGGTACTTATGCAGGTAGCTATGGATTGACTTCATATTTGAAGGAGAATGATATTTATGCTAGCTTGTATTCGGTTGTGAGCAAAGCCAATGCGGTGATAACATCCATGGAAAACGCATCGAATTTTGAATCGATCATCAATGGTGGACAATCAGAGATGGGGCAAATGTATGGTGAGGCGATAGCTATGCGTGCTACGGCTTATCGTGAACTGTGCAAGAACTTCGGGGACGTACCATACGTAGGTGTTTATGGTGTTGTGCCTAAAGGTTTGGTTTCCCGTGATTCTATTTATGATGTATGTATTGAAGATTTGCAGAAAGTGGAACCTTTGATGTACACCATCGGTTCCATTCCCGGCATTGCTGCTGCCAATAAAAATTATTTTTCTAAAACCTATGTGCAGGCTTTGATTGGAAGAATGTGTTTGGATGCAGCTGGATATCAGACCCGTCGTGGCGATATTAAACGTGTAAATGGAAAAGGGGAAAGCATGACATTTGAAAACAAGGGAAAAGAAAATAATGGAGCTACTTACGGACGTCGTTCTGATTGGCAGAACTTGTACACGATAGCTAAAAAATACTATGAGGCTTTGTTGGCTGATCCGGGTAATGCACAGTTTCATTTGACTGATCCACGGGGTGCCTCGGATAAATCCGGACGTACTTTCAATAATCCTTACCAGTATTTCTTTGAACAGATGCATATGGATGATGCTATTTATGCGGATGAGTCTATTTATGAATATCCCATGCAGCAAGGTGGTGGAAATGATGGTCGCCCCTATTCTTTCGGCCGTCCTTCATCTGGTGGCTCAAAGGCAGCGTATCCATGTAAGAGCTATGGACAGGGACGTATAAATCCTGCTTATTTTTATGGAATCTTTGATCCGAATGATATGCGTCGTGACGTGAGCATTACTATGACCGGCAGTAATGGTAAAGGGGTTGAGAAGTTGATTCCTTTTGTCCCCAACTCAAAAGCTGAAGGCGGTGGCTTGACATTGAATAAATGGGATGAGAACCGTCAGGCTAATCCATGGGTGGCTGCACAGCGTAAATCAGGTATCAATGGTCCGTATATGCGTATGTCTGAAGTTTATTTGGGCTATGCGGAAGTATGTGCGGCATTAGGTGATGTGGTTACAGGTAAACAATATTTAAAAACAGTTCGTGAACGTTCGTTCCCGCAAGGTTTGGCTGACACAGATGGCTTTATTGCATCTTTTGGCAATGATCTGGTTCGTGCGATTATTGAAGAACGGGGTTTTGAATATGCAGGTGAAGGTGATCGTCGTTGGACATTGATTCGTTCTGGTTATCTTCCGGAAGATATAAAAAGAATCAAAGACATGACTAAAGCTATGATGGATGGTCTGGCAACTAAAGGTTATTATGAGTTTGAAAATGGTAATATCATTTCTGCTTATATATGGACAAAATTAGTTGATGCAAAAACTATATATGGTCATCGTTTGACAGCGCAGTGTCCGATGGACAAGGTCAATGATCCGGTGCTTTATCCGGGATGGCGCGGACAAAAGGATAATTGGGAAGAAATGGGATTGAATTATGGAAATTCGGCTCCTGCTACCAATCTGGCAATAAAAGGGTTGTTTGAAATCGTGTCTGAAGAAGAGGCAGCATCTCTTGAAAGCCAAGGATATGCCAAAGTTAATTGGGGTATTGATTTGGTTGATTATAGAGATGAATATGATAAGTATCTGTTTTGGGATTATGATTACGTTTCGGCTCCTATCTATTTGTGGCCGTTTACTCCTAATGTAATGGCTGCCGGTGGCTTTACGAATGGTTATGGCTTTAAACAGGAATAATAATTCATTCATCAAACGAAAATAAACGTATGGGGGAGAGGGCGTATGGCAAATGCTCTCTCCCTTTTTTGGGGTGTCTCTTAAGAATGTATTTCTAAACAGCTCATCAATACAACTGTCGCATTTATAATTTGAACTCGCCTCCTACCATAGAGCTTTGCAAAACTGCTGCCACTGCTACCACCATTTTAGCAAATCTCTTATGAATAGGGAGATATAGGGGTGGTGGCAGCACATTTTTTTATGTATGAAATACGCCTGCTGCCACCACTTTTTCTACTTTTCTCATATTATCAGTATGTCTTTTCTACTTTTTACGGAAGTGTTGTCCCGCACATACGTATTATCTCATAAGTAAGATGAAGGAGCAGTCAACCTAAAGCGTCAAGCTATATTGTGTCCATGAAAAGACTGGGAGTTTCAAACAGTTACAAAAGGACGAAACTGTAGTTCCAACCCGATAGAACTGTAGTTCCAACCTGATGGAACTGTAGTTTCAACCTGATGGAACCAGAGTCTTAGGCTGATGAAACTGTAGTTCAGACTGTTGCTTAACGCTTTAGGTTGACTGCTCCTTCATCTTACTTATCAGGATGGTTGACGGAGTTAATACTTAGTTATAATATCAGTTGACTCTTTCAAGAGCTATTTCTTTGTCGGGTTGAAACAATCATGACTTACGGTCAAGATGGATGACAGTTGCCACCAAGTTTACCAATACTACGGTAATCATAGCAAATCGGCATAGAAGGCATACGAATTTTACCCAAACATCTTCCTCTTATGGAATAAAAAAGGGGATAAGTGGTGGTAGCAGGCGTATTTCATACATAAAAAAATGTGCTGCCACCACCCCTATATCTCCCTATTCATAGGAGATTTGGTAAAATGGTGGTAGCAGTGGTAGCAGAAATTACAAACTTTAGAAGAGGGGGCGATAAGAAAGACTGAAATCTTTTTTTGATAGGTTTGTTCGCCTGTTGCAAAATTGTGCACATAAAAGACCAATTTTTACCTTGTTCTTCTTTGATAGCCTGTTACTTTTGTATCAAGACATATTTTAATCAGATACGAAATGAAATTGAAGTTTTAGTAAGTACAATAGTTAGCATCATGATATGGCCGGCAAGTATTATGGCACAAAGTGAATTGATTCCAATGATAGAAATACCTGCGGGAAATTTCTATATGGGGACTTTGGGTGAAGATGAAAATTATGATGAAGCACCTATGCATAAGGTGCACATATCTAAACCGTTTAAAATGGGACTGACCGAAGTGACTAATGCGCAATATGAATTGTTCTGTCCCGGACACAAGTCGCTGCGTGGTAAAAATGGTTTCTCAAATGAAGATGACGAAGCGGTGGTGTTCGTAACTTATCAAGATGCCGTTGCCTTTTGTGACTGGTTGACCCGGAAAGAAGGAAAAACGTATCGTCTGCCTACCGAAGCTGAATGGGAATATGCATGTAAGGCAGGCCGTTACTGGAACTTCTATATGGATGACAAGCTTCCTGCCGCCTGGCAAAAGAATCAAGTGATAACGGCTTCTCTAAAACCCTTGTCCTTGAAAGTGGCACAAACTCCTCCCAACGAATGGGGGTTATATGATATGTGTGGAAATGTGGAGGAATGGTGTCTGGACTGGTATGGGCCCTATATAGACAAGGAACAGACTGACCCTGTCGGCTATTCGGACGGTATGGCACGGGTGACCAGAGGAGGGAGTCATAATACACCGGTGAAATATCTCCGTTCGGCAAACCGTATGGCTATGTTGCCGGAGGACAAACATGCAATGACAGGCTTTCGGGTGGTACAGGCAGAGTATCCGCAGACCGCTCCGCTTTCTCAGCCAAAAGATGAGTATGTCGTGTCTCAGATAAAATGGAATTGGGCCTCTCAATGTGTCACGGAACCAGTCTTCACTGCTCCTTTGGTTTATGTGCATGAACCGGATGCGCATAGTGGAACGCCTTTTTTCAAGCATAATCATCAGCCGGCATTGACTTGGTGTGATAATGGAGACTTGTTGGCTGTGTGGTTTTCTACCAATGAAGAAAAAGGCCGTGAGATGGTGGTGCTCTCTTCGCGCTTGCGTGCCGGAAGCCGTGAATGGGAAAAGCCTCGTATGTTTTATCAGATAGCTGATCGTAATTTGACCGGAACTGCATTGTTGAACGACCGCCAAGGGACTCTTTACCATATCAATGGAGTGGAAGCGGCCGGACATTGGCAGAATTTGATGATGACTTTGCGTACAAGTACAGATAATGGACAAACTTGGAGTAAACCTCGTATGATTGCTCCAGAGCATACGAGACGCCATCAAGTGATAGCCGGAACCTCTATTACAAAGGAAGGCTGGTTTGTTCAGGCTTGTGATGCCGGACCCGGTGGAAGAGACGGGGCTGCTGTTCATATCAGTAAGGATAAGGGAAAAACTTGGACGGACCCGTGGGATGGAGCGCCCTTGCCTGATTTTAAAGAGGGAGGGACAGGTACCACTATCGCCGGAATCCATGCCGGAGTGGTGCAATTGAAGGATGGCAGATTGATGGCATTGGGACGTAACAATAGTATTCGTGATAAAGAAGGACGTCTACGTATGCCTATGAGTGTATCTGATGATATGGGCAAGACTTGGCATTATTCTGCTTCGGAATTTCCACCCATTGATGGAGGACAACGGCTGGTATTGATGCGTTTGAATGAAGGTCCTATTTTGCTGATTTCTTTTACTGAGCATCCTTATCGTACTTCGAAAGAGGAGCGTGGAATGATGTTTACTGATCAATCAGGAAAGCCTTTTAAAGGATATGGCATGTATGCTGCTTTGTCATACGATGAAGGTAAGACCTGGCCTGTAAAACGCTTGTTGACTGATGGTATTTATCGTTTTCTTAATGGTGGGGCTTGGACCCAGTTTTTTGAAATGGATGAGAATCATGCTGAGCCTCGTGGCTACTTGGCCGGAACACAAACACCTGATAATATGATTCATCTGATAACAAGCCGCTTTTATTATAAGTTTAATTTAGCTTGGCTGAAAGGAAACGAAAGTGCGCTCTTCCCTCAAATGTTGTTTGATTGAGAGATATATAGTATATATATTTAATGTTTTGTATTGATTGTTTTCTTTTATATGATTATATATCTCAGAAACGAAGTAAAACGAAATTAAATAAAAAGAAAATAATGCGAAATAATTTTTGTTTTCCGAAAATATTTCTACTTTTGCAATGTGTGATTTAAGATACTATGATTATGAAACATGCTTAAAGAGAACACAAAAGGAACTATTAAATCTAAAAATGATTATTTGTTAACCCAGGAAAGTATGGAAAATGTTCAGAAAACAAGGCGTTTGTTTGCAAGCGCATACGGTTGTAAAGCCAGCCGTTCTTTTCTTATTTGGAGCTTGTCGGCCGCAATGTCCATAAGTGTCGCACCGATGATGGCTGAGGTTTCTGCCGATGTTAGGAACTTTGGCACTCAACTTGTTACTCAGGTGAAAAGGGTCACCGGAACCATTATTGATGAAACAGGTGAGCCTATGATTGGAGTATCAGTCTTGGTTCAGGGAACTACTACAGGGACGGTTACGGATTTGGATGGGAAGTTTGTATTGGAGGTTCCCGCAAATGCTACATTGGTTATTTCGTATATCGGATATAAGACTCAGAACATAAAAGTCGGTAGCCAGCATGCGTTTGCTATTAAAATGGAGAGTGATAATGAGGTGCTTGACGAGGTAGTTGTAATTGGTTATCAAACAATTAAACGAAAGGATTTGACAGGTTCAGTTGCTTCTGTCAGTGGTAAGACTGTATCGGTCATGCCTGTTTCTAATGTGGCGCAGGCTATGCAGGGTAAACTTCCCGGTGTGAACATTACATCACAAGACGGGCGTCCTGACGCGGCTATTTCTATCCGTGTGCGAGGAGGAGGCTCTATTTCGCAAAGTAATGAACCTCTGATTCTGGTAGATGGTGTAACAGTGAATTCTTTAAATGATATTCCTTCCGATCAAGTGGAAAGCATTGACGTCCTGAAGGATGCGTCTTCTACTGCTATTTATGGTGCACGTGGTGCCAATGGTGTAATCCTTGTGACTACAAAGGGAGCGAAAGAAGGGAAAGTTTCTGTTTCTTATAATGGTTATGTTAAATTTAATACGCCGACTAAATATTTGGAAACATTGGATCCTTATGATTATTTATCGTTTGTTTGGGCGAATGCTGCGGCTAGTGGCGATGCATATCGTTTGCCATTCGAAAAATTGTATGGCATCGGTGATTATTCTGGTAGTAATACGGGAGGTATAGAAAGTTATCGTAACACCAAGAATTATAACATCCAGAAAGATGTGTATAATAGTTCTGTGTCCCATAACCATGATTTGTCTGTTAGTGGAGGTACAGAAAAAACAAAGGTTTTGTTTGCGATGAACTATATGGATGAGGAAGGCATGAAGCTGAACTCTTATGCCAAGCGTGGAGGGATTTCGTTGAAGGTCAATCAGAAGTTACGTGATAATCTGGATATTAATCTGGATACCCGTTATAGTGATATGCGTACTATGGGAGATGAAGGGACAACTAATGGCTCTGGCTCATTGCTTTCATCTTCTTACCGTTTTCGTCCGATTGCTACCGGTGATATCTTGGGGGATTTGAATGCTTTGCGTGAAGGAAATATGGAAATGTATGGGCGTCAGTCCACTTGGGACACTTATAGTCCGGTTGCCCGTATTGGTGATTATGATCCGTTATATATCAAGCAAAGACTTCGTGGAACTTTGTCTTTAAATTGGAGATTGTTTGACGGCTTTGCTTATCACACTGATTTTACTTTAAATCAGTCATGGGAACAAGATAAAAAATGGGGAGGAGCTATTTATAATAATTATTTGGATGACGAAACAGGCGCTAAGCTGTATGCGGGAAATGTGGAATATACGAAGCGTGACAGCTGGGGGCTTCGCTGGACGAATACAGTGAGTTATGATTTTAACTTCTTACCCAAACAGCATCGCCTGAATATTCTGTTGGGTCATGAGGTTACAGATTCAGGTGGTAGTAAAGTGTCGATTTCAGCTAGTCACTTCCCATCTAATTTCACAAAGGACAATGCTTTTGCTATGATTAACCAATATGATGCGGAACATGGAACAAGTAAATTCTCTTCTGGAGTAGATATTCCCGGACGTATTCTCTCATTCTTTGGTCGTGCTAATTATACATTGATGGACCGTTATTTGTTTACTGTGACATTCCGTGCCGATGGCTCTTCTAAGTTTTCGCCCGAACATCGTTGGGGATATTTTCCTGCCGCTGCTTTCGGATGGCGTCTTTCTGAAGAATCTTTCATGGAAGGAACGAAAGACTGGTTGGATAATCTGAAAGTTCGTTTGTCTTATGGTACGGTAGGTAATGATGGCATCAGTTCTGATTTATGGTCACAAACTTGGACTTCTGAAACTGATTTGCGATATCAATATATATTGAATAACCAGTATTCATCTTCATACGATCTTTCAACGGAACAGATGGCAAATAAAAATCTAAAATGGGAAACAACTATTACACGTAACCTTGGTTTCGATTTCGGATTTTTAAAGAATCGTTTGTGGGGGTCTTTGGATTTATATTGGAATACAACGAAGGATTTGCTGATGTTGACTTCGCTTCCCGGAATTACCGGATTCACCTCTACGTATGATAACATTGGCCAGACTAGTAATAAGGGAATTGAGTTTTCTTTGTCTGGTGTGATTTATGAAAATAAAGATTGGAATATCACGGCTGGTATGAATATAAATTTCAATAAAGGCAAGGTCGATAAATTGGCAGAAAATGTAACAGGTTTATATGGCTCTAGTTGGTGTGGCAGCAGCAGTTTCCCTGGTGAGGATTATATTTTGCAGGAAGGAAAACCTGTGGGCATGGTCAGAGGTTTTATATATGACGGCTTTTATACCACAGATGATTTTAATTATGTAAACGGACAATATATATTGAAAGAGGGTGTGGCGGATTTAGGTTCTTTTATTAATCCTGTACATGGGGTGGACCGTCCGTCCGGACAAAATGCTTATCCGGGTCTTCCAAAATTTAAGGATATGGACAATAGTGGCGGCATTGATGAGAAAGATGTTACCATTATTGGTGATATGAATCCTGTTCATACAGGTGGTTTCAATATCAATACAACTTATAAAAATTTTGATTTAGGATTGTATTTTAACTGGAGTTATGGTAATGATGTGTATAATGTGAATAAAATCGCTTCTTTATACGGTGCGAAAGAAAAGGGAGTATATGAGAATAAACTTGGTTTTATGAAAGACTCCTATAAGATTTATGACGTGGTAGATGGGAAATTGGTTCGTCTCACTACTCCTGAGCAATTAAATGCAGCTAATGTAAATGCTAATTTGCCATTACCTTATAGTGAAAATGGGGTTACTTCCAGTATTGCTATCGAAGATGGTTCTTATTTGCGCTTGAACACACTGACATTGGGATATTCATTGCCCGATAAAGTTTTGCATAAGGCTGGTTTGAGCAAATTGCGTATTTATGGAACAATTTACAATTTGTTTACTTTGACCGGTTACTCAGGCTTGGATCCTGAAGTTAGTGCCAATACCTCTCAGAACAAGGCGAAATATCCTACAGTAGGATTGGACTGGGGAACTTATCCTAGAGCACGTTCGTTTGTGGTAGGCTTGAATCTTGCTTTCTAATCAAAAAAACAAATCATTAAATTAATTATTATGAATAAATTAGTAACATATATATCTGCATTGGCACTATGCTGTTCTTTTGCTCAATGTAGTGATTATCTGAATACTTCTTCACCGGAGAACACAGGAGATGAGTTTGTAACCTCTTCTACTTCTGAAACTTTTAAAATTCTGTCTTGGTGTTATGCTAATTATCGGCAGAATTGTATTATGGGGGCTTATCGTTGGAATGATCCTATTGGTTCAGACTCTGAAATATATCCGGAAATAGGTTCTTTGAATAATGCCAACGCCAGACTTTTACCGGAATTGTTAAGTGTAAATGCGGGTGGTTCAGGCTTCAACGGGCTTTATACTACGATTGCACGTGCATCTAGAGTCGCAGAATTGGTAGCTGGTAAAACTGCATTTCAAGATGCTGTGGCTGCAGGAAAAGTAAATGATTGGACTCAACTTTATGGTGAGGCTTTAACAATGAAGGCTTTCTGCTATTTCGATTTGGTAAAACATTATGGTGATGTACCTTATGGATATGAAAATAACAATGTGGAAGATTATTCATTAACTTCCCGCTTTGAAATTTATGATAATCTTATTGAGATATTGAAGGAGGCAGAGGCATTGATGTATCCACTGGGAGAAGGTGGCATTACTGCAGAACGTTTTTCTAAAGGATTTGCTGAAGCGTTGTTAGGACAAATAGCTCTTTATTCCGGTGGATATCAGACAATTCGTACAGATGTGCCCGGCTTGTATGGTGACGTGCAGTTTACGACAAAAGGAAAAGAAGAATTGGGATGTGTCTATGCTCGGCGCAATGATTATCTGGATTATTATAAGATTGCCGAGAAATATTTTCAGGCTGCTTTGAATAATAAAGGAACGGCTGCTTTAGTTACGGTTGATGACCGGAGTTATGCGAATAATCCGTTTCAGCGTCATTTCCAATATACTCATGATCTGGCTCTTAGTCCGGAATCTATTTTTGAAGTAGGTAATATACAAGGGGGGCAAAGTGGGCAGACTACTACCAGTGAATATTCTTATGCTTTTGGACGTCCGTCCAGTGGTGGTAGTAATCAAGCTGCGCCTTGCAAGTCGTTTGGGGCATTACGTATTATCCCTTCTTTTTATTATGGTGAGTTTGAAGCGGGTGATATGCGTAGAGATGCTAGTGTGACTGTAACCGGTAGCAAGGGGGATGGCAATGAAGCTTTGTTGTCTTTTACTCCGGGTAATAAGTTGGATGGGGGAATTGCGATTAATAAATGGGATGAGAATCGTATGAATCCTCCTTATACCACATCTCAACGTACTTCAGGGATGAATTGGCCAGTGTTGAGGCTTGCTGACCTTATTTTAATGCAAGCTGAGGTCAAAGCGGAATTGGGAACGGAAGGAGAAGCAATCCAATTACTTAACCAAATCCGTCAACGCGCTTTTGGTAATTCCGATCATGCCATTTCAGCTTCAGGTGAAGTTTTGAAGGAAGCTATTTTACAGGAGCGCAAATTAGAACTTTTAGGTGAAGGTACTCGTCGCTGGGATTTGATTCGTTCGGGTAAATTTGTGGAAAAAGCTTTAGCTGTTCGTGCAGAAATGACGGATATGGTTCATGATTTGCAAACAAAAGGATACCATGAATTTGCTAATGGTAATGTGATCTCGAATTATGTATATACTAAGAAAGTGCATTTAAGTTCACCGTTGACTTTTGATCCTGATGAGTCGGATCCAGCTCTGTATCCAGGATGGAGAGGACAATATGATTATAGTACCACTTCGGTAAAAGTTACTGGAACAGACCATAACCTAGCTATTGAGGGGCTGTTTAATTATATAGATCCCGATGGTGCTGAAGCAAAGAAACTGCTTGACGAGGGTTATGCAAAGGTTGATTGGGGAGCAACATTGGTGAAATATGCTGATCATTATACGAATAGTAATTTGTTGCCGGGGGTAAAGGACGGTAATGTTCCTCCCAGATATTACTGGCCTATTCCATTCGAAACGTTGAGCAAATCTAAAGGCAAGATAACGAATGGATATGGTTTGGCACAAGAATAAAAATTATATATGAAAAACATTTTATCTGTTTGCGCATTTTTGCTAGTCTTTGGGACGCTCCCTTTATGGGGGCAGTCCCAAGATCCTTTAAATGAGGATCAAACTACTGTACGTATTTTGGAAGGTGATAATTCGGATCCTTCTATAGTCCGTTATGGAAAGTCTTATTATCTGGTCCATTCCTCTTTTATTTATACTCCGGGACTGGTCGTTTACCAGTCGGATGACTTGATAAACTGGACTCCCTGTTCCACTGTCTTGTCTACTTTTACCGGAGACATCTGGGCTCCGGATATTGTAGTCCATAACAAGCGTTTCTATATTTATTTCCCTACTCGGGACGAGAAAGGAAAGAAAACCAATATGGTAACTTGGGCGGATACTCCGGAAGGTCCGTGGAGCGCTCCGGTTGATTTGAAAATAGGGGGAATTGATCCGGAACATGTGGTTGGTGAGGACGGAAAACGATATCTGTTGCTCAGCTCCGGTGCTTTATATCCGTTGTCGGATGATGGATGCTCTATTACAGGAGAACCGGTTCGGATTTATAAGGAATGGGAAATACCGGAGGAATGGGATATAGAAGGAGTTTCCATGGAAGGCCTGAACGTGAAAAAAGTAGGAGAGTACTATTATTTATTCGCGGCCGAAGGGGGTACGGCAGGTCCCCCCACCAGTCACATGGTAGTACAGGCACGTAGTAAAAATATCATGGGTCCTTGGGAGAATGCTCCTTTCAATCCGCTTCTTCGTACGGAATCGCGCAATGAAAAATGGTGGAGTAAAGGGCATGGCTCTATTGTTGATACGGAAGATGGACGGTTATTCATGATTTTCCATGCTTATGAGAACGGATTCCAGACATTGGGTCGTCAGACCCTTTTACGTGAACTGGTTCAGAAGGAAGATGGGTGGTTGCATTTGAAAGAAGGAGTCATTTCTTTACCTGCACCGGAACGTTTGAAAGTATCCGGTATAGAGGATTTTGTATGGCAGACGTGCCGGGAACATAGTTTAAATGACCGGTTTCGGATTACTCCTGATAAAATCAGTATAGATGCAAAAGGGAATACTCCTAAAGAAGGCTCTCCTTTGTTGGCGCGTACCAGTGCTCATAAATATGAAGTGGAGGCTTGTTTCGAACTGAAAGGTGAAAATACATCTGCCGGATTGGTAGCCTATTATGATGAGAATTATCATTTTGGATTTGGTTTTAATCATAAGCAGCTGCTTCGTTACCGGCGTGGACAAGTCAGCCGTACAGAATCAAAATCTCCTCAAGCAAACCAATGTGGAAAGATGTGGCTGCGTTTGCGGAATGATGCGAATGTATTATCGGCCTGGTATAGTGCCGATGGTAAAAAATGGCATAAGTATCCATGGGGATTTGAAATATCGGGGGTACATCATAACACGGTATATGGTTTCTTGTTTGTCCGTCCGGGTATTTTTGCCGGTGGTGACGGACAGGTGGAAGTGACGGACTTTGTTTTGAGGAACCTTGATTGATACGTTGTTTTAACTGGAATTTAATGATTGAATGGCTTATGAAATATTGCTGCTTTCTTTTAATAATATGGTTTCTGGGAATTTCCGGTGGATTTGCTCAGGATAAGGTGGAATGTTGGGGACGTTATGAAATCTCCATTCCTGCCAAAGTGAAGGGTAATCCTTTTGATATTGAACTTACAGCGACGTTCAACGGGCCGGATACCACATTGACAGTACGTGGGTTTTATGATGGAAATGATACTTTTAAAATTCGTTTCATGCCTGTGAAGCAAGGAGGATGGTATTATATAACACAGAGTAAAATCCCTGCATTGGATGGAGTAAAAGGTCAGATAGAATGTATTGCTCCGGGTAAAGGAAATCATGGCCCAGTCAAAGTGGATGGAACTTATAACTTTAAATATGCTGATGGGACACGTTACTATCCGGTTGGAACGACTTCTTATGATTGGATGCATGTGGCCGGTAACCAACCCGATCAGACTGTAAAATCATTGGAACTGTCCAAGTTCAATAAGATCAGGATGCTGTTTTTTGTGCAAAACTTTGATCCGGATTATCCTGAACCCTCCATGTTTCCTTTTGAGATAAAGAAGATAACAAAGGATGAAAAGGGAAAGCCTGTGTATGAATGGGATTTCACCCGCTTCAATCCGGCTTATTTTGCTCATGTGGAAGCATGTGTGGATAATTTGGCCGGAATAGGGGTGGAGGCTGATTTGATTCTTTTCCACCCTTATGATGGTGGCCGTTGGGGATTTGACAGGATGCCTTTGGAAGCCGGTGTCCGATATTTGAAGTATCTGACAGCCCGTATGAGTTCATTTCGCAATATTTGGTGGTCGCTGGCCAATGAATATGATTTTTTGAGAGAATTAAAACCGGAATATTGGGATACCTTTACACATACGGTAGTAGAGAATGATCCTTATTCTCATTTATGTTCCATTCATACTTATACAGCTAAGTATTATAAATATTGGGAACCGGAATATACCCATGCCAGCATACAGGACCAGGCACCTGTAGAGGGTTTTGGAAGAGCGGCTACGGTGAAGAATATTTATAAGAAACCGATTATTTTTGATGAGGTATGTTATGAGGGCAATATGGATAACCGATGGGGAAGCTTGAGCGGTCAGGAATATCTTTATCGCTTGTGGCAAGGGCTGATTGTGGGGACTTACGTAACTCACGGAGAATGTTATATGGATAATCCAAAAGATTATTCCCGTGATTTTCTGGCTGTAGGAGGAACTTTTCAAGGGGAGTCCTGGAAGCGCATCGGCTTTACAAGACAGATTTTGGATGCACTCCCCAATCCCTTGCATTTATGCGATAGTAGTTGGGACCCATATACTTCTACTGCCGGAGAAAACTATTATATGATTTATCTGGGCAAAGAAATAAGACCGGAATGGATATTTGATTTACCGGTAAAAAACGCTTTTTATCCACGTTTGAAAGAAGGAGTACGTTTTAAAGTGGAGGTCATTGATACTTGGAACATGACGATAGCCGAATGGCCTGTCGTTTTTGAAACGACTGCTCCTGTAAAAGATAGGGTGTATGATAAAAATCAAGGAAGAGTAAGACTGCCTGCAAGTCCTTATCTGCTGCTAAGGATAACTGAAGTAAAATAATTAATGAATGTGTTAATTTGCTAATAGGCTGATTTGCCGTTTGGTTCCGCTATGTTCGCATGTCAATTGGCCTATTAGCAAATTGGCAAATTAGCACATTATTCAAAATTTGCACATAATAGACCAATTTTTACCTTTCTGTCCCCTGTCTCTCGTTTACTTTTGTAGTAGAACAAATCTTAATCTATACAAAATGAAACATTTACATTTCCTCGCTTTTGCCTTGTGCTGGCTTGTATGGGGACATCTGTTAAAAGCACAAAGTATTGATCATTATAGTTCGTTAGATCCTTCGCAACCTATAGAATTTAAAGGAAACTGCCTTCGTTATGCAGATAAAGAAATTATTTTAGGTCCGAAAACATTTTTTGTTGATGGGCAGTTGTCCGATAGGGAAGTGGCGGGTAATCCTTATGTTTTTAATAGTTTCAATAAAGCTGCCGCTAATTTTTCGGTTGGTACGGAAGCGGAACCGATGAAAGTCTATCTGGCTCCATACGTTTATTGGATTGATGATCCTGACGATCCTGCTATTCGTGTTGGAAAAGACGGTCGTGAACCGTTCGGCTTGGTTGTTAAATGCCTTATCTTCATATTATCGGATTGAATAGCCATCCTGAAAATACAGTTCTGGCATCCAGCGTGGACAGACACAGGGGGCTGTCGGTAATTTCACCATGTTTGATTTTTGGGGAGACGGTCTGTTGGTTAAGGACTTGACCATGGGGAATTTCTGTAATGTCGATTTGGAATACCCTCTGAAGAAGGAATTAAGCAGGAAGAAAAGAATGTCTGCCATCACTCAGGCGCACGTCGCTTATTGTCATGGCGACAAGATTGTGGCGGATAATGTACATTTCATCAGCCGCTTGAACATGAATCCGTTGAATGGTGCCAAGCGGATACTTTTTAATAAATGCCACATGGAAAGTACGGATGATGCGTTGACCGGAACAGGGGTTTATCTGGATTGTACACTTCATTTTTATGGTCAGAAACCTTTTTGGAGAAGTGATATGGGCGGAGCTGTATTTTTGAACTGTGACTTTTATGTATGTCATGAGGAAGACCGGCAATATTTTTGTAAGTCGGTCGGACCATTAAGTATTGTCGATTGCCGTTATCATTCGAAGAAGCCGGTTTATGCGGGCTGGACACATGATCCTACGGATTGGTTGCGTTGTTACCAATACAATGTGAAGCTGAACGGGCAACCTTATGTAATAGGGGCTGACAAGCCTTATAATACGGCTTGCATGGATCAGCTGAATCAACTGAAAGCTTTCCGGCTGGAAGAGAATGAAGAGGTAGTTTATAATACTTACAATTTATTGAGAGGAGAGGATGATTGGGATCCTCTTCAGGTGAAAGACCGTGTCATTGCTATAGGTAAGCAGGATGGAAGGAATTATACCCGGATGCCCTCCTGCCTTTCTGTAGAGCCTTTAACAGCTTCCATCCAGACTGGTGGCCGGACGGTCAGATTGACTGCAACAGTAAAAAGGCATTGCAACTATGTGCTGAATAATGTTCCCGTGAAGTGGAAAGTACAACAAGGTTATGAAAAGGATGTGAAATTATCTACTTCCGAGGGATATGAATGTGTTGTCGAGGCAACTAATACGGAGGATGAAACAAAACATTTCACTGTGATAGCCTATACAGAGGATGGTTTGGAATGTGCGACAGAACTTACGGTTGCTCCCGATTATGTACCGGCTCCCTCGTTTACGGAAGAGCCGGAATTGAATATTGCTAAAGGAGTAGCTACTGTCAGTTATGCTTTAAATTTGAATGGGCGCAAGGATGAATCATTGATAACCTGGTATAGATGTACGGACAGGAACGGGGCTGATAGACTTCCGGTTTCTGTATCCCGCTTGAATGAACCGGAATATTCCTATACGTTGGTAAAAGAAGATGTTGGTTATTATCTGATGGCAGCTATCGCTCCCAAGCATCTGCGTTGTTTGCCGGGGGAAGAACGGATTGTTGTTTCCAATTCTCCGATAAAGAAAGGGCAAGTGAATATCACTCATATATTTGAAACGGATTTTCAGAACTTTCCATGTAAGAATCAACCACAACTTTTACCGGGATTTTGGACGATTGGTGGATATAAGCCTTTGGATACGGCAGCATACGATTGGCAGGTAGTTCCGGATAAGGATTATTGGATTTATGGACCTGGAATGAATGGTTCTCACGGAACCGGTTTGTTACAAGATCAGAAAGGAGCCCGTTTGCTGTATACTCCACTGGATGGCAGCTATGGAGATATGGCAATCACATTGAATGTGGATGCCAGTAAAACAGCAGGACAAGGTTTTGGTAGTGCTACAGGACAGTATTTGGATTTGTATATCAAGTTTGATACCCGTACTTTAACGGGATATGCATTGCGTATCATTCGTACGACCAAGTATAGTAATGCGGTTGATTTTATTTTGATGAAATATGAGAACGGGGTGGCTGAAGCCATCAGTCAACCGGTGTCTTCTACCTGCTATCGTACAAATTGTACTCTGACATTGACTGCTAAAGGAGGAAAATTGACAGCACATGCTTCAACGACAACTCCGCTTCCGGCGCCTGTAACTGATCCGAACTTGAAACTTTCGGTAGATTTGGAGGCGGATATAGCCTCGAACACTTTTGGGGGCACCGGTATCCAGCATACGGGCAGTTGTGGTGAAAGTACAACGATGCTGCATTATATGAAGGTGGAATGGGAATAGAATGATTAAGACTTGAATTTAATACTGATGAATCTATGGTTACATTAAAATCGTTTTTAGGTATGATTGCCGCAGTTCCTTTTATAATGGCGTGTAATCAGACAGGGCAGGTCAATGCAACACTTTTTCCTGCTTCCGGTTCGGAAAATGTCAATCCGGACACTCATTTGGTTCTTACTTTTTCCGAGACTCCTGTCCTAGGAGATTCCGGTATGATACGGGTTTATGACGCAGTTACTGACCAAGTGGTGGACAGTTTGGATTTGAGTATTCCGTCTGGTCCTACGGAGAGCCGTACGTATGGTCCGGAATGTGATTATACAAAAGTGCCTTATGACTATACTCGTACCGTTATGTCTACCAATAAAGATACTCGTCCGGGTACTCCTTCGGGAACGGCGGAACCTACTCCTCCTGTGTACCAGCTTACTATCATAGGGGGATTTACGGATGCCTTTCATTTTTATCCTGTCATCGTGCGTGATTCTATAGCTACTATTTATCTACACAATAATATGCTGGAATATGGGCATACTTACTATGTGACTATAGATAATGGTGTGTTAAATTTAGCTGACGGCAGTTTTCAAGGAGTCACTAAAGAAGATGAGTGGACTTTCACTACTAAATCTGACATGCCGGAACTTTCAGATACATTGATTGTGGATGCTACAGGAAAAGGGGACTTTAATACAGTTCAGGGGGCCTTGGATTTTATTCCTGATTTTAATGAACGGCAGACTGTGATTTTAGTTAATCCCGGTGATTATGAAGAATTGGTCTATACAAGGAATAAATGGAATGTTAAAATTAAAGGAGCAGGAATGGCCGATACTAAAGTACATTATGCAAATAATGAAGTCTTTAATCCTCATCCGCTGACTGTGAAAACCAATGAGTGGCCCGGTACATTTCCTTCCCGTCGGGCGGCTTTCATGCTTGATAATTGCAAGGATATAGTCATTGAGGATATGACCATTGCTACAGATTTAAAAGGTCAGGCAGAAGGGTTGTTGATTAATGGAGAAAGGATTGCTTTATACCGTGTACATATTATAGGTTCAGGAGATGCATTGCAGGCGAATGGAACAATCTATATGGAATCTTGTGAGTTGGATGGTGGTGGTGATACTATTTTAGGACGTGGCAGCTTGTTTGCTTATAAAAGTAATTTCCGTAATGGTGGCGGCCCTTTCTCATGGGTAAGAAATACGGCAGGCAATCATGGTAATGTGTTTGTTGAATGCACTTTTTCTACGGAGGATGGTAAACAGGCGGATTACGGACGTACTAAAAGTAATCATGGTTCAGCCTACCCTGATGCAGAGTTTGTCTTGATAGATTGTAAAGTGAAAAATATAATTCCTGAAGGCTGGAGTTCTATTGGAGCGAAGACTGCTAAAATGTACGAGTATAATACTTGTGATATGGTGACAGGAAATCCGGTTGATGTATCCAAACGTCATCCATATTCCCGACAGCTGATAAAAGATAAAGATACAGAGTTGATAAACAATTATCGGAATCCTGCTTTTGTATTGAAAGGGTGGTTGCCGGATAGTTATATGAATGAAATAAAATAAATGAGATTAGCTATAACAGAATATTGGTTTTACCATCTATGAGAGCATGGAGTCATGTATTAAAAGCGAGAACAGGGCTAATGTAGTGGGCCAACAGTTATTATTGAATTTAATAAAAGAAAGTAATAGATAATTATGAAGAAGAGTATTATTGCCATAGCATTTTTGTTGTTATGTCCATTTTATGGGGTGAGAGCACAGGAGAGACCGTTTTTTGATTTGTCAGGAAAAGGATGGCATTTATGGCAGGATAAAAATGCAGCTTGGCAGACAGAGGATATTTATTTGACATTGGAAGAGGCACGGAAAACTCCTGTAATTGTTCCTACAGCGGGATGGGATATATTGACTTCTGCCCAGACTCTTCCGGTACAGGTTCCCGGAACAGCTGAAGAATATCTTCAAACTCAGTCCGGACCCGAAGGAGATATTACAGGAGTTACATGGTGGAGTCGTACAATGGATATTCCGGTGTTGAAGAAAGGACAAAAAGTCTTTTTGAATTTTGGCTCTATACGTTCACGGGCGGAGATTTTTATTAATCAGAGATTAGTGGATTATCAGATTGTGGACAATGTTCCTTTCGAAACGGATATTACTCCTTATATAAAATCGGGAGAACAAGTACAATTGGCTGTACGTATAACGGATGCGGGTGGTAACCATGATTGGCGTGACTCCAGAACGATTCCGTGGGGAGATAAGATGTTGCCTCCCGGTCATGGCTTTGGAGGAATAACAGGAAAAGTTGGTATGAAGGTATGTAATGCTGTTTATGTGGCGGATATTTATATGCAGAACACTCCTCAGATAACCACCGCCAACGCTATTCTGACATTACAGAATGAAAAAGGAAAGACTACGAAGCAGGATCTTCGTATAACGGTGTACGAGTGGCAAAATAAAAGAAAAAATAGTTTATTCTAAAGAGATAAAGGGTGTTTCTTTAAATAAAGGTATGAATGAACTGAAGATTCCTATATCAGCTCCGGAGGCGAAATTATGGAGCGTGGATGATCCTAATCTGTATGTATGTGAGGTGGAGTTATCCGAAGGAAAGAACTGGGTAGATAAAGATTCCCGCCGTTTTGGATTCCGTTGGTTCGAGGCTTCCGGTATAGGTGAGGATGCTGTTTTTCGTTTAAACGGAAAACGTATCATGCTTCGCTCGGCCATCAGTTGGAGTTTTTGGCCGGTCAATGGTATTTTCCCATCGGAAGAATTGGCTGAAAGGCAAATTCGCATCGCTAAGGAGTTAGGGTTGAATATGTTGAATTTTCATCGTTTTATCGGTAATACTGACGTAATGAATTATGCTGATGAGTTGGGACTGCTCTATTTTGAAGAGCCTGGCGGCTTCCGTCTGGATGTGAGACAGCCGTTTATGAATGCTGTTTTGCATGAAAAGGTCGTCCGTATGGTAAAGAGGGATCGCAGTCATCCCTGTCTGGTTATCTACAATATGATGAATGAATCTGGAAATGCTGCTCCTGAAAAGTTGGCATTGGAAATTCAAGCGATGAAGGATATGCGTGTACTGGATCCTTCCCGGCTGATTCTTCGTACCTCGGCTTGGGCAAAGGGGGATGATATAGAAGATCAGGCTAAAATTCATATTCGTCCTTACGATGAAAAAGTGTATTGGAGTGGCTGGTATGATTATCATCGTGCCGGAGGACCTGCTGTTTGGAATGAAGGTTTGTACAAAGGCCCTGAAGATTATTATAATGATACAAAGAATAAGCGTGAAATTGTATTCTTTGGTGAGGAAGGGGCTTTATCATCACCTCCTCGTTTGGAAAAGAATAAAGAAGATTTGGAAAAATATAGCTATAAAGGATGGGATGGTAGAGAGTTTTTACGTTGGTATGATGAATTTAATGAATTTCTGGATGCTAAACAGCTAAGGACAGTTTATCCTACCGTAGATGATTTATGTGTGGCTATGGGAACGGTGTCTTATGAACATCAGGGACGTAAAATAGAATCGGCCAGAATGAATAATTTGACGGATGCATACGTTGTTAATGGATGGGAATCGGAATTGACGGAGAATTATTCGGGAATTGTCGATTGTTTTCGTTATCCCAAATCGGATCCGGCTATTATAGCTCGTTATAATCAGCCTTTGTATGTAGCGGTAAAGACCAGGCAACAGGTTGCTGCCGCAGGGGGAGAGGTGACCGTTGACTTTTATCTGATTAATGAGAAGAATGTCCGGGGAAAACATCAATTGAAAATCTCGGTGACGGACTCTCAAGGAAATATAACGGAGGTAGGGACTTATGAAACAGAAGCCGCCGGAGGTGAGGTTTATGGTCAGTTGTTGGTGAAAGATGTAAAAATACCTGTTCCTGCAGCTGGAGGACTTTGTAGAATTCAAGCAAAACTATGTAAGGAAAATTCCGTTGTTACAACTGGGTATGATGATATATTGTCTGTAAATCTGGCATCCAATATGTTGGATGGCAAAGGGGCCGTTTGGGAAGATGGAAACGCTTTACAGAATTTCTTGAAGGGTAAAACGAAAGAAGCGGTTGCGGCTTACGAGGATAATTTAGGAAAGTTGGATTGGATTATGGTGGCCCGTCCTCCTAAGAAAGATCAATTGACAATGGTGCCGATGGAAGCGTTACGCTCTGCCGATGGCAAACCGGGATTGGATGTGGTCTATTATGAGGATATGGAATTTCAGAAGGAAGTTTATCATGAAGTGGCCAAGGTGGTTAATCTGAGTGCTATTGAAGGAGCTACACCAAGTCCTTTTGTGTATATGCTTGATGGTTATGGTATTAAATGGAGTGGTAAAATACTTCCCTCTGTCAGTGGTGAATATACGATTATTCCTCAGAGTAATGACCGTAGTATGATTGAAGTCTTTGTCAATGGTAAGAAAATATATGAAATTACCAGGAAGAAAGAGCATTTGGGCGATGGAAAAGTCTATTTGGAAGGAGGCAAGTCTGCCGATATAGAGATTCGTTTCAGGCATCCTCGCAGTAACGCGCGTTGTCGTCTGGATTGGGCTGTTCCTAATGATAAGATGCCGGATGCACAGCGTTTAATGGAACGTGCTGTAAATGATGGAACCAAAATCTTTATTATTCAGAGTGCTGATGAGTGGTCGGAATTTATAGCGGCTAATAGTAAAGCGGTGTTTAAGGACAAATTCTTTGTTGGAACCAACTGGCTGGGCGGGGTGATGTTTAATAAGCCGCATGATATTTTCAAGGAACTTCCTGTCGGAAATGCTCTCAACTGGCCTTATCAGGCATTGATACATACAGGGGTGGAGCGTATGGGATTAGTGATGGAAGGTGAGGAATTGCTGGTCGGAGCCTATCATACTTATCCTATGGCTATCGGAACTGCTATGGGGATTGTACCGATGGGTAAGGGTAGTGTTTTGTTCTCTACATTGGATATCTATGGGAACATCATTAATGATTCGGCTGCCGGACTTGTAGCCAAAAAACTGATATTCAATATGATTGATTTTAAATAAAATAACAGATACCATGAAAAAACGAATCCTATGCTTTTGTTTATGCCTGTATTGTATAGGGCTATGGGCGGCCAATGCTTCTTTTAAGAAGACAGGAAATGATTTGTTGTTTCTTCTGCCTCAGGGAAATGTGAAATTGGAATTTTGTACAGATGATATGTTCCGTGTACGTCATTCTCAAGGTACCGTGTTCGCTGAAAATGAGCAGTGGATGGTTCGGAAATATGATTTTACTCCTGTACACTATACAGTGGAAGATAAAGGTGCTGCATGGTTGATTACGACCGGAAAACTGATTATAGAGGCTACCAAGAATCCGTTCTGTCTGTCTGTTTCCGATAAAAACGGCAAACTGCTTTATACGGAACTTGGGGAACAACGTTTTTATAAGGATTCTGTCAAGACGAAAGCTGTTCTACAACCGGATGAGCATTTCTTTGGTTTTGGGGAACGTATGGATTTCATGGATCAGCGAGGGCGTAAGGTCTATCTGAATGTAGAGTTGGGAAGAGGGATAAAACCGGCTGTAGGAGGAAAAGATATTTTACGTGCCAATTATTGTCCCGTACCTTTTATGATGAGTACCAAAGGATATGGTTTGTTCTTTCATACTCCGTTTGCTACCGAATGGAATATGGGGTGGATAGTAGTGATTATTATTCGTTCAAAGCTTTTGGCGGTGATTTGGACTATTATTTTATGTATGGTCCCGATTTTTATACCATGATTGACCGATATACGGAATTGACTGGAAAATCCCCCATGCTTCCTCGTTTTGCAATGGGGTTGCATGTCGGTACTTATTCCGGTGGAACCTGGAAGAATGAAGAGATGACTTCCGATAAATACCCGCCTGCTTTATGTAAACGTTTGCGTGAGGAAGGAGTGCCTTTTGATTTGCTTTGGCTGGATTCTACTTGGAGACTGTTTAATACCACTTACGGAAATGGCGGTTGTTGCTTTGAATGGCGTAATACCTTCAAAGACCCGAAAGCCATGTTTGACAGTTGCTATGCGCAGAATGTAAAAATGGTGGGGCTCCATATTCGTTCCATACTAGATAATGGTCCTGAATATCATCTGTTGGATAAGGCGCGTGAACAGGGAAACGTGCTGTATCCCGGAGCCAAGATAGAAGGCTGGTGAATTTCTTTGATCCGAAAGCCGTGGATTGGTGGTGGGAGAATGGAGTAATGAAAGTAGCTTCTATCGGGGCTAAGTTTGTGAAAACAGATGTCGGAGGGACGATGGACCTGAAAGGACTTCATAATATATTTCCTTTAGCTTATGCGGAAGCACCCTATCGTAAATTTCAGGAATATAATAATATGAGGGGGCTGACACATACCCGTGAAGGTTATGCGGGAATTCAGCGTTATCCTTATATATGGGCCGGAGACTGGGGGAGTGAATGGCAGTGGTTTGAACCGGTGATACGTGCAGGACTTAATATCGGTATGAGTGGTGTAGGTAACTGGACTCATTGCATGGGAGGATTTGAACAATATTCTCCTTACGATACGGAATTATATACCCGTTGGGTACAGTTCGGTATGTTTTCACCTATCGCCATGGTGTTCGGTATGGATCATCCCCGTTATCATGAACCTTGGACTTATGGTCCGGAAGCCTTGGCCAATTTTATCAAATACGATAGTTTGCGTTATACATTGATTCCTTATATTTATAGTAATGCCTATCAGCTTTATAAAACGGCACGTCCCATGATGACTCCTTTAGTGATGGATTATCCTCAGGATGAGAATACCTATCAGCTGACACGTCAATATATGTTCGGGCCGTGGATGATGGTTTGTCCTGTCACTACCAAAGGTGCACTGAGCCAGCATGTCTATTTCCCCGGTGGAGAATGGTTTGATTATGAAACCGGTGAGCGTTACGAGGGCCGCCAATATAAGTCTTTTCTTACTCCGTTGGATGTGTTGCCTGTCTATATAAAAGCCGGAGCTATTATTCCCATGCAACCTGCTATGCAGTGGGTAGATCAGCATCCTGTAGATGTGATAACATTGGATGTCTATCCGTCAGGTATTTCTTCTTACGAGATGTATGAAGATGATGGTATATCAATGGATTATCAAAAAGGGATTGGTTCATTGACCCGCTTTACCAGCAGGCTCGCTGATGGTAGCTGGACGTTTACTGCAGATAAACCGGTAGGGAAGTACAAACCTGCCAAACACACTTATCTGGTGAAGGCTTATTTGCAGAACGCTCCGCAATCTGTGATAGAAAATGGTAAATCGTTGCCCGTTCTTTCATCGGTTGCAGATGCAGACCGGAATACAGGCTGGTTTTATGATACGGAGCATAAACGTCTGTATGTGAAGACTGCCGGAGATAACCGTCAGAAAATTGAAATTGTGGTACAATAACTTAAGGATTGATTCTATGAGAAAAATCATCGGTTTTCGCACTTTATGTGTAGGTTTGGGAATATGGGTGGGGACTGTTGGGGTATCTGCTCAGGGTGAGTTCAAGGCATTACCTTGGAGTCAAAGTACCGCTTATAATTCTTATCTGATGCGTGATGTACATCGGCAGTTTGCTGATCGGCAGTCGGCTATTCAACAAGCGTTTGCTTCTTCTGCCGGGATGCAGGAGTATCTGGAGGGTTGCCGTGAACGATATAAACAAATTGTAGGTACTTTTCCGGAGAAAGGGAATTTAAATGCTCAGGTGGTGGGGAAGGTACAAGGTACGGGTTATCATATAGAGAAAATAATTTTTGAAAGCAAGCCCGGCCGCTATGTCACAGCACATCTTTATATGCCGGAGAACACGACTGTTCCTGTTCCGGCAACATTGGAACTTTGCGGACATGGATTGAATGGTAAAGGGCCTTCGTCTCATGCCGCTATGTTGATGGCATCCAATGGCATTGCTGTACTGGTGGTAGATCCCATAGGCAGGGAGAACGGTTGCAACTTATTGACAGGGAAGGAAAGCCGTTGACACGGGGGGCTACCACGGAACATACCTTACTGAATGCGGGCTTTAACTTGCTTGGTACTAGTTTGGCGGCACAGGAATATTGGGACAATCATCGGGCTTTGGACTATTTACTGACCCGTAAGGATATTGATCCGGAGCATATCGGAGTCTATGGATCTTCCGGCGGTGGCACTCAGACCGCTTATTATATAGGTTTGGATCCCCGTGTAAAGGTAGCGGCCATTTGTAGTTTCTTTTCTACCCGAGAACGTACTATGGAGTTGCAAGGTCCTTCCGACGGTTGCCAACATATACCCTACGAAGGGAGTGAACAACTGGAAGTACCTGATTTTGCTTTAATGATGGCTCCACGGCCTTTATTGATTTTAAGTGGTAAATATGATTTTGTCGATTTGTGGGGGGCGCAGCAGGATATGCTGAATTACAACAGTGCTATAAAGTATTGGGAGTTCCCGAAAAGGTGGATATGCTGACAGTAGAAACCGGTCATGGACTTGGAGTTGAAAAAAGGCAAAAGCTGGTCAGTTGGTTCAAACGTTGGTTGAAAGATGATCAATCTCCGGTGAAGAAAGCGGCACAAGACCGTTTCCAGTTGTCAGATATGCTTTGTACGACTAAAGGACAGGTGAATGTTTCTATGCCTGGAGCACTCAGTATTATGCAGGAAAATGTGAATCAGCTGGATGAGTGGGCTTCCAAGCGTGAGGCGTTTCTTTCGAAAGGAAAGAAAACTGTTCAGGCAAAGATGTTGGATTTGTTAGGTCTTAAAGGTCTTCCTGAGCATAAAATAAGAATTGAGGCAACCGGACATGATTCTATGCGTGAATATGAGCAATATAAATTTCAGCTTATAAGGGAAGGGGAGATGCCTGTTCCGTGTATTCTTATCGTGCCGTCCAAAGCGAATGCTGATTCTCCTGTTGAGTTAAGGTTACAGGAAGAGGGGAAAGGAACTTATTTGAGTGAATATGCAAATTTTGCTGCTGCCTTGACGGAAGGAAAAATTTTGTTGTTGGCGGATTTGCGCGGATTGGGGGAAACGACGGACCCTGCATTTTATACGGATGCTAAATATTGGAACCGTGAATATCGTAATGCAATGATCAGTATGCATATAGGACGTCCTATTATGGGACAACGGGTAGTCGATATCCTGACTTTGCTTGATTTTTGTTCGGAACATGAACTTCTGAAAGGACACTCCGTCAAAGTATTTGCTAATGGTATTTATGGTCCAGCTACCATTCATGCCGCTTATTTGGATGAAAGAATCAACAGTGTGGAGATAACACATAGTGTGAAGACTTGGAAGGAATACATTGAGAAGCCTATGCAGCGGGATATGTATTCTAATGTGTTGTACGGTGCTTTGAAATATTATGATTTACCGGATTTGATAAGGTTAAGCAATCGTCCCATCCGTTTTGCAGATTAAAAAGACAGCATCCATTTCCACTGTAGGAGCACATTAAAGGTCCTGAAAGCACGGCAATCTGCCCCTGCAGTGGATGGAATAATGGAATGCCTATTTCTTCTCCAGGAAATCAGCACGCATCGGGCTGAAACAATCTATCAGCATACCCGGTTCCAGACATACACAACCATGCACAGCATCCGGTTCCTTATACAGACAGTCGCCGGCTGATACAATTTTCTTTACGCCATTGATGGTGAACTCAAACTTTCCGCTTTCCACATAAGTCACTTGTGAATGGACGTGATGATGAACAGCTCCTACAGCTCCCTTTTCAAATTTCACTTTGACGACCATGATGTCATCATTGTAACCCATGATCTGGCGCACTACACCTTCGCCTGCAGGTTCCCATTCTTTGCCTTCTGCAAAGATGAAGTTCTCACTACCTGTTGTCATAACCTTTTTTTCAGTGTTTTTGTTTGTTTCTTCAGTACACTCTTTGTTGCTCTCTTTTTTTTCACTTTGTGCATTGCAGCTTTGCAGTATCAATGGTGCCATCAGGGCACAAGCATACAATGCGGTTCTTACTTTACGATTCATGATCTTGCATTTAATATAAAATGAATAACTAAAACTTTTCTTCAAATATATAAATAATATGGGGAGAGTGGTTCACCGTGATTAAAATATACGAGGAAAAGACCAAATATTACAAATCCAAGCCCCGAAAAATGGCTTATTTTGCTTCATAATGATATTTAAATTTGAATCAAAACACTAAGACAACAATGAAAAGCACATTAAAGAAGAGATGGGGAAGAATTGCCCTTTGCTTGTGTATGGCAAATCTTGCTTGTGTAGGTATGGCTCAAACTAATAAAAAATTAGATGACCAAGTTATAAATACGATGAAAACCGCCACTCAGTTCATGATGGACAAGGTGAGTTATAATGGTGGCTTCGTATGGAATTATTTGCCGGATATGTCCCGTTCATGGGGAGAAATGGAAGCCAAGAGGACAATGGTTTGGATTCAGCCGCCGGGAACTCCTTCTGTGGGTCATCTGTTGCTTGATGCTTATCATGCTACAGGGGATGAGTATTATTATGAAGCTGCAAGAAAAGTGGCTAACACCTTGATTTGGGGGCAGCTTGAATGTGGCGGATGGAATTATGTGTTCGATTTCGCAGGAGAGAACTCGTTAAAGTCCTGGTATGATACCGTTGGTAAAAATGGCTGGCGTCTGGAGGAATTTCAACATTATTATGGAAATGCGACTTACGATGATGCGGGTACTATGGAGGCTGCCAAGTTCCTGCTTCGTATGTATGTGGAGAAAAATGATGCTGCTTTCCGCCCGGCTTTGGAAAAAACCATTGATTTTGTCTTGAAAAGTCAATATCCGGTAGGTGGATGGCCCCAGCGTTATCCATTGATGCATGATCATCCTTTCCAGGGTAAGAAAGATTATTCGTCGTTCATCACTTTGAATGATGATGTGATTCCTGATGCAACCGAATTTTTGATTCAATGTTATCAGGCGATGGGGCTGCAAGGGGTGAAAGAACCCATTATGCGTGCCATGTACTTGATGATTTCTCTTCAACAAGGGGAGCCTTATGCCGGTTGGGCGGATCAATACACGGTGGATGATTTGAAGCCGGCTCATGCCCGTTCTTATGAACCGCGCAGTGTGAACACCGGTACCACTGTCCGTCTGATCAATTTAATGATGGAATATTATAAACTTACAGCTGACACTCGTTTCCTGTCGGGTATTCCTGCTGCCATTCATTTTCTGGAATCAATGAAATTGCCGGAATCGGATGTGAAGAAATGGAAGCGTCAGTCAAATAATCCGGAAGCTATTCTGGTACCTCGTTTTGTTGATCCTGATACAGGTAAGCCACTGTATGTTCATCGTAAGGGAAGTAATGTGAAAAACGGTGCTTATTATATTGATCAGAATATAGAAAATACGATAGGCCATTATAATTCGGCTACTTTTGTGAATCCGAGTGAACTGCGTCGTCGTTATGAGGAGGTGAAGAAAATCCCGGTATCCGAGTTGGCAAAGAATTCACCTTTCTTGCAGGATCAATTGGTTCCCCTACCTAAATATTATACTCGTTTACGTGGAAAAGCAACGGAAGAAGTTGCCCGGGGATTGGTGAAGTCACTGACGAAGGACGGTTGTTGGCTCTCTCCTTTAAAGTCAACCTCGAATCCGTATAAGCCATATACAGTTTCAGGTCCTAGTGAGGAGACGAAATATACAACTACTTTTGTAGGAGACGAGCACGATACATCGCCTTATCCGTGTACCACCGGAGAATTATGTATCTCTGTAGGAGAATATATTGACAATATGATGAAATTAATCAGTTACCTTGAAAAATAAAGTTTGTCAGGTATAGGTTTATGAAGAAAACAGTAATTTGTTTATTGTTATTCGGGATAGGTCTGACGGTTTCTGCTCAAGAAAAGGCGGAAACCGTTTCTATGCGTTATGAAACGCAGAATGATATGCCGTTGTTTTATCAGAAATTGAAGGAAAGTCTGACTTATCCTATGGCATGGGGGAACTCTTCTATCCGGAATTTCGAAAAATGGCGTGAGGGGGCTAGAAAAGTTTTGTTTGATTGTATGCAACCCGCTCCTCCTGTGGCGGCTTTTGATAAAGAAGTGATAGATACGGAACGGCGGAATGGATATACGGCAGAAAAGATTCTGTTCAATGTGTCGGAATATTCCCGTGTCCCCGCTTATCTGTTGATTCCTGATGGAAAAGGGCCGTTCCCCGCCGTGTTGTTGCTTCACGATCATGGAGCCCATTTTTCGATAGGGAAAGAGAAGATGGTGCGCCCGTTTGGTGTGGAAGCGTCTGTGACAGCTGATGCGGACGATTGGGCGGAAAGATGTTATGACAAACAGTATGTGGGTGATTATCTGGCAAGCCACGGATATGTAGTGCTTGCGGTAGATGCTTTGTTTTGGGGAGAACGGGGACGTAAGGAAGGAGTACGTTATGACTCGCAACAAGCATTGGCGGCTAATATGTTACAGATGGGAATGTCGTGGGGAGCCTTGATCGTTTGGGATGATATCCGTAGCGCTGAATTTTTGGCTGCATTGCCTATGGTCAACAAAGATAGGATAGGTACGATGGGATTTTCTATGGGAGCACATCGTGCCTGGATGATCAGTGCTGCTACAGATGTGGTGAAAGCAGGCGCTGCTGTGTGCTGGATGAATACTACGGATAGTTTAATGACGCTTACTAATAATCAGAATAAAGGCGGTTCTGCCTATTCCATGATTATTCCCGGCATACGGAACTGGATGGATTATCCTCATGTGGCATCTATTGCCTGTCCTAAACCGATGCTGTTCATCAATGGTTTACGGGACAAGCTTTTTCCTGTAAAGGGAGTTGAAAGCGCTTTCTCTACCATGCAGGATGTGTGGAAAAATCAGTCGGTGGAACATCTGCTGAGTACTAAATTCTATGACCTGCCACATTTTTGTAGCAAAGAGATACAGGCAGATGTACTTGAGTTCTTTAATAAAAACTTAAAATAAACAATGATGAGATTAAAAATATGGATGGCACTTGTTGCTTTGTTGTTATTTTCTGCCTTTACGGCAGACCGTACGATTACTATTTTTATGATAGGAGATTCGACTATGGCCAACAAGCCTTTGGAAGGGGGCAATCAGGAACGTGGCTGGGGACATGTGCTGGGGGATATTTCAGTGAAGAAATCCGTGTGGAAAATCATGCAAGGAATGGGCGGAGTTCTAAAAGTTTTATTGATGAAGGATTATGGGAGGTAGTAATTAATAAGGTAAGGCCGGGTGATTATGTCTTTATCCAGTTCGGGCATAATGATGAGAAAGCAGATGAGAAACGCCACACTGATCCCGGATCTACTTTTGATGCCAATCTACGTCGTTTTGTAAAAGAAACGCGTGCCAAAGGGGGAATTCCCGTTTTGTTTAATGCCATAGTCCGTCGTAATTTCCGGAATAATAAGAATGCGGTGGCTGAAGATGATGTGCGCAGGGATTTGTCAAAGGATGCTGCTTCTCAGGATGGGGAAGTGCTGATTGACACTCATGGAAAATATTTGGACTCTCCGCGCAATGTGGCAAAAGAATTGGATGTACCTTTTGTGGATATGAACAAGATAACACATGATTTGGTGCAGGGAATGGGAGCGGAAGCTTCAAAAAAATTATTCATGTGGATACCCGAAGGCGTGTGTGCGGCTTGCCCGAAAGGTCGTGAGGATAATACGCACTTGAATGTATATGGGGCACGTACCATTGCCGGTCTGACAGTGGACGCTATAGCTGAAAAGGTTCCTGCATTGGCGCCTTTTGTTCGTCATTATGATTTTGTTGTGGCAAAAGATGGCAGTGGTGATTTCTTTACCATTCAGGAAGCAATCCATGCTGTTCCCGATTTTCGTAAAGCAGGACGCACTACTATTCTAGTCCGTAAAGGGGTATATAAGGAGAAAGTGGTTATTCCTGAAAGCAAGATTAATATATCTTTGATAGGCGAGGACGGAGCAATTCTGACAAATGATGATTTTGCTTCTAAAAAGAACTATTTTGGAGAAGAAATGTCTACCTCTGGTTCATCAACCTGTTATATCTATGCTCCCGATTTCTATGCCGAGAATATTACTTTCGAGAACAGTGCCGGCAGAGTGGGGCAGGCAGTAGCTTGTTTTGTCAGCGGAGACCGCGCTTATTTCAAAAACTGTCGTTTTTTGGGAAATCAGGATACTTTGTACACTTATGGTAAAGACAGCCGTCAGTTTTACGATTGTTGTTACATAGAAGGAACGGTGGATTTTATTTTTGGCTGGTCTACGGCATTGTTCAAGGACTGCACCATTCATAGTTTGGGAGACGGGTATGTTACTGCCCCTTCTACGGATAAAGGAAAGAAATATGGCTATGTATTCATCAATTGTAAGTTGACGGGTGCGGCTGAGGCTCGAAAGGTGTATTTGTCCCGTCCTTGGCGCCCTTATGCGCAAGCTGTTTATATTCATTGTGATTTAGGAAAACATATCCTTCCGGCAGGTTGGAACAACTGGGGCAAAAAGGAAAATGAGAAAACAGCATTTTATGCCGAATATCAGAATCGTGGTGAAGGAGCCTCTACGGGTGAACGCGCATCGTTTGGAAAGCAACTGAAGAATACCGATGGTTATGGAGAGGCGCAGATTCTGGCTGGTGATGATGGCTGGAACCCCGTAAAAAATGGAAATGCATTGTTGCAGAACTTGAAAAGATAACTGGATTATCTTTTATGATCGGACGGAACCGGTTTGCGAAAAGCAAGAGAAATGTGGCTTCGAAAAGTAAGTTAACTTACTTGGCCCATGAAGTTAACTTACTTGGCTCATGAAGTTAACTTACTTGGTCCATGAAGTTAACTTACTTTTTTCACCTTACTATTTTGTTTTTTTAGTGACTCGTACATCGGTATATCTTGCTTTTTATGTACTTTTGTCATGCTATATATATGAAAATCTACGAAATGAAAAGGCACATTCTATTTATATTTGCTCTGCTGTTCTTTTTTTATGCAAAAAGTCAGCCTAATTGTACCTTTACCCATTATTCTTCAGAAAATGGTTTGTCTCAGAATTCCATCATGAGCATGGTACAAGACCACAATGGAGCATTATGGTTTTCGACCTGGGATGGAATCAATCGGTTCAATGGTTATGACTTCAAAGTCTATAAGGCCAGACAGGGGAATAAAATTACGATGACCAATAACCGGGTGGACCTGTTGGAAGTAGATCCCTATAATTACATCTGGCTGCAAACGTATGATTATCGTGTATGTCGTTTTGATCAAAAAACAGAGAAATTCGAACAAGTTCCTGCCGAAGGAGAAGAGGAAGGCATGCGTTTTTCTTCCATTAAAATATTGCCGGACAGTATCATTTGGTTGCTTTCTGAAAATGAAGGAGCAGTCCGGGTGAAAACAAATCCGAAGGATTATAGCATAACCACCCGGGTATATGCCACTCATAGTCACGGAGGAAATGCCACTCACATTAATCAAGTCTTTAGCGACGCTCACAATCAAGAGTGGCTGCTTACCAATAACGGCTTGCTGAAGATTACTGATGATAAGGAAGAACCGGTTTCTTATTTTGTGAATATCCAATCGGGTAAAGATGAATCCGTACAGGCTTTCTACTCTTTTTGCAGTGGTGGAGACGAACTTTATTTTGGATCAGACAGAGGGCGGATATGGTGTTATTCCTTGCAGAATGAAATCTTTCGTCTTTGGGAACTTCCGGTAAAGGATAAAGTGGTTGCTATCAATGAAATAAAAGGAATAGGATTATTAATAACCACTGCCCGTGAAGGATTGATATTGTACCATTCGGATACAAAAGAGTGTAAAGTCTATAATAAATCCAATTGTCCCGAATTCCCTGCGGACGCTTTTCGTTCTGTTTATGTTGACAGTAGACAGGAGGCATGGTTTGAGATGACCGAATGGGGGGAGGTTTGTCATTTTAATCCTTTTACGAAAGTGTTCAAGCAGGAAAAGATGCAAGTGGAGCCACGAGGCGCTGATCGTTCCTATCCCAGTTTTCATATTTGTGAAAACTTGAACGGTAATTTGTGGGTACATCCGCAAGGCGGTGGCCTCTCTTGGTATGACAGGGAGGCGGATAAGCTATTGCCTTTCTATAATGATCCCGATTCACCGGATTGGCGTTTTTCCAACAAACTGCATTCCATGTTATCCGATAAGCAAGGTAATCTTTGGTTATGTACCCATTCAAAAGGGTTGGAGAAGATTACATTTCTGGGAAGCCAGTTTCATATTTATCCCCGTACGGGGCATGGCTATGACTTGAATGCCAATACGGTGCGTGCGCTGTTTGAAGATAGTGAACATCGCATCTGGATGGGGAAACGGGACGGCCAGATTGAAATTTATTCTTCCGATTTGAATTATCAGGGGATTTTGACTGAGGAGGGGGTTATAGCCAAATCTGGCAGACCGTTGAGTGGAGTCCCTTACCATATCATGCAAGATTCCCGGGGAAACATTTGGATTGCTACCAAAGGAGACGGGATTGTTCTGGCAGAGAAGGAGGGGGCGCATTTTAAGTTCACCCGGTTCAAGTATGATGAGGATGATATCTATAGCCTGAGCCATAACAGTGTTTACTGGTTGCACGAAGACAAGCATGGACGCATCTGGGTGGCGACTTTCGGTGGAGGGTTGAATTATATTCAGAAAACTCCCGAAGGGAAATATGTGTTCATAAGTTCCCGGAACAATTTGAAAGGTTTCCCGTATGACCGTTTTTATCGTGTACGTCATATCGCTTCTGATAATAAAGGAAATATATGGGTGGGAAGCAGTGATGGCGCACTTAGTTTTAAAGAAGATTTTAAAGATCCCGAATCGATTGTTTTCCATCTTCATGCACGTATTCCCGATGATATGAATTGTCTGAGTAACAATAACGTATATCGGGTTGTCACCACTTCACAAGGAGAAGTTTATCTGGCTACATTTGGGGGAGGACTTAACCAGCTTGTTTCCATGAACGGGGAAGGGGAGGCGGTATTTAAATCCTATACCGTGAAGGATGGTCTGCCTTCAGATATCCTGTTGTCTGTAGAAGAGGATGACACGGGGAATCTGTGGATAAGTACGGAAAACGGATTGAGTAAATTTATTCCGTCCGAACAGCGTTTTGAAAATTATAATGAACGGGATTTTGGGGGCAAAATACGTTTTGAGGAGGGGACATCGCTGAATCTTAGTTCCAGTACCCTACTCTTTGGCACCAGTCGTGGTATGCTTTATTTTGAACCGGAACATATCAAGAAAAGCAATTATGTCCCATCCATTGTTTTCGGAACGTTGAAAATATCCAATCAGGAGGTGATTCCGGGTGTATCAGGCAGTTTGTTGCGACAGTCTCTTGATAATACAGAACACCTGGTACTTTCGCACAAGGAGAATATTGTAACTTTGTCCTTTGCAGCCTTGGATATGATTTATCCTGAAAATATCCGTTATGCTTATCGTTTGCACGGATTTGATAAGGAATGGAATTATGTGGATAAACAACGTACCGCTACATACACCAATCTGCCGAAAGGGGATTATGTATTTCAGGTTAAATCGACTAATAGTGACGGTGTGTGGGTGGAGAACGAACGCAGTTTGAAAATTACCATTCAACCTTCGTTTTGGGAAACCGCTTGGGCGATGGTGATTTATATTCTCGCTTTTTTGCTGATTCTGTTTGCCGGAGTCTATATTTTGTTTACTATTTATCGCTTGAAGCATGAAGTGTCTGTGGAACAGCAGGTCTCCGATATCAAACTTCGTTTCTTTACTAATATCTCTCACGAACTCCGCACTCCGCTGACGCTGATTGCAGGTCCTGTGGAATATGTCATGAAAAACAAGGCTTTGCCGGATGATGTGCGCGAGCAGTTGCGTGTAGTGGAACGTAATACAGACCGTATGCTTCGCCTGGTGAACCAGATTCTTGATTTCCGCAAAATACAGAAAAATAAAATGAGGTTGCGTATAGAGCAGATGGATATTGTTCCTTTTGTACACCACATCATGGATAACTTTGAATCGCTGGCCGAAGAGCATCATATTGACTTTGTATTCGAAAGTGAGATGCCTTCCTTGAAACTGTGGGTAGATGCGGACAAGTTGGAAAAAATTGTTTTCAATTTACTTTCCAATGCTTTTAAATATACCCCGCAGGGTAAGATGATTACGCTTTTCATTCATGAAAATGAGCATAGTGTGGCGATTGGTGTGCAAGATCAAGGTATAGGAATTTCTGAAAGCAAGAAAGCCTCCCTCTTTGTCCGCTTCGAGAACCTGTTGGACAAGAATCTGTTCAATCAGCAAAGTTCAGGTATCGGCCTTTCTCTGGTTAAGGAATTGGTGGAGTTGCACAAGGCTACTATCCGTGTAGATAGTAAAGAAGGCGAAGGCAGCTGCTTCACCGTAGAGTTCTTGAAAGGTAAGGAGCATTATACGGAGAATGTGGAGTTCATTCTCTCTGATTCTGTCGAAATGAGATCGGAAGAAGTGGAAGAGCCTGTCCGGGAACACGAGGAGAAAGGAACTGAGAGCAAGACGATGTTGCTGGTTGAAGATAATTTGGAACTTCGTTTCTTCTTGCGTAGTATTTTTATCTCAAACTTCAATGTCATAGAGGCGGCCAATGGAAACGAAGGTTTGGACAAGGCGTTGAAGTTTGTTCCGGATATTATTATTAGTGATATCATGATGCCGGAAAAGGACGGTATTGCCATGACACAGGATTTACGTGCCAATATGGTGACCAGTCATATTCCGGTGGTGTTGCTGACGGCTAAAACGGATATGGACAGTAAACTGGAAGGTATGGAGCTGGGGGTTGAGGATTATATAACGAAACCGTTCAGCGCCACTTATCTGAAGGCTAGGGTGGAGAACATTCTGGCGCAACGTGTCAAGTTGCAACAATTGTATTGTGCGAATCTGATGAATATTCAGCCTGTTCCTGAAGAAGAGCAGCAAGCACAGCCTGAGATGTCTTCGCATGACCGTAAGTTTATGGAGAAATTGACGGAATTGATGGAGAAGAATATGGACAACGGCGATTTGATTGTGGATGATCTGGTACAGGAGCTTGCAGTGAGTCGTTCTGTCTTTTTCAAGAAACTGAAAACTCTGACAGGACTTGCACCTATTGAATTTATTAAGGAGATGCGTGTGAAACGTGCTGCGCAATTGATAGAGAGTGGTGACTATAATATGACGCAGATTGCTTATATGGTGGGGATTAATGACCCCCGTTATTTCAGCAAGTGTTTCAAACAGCGTTTTGGAATGACACCGACTGAATATAAGGAGAATACGAAAAACAAGCGATAGCCGCTGCTTTTATATGAGTGAAAATTATCTCGGGATATATAGAGGTGAAATGAAGAATTTTCCGTATGTTTGCTCCTCGTAAACACGATAAAAAGTTCAATCTATGAAAAAAATGCTATTCATCGCCCTTTTAATGGGTGGCCTGTGTGCGACAAGCCCTGTTGCAAAGGCGCAGGAACGCTTGCCGGAATACTTGCAGGCAGAAAAGTACACACAGGAAAAACTGAACACCCTGTTGTTCTCTACTGTGGTGGATCCACATTGGTTCCAAAAAGGTAATAATTTTTGGTTCGAATACAAAACGAGTGAGGGAACCTTCTGGTATGTAGTTGATCCGGGAGCGCGGACAAAGAAACTCTTGTTTGACCGGGACGAACTGGCCTCTCAGTTGACTGAAATTGTAAAAGACCCGTTTGAGGCACGTCATCTGCCTATCACAAATCTGAAAGCGAAAGAAGATGGACGGACTTTTACTTTTGAGGTAAAATCAACGAAAGATGCGGCACCGAAGAAAGATAACAAGGACAAGAAAGACAAGAAAAATGAAAAGGAAATCTTTTATTTCTCTTATGACTACCTAACTCGTAAGCTGACCCATTTGAAAGACAAGGAAGAAGAGCCGAAGAAGATCTATTGGGGGTCTGTTTCTCCTGATGGTAAAACTGTGGTTTATGCCAAGGACATGAATTTGTATCGCATGAGTCGTGAAGATTATGAAAAGGCGAAAAAGGATGAAAAGGACAGTACGATTGTGGAAATCCAACTTACTACAGATGGCATGAAGGATTTTGGCTACGGCATTCCTTACAGTATGCTCAACACCGACACGCTTTGTAACGGCAAGCGACGCCGGGCGTATGGGTTATGGTCGCCCGACTCCCGCCATTTTGCAATGACTGTGTCCGACAACCGCGCTGTAAAGGAATTGTGGGTAATCAACTCGATGGCGCAGCCCCGTCCTACTTTGGAAACTTATAAATATCAGATGCCGGGCGAAAAGGAATCTCCTATAGAGCATTTGTTTTTGTTCGATATGACCGATAACAGCCGTAAGGAAATTAAAGTGGCGGCTTATAAAGATCAAAGCATTGGCATGGAATACAAACCGATGATGCAGAAACAGCGTGACATGGAGGATCAGGCTGCCGTTTGGCAGGGGGATAACAACCGTTTTTTCCTGACTCGCAGCAGCCGTGATTTGCATCGGATTGATATTTGTTCTTATACGATAGGGCAGGACTCCATTGTGCCTGTTATAAAGGAACGGATGAATACCTATCAGGAAACCCGTCCGCTGAGAGTGCTGAATGGTGGAAAAGAAATTATTCAATGGAGTGAGCGTGATGGATGGGCGCACCTTTATTTATATGATGATCAAGGTAATTTGAAGAACCGCATTACAAAAGGTCCATGGCATGTGGAGGAAATATTGAAAGTGGACGATAAGGCGCGTGTGATTTATTTTACCGCCAATGGTATGGATGCCAAGGAACATCCTTATTATGAACATCTGTATCGCGTGAATCTGGACGGAAGTGGCTTGAAGTTGCTGACTAAGGGAGATTATTTCCATCGTGTAGAAGTGGACGACGATGCCCGTTTTGTGGTGGATAACTATTCGCGTGTAAATACGGTGCCTTGTGCCACTCTGCTGGATACTAATGGTAATAAAGTAATGGATATCCAGGAGAGCGACTTCTCACAGCTTTTTGCTGCCGGTTATAAATTTCCGGAAATCTTTAAGGTAAAGGCGGCCGATGGCGTGACGGATTTGTATGGCGTGATGTATAAACCGTTTAATTTTGACTCAACCAAGGTATATCCTATTGTGGATTATGTTTACCCCGGGCCGCAGGTGGAAGGTGTTTATTATCCGTTTACCCGCATGAGTCCCCGTACGGACCGTCTGGCACAGGCCGGATTCATTGTTATTTCTGTGGGACAACGTGGCGGACATCCCAGCCGTTCCAAATGGTATCATAATTATGGATATGGAAATATGCGTGATTATCCGTTGGCCGATCATAAATATGCCATCGAGCAATTGGCACAGCGCCATAACTTTATAGATATAGATAAAGTGGGTATTCACGGACATTCGGGAGGTGGATTTATGAGTACGGCTGCCATGTGCCAATATCCGGATTTCTTCAAAGTGGCTGTCTCTTGTGCCGGAAATCATGACAATAACATCTATAACCGTTGGTGGAGCGAGACTCATCATGGCGTGAAAGAAGTGGTAAGCGAGAAAGGGGATACGACCTTTGTGTACAAAATAGCTACCAATCCTCAGATTGCCAGACAGCTGAAGGGGAATCTGCTGCTTATCCATGGTGATATTGACAACAATGTACACCCGGGCAATACATTGCGTGTGGCGGATGCCTTGATCCGTGCCGGCAAGCGTTTTGACATGTTGATTCTTCCGCAGCAGCGTCACGGTTTCGGTGATATGAATGAATATTTCTACTGGAGACTGGTGGATTACTTCTCCGAACACCTGAAGGGAAAAAGTGAGAAGTCGGTGGATATACCGAAAAGGTAAGTCCCGGATGATTGCCGGGTAAAAAGGAAAGGAGCACAGAGGTGTCGCGTGAGATACCTCTGTGCTCCTTTCCTTTTAAGGCAGACTGCTGATTATAACAGACTGCTGATATAGGCTTTCATCTCAGGGATAGCAGCTTTAGCTTCCAGATACAATTTGTATTGTGCTTTGGTGCGCACCAGGTTGTGGCCTTCATACTTGGTCTGGTAATAAGTGTCTCCGTTGATATAGTCTGCTAGAAAACGCACGGCCTGCATATAGGGAAACAGTGTGGCGGCATAGGGAAGCATTTCTATTTCAAGGGGAGTCAGGAAAGTACGGGCTGATTCAATGTATCCTTTGGCGAATGCCTTGAATATTTCCATATTGAAACGGACATTGTTCAAATCTTCCTCGTCTTCCTTGCCGGTATTGGCGGCCGAACGTAGGAAATCACCGAAGTCGGAGAAAATGAAGCTGGGCATCACGGTGTCCAAATCGATAACGCAGAGCACTTTGTCGCTTTCGTCAAACAACATGTTGCTCACTTTGGTATCACAGTGGCAGATACGTTTGGGTAGCTTGCCTTCGCGGTACAGCCGTTCGGCGCTGCACATTTCGTCCGCGTCTTTTTCAATGGCATCCACAATGTCCCGCACTTCGTTCAGTCTGCCGGCTGCATTGGCGGCAACTGCTTCACGCAACTGCTTCATGCGGAATTCCATATTGTGGAAGTCGGGGATGATTTCGCCTAACTGTTCGGGCACATCGGCCAGCATCGCTTGGAATTCGCCGAACTTCAAGCCTGCCAGATAAGAAGAATCGGGGGTAACGGCTTCCAGTGTCTGTGAGCGGGGGATGAATACTGAAATGCGCCAGTAACCTTCACCGTCATAATAAAAGGTCTTTCCGTCGGCAGTCGGAAGGAAACGGAGCACTTTGCGGTCTATGTCTGTCTCGCCCTCTGCTTCCAGTCTTTTGCGGATATGTGCTGTTACGACTTCGATGTTATGCTGTAACATGTCGATGTCGGTGAATATCTGGTGGTTGATGCGCTGCAATACATAGTCCGGCTCCTGCGGATCGACCGATTTTACCAAATAAGTCTGGTTGATTAAGCCGGAGGTTAATGCTTTAACTTCTTCTATTTCGCCCACTTCGGGGAACTGTTTGATGATTTGATTGAGGTCTTTCATAGGTTTTATTATAATAATAGTGAATAATCAAGGGTAATAATGCGACAAAGATAGCTTCTTCTCCTTGAATAAGGGGAAGAAGCTATCTTAATTTATTATTTATTATAAGATGAGTGCGTTATTTCTTCAAATCGGTCTGGAACATGCGGTCGGCGCGTAGCAGATGACGCCAGTAGGAAACCAGCTCCTGTGATTCCTGCAATACATTGAGGTACACGATGGAGGCCTTTACGTTCACATCCCGTTCCTGTATGCGGTCCATCTGCTCTTTCCGGAGGGTGGAGATTTTGCTTTTCAGCATTGCTCCTTCGCGTAGCAGGGCATCTGTCTGGGTGTAGTCCTTATTGGCTAGCACCTCTGTGGCGCGGGTCATCAAGGCGGTCATTTCATCGCGGACGGGAATGAACTCATTGGTGGCGCGTTCCGACAGTGGAGCGAACTTGTTGTCTACGTGTTCCTTGCAAGGGTCGCAGATGCGTTTCAGACAGTAGAGCATCTGCTCGCAACTGTTGCTGCCCAAATGGAACCAAGTGTTCTTCTCGATGGCGGTGAAGTTGTCTATGCGGCGCAGTCCAGAATTTCCTTGCGGCGTATCTTTTTCAGCATTTCTTTCTGGCTGTCGGTGTTGCTTACGGCTTTGCGCAGCGCTTTCAGATTCTCATTGATGAATCCGTCGGTTATCTGGCGGTAAGTGTCGTTGGTAAATTGCATTTCGGCTACCAATGTATTGTTTACGTGCTGGCGGAGCAATGACCAGCGTTCTTCCTTATCCTTGCTGGCGATGAGGCGCGAGAAAATATCGTCTTTGCCTTTGTCTTTCTGCTTTTTGCTATAGCTGATGTTGCTTCGTACCAAAAGGAAGATGGCAAGCGCAATCAAGGCCAGCATGGCCAATGTGCCTCCGTAATACATGATAAGTGTGACTACGAAGCAGATGGTGAAGGCGGCTCCGGCAGTGATGAACCATCCACCGATAACGGAAAGGACACCGGTGATGCGATAAACGGCACTGTCGCGGCTCCATGCGCGGTCGGCCAGCGAGCTACCCATGGCGACCATGAAGGTGACATAGGTGGTAGAGAGAGGCAGTTTCAGGGAAGTACCCAGGGCGATGAGCAGGCCGGCCAAAACCAGGTTGACCGAGGCGCGTATCAAATCGAATGCCGCACCGTTCTCTAAAATGATCACGTCCTTGTTAAAGCGGCTGTCGGCCCATCGTTTCAGATTGTCGGGCAATATTTTGGCGATATTCTCCGAAGCGCTCATCGTGGAGCGGACAATGCTGCGTGCCACAGCTGATGAACCGAACATTTCGTCGCCCTCGTCCTGGCGGGAAAGGTCAACCGAGGTCTTTACCACATTTTGAGCTTTCTTCGAGGTGATTAGTGCATATACCATGATGGCGCCTGCCAGAAACAGAAACAGGAACGGAGTGGTGGCGGGGCCGTTCAGTGAGTTCATCAAGTAACCCATCGGCTCACCGTTGCCGTTGGCTATGAAGTCGGTATAAGCGGAGAAACCGGCCAGGGGCACACCGATGAAGTTCACCAGGTCATTGCCGGCAAAAGCCATGGCCAGGGCGAAGGTACCCAGCATTACGACAACTTTGAACACATTGATCTTGCACCAATGCAGTATCTGCATCAGGACGGTGAAGAATACGAAGCTGCAACCTATCAGCATCAAGGTGTTGTCTTGAATCCAGTGCTTGTTTTCGGCTGTCATGAAAGCGGAATCTTTCAGCCCTTTTATCAGCATGAAATAGATGATGGATGTTACAGCGATACCACCGAACAGTCCGATGGTGTATTTCAGTTTCTTTGTATAATTAAAGGTAAAGAGGAGGCGGGAGAGGTATTGCACCAGTGTGCCGAAGAAGAAGGCTACCGCTACCGAGAGGAAGATACCTAAAATGACGGACAATGCTTTTTCTGTATTCAGCAGGTCGGCGAAGCCAGCATGCCGGTTTCGTCGCCCGCTATCTTGATAAGCGCCAGTACGAAAGTACCTCCCAGCAGTTCGAATACCATGGACACGGTGGTGGAGGTGGGCATTCCTAAGGAATTGAAAATGTCCAATAGGACTACATCTGTCACCATGACAGCCAGGAAGATGCACATCAGCTCCTGAAAATAGAATTGCTCAGGTCTGAAAATACCGTGCCGTGCGATTTCCATCATGCCGTTGCTCAGCGTGGCACCGATGAAGATGCCGAAAGCAGCGATGACGATGATGGTCTTGAATGACGCGGCTTTGGCGCCGATGGCGGAGTTCATAAAGTTCACTGCGTCATTGCTGACGCCTACTACCAAATCGAATATGGCTAGCAGAAAAAGGAATACGACGATTCCCAAAAACATTGTTTCCATATAATTTTGTCTCTCTATTTTATTGAGCGCAAAGATACGGGTGGCATATTATGATAAAATGTCATACGTGTTACATTTGTGTTACAAGGCGTGGCGATGAATCGGATTGCTGATTGGCCGACACGCTGTTTGTCTGGGGAATATAGTCCATTCAACTGATGTTTCAGCTTATTGATACATAGGCAAATCATTCAAAACTGATTAAATATTATGGGATAAATAATATTTCACGTTTATGTGTGGAATTTATAGACCGAAAATTTATACCTTTGTAGCCCAAATACTTAATCTATAAAAAATGTCAGAGGCTAAGAGAATTAAAACCGCGTTGGTGTCGGTTTATCACAAAGAAGGTTTGGACGAGATTATAACCAAACTACACGAAGAAGGAGTGGAATTCCTGTCAACAGGAGGTACAAGACAGTTTATTGAATCTTTAGGCTTCCCGTGCAAGGCGGTGGAAGACTTGACTACTTACCCCTCTATTTTGGGCGGGCGCGTGAAGACATTGCACCCCAAAGTGTTCGGAGGTATTTTGTGTCGTCGTGGTTTGGAACAAGATATGCAGCAGATTGAGAAATATGAAATACCCGAAATAGATCTGGTAATCGTTGACCTGTATCCGTTTGAGGCAACTGTAGCTTCGGGTGCCGAAGAGCAGGCTATCATCGAAAAGATAGATATAGGTGGTATTTCGTTGATCCGTGCTGCTGCCAAAAACTTTAATGATGTGGTGATTATCGCCAGCCAGGCACAGTACAAGCCGTTCCGCGATATGTTGTTGGAACATGGCGCTACTACTTCACGCGAGGAGCGTCGCTGGTTCGCAAAAGAAGCATTTGCTGTTTCTTCTCATTATGATTCTGCCATCTTTAACTATTTTGATGGCGGTGAAGGTTCGGCTTTCCGTTGTGCGGTGGAAGAGCAGAAACAACTTCGTTATGGCGAGAACCCTCATCAGAAAGGTTATTTCTATGGTAATCTGGATGCGATGTTCGATCAGATTCATGGAAAGGAGATCTCTTACAACAATTTGTTGGACATCAATGCAGCCGTTGATTTGATTGACGAGTTTGATGAGGTGACATTTGCGATTCTGAAGCATAATAATGCATGTGGACTGGCTTCACGTCCTACGGTGCTGGAAGCATGGAAGGATGCGCTGGCCGGTGATCCGGTATCGGCTTTCGGCGGTGTACTGGTTACTAATGCCGTGATTGACAAGGAGACAGCGGAAGAAATCAACAAATTATTCTTTGAGGTGATTATTGCTCCGGATTATGATGTGGATGCTTTGGAGATTCTGGGACAGAAGAAGAACCGTATCATTCTGGTCCGTAAGGAAGCTAAATTGCCGAAGAAGCAGTTCCGTTCTTTGTTGAATGGAGTGCTGGTTCAGGAAAGAGACCTGGATGTGGAAACGACTGCCGATTTGAAGCAGGTGACTGAAAAAGCTCCTACAGAAGCTGAGATAGAGGATATGTTATTTGCAAACAAGATTGTGAAGAACAGCAAGAGCAATGCTATCGTACTGGCTAAAAACAAACAGTTGCTGGCTAGTGGTGTCGGCCAGACTTCACGTGTGGACGCGTTGAAACAAGCGATTGAAAAAGCTAAATCATTTGAATTTGATTTGAATGGCGCTGTGATGGCCAGCGACGCTTTCTTCCCGTTCCCCGACTGCGTGGAAATAGCGGACAAGGAAGGCGTGAAAGCCGTTATCCAGCCGGGAGGCTCTGTAAAAGACGACTTGACTTTCCAATATTGCAATGAACATGGCGTAGCTATGGTTATTACAGGAATCCGTCACTTTAAACACTAAGGCATTTACAATTTACCATTTACAATGTACATCCGGACTGTTTGGGTAGTCTTGTTCATGTAAATGGTAAATTGCGAATTGTAAATTGTAAATTGCTAAATTGTAAATGAATTTATGGGATTATTCTCCTTTACACAAGAGATTGCGATGGACCTTGGCACTGCCAATACCATCATTTTAAATAACGGGAAGATTGTAGTGGACGAACCTTCGGTCGTTGCGCTTGATCGCCGTACCGACAAGATGATTGCCGTAGGCGAACGAGCCAAAATGATGTACGAGAAGGAAAATCCGAATATCCGTACCGTACGTCCGTTGCGCGACGGGGTTATCGCCGACTTTAATGCCTGCGAACAAATGATGCGCGGTCTGATCAAGAAGGTAAACATGGGCAACCGCTTCTTTTCCCCTTCTTTGCGTATGGTGATCGGTGTCCCTTCAGGCAGTACCGAAGTAGAGCTTCGTGCGGTGCGTGACAGTGCCGAGCATGCCGGAGGACGTGACGTCTATTTGATTTTTGAACCGATGGCTGCTGCTATCGGTATCGGTATTGATGTGGAGGCTCCCGAAGGCAACATGATTGTTGATATAGGCGGAGGATCTACAGAAATTGCTGTGATCTCATTGGGTGGTATTGTGTCCAACAACTCGATCCGCATTGCCGGTGACGACCTCACTGCCGATATTCAGGAATATATGAGCCGCCAGCACAATGTAAAGGTCAGTGAACGTATGGCCGAACGTATCAAAATACACGTAGGCGCTGCCTTGACTGATCTGGGCGATGATGCTCCCGAAGATTACATTGTACGCGGACCTAACCGCATCACTGCTCTTCCCATGGAAGTTCCGGTATGCTACCAGGAAGTGGCTCATTGTTTGGAAAAGAGCATTGCCAAGATCGAAACGGCTATCCTCAGTGCGTTGGAACAGACTCCCCCTGAACTTTATGCCGATATTGTATTGAACGGCATTTATCTGGCAGGTGGCGGTGCTTTGCTGCGTGGCCTGGACAAGCGTCTGACAGATAAGATCAATATTCCGTTCCATATTGCCGAAGATCCTTTGCTGAGTGTGGCAAAAGGTACTGGTATTGCACTGAAGAATGTAGATCGTTTCTCATTCCTAATGCGGTAAATAATTTGCTGATGAGGCAATTTGCTAATATGCCAATTACCATGCGGACATGGCGCACCAATTGGCACATTAGCACATTGGCACATTGCTCAATTGGCACATTGAATAATTATTATTAATGAAGAATCTGCTGAATTTCTTTTTAAAGTATAACTACTGGTTTCTCTTTGTTCTTCTGGAGACAATCAGTTTTGCTTTATTATTCCGTTTCAACAGTTATCAAGGAAGCGCGTTCTTTACATCGGCTAATTGGGTATCGGGAGCTATGTATGATGTGGCCAACAATGTTACCGGATATTTTCATCTGAAGGCCATTAACGATGAATTGGTACAGAAAAATGTGGAATTGGAATTGCAGTTGGAGAGTATCCGTGAAGCTTTGGCCGAAGCGACGGAAGACAGCAGTGGCATAGAACAGATCAAGCGGGAAGCACTGGCTGGTTATGATATTTTCAAGGCCAGCGTGATAAACAACAGTGTGACCCATGCTGACAACTATATTACACTTGATAAAGGAGAAGCGGATGGAATCCGTAGTGAGATGGGGGTAGTGAACGGAAGCGGTGTGGTTGGTATTGTTTATCTCACTTCCCCGCATTACTCCATCGTCATTCCGGTGTTGAACTCCAAAAGCAGCATCAGCTGTAAAATCAGACGGAGTGATTATTTCGGCTTCTTGAAATGGGATGGCGGTTCGTCCGAATTTGCTTTTGTAAAGGATATGCCCCGTCATTCATTATTTTCTTTAGGTGATACAATTGTGACCAGCGGGCATAGTGCTGTTTTTCCTTCCGGTATTCCGGTGGGTACGGTCGATGATATTGCCGATAGTCACGATGGGTTGTCTTATTTGCTGCGAGTGAAGCTGTTTACGGACTTTGCCCGTTTGAACGATGTGCGCGTAATTGCCCAAAAAGGGCAGGAAGAACAATTGGAGTTGGAAAAGCAGGTAAAAACGATTAAGTAAGAAGGCGGATGTTGACTTATCTACAAAGAATAGAGTGGTTTATCGGACTGGTACTGTTGCAGGTGCTGGTATTGAATCACATGCATATCAACGGGTATGCCACTCCTTTCTTTTTTATCTATTTTATTTTGAAATACAATTCGGGAGTGGGTCGCAATGTCCTCATGATATGGGCGTTCCTGCTGGGATTGTCTGTCGATATATTTGGTAACACGCCGGGGATGAATGCGGCTGCGGCTACAGTACTGGCTTTTATGCGCGGGCCTGTCTTGCGGCTGGTCACTCTCCGCGACAGTGCCGAGGATTTTGAACCGGGTGTCAAGAGTATGGGGTTCTCGCCTTTCTTCCGGTATATCTTGTTGTGCACTTTCTTATTTTGTTCTATCTTACTTGTCATTGATACTTTTTCATTCTTCAACCTGCCTGTATTATTATTGAAAATATTGACAGACGCCTCGATAACCATCGTTTGTATATTGTGCGCTGAGGCGATCAGGAGGAAAAAATAGTGGAAAGAGATTATAATCTGGAGAAAAGGAAATATGTGATCGGTGCATCGGTAATCGTTATTGTGCTGATTTATCTGATACGTCTTTTTACCTTGCAGATTATGAGCGAGGATTATAAAAAGAATGCGGACAGCAACGCTTTTCTGAACAAGACGCAATACCCTAGCCGTGGGGTGATGTACGACCGGAATGGCAACCTGCTGGTGTATAACCAGCCTGCATACGATGTCACGATGGTGATGAAAGAGGTACATGACCTTGATACGCTTGATTTATGTAAAACATTGAACATTACCCCCGAGTATTTCAAGAAGCGTATCCGTGAGATCAGGGACAGACGTTCCAATCCGGGCTACTCCCCTTATACCCATCAGGTATTTATGACCCAACTTTCGGCGGAAGAGTGCGGGGTCTTCCAGGAAAAGTTGTTCAAGTTTCCAGGTTTCTATATTCAGCGGCGCACCATCCGCCAGTATAATTACAATTCGGCGGCTCATGTCTTGGGGGATATCGCGGAAGTGTCCAAGGGCGACATTGAAGCGGACGATTACTATGTACGTGGTGACTTCATAGGGAAACAGGGGGTGGAACGCTCATACGAAAAACAGCTGAGGGGCGAGAAAGGAGTGGAGATATTACTGCGCGATGCCCGCGGACGTATCCAGGGAAGGTACATGGACGGGAAATATGACAAAACCCCCGTCCCGGGAAAGAATCTGAAACTAGGTATAGACATAGAACTTCAGATGTTGGGAGAGCGTTTGTTGGAAGGAAAGATAGGCAGTATAGTGGCCATCGAGCCGTCAACAGGAGAAATACTCTGCATGGTATCCGCTCCCTCTTTTGATCCGAGACTGATGGTAGGACGCCAACGGGGTAAAAACCATCTGGAACTGGCACGCGACAGTTGGAAACCCTTGCTGAACCGTTCCATTATGGGACAATTCCCGCCGGGCTCTACTTTCAAGACTACCCAGGCGCTGACTTTCCTGCAAGAAGGGATTATTACTCCCCAGACAGCCTATTCTTGCTATCATGGTTTTGTGTATGCCGGACTTCGGGTGGGATGCCATGCACACGGCTCCCCACTACCTTTGGTGCCTGCTATCGCTACTTCCTGTAACGGCTATTTTTGTTGGGGGCTGTTTCACATGATAGGGGCGAAGAAAAAGTATGGTTCCGTACAGGCTGCCATGAATACATGGCGTGACTATATGGTTTCCATGGGATTCGGCTATCCGCTGGGAGTGGACCTTCCCGGTGAGAAACGCGGGATGATTCCGAATGCCGCCTATTATGACAAGAACTACCGGGGTTCCTGGAACGGACTGACTATTATTTCTATTTCCATCGGCCAGGGTGAGGTGACAGCTACTCCGTTGCAGATTGCCAACCTGGGAGCTACGATTGCCAACCGGGGCTATTATATTACTCCGCATGTGGTGAAAGAAGTGGAAGACGAACCGCTGGACACCTTGTTTACTTCCAAACATTATACGAAGGTGAACCGCGAACATTATGAGACAGTAGTCCAGGGGATGCGTGCGGCAGTGACGGGCGGTACTTGCCGTAATGCCAATATCCCCGGTATTGAAGTGTGCGGCAAGACCGGTACGGCGCAGAACCGTGGAAAAGACCATTCCGCTTTTATGGGCTTCGCACCGATGAATGATCCTAAGATCGCCGTGGTGGTCTATGTGGAAAATGGTGGATGGGGGGCAACTTACGGTGTGCCCATCGGTTCATTGATCATGGAGAAATATTTAAAGGGCGAGCTTTCACCGGAGAGTGAGGCGAAAGCGGCTGAAATACAAAGCAGACGAATAGATTATGGCATACACGAACGATAGTATATGGAAATCAGTGGACTGGATGACCATCTGCATTTATCTGATGTTGGTTATCTTTGGATGGTTCAGCGTATGTGGAGCCAGCTATGATTATGGCGAAATTGATTTCTTCAGTTTCGATACCCGTGCGGGAAGACAGTTTGTATGGATCTGTTGCTCGTTGGGGCTTGGATTTATCCTGATGATGTTGGAGGATAAACTATATGATATGTTTGCCTACATTCTGTACGGGGCTATGCTGCTGTTGCTGCTGGTAACACCTTTTCTGGCAGAGGATACCAAGGGCTCTTATTCGTGGATAAAATTCGGGCCTGTAAGTTTACAACCGGCGGAGTTCGCTAAATTTGCTACAGCGCTGGCTTTGGCTAAATTCATGAATGTCTATGGGTTTACCATGAGCAAGTTGAAGTATTCATTGCCTATAGTAGGGATGGTGTTGCTGCCTATGCTGCTTATTATCTTACAACGGGAAACGGGGTCGGCGCTGGTTTATCTGGCTTTCTTTTTTATGTTTTACAGGGAGGGGATGCCGGGTTCTATTTTGTTTGCGGGAATTTGTGCTGTGGTTTATTTTGTAGTTGGAATCCGTTTTGACAATGAACTGATGGCGGATGACTGTACTTCTATCGGTGAATTTTCCGTATTGTTGTTGATCGTCATTCTTTCTGCCTTGCTGGTGAATAGTTATTGTAAGAAAGCATCGGTAGTGTGGTATATTCTGGGGATTGCGCCGGTGGTACCTTGCTGGCTTTATTATTCTCGTATTATGTCATCCCTTTTGATGTTACCTGGTTTCAATATGGGTTGTGTGTAGCTTTATTGTTCTACTTGATCTTCCTTTCCATGCGTGAACGTATGCGCAATTATTTTTATATCGCTCTGTTCGCGATAGGATCGATGGGGTTTCTCTTTTCTGCTGATTATGTTTTCAATCATGTGCTGGAGCCGCATCAGCAGATACGTATCAAGGTGGTGCTGGGCATGGAGGAGGACTTGGCCGGAGCAGGATATAATGTGAATCAGAGTAAGATTGCCATTGGTTCGGGAGGCTTATGGGGAAAAGGATTTTTGAATGGTACGCAGACCAAGCTGAAGTATGTACCCGAACAGGATACGGACTTTATCTTCTGTACGGTAGGAGAAGAAGAAGGGTTTATAGGCTCGGCTGTTGTTTTGCTTCTTTTCACCGGACTGATTTTACGTCTTATTGTGGTGTCGGAGCGCCAGCATACCCGTTTTGCCCGTGTTTATGGATATTCGGTGCTGAGCATCTTCTTATTCCATCTGTTTATTAATATAGGTATGGTGTTGGGGCTGACTCCCGTTATCGGCATACCATTGCCTTTTTTTAGTTATGGAGGGTCTTCCTTGTGGGGATTTACAATCTTGCTTTTTGTATTTCTGCGCATTGATGCAGGACGGGGGAAACATTAGTTCATCGGGCTTTCCAACCTTCGCAACCGGATACCTACATCACTGATTCCTGTTAACGGATTGTCCGTCATGATGTGAACGATGCGGAAAGCACGTGTGCTTCCTTCCGCGCGGATGGGAAGGGATGCCTTATAAGGCAGGCCGCATTGATATAGTCCGCAAGGGCCGTCTCCTGTTTTGTTTCCGGCTTCATCGGCAAGAAAGAGTTGCAAAGTATCTGTGACATAAACCAAGGAATCTTGTGTGTTATGGCCGATTTCTAACCAGAGATCTCTGTAAGGGTAAGATTCTTGATGGCGTATGCCGATTTCCACTTCGTAATTTCCGGCAGGGATCGAATTGGGCAAGGTATAGACAAGCGTATCACTTTTACTCCATCCGTCAAGGGACACGTTCATAAGAGTGATAGACTGTATTGTTTTGACAGGCTGCCAATATTAGGATTGGCAGCCATGTCAGTTTATTCTTTAGTTGATGCAGGAGTTTGTGGCTTTTCATTCGGAGTTTGGCTCTTGTTTCCGTTGTTGTTATTGTTGTTTTCCTTTCCGCCTCCGTCGTTCCGGTTTTCACCGCCTCCTTCATTGTTGCCGTTGTTGGGACGGCGTCTGTTGCGGTTCCGGTTTCCGTCTTCCTTATTTTCCCGGTTGCGTTCTTCCCGACCGCGGTTTTCCCGCTTACGGTTTTCTTCTTTAGGGTGGTTTCCGTTCTCCTCGCGTGGTTGTTGAGTCCTGTTTTCTCTAGGTTCCCTAGGTTCTTTGGGGTCTCTGGGTTGCTTGGGACGCCCTTCTCTGGGTGGCCGGTTCTCTTTTGGCTGTTGCAGCCGGTTCTCTCTGGATGGTTGTGGACGTTTGTTCTCGTTAGGGGTACCTTCTCCGTTGGTACCGTTATTGCCGTTGTTTTCCGGTTTGCGCTTTTTCTTTCGGTTGCTGTTGTTACCTTTTCGTTTGTCGAACCGGGTTAAGCTTTCCTGTTCCACCAAATCGACAGGTTTCTGAGGTTCGTTCTTTTTCACGGATTCGGTCAGGCTTTCCGGTTTCTCACCACGTCGGTTCATATTGATAATTTCAAATGCACGGCGTGCGGTGATGGTTACAGCATTGGCTATGAAGTTTTTGTCAGTAGAATACATGATGGTTCCCTTCAGAATGTCCGCTTTGAAGAAATAGAAAGTCCCATCTACAGTTTCCAAAGTCATTTCTTTGCTAGGCAGGCGTTTCTGGGACTCTACATAAGCATCCACCTCATAGTTGAGACAGCATTTCAGTTTGGCGCATTGCCCGGCTAACTTCTGTGGATTCAGGGAAATATCTTGATAACGGGCTGCGCTGGTAGATACGGACACAAAATTTGTCATCCAGGTAGCGCAGCACAATTCACGGCCGCAGGGTCCGATGCCGCCAATGCGTCCGGCTTCCTGGCGGGCACCGATTTGTTTCATCTCGATACGTACGCGGAAAGCTTCAGCCAATACCTTGATCAGTTGGCGGAAGTCCACGCGTTCGTCCGCAATGTAATAAAAGATAGCTTTGTTGCCGTCTCCTTGATATTCCACGTCACCGATCTTCATGTCCAGATTCAGATTTTTGGCTATTTGACGGGAGCGGATCATGGTATCATGTTCCTTGGCTTTAGCCTCTTCGTATTTTTCCATATCTACCGGTTTAGCCTTGCGGTAGATACGTTTGATTTCAGCATCGGGCTTGATGTTTGCCTTGCGCATTTGTAAAGGCACCAGTCTTCCCGTCAGGTTACCGTACCGATATCGTGTCCGGGACTTGCTTCTACAGCTACTATATCTCCTTTTTCCAGCTTCAGTTTGTTGCTGTTCTTGTAATACCCCTTGCGGGTATTCTTGAATTGAACTTCGACCATTTCCTGTTCCTCGGTGTTTCCGGGGATATCAGCCAGCCAGTCGTATGTGTTCAGCTGCTTATCCTGTCGTCCGCAGCCTTTGCAACACAAACAGCCACTTCCGTCCTTTAATTTGAATTCATTATCCATAATTCTGTTTTAATTGGGAATTGAGAATTGAGAACTAAGAAATAAATGCCATGCAATGCTATTGTTTCCTGATCTCCAATTCTCAACTTTTAATTTTTCAATAGCACAATCATCTTCAAAGAGAAATCAAAGAACACCATTTTGGGGTTCACATTCTGTCCTATATGTAGTTGTGCTTCACTTAGTTCGTCCATTATGCCCATCACATTCCGCTCGTTGACAAACGGTGCGAAACGGGTGGAAAAATTTTGTTCCTCGGGATTCATATACACTAAATCACGTTGATGAAAGTTGTATATGAAGTTTTCGCGTATCATGCGTTGGCAGTAGGCCAGAAAATTCTTCTGACGCTCACGCCCCATGGAGGCTACCGCATCGCTCCATTGTTTCATCTCGCGTATCTTCCGTTGGTAGGAGAGGCGCATCAGGCTTATGAAGAGTTCAAAAAACAATTTGTTCTCCTCGCTCAGGTGTATGGTTTCCAGTGCTTTCAGGAAATTGCCTTCTGAGCGGTGCGCTATATCGTCGGCGTCTTCCGGTTGCAATCCGTATTTGGTTTGCAGTACTTTTGAAATCTCAGGTTCTTCGATACCATGAATGTTAAATCGTTGGGTACGGCTCTGGATGGTTTGCAGGATGGCATCAGGCTCTTCGGATACTAATAAGAAAACAGTCATGGCGGGAGGTTCTTCCAATAACTTCAGCAGTTTGTTGCTGCATTCCATGTTCATTTTTTCGGGAAGCCAGATGATCATGATTTTATGACCGCCCTGACTGGATTTCAAGCTGAGTTTTCGTACAATCTCGTCACTCTCTTTCACGAAGATTTGCGCCTGTTGGTTTTCTGCTCCCATTTCTTTCAGCCAATGGTTCAGATTGAAATAGTGGTTTTGCAGAACAAAGTTGCGCCAGTCTGCTATGAAATCATCGCATACCGTGTCCTTTCCGGCTTTTTTCTTGATCACGGGAAAGGCGAAATGCAAATCAGGGTGTATCAGTTTGTTGAATTTCACACAAGAGGGGCATACTCCGCATGCATCGTGCCCGCCACGGTTCTCACAGCAAATATAACGGGCGTATGCTATTGCCAAAGGTAACTTTCCTGTACCTTCGGGACCGCAAATCAGTTGGGCATGAGGGATTCTCCCTTCCTTTACTTCGGCAATGAGCCGTTCCTTTGCTTCTTCTTGTCCTATTACATCTTTAAAAAACATTCTTTCTAATCACTAGTTACTCACCACTAATAAATCGCTTTCGCTACTTCTTTCACACTGTTCACAGCACTTACGGTATAGAAATGGATGCTGGGGACACCATAACCTATCAGTTCTCTGCACTGGTGTATGCACCATTCTATGCCAAGGGCTGCGGCCTCTTCATCGGTTTGACATTTCATTGCTTCGACTGCCAGTTCTTGTGGCAGGTCTATCTTAAATGTCTTGGGTATCATACTTAGCTGGGATAGTTTGCGGAAAGGTTTGATGCCGGGGATGATCGGTACATTGATACCTTCTTTCCTTACTCTTTCTACAAACTCGAAGTATTTGCGGTTGTCATAGAACATCTGTGTTACAGCATATTCGGCTCCCGCTTCTATCTTCTTTTTCAGCCAATAAATATCTTGCTCCATGTTGGGCGATTCCTCGTGTTTCTCGGGATAGCAGGCTACTCCATAACTGAAAGGGGTTCCTGTTATCTTGATGGGTGAACCGTCCACAAACACGCCTTTATTGAAATCGTTGATCTGTGATTCCAGTTCTATGGCATGGTTATAACCATTGGTTTCGGGAACAAAGGCCGATTCATGCTTTGCCTTGTCACCGCGCAGCACCAATAAGTCGGTGATACCCAGAAACTGGAGATCCAGCAATACATATTCCGTATCTTCGCGGGAAAAGCCGCTGCACAGGATATGCGGCACTGTTGTTATATTGTATTTGTTTTGCAGAGCGGCGGCAACAGCAACCGTTCCCGGGCGGCGGCGCTGGCGTGTGCGTTGGAACAGCCCGTTGCCCAGGTCTTTGTATACATATTCGCTGCGGTGGGTGGTGATATTGATATATTTAGGGTCGAATTCGCGTAACGTATCAACCGTCTTATATAGTTTTTCAATACCCGTTCCTTTCAGCGGAGGGAGGATTTCAAAAGAAAAAGCCGTCTTATCCGTACTTTTTATTAAATCAACTACTCTCATCGTTCTATCTCGTTCTCTTGTGCCTTATCGGGCGGAATTACATATTTGGGCAAAAATAAGAAAAATATCGTAGTTTGAGGGGATGAAAAAGGGATTTATTTTATCTTCACCTTATAATAAGGTGAAATAGATGGAAGAAAGAACACTCTGCTTGTAGAATCCGCTTCAAACTCCAGTTATGAAACGGCAAAATGCGAACCCCATTTACACGTACGTACGTGTAAATGGATGTCTCCAGAAGTGGAAGCCGGACTAACAGGGAACAGTCACCGGTTGGACTCCGGAATGGGATACGGATATTTGGAATTGAGCAATTACGCCGTTCCTCGGGTTAAAGGAACGGTGTGAACAGATTGGCAAACCAACCTACAAAGCGCTTCCAACCGGAGCGTTTTTTGTATTCTTCTTTGGTGAGGAGGGTACTGTCCAGTTTGTCGTGTTCGAACATGGTACTCAGTTCGTGGGTGGTTGCCTTGTCAAAGATAAAGGCGTTCACCTCGTAGTCGTAGCGCAGGCTGCGGCTGTTCAGATTGGTGCTTCCCACGGTGCAGAACAGGCTGTCCACCATCATGATTTTGGAGTGATGGAACCCTCCGTTGTACACGTAAATCTCCGCTCCTTTCTTGCGCAATTTGTTCGCAGTATAGAAAGCGGCGTCAGGGGTGAAGGGAATGTCCGATTTACCCGGTATCATGATCTCTACTTCCACACCTCGTTTCAAGGCGCGTTTAATGGCTTTCTTGACGCTGGAGGTGGGGGTGAAGTACGGGTTCACTATCTGTACCTTGTCCTGTGCGGCATCAATGGACTTGATGTACACTTGCCGCATCAGTTTGGGAGCTTTTCTGGGAACACGGTCCACTATCGCTACTTTCTTGTCTCCTTTGAAAGTGGAATCGTTTCGTAAGGGATAGTATTTGTCTCCGCTTACATGCTGTTTGGTGCTTTTGTTCCACATGGTCAAGAAGATGTCCTGTAACTCATTTACAGCCTCCCCTTCTATGCGGATATGCATGTCTCGCCAGTCGCCTATTTCCGGCAGGCCTTTGATATAATAGTTGGCTATGTTCATGCCGCCGGTATATCCCACCTTTCCGTCTATGACTACAATCTTGCGATGATCTCTGTGCAGGGCGTGATTGATGTAGGGGAATTTAAAAGGGTCAAACTTGACAATCTCTATGCCTTTGGCGCGGATGGCATTCAGATGCTCTTTTTTCAGCGGTCTGTTGTTCGACAGGTTGCCGAAAGCGTCGAACAGTGCTCTGACTTCCACTCCTTCTTTCACTTTCTCACCCAATAAGTCAAATAGTGCATTGGCTATGGAGTCATTACGGAAGTTGAAGTATTCCAGATGAATATGATGTTTCGCCTTTCGTATTTCCTCAAAGAGGTCGATGAATTTGGCGCGGCCGCTTTTCAATAATTTCAGTTTACTGTTCCGGGTGATGGGAATGCCGGCATCTTTCAGGAAGCTGATGACTGCGGAGTCACTGGTATAGGTAGGTATCGTATCTGTTACCGTTATACGGATGCTGTCTGCTTCTTGTGGATTCGCCGTTCCTGTAGTGAAGGATAAGATGAATAAGAGTGTAAGATAAATATGTCTTTTGATATCAAATTTCATTGCTTTTTAAAATTAGGGTTGCAAAGGTATTTATTATTCTAGGAATGAGCAAGTCATCGGTATTATTTATGCTTAAAAGGGAGAAATAGAACAGTATGGTTGGTCTGTTTGACCGGTTGTTGCTTTACACACTGGCTTACATAAATGTAGCAAAATATAGTGTTCTAAACGAAAAAAGCAGCTATCTAAATTAGATAACTGCTTGATTCTTTGGTGATCCGCTTGGGTTATGAACCAAGCGTTATTTCTTCCTAAATATCAGTACTTTCAGTAATTTTGGCTTTGTATCCGTCACGCTTTAGTCCTTAAAAACTGTCTGCTGTTGTCCGGTGTCTGTCTGCCAACATCTTGGGTTCAAATGTACGCATTATTTTCGGATTATGCAAATCGTTGAAAATAAACATTCTAAGGTTAGTGCAAGGTGCAAGCTATATATATAAATATATACTTGCACCTTGCACTAAAAAATAGCCTTATTAAATACGATATTTCTTCCGAAAATCAGTTGGATTGCAATCTTTGTATTTCTTGAATAGCTTGTTCAAATGACTTTCATCTGTAAATCCCAGTTCCTCTACTATTTCGCTAATTCTCATTTCACTGTGCAAAAGCCGACTTTCCACCATTTTCATTTTATAGTTTAAGATATACTGCTGCATGGTCTCGTTAGTCTGCTTTTTGAAGTATCTCCCAAGATAATTAGGGGAAATACCAAAATGTTGGCTTATCGCTTTAACCTTTATCTTTTCGGGATAACAAATGTTAGACTGAATATATTGCAAGATGTTCAGTGACTTTTCTTCCGAATTTTCATCTATCTGTTCAGGTAGGAACATAGTAATGTTACGGGCAACAACAATAACAATTGTGTTGATTAACTGCGTAATAATTTCACTGCTGTATATGTTCCTGTTCACATATTCACGGATAATCGCTTCTATCATAGGTTTTACCAGCAATTTGTCGGTTTGATTGCGCAATATGCAACCGGGGCGATGATTAGCGTGTTGCAGTATAAATTCTAACCGTTGAATGTTTTCTGCTCCGAAAACAGCCGAATGAATATAAATGTCATTGAACTTTATATATACGAATTTTGTGGTAGTATGAATGTCGAAAGAATGTATATCACCGGGGGTAATCATGAAAAGATGTCCGTCATGATACGGAAATTTATTGTTGTTTATCCATTGAATACCTGTTCCCGATAGAATATACACCAGTTCAAAAAAAGTATGGTCGTGTTCCTTTAATTGTGATTCGTCCAGTTCACTGAAACAAATTTCAAACGGCTGGTGTAGATTTTCCCTTTTCATTTTATCTATTTTGCTATTTTAGGTGTAAAGGTACAGATAAAAGGAAAAATAATACATATATTTACGCTTAAATATGTATAACTTTGCCATGAATAAAATAAAGCAGTAACTTTTATCATGATTAGGTATGAAAAATGAATTGGAAAAATGCTTGTCGGGCGAATGGTACAATTGCCATGCTCCCGTATTTATGGAGTTTAAAAGAAAAACGCATGAATTGTTGCTGAAATACAATTCCTTGTCGTATGAGTGTAAAGAAGAGAAATATGCAATACTGAAAGAAATGTTTGAAAGCATTGGCAAGAAAGTTTCAGTAGGACATTCTTTTATATGCGATTATGGTTGTAACATCAGCATAGGTAATAATGTCAGCATAAACACCGGATGTACCTTTGTGGACTGCAACAAAATCATTATCGGCAACAATGTATTGATAGCCCCAATGTGCAAATCTATACGGCTACCCACCCTGTTGAATTGAATGAGCGGCTGACACCGATAGAAACAGAAAAAGGGACAGCATATATCCGTCACACGTATGCCCTGCCTGTTACCATTGAGGACGGCTGTTGGATTGGCGGCGGTGTTATTATCCTGCCGGGTGTTACTATTGGTCAGGGAAGCGTTATCGGGGCGGGAAGTGTTGTCACTAAATCTGTTCCGTCAAATAGTCTTGCTATAGGAAATCCATGTAGGGTAATTCGGAAAATCAATACTTCGCATAGCCATGATTAAATTAGTCGCTTTTGATTTGGACGGTACGATAGGCAATACCTTACCGATGTGCGTACAGGCTTTCAAGAAAGCCACACAACCATATATCGGACATGAATTGTCGGACGAAGAAGTGGGGCATACTTTTGGTTTGAATGAAGAAGGCATGATTGGGTGTGTCGTTGATGAACCCTATCGGCAACAGGCGTTGCATAAATTTTATGTGATTTATAAGGAACTGCATCAAGAAATGTGTCCGACACCTTTTGAGGGAATACGTGAGTTGATAGCCTTATTAAAACAAAAGAGTATCATTGTGGTGCTTATCACTGGAAAGGGGATGAACAGTTGTGATATAACTCTCAAGCAATTCAATATGAAGACTTCTTTTGCAAAAATCATTACGGGAAACGCTGAAAGGAACATCAAGTCGGAAGCATTGAAAGAACTCTTATGCGATTATCATTTGGCTGCAAATGAAATCGTATATATCGGGGATGCACTTTCGGATATAACGGAGTGCAGGAAAGCCAATGTGATGTGTCTGTCTGCTGCTTGGAGTATTCCACAAAGTGAAGCTACAGCCTTAGAAAGCTGTAATCCTAAAAATGTGTTTTATTCGATATTGTCTTTATCTGAATACCTTAATGCGAGAACGTGATTTTTAGATTTGTAGTTAATTTTATTTATCGACTCAATTAAAATATGAAACAGAGAATTTGCCAAAGTTGTGGTATGCCTATGCCCACTGATGATTTACTGGGAACTCATTATATAAATTAGAGAACGGAAACTTGAAAGATATTCTATGCAATTTGTAGATAAGATATTGTTCCAAATCAATACAGAGATAGAAAAGCTCGGTATAGATGATTGTATGGGCATTGACAGTGCTTTGCATATGATGCGTTTTATTCAGCCTTTATGTGATGAATTGAGAAAATATATATTAGCTTATCAGTTTGCTGATGAAACGGAAGAAATCTCTTTTTTTAAGGAGTATAAGCCGGAAGTATTGAGCAAGTATTTGTATTACAATAAAATATATGTCATTGAGAGTAAATATCCTACCGGTAGTGATATGAAACAAAGAGAGTATTTATATAAAGAATTGGATAGTTTGACGTTTTATTTCAGTAGGAACTTGGACTTTTATCAGTATTACCGTTCTAAATCTACTTATTTGGATAGGTATTATTTTACCCGAAACCAAAACGATTTACGAATATGTACAGACAGTTCCCATATTGATAAAGACCCTCTATATTCAACCGGATATGATTTTAAAGTGGCTAAAATTATTACCAACGAACTGTTGAAAATCTATTTGACTAACAGATTGCAAGAATTGGAGCGTATTGTACAGCGCAAAGCGGATAACGGACAGGTTGTAGAAACTATTTTGCGTTGGACTGGCTCTAAAAGGGCGTTGGTAGAACTGATTTATGCTTTAGAAGCGAATGGGGATTTTAATAAAGGAACGGCTACTTTAAAAGAGATTGCAGGATATTTTGAAAATGTGTTCAGTATAGATATTGGTGATTTATATCATTCTTATTTGGAAATGCGAAGCCGTAAGATAAATAGAACTCGGTATTTGGAAACATTGCAAAAAAGTCTGCTCCGAAGAATGGATGAAAACGATACATGATGCGAGTTTTATTTTCTTTTCGCAAGTAATTATATTCTTGGAAATAAATAAACCATTCAGTATTTCAATCAATATTGAATGGTTTATTGTTTTCATTCAATCCTGCCATATTGAAATCTTGCTTTCAATCAATCAAGCTATCAATATTTCAATAAAACAAGATTGCAGGATTGCAAAATAAACTCATCGGTCGGGGAACGCCCAGCGGCAAGGGAGTGGGACCACCCGTCTCGATGAGTGAAAATCTTTAGCAAAGGATGAAAGTTTTTATATTGGTCAAGAAGGAATAAGTTTCATTTTTTTGCAATTTTCCATCATTGTGTCAATAGCTAAAAGAAATTCTGATGTGTTTAGGAAATAACTAGGATATGCATCTTGTAATTCTTTCATTTTAGGAACTGACACTAAAACAACGGCATTACATTTATCTGTTACTCCTTTTTCTAATTCTGAATATGCCATAGATGCTTCGTTCTCTTTTTCTTTTGAATAGGCGCTGATTTTTACGATTTTTGATTCAAAGTTAATATTTAATATATAATAGCCGTTTTTGAAATTTTCTTTCTTAGCCTGGATACCTGATACATTTAGTACTTTTAATGTGTCACTATGATTATGCTCGACATTGATTGCGTATAGTAGCTTCATCAACCATGTACGTCATATCCTTGTTCTCTGTGCACTTTCAGAATAGGCTGCTTTTCTTTAATCGAAAATAGAGAACATTACAATTTTGAAAAAAGTCAGCCAGTCATCTGAACCCATACTAGATTTTAGGGGTGTGCTTGTTATTAAACCAGCAGTTTCAACTGCCATAGCCCAGCTATGTTGCAACTTAGTCCTTATTTGTAATTCAACTTTTGCGCCGTCTGTATTATCGTCAGTGGATTTATACTTGTAAATAAAATGAATGCTACGATATCCGCTTTCTTTAGGTTCTTGAATATAGTCCATGATTTTAACTAAATCAAAGCTTGTAGGAATATTTTCAGATAAAACCTTTTTAGTATTTAGTAAAGCTTCAATATCATTAACCACAATTCTAAAACCACCAATATCTTGCATTCCTCCTAAACGCATTTCTGGATTAATATCGAGTTTGTATAAAATAGAGGTGATTCTTTTTAATCTTCTAGATGTTAAAAAAATATCAGTTTTGTTTGGATTTAACAAAGAGAGTAGTTCTTTTTGTAAAGTGTCTAAAGCAGGAAGATGCAATGTTCTCCATTCATTTATCTTTAACATTGCATTATCATAATCTTCATTGTTTTTTGAGGACATGATAATCTCTCCTGCTTTATCAATTTGATGTCTTCCGTATTTCATGGGTTTAAACTTATTTTAATAGAATCTACAATTATGACTTCAAATATAACTTATTTCATTGAGAAATTATATTGTATGTATGAAAATAAATAAACTGATATTGTGTATTTTATTGTTTCTGACTAGTTAACAACTCATCGGTCGGGGAACGCCCAGCGGCAAGGGGCGGGACCACCCGTCCCGACGAGCGAAAATCTTTAGTTAGGGAATGTCTTTTTTTAATTGGCAACACGACTTCGGAGTGAATTTGCCCAAGGTGTTTTGCGGCACGGAAAACAGATTTGTGTGCCACAAATCACACCTTGCTGTTATCTGACGATAACATGATTTCATCGGCTGGCAATCCTGTGTGCAGCGTCCAGCTTTTGAGCCAACATTTCCATGTCGTTACTTACCTTCAAATCGGTAATCCTCGCATAAATTTGAGTAGTCCGGATATTGGTATGACCTAAAATCTTAGATACCGTTTCAATGGGAACACCATTGGCAAGCAGTACCGAAGTCGCACAAGAATGCCTTGCGACATGATAGGTTAAGGTCTTTTCAATTCCGCAAATGGCTGCGATTTCTTTTAAGTAATCATTCATTTTCTGATTGCTGATAATGGGTAAAATCTTACCGTTTGGCAATTTATCTTTGTACTTTTCCAATATGGCTTTTGGTATATCCAGCAACCGGACGGTAGATGTAACATTCGTTTTGTGTCTTTTCCGTATAATCCACAAATTACCGTCAAATCCGGTGCGAATGTCCTCTTGTCTTAGTTCGCATACGTCAATGTAAGAAAGTGCCGTATAGCAGCTAAAAATAAACAAGTCACGCACTTGTTCCAGTCGCTTAGTGCTGAACTCGTGATTGTAAATAGCGGTAATTTCTTCCATAGTCAGATAATCCCTATCGGTACGCTCAAACCTTACCCGATAACTCCCGAAAGTCGGCAGTCACTAAACCCGTATTCTTGGCAAAGTTTACCACCGTGCGAAAGCGTTGTACAAACTTCATCGCCGTATTATGGCTGCACCCATAGTTATTCTTGATATACAACAGGAAATCTTCAATGAATACCACATTTATATCTTTAATGAGCATATCGGAAACGGAGTATTTAAACTTCATAAACTCCATAAGCCGTTTCTTTGTCAGTTCATAACGTGAGTAGGTTTTGTCTGTGGTATTCATTTTAACCTTTTGCAAATACTGTTCGTTGTGCTGTTTGAAGAACTCTATCAAAGTCCGTTCCCTTGCTATCTTGCCTAAAAAAGCGTTCTTTACCAGTTCTGCGGTTACATATCCGTCTTGCGCCATTAACGCATGGTAATGTTGATGAACTGTGCTACGAATACTTTCCAGCATGGAATTGATATGTACGGCTTCTGCGGTTCTGCCGGAAGCTTTGCCTAATTCCACGCTCCAGTGAGCCGGATTTATTTCCAGCTTGGTGTTAAACTGGGCTACAACTTGGTCAATAGTGATACGTGCAATAATCGGTGCGTTGCCGTTCTTCTTTACTGCATTTCGTTTGACGAAATAGAGTAGCTTAAAAGTACTTCTCATAATCTCTTTTTTTTAGTTACAAACTTAAATTGATGAACTGAAAATGAGATATTTGCAGTACGGACAAATCAAGACAACAAACCGTCAATTTTGGACATTCCGTGACCTAAAATCTTAGAGGGTGGACAGGTCACGAATTGGTCACGAAAGTGTGTCTTTTTGTGACCTTTTCATGTCTTAGGTCACAGACATTATACAAAGAAAAACTCCTACAATACCTTGATATTGTAGGAGTTGTACATTTACTGTCCATTTCTGTCCAGCGTTTCAGTGATCCGCTTGGGGCTCGAACCCAAGACCCCAACATTAAAAGTGTTGTGCTCTACCTGCTGAGCTAGCGAATCAATCCTTTATTATTGCTATTCTTCCGAATTGCGAGTGCAAAGGTAGACGTTTAATATGAAACATGCAAATATATTGCTTTCTTTTTTTGAATTATTTTTCTTCTGATTTATCTATCTGTTGATTATCAGTTGTTTCTGTCCTTTCGGAAAATTCTTTTTCTTTTATCCGTATATACCTTTGATAGTAAGAAAGCATTAAACTGGTACAAGGTAAAGCGATAATCATTCCTACAATTCCCATTAACGCTCCCCAGACGGAGAGGGATAATAAAATGATGGCAGGATTCAGGCCGGTGATTTTTCCCATAACTTTCGGCACGATCAGCGCGTCTTGTATGATTTGCACGATGCAGAACACCAAAAAGGCGCAAAATAATATCCACCAGAAATTCTCTCCCGTATCAGCTGCTTTCAGTAAGGCTAGCAGGATGGTGGGGATGAAAGCGATGAGCTGAAGATAAGGTACCATATTGAGAAGTCCGATAAACAGGCCGAAACCGATAGCCAGTGGGAAATCAATGATAAGAAAACCTATGCTGAACAAAATTCCTACACAAAAAGCGACAAACGCCTGGCCGCGGAAATATTTGTTCATGCCATCTTGCACATCGGTGACGATGCGTACTGTCATTTCACGATGCTTGATAGGAACCAGCTTGATCCATCCTCGTGCGATGGCTTCATAATCCAATAAAATAAAAAAGGTGTAAAGCAGGATGATGAATGAGGTAAATACACTGACCACAATATTGACGGACTGGGTCAGCAATGCCCATACTTGCGGAAGTACATTGCGCATGGTGTTCGCGAAATTGTTTTCGTTCAGTGCTTCATGTATTTTCAGCATATCTATATGCTCTTTTATGAAGTTGGCCACAGTGCCGGGAATGGCCGCTTGCTTGGAACCTTCCACAAAATAATCGGTAAGCAGTTCTTTCAGTTTACCGAATTCTTCGATGATAGGGGGGACAAGTCCTATAAATGCCAAGGTCAGGATAGATGCCAAGGTTAATAAAACAACAAATATGGAGATTACCCGGTTCTTCAGACGCAGCTTGTGCTGGAAGAAAATAACCATCGGATAGATAAGGTAGGCAATAAGCCATGCCACGAAAAAGGGGAGCAACACTCCGCTGAGCCGTTTTACCAAATATAGAATGCCGATAATGACAACTGCCGTCAGTATCCCGCGGATAAAGCTGTCGAATGTTATTTTTTTCTGCTGCATAAGGCGTCTGTTATTTATTTTCACTTTCCTCTTTCAAAGCTTCCATATAGCAGGCCCGGCAAAGTGGCTCGTAGTCTGCCTTTTCGCCCAATAAAACCCGCTTTTCGCTTTTGGTGATCCGGTGGGTGGCGTATGCCAGATTTCCACATTTCACACAAATGGCGTGGACTTTGGTTACTTCGTCCGCAATAGCCAGCAGGGCAGGAATAGGACCAAAAGGAATCCTTTTAAAATCCATGTCCAATCCGGCTACGATGACTCGTATGCCATTGTCAGCCAACTGATTGCAAACATCAACCAGACCTTCATCAAAGAATTGGGCCTCGTCTATTCCCACCACGTCTTTGTCTGATGAGAAAAGCAAGATGCTGGCGGAAGAGTCGATGGGAGTGGATGCAATGGAATTGCTGTCATGTGATACGACTTCTTCTTCCGAATAGCGTGTGTCCATGGCCGGTTTGAATATTTCAACCCGTTGACGGGCAAACTTTGCTCTTTTTAAACGACGGATCAGTTCCTCGGTCTTGCCTGAGAACATCGAACCGCATATTACCTCTATTCTTCCTCTTCTACGCGTTTCCTGGATGTGGTCTTCTGAAAAAACTACCATAATTTCGATATAACAATATAGATTAATTCTGGGTACAAATGTACGACTTGTACCTTGAAAAAGGACTATTTTCACTCGGAAATTTATTAATAAAAGATATAATGTTAAACTAAAGTGCAACATCTGTTAAATAATGGGGGCAATTAACTTTATGCATGTAATTTCTTTCTACATTTGTTCCGTTATAACAGAATGTGTTTGTTTTATGGGAAAACTGTATGTCGTACCTACTCCTGTAGGAAATTTGGAAGATATGACTTTCCGTGCCATCCGTGTGTTGAAAGAGGCCGATTTGATATTGGCCGAAGACACACGTACTTCGGGCATTCTTTTGAAGCATTTTGAAATTAAGAACGCCATGCAGTCTCATCATAAGTTTAATGAGCATAAAACAGTGGAAGGTATTGTGAATCGTATCAAAGCGGGCGAAACCGTTGCTTTAATATCTGATGCCGGAACTCCTGGTATTTCTGATCCCGGATTTTTGATCGTGCGCGAGTGTGTGAAGAATGACATTGAAGTGCAATGCCTGCCTGGAGCTACCGCTTTTGTACCCGCGCTGGTGGCGTCGGGTCTGCCTGACGAGCGTTTTTGCTTTGAAGGATTCCTGCCACAAAAAAAGGGAAGAGTAACCCGCCTGACTTCTTTGCAAGAAGAAAAGCGGACGATGATATTTTATGAATCACCCTACCGTTTAGTGAAAACCTTAACTCAATTTGCCGAGTTTTTCGGTGCCGGAAGGCCTGTTTCCGTATGTCGTGAGATTTCGAAAATTCACGAAGAAAGTGTTCGGGGCACATTAACTGAAGTTATAGCGCATTTCACTCAAAACGAGCCGCGAGGTGAAATCGTAATTATACTTGGTGGGAAAGAGGACTAAAAATGAATAAACTTAAAAAGTAAAGCAAATGAAAAAACTAGTATTTTTATCGCTGTTATCTGTAGCTTTATTGACCTCATGCGGTAATGGAGCTCAGAAAGATGCCTTGAAGGCTCAAAATGACTCTTTGATGGTGGAACTGTCAAACAGAAATGCTGAATTAGATGATATCATGGGTGCGTTCAATGAAGTGCAGGAAGGTTTCCGTCTGATAAACGAGGCTGAAAACCGTGTGGACTTGCAGAGTGGCTCTATCCGTGAGAACAATGCTGACAAGATAAAAGAAGATATCCGTTTCATCAGTGAGAAATTGCAGGCAAACCGTGAGCAAATCGCGAAACTGGAAAAACAGTTGAAGAACAGCCAGTACAATTCCGCTCAGTTGAAGAAAGCCATTGCCAACCTGACTAAGGAACTGGAGGCTAAGCAGCAGCAGATTGAAACACTGCAGGCTGAATTGGCTTCAAAGAACATCCGTATCGCTGAACTGGATGATGCTGTGGCCGGTTTGAACCAGAATGTAAGTGAACTGACTGCTGAAAATGAAGCGAAAGCAGCTACTGTAGCCAGCCAGGATAAGGCACTGAATGCTGCTTGGTTTGTTTTTGGAACAAAATCTGAATTGAAGGACCAGAAGATTCTTGAAAAAGGGGATGTACTGAAAAGTGCGGACTTCAACAAGGATTATTTCACTCAGATTGACATCCGTACCGACAAGGAAATCAAGTTGTATTCCAAACGTGCTGAATTGTTGACCACTCATCCGGCTGGCTCATACGAACTGGTGAAGGATGCGAAAGGCCAGCTGACTTTGAAGATTACGAATCCTACTGAATTCTGGAGCGTGTCACGCTATCTTGTTATTCAGGTGAAATAAGAGATATTGAATGATTGTTTTGTGAAAGGGTTGTGCCATGAGTGGATACAACCCTTTTTTAATCTGTTTATTTGTGTATGTACAAAAGTATATTCATTGACTTGGATGATACGGTGTGGGCTTTTTCCGAAAATGCCCGTGATACCTTTCAAGATATGTATGATAAGTATCATTTCGACCGTTATTTTCGTTCTTTTGAACATTTCTATGAGATTTATGAAGCGCGGAATGTGACGTTATGGGAGGAGTACGGAAACCGTAAAATAACCAAGGAGGAGTTGAACATTCAACGTTTCTCTTATCCCCTGCTGCAAGTGGGTGTGGATGATAAAGCATTGGTAAAAGCCTATTCTGAAAACTTCTTTGCTGATATTATTTATAAGAAGAAACTGATGCCCCATGCACGCGAGGCGTTGGAGTATCTGGCTTCCAGATATGATTTGTACATCCTTTCCAATGGCTTCCGGGAATTGCAGGAACAGAAGATGCGTTCAGCGGGAGTGGGAGAATATTTCAAGAAGATTATTCTGTCTGAAGACATAGGAGTGCTGAAGCCTTATCCGGAAATCTTTTATTTTGCCATGTCGGCTACCCAGTCGGAATTGAAAACTTCTTTGATGATAGGCGATAACTGGAAGAATGATGTAGCAGGGGCGGAGAATGTGGGGATGGTTCTATTTATTATAATATAAAGAAAGAGGCCTCTTTACCTTTCAGGCCGAGTTTCGATATGAAGGACTGGAAGGAAGTGGAATCCTTTCTATAATCATACATGAAAAGGATATGCGGCGGAATTTTTCATGCTGCATCAACAGGGAAATTCCGAAGCCTTCATGGAGGTGGAGGATGAATAGATGGAGTGTGCAGAAAATGAAAGAGTCCGGCGTGATACCGGACTCTTTCTATATAACAGGAAACTGTTTGAATTGTCTGACTTTTCAAGGTCACTTCATGTTGCCTCTATCAATATTGAGGATTTTGAATTAAAGCACTGTTCAAGTCTATTTCGCGTTGAGGAATAGGCATGATAGTCCGATAATCATTGTAATTGATCACATCTGTAATCATGGCCGGAGTGACACTTTTCTTGTTTCTCCAATATGCGAATGTGGTCTGATTCTCGGCAAACAACTCTTTTTCATACTCAAAAAGAATATCCTCCAATGTCACACTGCTTACATCTTCATAACCTTCGATACGGTTTTTTCGGATCGTATTCAGGTAAATTGCGGCAGCATCCCCTCCCGATAAATGATAAGCGGCTTCTGCAGCGATCAGATAGATCTCGGACAAACGGATGATTTTAGGATTGTTCACGTAAATGCTGCCATTACGGCCCGGATATTTGGCTGGATAATATCCTGCGGAAGTTTTGTAAGAAGCCGCGGTCTGATCTTTGATCAAGGTGCTGCGAATGTCTTGAGAATTGTTTTTTAGATACTTGAACAATTCGCTGTCTGTATTGAAACCGCATTCCGGATAACCAGTGGCGTCTGTATAATATCCCAATGAATTACGTTGCGCATTGTAATTATCTGTAATCAACAGCTCGAATATTGATTCGGCCGTGCCTTCCTGTACCCATACATTGGGGTATTCGGCTCTAGAATACAAATTGTATGCGCCGCTTTCGATAATTGCTTTTGCATCAGCTAAAGCCAGATCGTTCTTGCCGTAATATAGGTAAGCGCGTGCTCTTAATGCCAAGGCACCGTAATAATTGAGATAACCGGTGCTCTTGGATTTAGACAACAGGGGCAGGGCATCCGTCAAGTCCTGGATAATCTGGTCATAAGTCTGCTTCAAAGTAGAACGGCTTCCTTTGTAATCGGCTTCGAACGCCTCGGTTGACAATACCAGACCGGAGTTGGCTTCATCAAGATTGGATACCGTCGTCGGGATATGGCAGAACATTCTTGCCAAATCAAAGTGAAGCAGTCCTCTCCATGCCAATAATTGCCCGTGCAGATTCTTGATCTGAGTTTCATCACCGGTTACATTGTCCAGATAGCTCAATGCCTTGTTCGCATTGGCCAAAGCCTTGTAATAGTAATAATAACCATAGTCGGGCAATGCGTCGTTTTTAGTCATAGCATAATAAGATATGGGGCTTGATTGTCCGTAGTCTCTGATTACTTTAAAATTGCCGGACATCAAGTCTGCATAGATTCCAAACTCGGCGCTATAAGTCATTCTGCCTTCCGAAACGATATAACCGACACCGTTTACAGCGTTCTGCAAATCGAACACGGAAGTAATAGCTCCTTCAGACGGGAGGGCCGATCCTGGAGCTTTGTCTAGAAAATCACTGCAGGAAGAGAATGAGATTCCGGCAGCCAATCCTATAATTAAATATATATTTTTCATTTTGTTATTCCTTTAAATTATAATTCGAAATTCAATCCAAACATAAACGCTTTGGTGGGAGGAGTGTCTGTCTGACGGTATCCGTTGATATCCACATCCGGATCTATGTCCTTTGTAGCACAATAAATCAAGAACGGGTTGGTTGCCTTGAAATAAACTCTCAGGTTATTGATGTATTTCTTTGAAACAGGAATCTTATAACCAAAGGTGATGTCGCGCATACGGATATTGTCGGTGGAACGTACGGTTCTGGAAGAGAATCGGTCTGAACGATAAGGATTGTTATAGATAGGTTTGGGATTGTCCACTTTGTCGCCCGGTTTAGTCCAGTAATTTCCTGCTACATCAGCGGTCATGTTGAAACTGCCCACATGTACACCGTCACTGTAGGTAAGGAAGTATCCGGGATAGTCAAACAGACTTGCGCCTGTCTGGAATGAAATCATGAATGACAAGTCGAAATTCTTATAAGTAAATCGGTTGGTCATACCACCCATCCAGTCGGGGACAGCCTTTCCTACAATACCTTTTCCAGCTTTGCTGTAATAGTTGGTAACGCCTTTGGAATGATCGTCCGGGTCAATCCAGAATTCTCCCAAACCGGTTTCAGAGTTCACTCCGATATATTCGGGCAGGTAGAATGTATGCATGGATTCACCTTCGCGAAGCAAATACATATTACCGTCACCATATTGAACGTCTGCTCCGTCGGGCAATTCCTTAATTTTAATGCTTTGGCGGGTCAAGTTCAAGTCGGTAGTCCATGTGAAGTTTTCTGTAACCACGTTTTGAGAGCTGATGGTAAACTCAACACCTTGGTTCTTCATTTTACCCAGATTCTGCCATTGGCTTGAGAAACCGGTCACATAGGATGTCGGTGTCTGGAACAGCAAGTCTGTGGTCAGTTTGGAATAATACTCAACTGTCAGGTTTACGCGGTTGTACAGATTCCAGTCCACACCCACGTTGAAGTTCTGAGATTTTTCCCAGCCCAGCTTTGTGTTTCCGGCATTTCCCCAATAAATGGCCGGACTGCTTCCGTAACCTCCGTTGGTGGAATAAGTATCCATGTAGCCGAAATAGTCACCCGGCAGGTTACCGTTAGTACCGTAAGAAACGCGCAATTTCAAGTCTGTGAACAATGGGTTGTCCTGCAAGAAGCTTTCGCCGCTCAGTCGCCATGCTCCGGATACAGACCAGAAGTTTGCCCAACGGTTGTCTGCTGCCAGACGTGAAGAACCGTCCCGGCGGAAACTGGCCGACAAATAGTATTTATTGTCGAAGTCATAGTTGATATTGCCGAAATAGGACATGATCGCGGCCTCATATACATTGCTTGAAGTCGAGTAGCTTTGTCCGTTGGCCAAATCGGGCAATTTGTCAGTAGCATACGATTTTGCGCTTGCGTACAGATAGTTCAAAGACCGGTCTTCCACTTCATATCCGACCAATGCATTTACATTGTGTCTGTCAAATGAGTTGTGATAGTTCAGGGTTGTGGAAGAAGTGAGCGTCTTGTTGGTGTAATCATAGCGTGTACCCAGACCACCTAATGATTCTCCATTCACACTTTCCGGTGCCCAGAATTCCCGTTCTTTGTTATTCATGTAGTCATATCCCAATACAGTGCGGGCTGTGAAATTATAAGGAAGTGTTACTTCTGCTTCAAAGTTAGTCATACTACGCATCAAGTCCGAAGCTACCGTTTCAGCTCTTGGTCCTGTCTTTTGTCCTAACATCAGATTCGGGTTGGAAATTTTAGAGCTGAAAGAAGCGTTTGGATTATACGAGCCGTCTTCCAGTTTTACAGGCGCTGTAGGGTCCATAGAAAACATGATGGACAATGGAGAAGTTGTTCCAAAGCCTTGTGACTGATCGTTTTGGTCACGGAATCCTTCAGTTGAAGAGAACGAAATCATTTGTTTGGCCGAAACTCTAAGCCAGTTTGTTACTTTATGATCCAGGTTCAAACGACCGCTATAGCGTTCGAACTCACTGCCTTTTACTATACCTTTTACTTTGTTGTATCCAAAGCTGGTATAAAAACGGGTCTTTTCATTACCACCGTTGATAGCAACCTGATGATTGGTATTCAGTCCGTTTTTGTACACTTCCTTTTTCCAGTCGGTATTGGTGTCGCTGTTATAGTTATAGAACCAGCCGGGCACTTCCTCATTGGCTGCTGAGGCTGCTGTCGCTTCATCCATGCCGGCATATTCTATAAAATAGTTTTTAATGGCATGCCAGTAATAGTCTTTTGTATCTTTGGCATCCATCATTTTATATTGGTTGCGGACAGCCATGCTGGTCCAGCCTGTTTCCATGTCATAGCTGACGCGGGTCTTTCCCTCTTTGCCTTGTTTGGTTGTAATGATGACAACGCCATTGGCGGCACGAGAGCCGTACAATGAAGCTGCCGCCGCATCTTTCAAGATCGTCATGCTGGCAATGTCGTCGGGGTTGATGGAAGATAATACAGATTGAGATTTCAGACCGGAACTCATGTCATCGTTCACAACCGGAACTCCATCTACAACATATAAAGGCTGTGTGGATCCGTTGATTGAACCAATACCGCGAATGAGAATCTTTTGATCCGAACCGGGATCGCCGGTAGAACCGCCTACACGCACTCCGGCGACTTTGCCTTCCAGTGATTTCACCAAAGATTCTTTCTGTGTACTGATCTCCCCTGCTTTCATAACAGAAGCAGACCCGGTAAATGAGGCTTTTTTGGCTGTGCCGTATGCCACAACCATTACTTCGTCAAGTACCTCTGTGTCAGATTTTAAAGATATCTGTAAATTGGCTTTGATACTCACCTCCTGAGTAGCCATACCGATGAAAGAAAC
>NZ_BAKM01000005.1 GCF_000614185.1 Phocaeicola sartorii JCM 17136 = DSM 21941 | reverse complement strand
ATTCCCATTTTTTAATTATACCTAGAATGCGAGAAACGCCTTTCCCCAGCCTATTATACAATATAACTCATCACTGTAATAAGCCTGTTCTTTCTATTATATTTCTTTTTGCAAGAGAGAAATCAAAGAAAAGTAAAATAAAGAGACATAAACAATATTCTGGAATAAAAAACGGACTGCACAGTCTATCTTTTCTGTGCAGTCCGTCCCGATATAATGCAATGTGTAGAGGTGGGGTAAACTTATTTACCTAATCTTTAAATCAAAATATAGCAAACGGGTGTGGAGTTGTTCTTCTGTCGAGATATGATAAAAAGCTTTTTCTTCCTCTTCCGTCTTGAATAAAGGAAGAAAGTTATTGGACAAATAAAACGACAGAACGGATTCTTTGTTGTATGCATCGACTACCAAAAACGACAGGCTGTCTTATCATCCGGTTCTATTAACCAGCTCTTAATAAAATTCATTGTTTGGGAACCTATTTTATAGCCATTCCCCTGAAAGAGTTTGTTTACTGCAAAACGTCCTATCAAAACAGCAGGATAACTACGTCCACGTTTAAGATTATTAATATGACGTTGTAGCTTATTTTTAGAAGAGGACAATAAATCTTTTGTTTTTATACTGTCATTGGACACTGTAAATATGGCAACAATCTGCTTCTGTTCGTCGTCTGTTACCCAACAATAACTCTTCCCCAACATTTCTACCGCATAATTTTCAGCATCTTTTTCGAAAAATTTATCAAGTTCTGTATTTCCACAAGAAAATGCAGAGCATTGTTTTCTAACCTCTTCGTTGTACGCCAGCAACACGCAATGTGTGTAAAGGGAAAAGTCCATTATTGAATCAGAATTTAAAATTCTTGCTTTTCTCACGAACCATTTTCAGCATTTCCTGCTCTTTCTTCGTCAGTTTAGGAATGCGCTTATGGGCATTTTTTTCTGCCCGGATTACAAAATCCGTGGCAACCTGCCCCGTCAGCACAGGTATAGATGGATAATCTGTCAACATCTTATTATCTCCTTTCTTTATTTGTTATTACAAAGGAAAACAATATTTCCAGCATGAACAAATATTTCGTGAACTATTTTACATAAAAAAAGGACTGTACAGTCTTTCTTTATCTGTACAGTCCGTTTAAATTATATACAATGCAAAGAGATGACACTTATTCTTCGTCAGCAAACATCGGATCCCATGCCGGAAGACGGATCGGTTTCTGTTTCAAAATATCCAGCACTTTGGCAGGAACATATTTCTTTTCTGCCACCACACGGAACATATATTCGTCGAACCACTTATCCGTCATAATAAGGTGTCCTCTGTATCCGCTGGCACTGCCCCAACTGTTTTCCACCATCCATTTTTTCGGTTTTCCCGCTTTATCCAAGTCCACCGCCATCAAGGTCATGGCATGACTGCTACCACTGGAGAAGGTTTGGATACGTTGTTTCTTGTCCATGCCGAAAGTGGTTCCCATCAATGATTCGTAATCATAATTATCAGGGTCCAACAAGCCACGTTTGCTATCGAGGAACTTGCCTACATCACAAGAAAAATACATCATAGTGCTGTCCTTGATGGAAGCTATGGCTATTTCTTTAATATCCTCTATCGGCAAGTTTACATAAGTCCAATTCTTGCCATCATAACGGTGACGGTCAAAATCTATTTCATAACATTTATAGAACTCGCGGCTGGGATCATTCATCAGCATCACATAGTTATTGGTCAAATCATTTCCCAAAAATTCTTTATAAAAAGACACCGGAGTATATTCTTTCGCTTCCCCACCCTTCAGACTCCATGTAAAGGTGGAAACAGGTTCGCCAAGGATCAGCACCAGCATACGGTAAACCGTTCCCAGCATTTCTGTCTTCTTCTTTTCCAGTTCGGCCGGTTTCGCTCCGGCAGCGGCGGCTTCACGTAGTTGTAAACCAAATTCCTTCAGTTTCAATCCTATCAGGTTACTCATCTTTCCGGTATTCTCACTGCTGAAAGTTTCCACCATTGCACGCTTGGGAACCAGTCCGTATTTCTCTATAATATCCGAAACTCCTGTGAATTGTCCTCCATCGCTCAAGGGATGCTTGAACAGCCATTCCACCATCTTGTCGTCTATGGGTTTTCCACTGGTATCAATGATTCCCTGTAAGAATAAGTTAGCTTTTTCTAATTGGTCGTAGAAGAAACAGTAGTTCTGTGAGAACTCCATCTCATCCAGTCCGTATTTGGCAATCATCTGGCTACGGAGCACATTCAGTCCGGTAAAGAGCCAGCAGCGACCGGAAGATTGTTGGTCGGTTATCCCCTTGGATAACACCTTGTGTGAAAATTCCGTATCAAAATCGGCACGGTTCTCCTGGTTCAAGGCCAACGTGTTGATACTTGTTCCGCCTAAGGCGTTACGGATAGCTTTGTCGGCGGGGGTTGCCTGATAACTTTGTTTGATTTGATTCAGCATTTCGCTTGAAATGCCTCCCTGCTGCGCCTGGACTGTCAATGCAGCCGCAAACAGAAGAGCGAATGTGATGTGTTTCTTCATATTAGTGTAAAAATATAAAATGATTAATTAAGGTGTGTAAATGTACATGTTTTTTTTGAACTCTGCTAATCTTTCACGTAAAAGATATATAATCATCAGCTCCTATCATCATTATGACAGGCCGGCTGCTCTGCTTTTTTCTTTATCTTATATCCCAGTATAGCAATGGTGATACTCATCAGCGGATTGATAATATTAAAGAATGCGTAAGGCAGGTACACAATGGTGGGAACACTAAGGATAGTGGCCTGTGTCATACCGCATGTATTCCAAGGTATCAATGGCGAAGTGACTGTAACGGAATCTTCTGTCGTACGGCTCAGCAGTTTGCTTTCATAACCGTTTGCGCTGTAGATATCTTTAAACATATTGCCTGTCAGGATAATGGATATGTATTGATCCGCTGTAGCAAGATTCAGAAACAAGCCCGATGCAACTGTAGATGACACCATTCCTATCCGCTTTTTCGTAAAACGTACAAAGACAGAAGTGATGCTGCCGAGCATTCCTCCGGCTGTCATCGCTCCTCCGAAACACATGGCGCAGATAATCAGCCAGATGGTATTCATCATACCCGCCATTCCGCGGGTGGATATCAGTTCGTTTATTTCCGAATGACCGGTTTCCAATTGGGTTCCACCATAAAGCATTCCCATCCCTCCTTTGAACAAGGCGGCAACTCCCCCGGCTCCTTGTCCGGCGATTTCGCATAATAGTCCGGGCTGGAAAATCAAAGCAAAGACGGTAGCCAGAGCTGTAGAGGCAAATAGAGTGATGATGGAAGGCACTTTACGCGCAATCAGTATCGCTGTGACAACGGGGACAATCATCAACCACCATGAAATATGGAATTTATCGCTCAATATACGGGTGTATTCGGCGATATGACCGGTATCAGTGGCTTCATGCGACAATCCGGCTATGGTAAAGATGATCAAAGTAATAACAAGTGACGGAACAGTGGTAATCATCAAGTAACGGATGTGAGTGAACAGCGGTGTATCCGTTACGGACGATGCCAGAATGGTGGTATCCGAAAGCGGAGAAACTTTATCACCGAAATAAGCTCCTGAGATAATCGCACCGGCAATCCAACCCTCACTGAAACCTTGCGCCTTCCCTATTCCCATCAGTGCGATGCCGATAGTGGCGATGGTAGTCCATGAACTGCCTGTCATGACAGATACTACTGCACAAATAATGCAAGTGGATACCAGGAAAAAATGAGGATGAATAACCTGTATGCCGTAATATATTAATGTAGGGACTACACCGCTGACCATCCATGCACCAGACAAAGCTCCAATGATCAGCAAGATAATAAGTGCGGTACTTACTCCGGCTATATTATTGGTAATAGCCAGTTCGAAGTCCTTCCACGGACGACGGAATCCCGCCATACCTGTCAGCACACAAACTGCTGTAGCCACCAGCAGGCAAACCTGGCTGCCACCAGACAAGGCATCACTCCCAAACGTACGAATTGTGACAAACAATAATAAAATGAGTACGAATACGGGTAAAAGGGATACTAGCGGAGAAGGGATTTTGTTATCTTTCATTCTTTTTTTATTCAATTTTTATTCAAAATGTAAATAGAACTATCAATTTGGTTTTCAGCGTGCAAAGTTCGGAATATTTTTTGAGTTCTAAAAGTCAACCGATGGTATTTAAATACTTTTTTTGTATTTGCAGGTAAACCTTTTTGCAAAGAGGGCGTTATTAGTTCAAATTATAACCTAAAACTTAACAAATATGAATGAATTAGTGGGTGGCTTAGGCTACGCTGTAAAAAATTGGTGGATGTCCCTGTTACTGGGATTGCTCTACATTGCGGTAGCGCTGTGTTTATTATTCTCTCCTGTGAGCAGTTATGTGGCACTGAGTATCATCTTCAGTATCTCGATCCTGGCCAGCGGCATTCTGGAAATCTTTTTTGCCGCCGGAAACAAAAAACAATCAGCAGCTGGGGGTGGTATCTTGCCGGAGGTATTATTGATTTACTGATAGGTATTTATCTGGTATTCTATCCGTTGGTCAGCATGGAACTGATTCCGTTTATCGTCGCTTTCTGGCTGATGTTCAGAGGATTTACATTGTGTGGCTATTCCACAGATTTGAAACGCTATGGCACGAAGGACTGGGGATGGTATCTGGTGTTCGGCATTCTGGCCATTCTTTGCTCTATGGCTATCATCTGGCAACCCGGACTGGGCGCTGTCACCGTGCTCTATATGTTGTCCCTTACTTTCCTGATTATCGGATGTTTCCGTGTCATTTTCTCCTTCGAGTTGAAAAGATTGCATAAAAACAAGTAAAAAATTCCGTTTATTTTGGGCTACGTCGTACGATATTCGTATTTTTGTTAGCCCAAAATAAACAATGATTTCTAGTAAGAGTCTTAAGTACACTGTGCGTATTCTGCTAGGTACACTGATTGGTGTCTACCTGGGAATAATTGTGCTGCTGAACATACCGTATGTTCAGGGCAAATTATCTGTTTTTGTAGCTCAGGAACTAAAAACAATACTGAATACAGAGGTATCTGTAGGACGGATTGATATGGGACTGCTGAACCGTATCATCGTGGAAGATGTCCTTTTGCATGACCGAAAGGATCAGGAGATGCTGAAAGTAGCCCGCTTGTCGGCAAAATTCGACCTTCTTCCTTTACTGAACGGTAAAGTTACCATCAGCAGTGTCCAGCTTTTCGGATTCACGGTCAACTTGAACCGGGAAACTCCGGAATCTGCCCCTAATTTCCAGTTTGTGTTAGACGCCTTCGCATCCAAAGATACGGTTAAAACAAAATCTAATCTGGATTTACGAATTAATTCCGTATTGATAAGACGTGGCAGAGTGACATACGATATATTATCGGAACCGGAAACTCCCGGAAAGTTCAATGCCCATCATCTATCGGTGAAGAATCTCGCTGCAACTCTTTCACTGAAGGCATTGCGCAGCGACTCGTTGAATGCCGCTATCCGGCGGGTCAGCTTTGACGAACAATGTGGTTTTTCATTGCAGAAATTTGCTATGAAAGTTACAGCCAACAATAAACGTCTGGATATTAAGGATTTTGGTGTAGAACTTTCAAATACTGCTTTAAAGATAGACAGTTTGACCTTGAAGTATGACAGCCTGCCCGAATTGCCCCAAATGACAGAAAATATAATATATGACGGCTCTTTGAAAGCTTCTGTTGTGCTGAAGGATCTGGCTTCCCTTGTACCTGCCTTGTCACGTTTTGAAGAACCTTTGGATCTAAATCTGGTTTTCTCCGGTCATGGCAAGCATTTGGACTGTCCCACCCTGCGACTGACTAATCATCACGGATTGATGATTGCAGGTGAAGCTGCCTTGAGTAACTGGGATGCAGGCATGGATATGTACATTTACGGCAAACTGGGTAATCTGACCATGACAAAAGAGGGAATAAGCATCCTGATGACGAACTTGGCGGGAAAGGTTCCTCCTATGTTGCAACGTTTGGACTATATTCGTTTTAACGGAGAAGCGGCGGGCTATCTGCATGACCTCACATTGACAGGCTTGTTCCATACAGGAGCAGGCATGGTAAAAACGGATGTGATGATGAGCATTGATGAACAAAGCATGAGCAGAACCTATTCGGGCAGTGTGGCCAGTGCTGACTTGGATTTGGGAAAATTACTGAACCAGGAAAAGAAATTCGGCAAGGTGGATTTCAATGTGGAACTGAAAGGTTTCAACTATAAGAACCGATATCCGGAGTCATATATCAAAGGAGTCATATCTTCTTTTGAATATAGTCAATATCAATATGAAAATATCATGTTGGATGGTGTATATAAGGACGGAGGCTTTAACGGGCGCTTGTCCATGGACGACGAAAATGGTTCTGTCCAGATAAACGGTAATTTCAATGTTGCCAAAACAATCCCTGATTTTAATCTGAAGGCATCCGTTAAGGACCTGCGCCCCCACGAGCTCCATCTGTCGGACAACTATGAAAATGCCAGTATATCGCTGGGACTTACGGCCGATTTCACCGGCAAATCCATTGACGACATGAACGGGCGCATTTCATTGGACAGCCTGCAATTAAACGCTCCCGATGAAGGGGGATGCTTTCTTGACAACCTGACTATTACAGCCGGACAGATAAGCGGTGAAAAAGAGTTGCGCATAAATTCATCCTTCATGACAGCCGTGATACGCGGTGACTATTCCTACCACACCATTCCCGCCAGCGTAGTGAAGACAGTACAACGCTATATTCCGTCCTTACTGACTATAAAAGATAATATGCCCGATCCTCACAATAACTTCCAGTTTGATATCTGTCTGGAGAATACCGAAGTACTATCCAAATTATTTCAGATTCCACTGGAATTATACCTTCCGGCATCTTTAAAAGGATATTTTAACGATGGCGAGGAAAAATTGCACGTAGAAGGACATTTTCCGGAATTCAAATACAATGGAACGCGGTATGATTCGGGTGTTTTATTTTGTGAGAATCCTTCCGACCGGTTCAAATGCTCACTGCGAGGCGGCATGTTGATGAAAAGTGGTGCAATGCTTAACTTCTCGGTGGAGGCCAATGCCAAAAACGATCATTTGGAAACAACAATTAACTGGGGAAACAATACTGATGTGACCTACGGTGGTAAGTTTGCCGCCGATACCCGTTTCTTTAAAACAGAAGGCCCCCATCCTATTCTTCAGGCGGATATAAACATACAGCCCACCAAAGTAGTGCTGAATGATACGGTATGGAACATTCATCCATCGCATATCGCCATAGACTCGGGACGTGTGTTCATTGATAACTTCCTGTTTGAACATGAAGATCAGCATTTAAGAATAGATGGTAAACTGACCCAAAAAGAGAGTGATTCCTGTCGGGTGGATCTGAGAAATATCAAGCTGGACTATGTACTGGACATCGTGCAGTTTGACGATGTAGAGTTTGGCGGGCTTGTAACCGGAAAGGTTCATCTGAAAAGTGTCATGAAGAACCCTGTGATGCGGACCCGTCTGAATGTGCACAATTTCTGCCTGAACCGTTCTTTATTAGGAGAAGCGACATTACAGGAGTATGGGATAAGGAATTGGGCGGAGTACGACTGGATGCCCAAATAGCGGAAAAAGGAATTTCCTCCACTCATGTGACAGGGTATGTCTCTCCCAAATTAAAAGGCCTTGACCTGTTGATCCGCAGATAGTACGAATGTGGGATTCCTGCAACCTTTTATAGAAGGTATTTTTAGTGAAATAGACGGTCGTGTCAACGGGCACGTCCGTTTGTACGGTGATTTCAAGCATTTGGATCTGGAAGGTGAAGTAAGGGCCAAAATGGATGCCAAAATTGATGTGTTGAACACCTATTTCCAAATCCGGGACGACTCCATACATATATCTTCGGGTAGTCTGGACTTTAGGAATGTAAAAGTATATGACCGTGAAGGACATGACGGACTGGTCAATGGTTATCTGCATCACACAAAACTGAAAAATCTGATGTACCATTTCAATATACGAGGCAACAACCTGTTGATGTACAATACCAACGAAGCCGGGGATATGTCATTTTACGGAAAAGTATATGGTACAGGAAATGTGGTGCTGGATGGTGGAAACAATGCGATGACAGTGGATGCTTCACTGACCACAGGCAGCAATACCAGTTTCACTTATATAACCGGAGTAACCACGGAAGCAGCGAGCAACCAGTTTATCACCTTTGTAGACAAAACTCCCAAGCGCATTCAGGATGATGTGGAAACCAATCTTTACCACCACTCCAATGTGCATAAGACCAAAGAGGACGACGGGCCTCCGATGGATCTCCGCATCAACATGTTGATAGAAGCAACTCCCAGTGCTACCATGAAAATTATCATGGATCCTGTAGCGGGAGATAATATTACAGCAACCGGAAGTGGCAACCTGCAAGTGAACTTTTTCAATAAAGGTGATTTCCGTATGTTCGGCAGTTATGTCATAGATCAAGGTATGTATAAACTAAGCATGCAGGAAGTAATACGTAAGGACTTTGCTTTAAAATCGGGTGGCACGGTGACTTTCTCTGGTGACCCTTATCAGGCGAATCTTGATTTACAGGCGGTGTACACGGTGAACTCTGCTTCTTTAAGTGATCTGGTGGTAGACCCCTCGCGCAACCAAGGCACGGTGAAAGTAAACTGTCTGATGAATCTGACAGGGAATTTATCCAATCCGGACATTAAATTTGATTTGGACCTGCCTACTGTAAGAGAGGAAGACCGGGAATTGGTACGTAGCGCCACCAGCACGGAAGAACAAATGAATACACAGATTATTTATTTGCTGGGAATCGGTAAGTTCTACACCTATGATTATGCCAATAACGACCAATCCTCTAATGCGACCAGTTCTTTAGCCTTCAGCACACTTTCCGGTCAGCTGAACAATATGTTGTCCCAATGGATGGACAATAAAAACTGGAACATAGGTGCCAACCTGAGTACGGGTGAAAAAGGCTGGACAGATGTAGAGGCAGAAGCCATGCTGTCCGGCAGGTTATTGAACAACAGGCTGATGATAAATGGAAACTTCGGCTACAAGGAGAATGTGATGGCAAATAGCAACTTCGTAGGAGACTTTGAAGCGATATGGTTATTGACAAAAAACGGAGATTTCCGTTTGAGAGGATATAATCAGACTAATGACCGCTATTTCACTAAATCCACTCTGACCACTCAAGGAATAGGTCTCATGTATAAAAAAGACTTCAACACTTGGGACGAACTGTTCCGCTGGTTCTTATGGAAAAGACGGAAAAACTCGCTACAGAAACGAAGCGATGACTAATTAACCTATAATTTATTCACTATCTTTGCAATGTAAATTTAAAAATATGAACAGGTCCTATTTACCCGCCGAATGGCATAAACAAAGCTTGATTCAACTAACATGGCCCCATAAAGACACAGACTGGGCATACATGTTGGACGAAGTAAATGACTGTTTTCTTAAGATCGCTTATGAGATTTTGAAACGTCAGAATTTGTTGATTGTGGCTCCAGATCCCGGTTCCATAAGAGATAGTCTGGATCATTATGGAGCTGATATCCAAAAACTTGTCACATCAAAAGTCAATACAAATGATACTTGGGCACGCGATCACGCTTTTATCACCATGCTGGAAGAAGACGCTACTCCCCTGCTGCTGGATTTCTGCTTTAATGGTTGGGGACTAAAGTTTGCCGCAAATTATGATAACCAGATTAATAACGAACTATATTTTCACCATCCTGTTCTGAAAGGTGAATATGTTTTCTGCCGGAATTTTATTTTAGAAGGAGGTTCCATAGAAAGTGATGGGAAAGGAAGCCTGTTGACTACAGAGCAATGCTTGCTGGCTAAAAACAGAAATGAAATGGACCGACAGGAAGTGGAGGATTTTCTAAAAGAAACATTCAATTTAAAACAGGTTCTATGGTTGAAACACGGTTATCTGGCAGGAGATGATACAGACAGCCATGTGGACACATTGGCACGTTTCTGTCCGGATGATACCATTGCGTATGTAAAGTGTACCGATGAAAAAGATGAGCACTATAAAGAACTGGCAATGATGGAAGAAGAACTAAAAGCATTCCGCACTTTGAACGGCAAGCCATACCGTCTGCTTCCGCTGCCCATGGCAAGTGCTGCTTATGATGAAGAACATCATCGCTTGCCGGCAACTTATGCCAATTTTCTGATAATGAATGAAGCTGTGCTCTATCCTACTTATGCTGATCCTGTGAATGACATGCGCGCCAAAGAAGTATTGGTGGAAGCATTTCCCGGAAGAGAGATAGTAGGTATTGACTGCACTGCTTTAATAAAGCAACATGGCTCGCTGCATTGCGTCACCATGCAATATCCCGAAGGTGTATATTAATAAATATATGTATGAAAAGAACGATTAAAGTAGGAATTATCCAACAGACATGCACAAATGATATCCGTCACAATTTGAGCAAGTTGCACCGCAATATAGAACAAGTGGCGGCAGCAGGTGCACAGCTGGTTATATTGCAGGAGTTGCACAACACCCCTTACTTCTGTCAGACAGAAGATACGGATATGTTTGATTTGGCAGAACCGGTTCCCGGTCCTTCTACCGGTTTCTACAGCGAGCTGGCTGCCGGATACGGCATTGTACTGGTTACTTCGTTATTCGAGAAGCGTGCCCCGGGACTATATCACAACACAGCCGTCGTTTTTGACAAAGATGGCAGTATAGCAGGAAAATACCGAAAAATGCATATTCCCGATGATCCCGCTTATTATGAGAAATTCTATTTTACTCCCGGTGACCTGGGGTTTGAACCCATTCAGACTTCGCTGGGAAAACTAGGTGTACAAGTCTGCTGGGACCAATGGTATCCCGAAGGTGCACGTCTGATGGCACTGAAAGGTGCTGAAATTCTTATATATCCTACAGCCATCGGTTGGGAAAGCACAGACACTCAAGAAGAGAAAATCCGGCAACTAGGTGCATGGGTAACTGTGCAGCGTGGCCATGCCGTGGCAAATGGGCTGCCGGTTATCGCCGTGAACCGTGTAGGGCATGAACCCGATCCTTCCGGTCAGACGAACGGTATCCAATTTTGGGGCAATAGCTTCGTGGCAGGCCCGCAAGGGGAAATACTGGCACAAGCCGGCAATATGGATGAAGAAAATATGGTAGTGGAACTGGATATGACCCGTAGCGAGAATGTTCGTCGCTGGTGGCCTTTCCTCCGTGACCGACGTATTGATGAGTTTGAAAATCTAACCCGACGCTTTATAGATTAAATACAAACGTTATCGTTATATAAATTCACATATTCGTTAAACAATTCATGGTTAAAGCTGTTTTAGTAATCAGAATATTCAAAAGATATTATTGATTTACTAAACAGCTTAATTATGAAAAAAGTATTATTTTTAGCCGCATTGTTACTTGTTTGCTTCAGCGGAGTAACAAATGCACAAACCAGAAAACAAAGAGAAGACGCCAAACGCGAAGCATGGAAGAAAGAGCGTCAGGAAAAGAAAGCCTTGGAAGCCCAGCAGGACTCTATATCCTATGTCCAGGCAATTGATGCCTTAAAAAGCGGTTCTTTTGTATTAGAAGCTGATAACGTGGTATTCCGTAACGGAATAATGCGTTTTGTTTCCTCTAACACGAATTATGTAGAAGTAAACGATGGACAAGGTCTTGTCCAGACCGCCTTTACTAATTTTGTGTATAACTGGAGTCCGAACGGCTTGGGAGGTGTCACGGTTCAGGGAAATGTGAACGGAATAAGCATGCGTCAGGATAAAGACGGTAATGTGTATTATAATTATGGAATTAATGGTATTGCCGTTTCGGCCACCGTTTCCATTGTACTGACTGGCGGAACCAATCAGGCTAGTGTTACTATAAATCCAAACTTCTCGGGCAATACGCTGACAATGAACGGATATCTGGTTCCTTATAACGAAAGTAGTGTATTCCAAGGAACAACATGGTAATTCATTAAGAAGATATGAGAAAAAGGAATGGGCATTTTCATCACCCATTCCTTTTTATTTATTATTACAGTATCGGAAATGTTTCTTATCTGCTCATAACATTAACCGAGGTTGTGATTCCAATTCCAATAAAAACTTTTTAGCGGACAGTCCGCCTCCATATCCCGTCAGCGAGTGGTCACTGCCGATCACACGATGACAAGGTGCAAAGATTGATATGGAATTTGCACCATTGGCATTGGCTACCGCACGAACTGCTTGGGGCATCCCGATATGCCTGGCCATTTCACCGTAAGAAATTGTCTTGCCGAATGGTATTTTTAGCAGTTCATTCCATACTGTTTTCTGAAAATCCGTGCCCACAAAAAGAAGCGGCACATTAAATTCTTTGCGTTGTCCTGCAAAATATTCGTTGAGTTGCTCTATTGCTTCTTCGATTATTTCTGATGTACTTACTTCAAATTCGGCACACAATATCCGCTTCAACCGTTGATTCACACGATCGCAATGTTTTTCCACCTGCCAGTCACACAGGCAGAGTTTTTCGCCAAACGAACCGAGCAGCAACACCCCGCAGGGTGATTCATAACGCTTTATCCTAACCGTATTTTTCTCTTTCATAGGCTTTATTTTTATATGCTTCCTTCATTTGTTTGTAATTTGTTTCAGTTTATCGAACTACTTTGAGCCCCAAAAGACAAAGCGTAGCGAATTAGCTGAAACAGCATTCGCTACGCTTTGTTCGGATCACTCCGTTATCGGTCTTTTAATATGACTCTATAAAAACGGACAAGACTTACTTTTCTTCTTTTATATCAACAACCAGATTCAACTCATCCAATTGTGATTGATCCAAAGCAGCGGGAGCATCCAACATCACATCGCGTCCGCTATTGTTTTTAGGGAATGCGATGCAGTCACGGATACTATCAAGTCCTGCAAACAAAGAAACCCAGCGATCAAGACCGTATGCCAAACCACCATGAGGAGGTGCTCCGTATTTGAATGCATTCATCAGGAAGCCGAATTGTTCTTGTGCTCTTTCCGGAGTAAAGCCCAAAATCTCAAACATCTTGGCCTGCAATTGTGAATCATGGATACGAATTGAACCGCCTCCTACTTCCACACCGTTTACTACCATATCGTAAGCATCAGCACGAACAGCAGCCGGATCTGTATCCAACAAAGGAATATCTTCTTCTTTCGGATGAGTGAACGGATGATGCATAGCCATCAGACGGCCTTCTTCCTCACTCCACTCAAACATCGGGAAATCAACGACCCACAGACAAGCAAATTTATTCTTGTCACGCAGTCCCAGCTGACGTCCCACTTCCAGACGGAGCTCGCATAACTGCTTGCGGGTCTTCATGGCATCAGGACCGCTCAGAATCAGGATCAAGTCACCCGGCTTGGCACCGAAAGCTTCCTTCATCTGCTGAAGTACTTCCTGTGAATAGAATTTGTCTACGCTAGATTTTACATTGCCATCAGCTTCCACACGGGCGTAAACCATACCTTTCGCACCGATCTGAGGTCTCTTGACAAATTCAGTTAATTGGTCTAACTGTTTACGGGTATAACTTGCAGCACCTTCTGCACAGATACCACCAATATATGTCGCATCATCAAAAACAGGGAAACCATGACCTTTCATGATATCCATCAACTCCACAAACTTCATGCCGAAACGCAAATCCGGTTTGTCACTACCGTAATATTTCATGGCATCGGCCCATGTCATACGCAGGAACGGTTCATTCAGCTCGACTCCACGTAACTCCTTGAACAAATGTTTTGCCATTCCTTCGAAAGTGGAAATGATATCTTCTTGTTCAACGAAACTCATCTCACAGTCTATCTGAGTAAACTCTGGCTGACGGTCTGCACGAAGATCTTCATCACGGAAACACTTTACAATCTGGAAGTAACGATCGAAGCCGGAAACCATCAGCAATTGCTTCAGTGTTTGCGGAGACTGTGGCAGTGCATAAAACTGTCCCGGATTCATACGTGAAGGAACAACAAAGTCACGGGCCCCTTCAGGAGTGGAACCTACCAACATAGGAGTTTCCACTTCCAGGAATCCTTTGCTGTCCAAATATCGGCGTACCTCCATTGTCATTTTATGACGGAGCTCCAAATTTTTGCGCACACAATTACGGCGTAAATCCAAATAACGGAACTTCATACGTATATCATCACCTCCGTCACTGTTATCTTCTATCGTAAAAGGAGGAGTCACCGCTGAATTAAGTACATTCAATTCCGATACGATAATTTCAATTTCACCAGTGGGAATATTCATATTCTTATTTGAACGCTCGTTCACTTCACCAGCTATTTGAATAACAAATTCACGCCCCAAGTGATTGGCACGTTCACAAAGTTCGGCATTCACCGCATCGTTGAATACCAATTGGGTAATACCGTAACGGTCGCGGAGATCGACAAACGTCATCCCTCCCATTTTACGTGCACGCTGTACCCAACCTGCCAACGTTACACTTTTGCCTGCATCGGAAAGTCTAAGCTCTCCGCAAGTATGACTTCTGAACATATATTCTTTAAATTTAATCAATTGTTTGGCAAAGGTACGATATGTTTTCCATTGTACAAAACCGCCTACAAGAAAAAAGTCCCGTAGCTGCATACCAACGGAACTTTTTTTCATCCGTACGGATATACGGATCTCAATTCTTGAACATTTCAATGACATCTCTTAATTCTCCCGGGAATACTTTGCCTGTTTTTTCCCATAATACCTTGTCTTTGCGTTGAAGAACAAAGCTAGGAGCTATTTCTATTTCATAAATATCGGCTACCTTCCGATTGGCTTCTATATTGACTCTCACAATGTTGACCGGCTCTTCAAATTCATGCACCAACGGTTCAATCCATTCATAATGAGGAGACCAATCTGCATAGAATACGAGCAGCAACAATGAATCCGACCGTTTCGCCTCTTCAATCTTTTCAGTTATATCCATTACTGTATCCAGCTTTAAATTACCCTCTACTCCCCAAACTGTTCACGTCTGGATTCAATTCTTTTACCGCTGCTTTCACCTGCTTTCTAGTAGGTTTACCCGTATTGGACACCTGTTCTACAGGATACCGCCGACCACTATTCATCAGCTTATCCTTTTGTTCCGTCTTTTTCTTTTCTTCTTTATCCATCTCTTTTCATTTTTAAGGTTTATGCTAATAATGTAACAAAACAGATAAAAAGATAGTTCACACAAAAGACAAAAAGGATGCCTGAAAATGATTCAGACACCCCTTTACTGCGACATTTAAAACTACGTGAAATTGAAATTATTGTACTTTACGTTTGCAATAACGTTTGCATTGTGCACAAATATCATACCCCAACATAGCCCCAAGAATAAAATCCTGCTCGGGTGACAGTTTGTTCAGCGGCTGGGTCACCAGGAAACGAATGGCATTAATGCATTCTTTTCTACCAAAAAACAGGTTTATCTTATCATTCCCCACTGGCTGGATTATGTAATTAATCTTTTGATTAGTCAGCCGTTTTACAGCAAAATTTTCATACTTCCTATTGGTTGTATAGAGTACCATCTGACGTACTCCTTTTTTTAATTCATAAATATGATTCAGAAATACTTTCAATTCTACCGGGTTAATGTCTGAAGCTATCATAAGGCAATTGTCAAAATTACAGGTTCTTCTTTATTTCTTCCATCCAATTGTTTATACGTTCCTCGGTCTTGTCACTTTCGTTCACATCGTCAAGAGCCAAACCTACAAATTTCCCGTCGATTACCGCTATGGAAGATGAATACGAATACTCATCGGCAGAAACTGCTCCCACAAAAGTGCAACCGGAATTCTTTAACTGGTCGTACAAAACTCCCATACCATCACAAAATGTATCACAATAGGACTCTGAATCCCCACAACCAAAGAGAGCAACTATTTTACCATTCAAATCTGCGGCCTTTACTGTTTTAATAGCATCATACCAATCGTCTTGCAATTCACCGTCCCCCCAAGTGGAAGTCCCTAATAATAAGATATCATAACCTCCCACTTTTTCTGTGGTGATTTTGCTTGCATCAATTACATCCGCTGATGCCACACCTAATTTTCCAGCTATTGTCTGTGCGATGCTTTCACAAGTTCCAGTAGAGGAACCATAAATTATACCCATTTTTTTCATACAGCAAATCATTTAATTTGTTTGCTGCAAAGTAAAAGGTTTGAAAGAGATTCTGAAATACCTAGAAATAGTGATTTTTGATTTTTATCTCTTCGCACTAAGACATTTAGGGTGTTTATGCCTCACTGCTTTTTGAAGTTGATTTTGAAACCGGATTCGTCCTTTTTTCGGATGAGCCGTAAACCGCCCAAACTGAGCAATAAAAAAGGAGTCACGTTTTACCGTAACTCCTTAATTCTCGCCTGTCGGGGTAGCGGGATTCGAACCCACGACCCCCTGCTCCCAAAGCAGGTGCGCTAACCGGACTGCGCTACACCCCGAATCTTTATGTTTTGTAGTTGCTTTGTTTCTCAAAAGCGATGCAAAGGTACGGCTTTTTTTTATATACGCAAATGTTTGAAGATCTTTTTTTCTAACTCTTTTTTATTCGATTCTTTATTTCATTGTAAACTAGATTATTACCATCGAAACTTTTTTTATTCGCAACAAAGGAATTTCAACGTAAAACAACTCCCCTTCCCTATTTCACTACTTGCCGAGATACTTCCACCATGTAAATTCATGATTTGTTTGCATAAGCTGAGTCCGATGCCACTACCTGTAGGCTTCGTTGTGAAGAAAGGAACAAAGATTTTATCCAAGACTTCAGGAAGAATACCACTTCCGTTATCACAGACGGAAAGGAAAAACAAATGTTTTTCCGGATCACCATGCGTACTGACAATCACTTCGGGACAAGTTTGCTCCAAACAAGCCTCACTTGCATTCTTAAGTAAGTTGATCAATACTTGTTCTATTTGTGAGCGATCCAGCATCAAAGTTGTTTCCATGTTTTCCACCTTATATATATACCGTATGTCTTTATTCGGAAACAGCTTTTTCATATCACCCAGCAACTCACCTATATTTACCGGAGCCAGTATCGGAACAGACAGACGGGAAAGCTTACGATAGTTTTCCACAAAATTCAGCAATCCTTTACTTCTTCTATGAATAGTCCGCATGCCTTGCAACATGATGTTGTAATCTTTTTCATTCATACCGTTTTGTACGGCACGTTCATTCAATGTCTCACTTAATGAAATAATGGGTGCAATAGAGTTCATTATTTCATGAGTGAGCACACGGATCAGCTTCTGCCACGCTTCCATCTCATTTTCCTCCAATACCGCATGGATATTCTTTAAACTAACCAGCCGAAGTTCCGTACCATGGTGGGCGGAATATTCGGATACCGTAACTGCCAACTCCTGTATAACATCTCCTTTATGTATTCGTACCGTTTTAATCTCTCCAGGCTGTAGCGACAGGATTATGCCAGGAAATTCAGGATTTAACAGAGCCAGTTCCTTGACAGAATGAATACGATATCCGCACAAATCCTGCATGGCTGCCCGGTTCATCCAATGTATATCACACTGGCTGTCTACTACCAGCAAACTACTGTCAACGGTATTCAGCAATGTCTCATAATATTGATACCGTTCTTCGTTCTCGGACAACCGGGTACGGAACTCTGCGACAACATCATTTATTTCTTGTGCCAGCCGTTGCTCTGCACGGGTTTTGTGCTGGGTGGAAAAACTCAGTGAGAAATCAGCATAACGAATGCCCTCTATCATTCGCGATATCATACGGGTCGTTTTATGTTGCCATTGGCAAATATAAATGATGATACCTGCCATTATCAACAGCGAAAACAACAGGCAAAAATAGAGTGAATGTTGATAAAACAGATATGCAGCTATAGCTGCGCCACCCATCAGCAGCATACAAGCTATCATCCGTAAAGTTTGTAAACTACTCATAAACCTAATTTTTCAAGTTTCCGATAAAGAGCATAACGGGTAATCCCCAAATACTCCGCTGCACGGCTCAAGTTTCCTTCGCTGCGTTTCATGGCACGCTCTATGGCATTGCGCTCTAATTGTTCCAGGTTCAGCACCTCATCCGTATTCATCTTCTTTTCGGGTTGTGGCTGCAACATGAAATTGGCAGGCTTCAACAGCGGTGAGTCCGAAAGAATAATCGCCCGTTCTATAGCATGTTGTAATTCGCGTACATTCCCCGGCCAATGGTAACGCATAAGCTTCTGCTTGGCTTCGCGGCTCAGTCCATTTATCTCTTTCTTATATTTATGCGTATATCGTTGTAAGAAATAATCAGCCAGCAAAAGCACATCCTCCCCTCTTTCCCGCAAGAGGAATGGGGATCTCGATCGTATTGATGCGATACAGCAAATCTTGACGGAAATTGCCCTCCTCCACCAATTGCCGGATATTTACATTGGTCGCGCTGATCAACCGAACATCAATAGGAATCGTATCCGTTGCTCCCAAACGTGAAATCTGCCGCTTTTCTATGGCTGTCAGCAATTTGGCCTGCATAGGTAATGACAAATTCCCTATCTCATCTAAAAAGAGCGTTCCTCCCGAAGCCACCTCCATACGTCCCGCCTTGGCTTTGCGAGCGTCTGTAAAGGCTCCTTTTTCATAGCCGAACAATTCACTTTCGAACAATGATTCGGGTATGCTCCCCAAATCAATCGTTATGAAGGGGCATTCACGGCGAGGAGAAAAATAACGGAGAGAACGGGCCACCAAATCCTTACCGGTTCCATTCTCACCTAATATTAAAATATTGGCATCAGTATCCGACAATTTCCGGATGGTATCAAAAACTTCCTGCATGGAAGTTGACTGCCCTATCATTTGAGGCATCTCTTCATCCTGCCCGCTCAAGGCTACCACTTGTTCTTTCAGTTGTCTGACCTCCTTGCGGGAATCACGAAGCTTGATAGCCGATGAGAGCGTAGCAAGCAGTTTTTCCTTCTCCCAAGGTTTGGGAATAAAGTCGATGGCACCCGCCTTGATAGCCCGTACAGCTTTATCTGTATCTGCATAAGCAGTCATAAACAAGACAATGGCCTGTGGGTCTAACTTTAAGATCTGTTCCAGACAATCGAATCCTTCCTGTCCGCTGATAGCATCCCGGCGGAAATTCATATCAAGCAGAATGACATCGGGTTGAAAAGTGGTCATGAAATGTTCAATACGAGCCGGTTGGGTGGTGACTTTTATTTTTTCCACGTAAGGTTCCAACAAAAGATTCAGTGCAAAGAGCACGTCCTCGTTATCATCTATAATCAATATTTTTCCTTTTGCATCCATCGTTCTATCCTTATATATTATATACGGATACAAATGTTCTATCCGCTATTTTGCAAAGATATAGCTTTTTCCCGTGTGCTGTATGTGCATATCCGCACTATTTTTGTGCGGATACGCACAGGGAAGCTCTTGCATAACAGTTCACAAACATCTGGTAGACAAGCAGATGAAATAATGGCACGCTATTTGATCAGCTTTTGATAATAATAAAGATAAAAGTACGAATCAAGAATAAAGACATAAAGAACAAACATGAAACTATATTGTATTATAGCACTCTCTTTTCTGCTCTGTCCGGGAACAGCCACAGCACAGCAAGAAGAATCAATGACACTGAATTTGCAACGGGCCATTGAAATAGCACAAGAAAACTCACCGGAGGCGCAGGCAGCCCGTCACACCTACCGGGCTGCCTACTGGAATTACCGTTTTTTCCAGGCGAACTATCTCCCCTCCGTCACATTAACCTCATCTCCTACGCTGAATCGGGAAATAAATAAGATTACCCAACCGGATGGAACAAACCAGTTTATCAAGCAAGATCAGTTAAGTACAGACCTCAGTCTGAAAATAAATCAGAATATCTGGTTTACAGGTGGCAGCCTGTTTGTAAAAAGTACGACCCAACGCATTGATGAATTTGAGGACAATCTTACCGCTTATAACACCCAGCCCCTGGTGATAGGTTACGAGCAACGGCTTTTTGGATATAATTCTTTAAAATGGGACCGTCGCATCGAACCCCTCCGCTACCGGGAAGCCCGTAAAGCATACGCAGAAGCCTTGGAACTTGTAGCTTCAGAAACCAGTACTCTTTTCTTCAACTTGGCCACCGCACAAACCAATCTCGACATAGCCACCTATAACTATGCTTCCGCCGACACCTTATACAGATACGCCGAAGGAAGGTATAATATAGGAACCATTACCGAAAACGAAATGCTTCAGCTGGAGATAAACAAACTGACTGAAGAAACCAATAGGATGAATGCCCATATCGAAGTGGAAGACCAAATGCAGACATTCCGTTCCTTCCTGGGCATTAACCGGGAGATAAATTTACGGGTAATTCCGGAAGACAGTATTCCGCAGTTCGAAGTCCCTTTACAGGAGGCTTTACAACTGGCTTTCAAAAACAGTCCCGACCCCGATACATATAAACGCAGACAACTGGAAAGCCGCAGTGCACTGGCTTCCGCAAAAGCCAATGCAGGTTTGAAAGCAGATCTGTATGTACAGTTCGGACTTTCCCAGACCGGAAATAAATTTGCGGACTCTTACCGGAACCCTATGAACCAACAGTATGCCAGTATCGGCATTTCTTTACCGATACTGGATTGGGGACGCGGAAAAGGACGCGTCCGCGTAGCCCGTTCCAATGTGGACCTGGTAGATACACAGGCTGAACAGGGGATGAAAGATTTTGAACTGAATGTATGTAAAATGGTGCGCCAGTTCAATCTCCAGGCCTACCGCGTAGCTGTAGCCGCCAAGACGGACCGCACTGCCGACCGACGCCACGATGTAGCACGCCGGCTCTATATTTTGGGAAAATCGACAATTCTGGATCTCAATGCCGCCATTACAGAAAAAGATACCGCACGAAGAAATTATATAATAGCCTTGAAAACTTACTGGAGTCTGTATTATGGTCTTAGAAGTATGACGGGATATGATTTCCTCAGAAAAGCAGAGATTTCATGCACGGTCCCGAAACCTTAGCCGTATGACCGATGCAAGACGGCAGATGCTTGATCATCAGGCATTAAGAAGAAATAAAAAATCGTATTAAAAAGTATAAACTAATATGGATATAAAAATTGAAAAAAAACCGTGGTACATCCGCTATCGCTATTATATGGTAGCCGCACTGGCCTTCATTATCTTCCTTGTCTACGTGATAAGCCTTTCATTAGGTCCCCGCAAACTGCGTATCGAGACAGACAACATTCAGATAGCTGAAGTAAAAAACGACAAATTTATGGAGTATGTAGATGTGGAAGGATTGGTACAGCCCATTCTTACCATCAAGGTGAATACTCGCGAAGCCGGCAGTGTAGAACGCATTGTCGGAGAAGAAGGTAATATGATGAAACAAGGTGACACGTTGTTGATCTTGACCAATCCGGATTTGATTCGCTCCATTGAAGACCAGCGTGACGAATGGGAGAAACAACGGATAACTTATAAAGAGAAGGAAATAGAGATGGAGCAAAAAAGTCTGACCTTGAAACAACAGACATTACAGACGCAATACGAGATGGAACGCCTGCGCAAAAGTTTCGGACTGGACAAAGAAGAATTCAAGATGGGAATAAAGAGCAAGGCTGAACTTCAAGTGTCTGAAGACGAATATGAGTATAAACTAAAAAACACAGCGTTGCAAATGGAAAGCTTGAAGCATGACTCATCCGTAACTCTTATCCGCAAAGAGTTATTGAGAAATGATTTGGAACGCGAAAGCAAAAAGCTAAGACGGGCGGAAGAACGGTTGGAAAACCTGATCGTAAAGGTCCCGACTGGCGGGCAATTGAGTTTTGTAAAAGTGACTCCGGGACAACAAGTAGCCTCCGGTGAAAGCATAGCTGAAATAAAAGTACTGGACCAATATAAAATTCATACTTCTTTAAGCGAATATTACATAGACCGTATCACAACAGGTCTTCCGGCTACCGTTAATTATCAAGGGAAACGTTATCCACTGAAAATCACAAAAGTAGTACCCGAAGTGAAAGACCGCATGTTCGATGTAGATTTGGTATTCACCGGAGAAATGCCCGAAAATGTCCGTGTGGGAAAGAGTTTCCGAGTACAGATAGAATTAGGCCAGCCCGAACAAGCCATAGTCATTCCACGTGGTAATTTCTACCAGTCTACCGGAGGACAATGGATTTATAAAATAAATTCCTCAAAAAACAAAGCGGTGAAAGTCCCATTGACCATAGGACGCCAAAACCCGCTTCAATATGAAATTACAGAAGGTTTACAGCCCGGAGAGTTTGTAGTTGTCACAGGATATGATACCTTTGGTGACGCTGAAGAATTGATATTAAAATAAAACGCGCAAAATGAAAACATTAAAATATGCCTGGCGCTTTTTGATGCGCTCTAAATCATATACTGTCATTAACTTGCTGGGACTGGCTTTCAGTCTGGCCTGCTGCATCATCCTGATGCGGTATATTCATCGTGAACTGACAGTGGATGCGCATAGCATAGATCCGGAACATATCATCATTCCGTTACGGGATATAGAGGGAAACATTTTTCCTGGAAATTTGCAGCAAGACGGTGTTGGAACAGATTCGGTCTATATCCCCGAAGACCACGTGATGGAACAATGCCGCATGGTAGTACAACAACAAGACAATGTGGTACACGGAAACAGCAGTTACTCCATGAACGTACTGGCCGTAGACTCCACCTTTTTCCACTTTTTCCGCTACCCCCTGTTGACCGGAACAGCCAGTCTCAATGCTCCCGATGACGCTATCATCACCCGTCATTATGCCCACCGCATATTCGGCAAGGAAAATCCGGTTGGAAAAGTTTTGAAGTTTAACGGCAAAAGTGTCATCATCCGTGGAGTGGTCGACGAACCGGAATGCAAGACATTGCTCCGGTTTGACATGCTGGTATCGTTCAAACTGATGGACAACTGGCGACGTCTATACGCTTCTTTAATGCGAGTCCTTCCCGGTGTGGATCCCGATGCCATCAACATGGTCAGCAATGTGTACCACAAGGACAACCGTGGAAGCATGATACGCTGGAAATTTGTCAACTGGAAAGACTTTTATTGGGAGAAATCCATGTCGCACCATCATAATTACGACTCTATTATGCAGTTCGGAAACCGTACATACTTGTATATCCTTTCTGGTGTCGCCATGCTGTTATTGTTGGTTGGAATATTAAACTTTATCAATATCTATATGGTATTCATGATGAAGCGTTCCAAAGAATATGGTGTAAAGAAAGTATTCGGTCTGCAACGCCTGCCCTTATTTCTACAAATATGGATAGAGAATCAACTGCTGGCCGTCATCGCACTGCTGACCGCATGGCTGTTGATAGAAACCACACAGATACCCGTGAACCGCTTCATGAACGAAACGATAGAGTATTCCGCCTTCGACTGGCAGCTGTCACTGGGTTTTCTGTTGTTACTGCCTTTGGTAACATCCATTTATCCCTACATTAAATACAACTACATTCCTCCTATCATATCTATCCGCTCGATAGCGACAAACCGTCATTCCATTACCGTACGCATGGCATTCCTGTTCACCCAGTATGTTATCACGGCCTTGCTTCTTATCCTTTCACTCTACTTTGGCAAGCACTTGGACTTCCTGCTAAACACACCCACAGGATACCGTACGGAATGCATTCTGAAAGCCCAACTATTACACGAGAATCAAGTCAATCCGGGGCCAAACCGTGTTGCCCGCCAGTTACGTATCAAACAATTGTTGAACGAGTGCCCTCACATTGACTTGTGGATGACTTCAAATATAACGATTCTAGGGGGAAACTCCATCTGCACCATCTTGAATGACAAAGATGTGCAGCAGTCCATACCTACCTTGTTCATTTCCTCCACATTTTTCCAGTTCTATGACTTGAAGGTACTGGAAGGAGAAATTCCTGAAAAGTTTGACGGCTGGGCTGACTACAAGATAGTGCTGAACAAAGCGGCCATGAAAACATTTGGCTACAACCAACTGAAAGACGCTTTCGTGCGAAGTGAGACTCCTCTTTGGGTAGTACGGACTCAAGACGGACAAATGGAAGAAGGAGGGACCAAACTGATGCCGGTCATGGCGGTAATAGACAATTACTACCCAGGGCACTTGACTGAAGGAATAAAGCCAATGGCATTCATCGTAGGAAGAGCCGGTTACGGTGACAATTATCTGATTTCCATCAAACCCAGCAAAGAAAAAGAAGTCATAGAGTATCTGAAAAAGATAGAGAAAGAAATATACAATACTGAAGACTTCAACTATACCTGGCTGACAGATGAAGTTCACAAACTTTATGCTCAGGATCGCCAAACGGCAAATGTTTACTTCGTCTTTGCTTGATAGCGATCATCATCTCCTGTTTGGGATTATTTGGATTATCCCTGTTCGACATCCGCCAGCGTTATCGCGAAATAGCCATCCGCAAAGTGAATGGTGCAGGAATGAAAGACCTTTACTCGCTGTTGTTCCGCAAATATATCAAAGTCATAGGTTGTGCATTTGCATTGGCTGTTCCGCTTTCCTATTATCTCATCTATATGTACACACGGGATTTTGTGCTGAAAGTTCCTGTAGGTGCAGGAATTTATTTAGTGGCTTTGGTTACCATTTCCCTTATTTCATCGGGCACATTAATTTGGCAAATACACAAAGCCGCTCAAATTGATCCGGCAAAAATTATAAAATCAGAATAAATACATACAAAAGATGAAAACACTGAAATATGCTTTGCGCTTTTTGATGCGCTCTAAATCATATACTGTCATTAACCTGTTGGGACTGGCTTTCAGCCTGGCCTGCTGCATCATCCTGATGCGGTATATTCATCGGGAACTGACGGTGGACACCCATTGTATGGACAGGGAGCATGTCTATGCCATCTGCACCAATACTGAAGGCAGCCGGGGACTGAGCGGCTTGAAACAATATAACTATGACACCATTTCCATTGACAACCGCTTTGTGGAAACGATGAGCACCTATATTCCGTTGGAAAAAGATTATGTAATCTCTGGCGACAACCGTTTTCCGGCACGTTGTCTCGTTACCGATAGTGCATTCTTCCAACTATTTCATTATCCGGCAGTACAAGGAGAACTATCCCTCTCAACACCTCAATCGGCATTATTGACTGAAAAATATGCACGTAAGATCTTCGGTCGCGAAAATCCGATCGGTAAAGTGCTGCGTTATAGTAATGGCAAAGACATTACCATAGAAGGTATCGTGGGAGAACCTGAGTGTAAAACGACCATTAACTTTGATATCATCCTCTCTTCTAAATTATCCCAACGTTGGGAAAGGATGAATACGGAACTCTATCGTTTCCTGCCCGGCACAGATATAAATGCCATCAATAAAGCAGGTAGTGTTCCACGGTATATAAACGACCCTAAATATGACACCCGTACACATACTTTTTCTTTAATTCCCGTGAAGGATATTTACTGGAATGGTTCCTTAACCGATCATGAACCTGCCATGTTCCTTTCGGGAAACCGTTCTCAGTTAATCATTTTGTCCGGTGTGTGTCTGTTATTGCTTCTCACCGGAGTCTTGAATTTTATCAATCTTTACCTGGTGACATTATTACGCCGCGGAAAAGAATATGGATTAAAGAAAGTATTTGGTGCCTGTGGCAGAACATTGTTCGCCAATATCTGGATTGAAAATACATTATTGGTGCTGAGCGCCTTATCAGCAGCCTGGCTTATTATTGAAATACTGTCCATTCCTGCTGAATATGTATTTGGCATTCACTTCTCTTATACAGCTTTCGACGGATGGTTGTCGATAGGTATTTTAGTATTGCTGCCGATGATAACTTCTATTTATCCATACATCAAATACAATTACACCTCCCCTATTCTTTCCATCCGTTCCATCAGCGGACAAAGTCATTCCAGCCATTCCCGCATGTTCTTTTTAGGGACACAGTATATGATAACTTTTCTGTTGGTGGTGCTTTCACTTTATTTTAACCGGCAACTTGGAATGTTGTTAAATACCGAACCAGGATTCCGTACTAAAAACATCATGAACGTAAATTTAGTATATGAATCGAAAGATTTCAGTAGTTATACTTATGAAAGTATGCAACAACGCCGCCAGCGTGTCATGCAGTTGGATAATGAACTTAACACTTGTCCCTTTATTGAATTGTACGAACCTAGCTATGAGAATATCCTTACTCCTACCTTTGGCACAAACTATCTGAATGACAAGGGAGAAAAGGTGTTTCTAAATATTCGCTACGCCACTCCCACTTTTTTCAAATTATATGATATAAAAGTGATTGAAGGCGAGATACCCGATATGGATAAAGAAGATCGGCGTACCGTTCTTGTGGTAAACAAAGCTGCACTGAAAGCATTAGGCTATACTTCCATCCATGGTGCCGGAGTGATTGAAGAAAATAAAAAAAGAGCTAATTCCGGCACGTCTCTCCAACCTATCGTTGCGGTAGTAGAAGATTATTTTGAAGGGCATCTGACCGCCGGAGTCAAGCCACTATCTATTCTGTCGGAACACGGTTCAGTGGCGATCTTTATCAAATAGCTTATGCACCTGGCAAAAAGAAAGAAATGATTGATTTTTTACGTAATCTGGAATATAAAGTCTATGGAAGCAAAGACTTTGAATATACTTTTTTGGAAGATGATGTCAAAGCGATGTATGAACAAGACCGCCAAACAGCCACTGTTTATTCCATCTTTGCCTGTATAGCCATTATTGTTTCCAGCCTTGGTTTATTGGGAATTTCTCTTTTTGACATTCGCCAGCGATATCGGGAAATAGCGATTCGCAAAGTGAACGGTGCATGCATCAAAGACCTCTACAGATTGTTATTCCGCAAATATATAATAGTTTTGATTATAGCATTTGTCATAGCTATTCCTTTAGCTTATTACCTGATAAATACCTATACTCAGAATTTTGCAGTAAAAGCACCTGTCAGCATAGACATTTTCATCATATCATTGCTATTAGTTATAGTCATATCACTGGGAACCTTAGCATACCAAATACAAAAGGCAGCCCATATTAATCCAGCTAAAATTATTAAAACCGAATAACTTTATAAAACGATAGAAACATGTTAAGTCACTATATAAAAATGGCAGTACGCCAACTATTAAAATATAAGATACAGAATCTGATCTCTGTGGTAGGATTATCCGTAGGAATATTATGTTTCAGCATCTGCCTTTATTGCAGCCGGTTCATCAACGGGACAGACTCCTGCTTCTCCCATAAGGAACGTATAGCAGATATCAGCCTATATACCTCACGGGGCGATTTGTATTCCGGTATTCCGGCAACGCTGATTGAGCATTTACGCAAGCAAGGCTTTGATGAAGTGGAAGACTTTACGTTTGCCGTTTACCCCCGGAAGCGAAGCTATAACGTAGAGATAAAAGAAGGTAAGGAATTACCATACAATGACTTGAATACAATGGAGGTAGACTCTCTGTTTAGAAAAATATTTACCCCTCGGATTATACAGGGATCATGGGAAGTGGCTGCCAACACGCCCAATGCCGTCATATTGACCCGGTCTTTAGCAAAAAGAATGTTCGGTGAGTCTGAAAATCCTATAGGCAAGCGTATGATGCTGACACAACGTCTTTTTACCGCACCAAAGACCACTCCCCGCACGGGTGGTATAGCTTATACCATTCAGGCTGTGATAGAAGATATACCGCTGAACACCAGCCTAAGTTTTCTGGAAAAGCTGGATATGCTGACCTTGAATGACAGTGAAGGAACATTGCAATTCAGCGACCGCGGCAATATGACCGGCGGTTGGGGCTTCGCTTTGCTTCATCCGGGTAAAACAGCCCAAAAGTTAGAAGCTCGTTTTCACTCCATGAATCTGAAGCACCGCCTCTATGACGAAGAAACAGCCATAACGGCTTCATCCTTTGGAGAGAAGTTTTGGAATAAATCCATCGCTCCTTTTTTTGCAGGAATAACCATGGTGGTAGGCCTGCTGATATTACTGACCGGACTGCTTAATTTCTTCCACTTCCTTATGGGGACTTTTCTAAACCGTAATCGTGAGTATGGAATACGCAAAGTCATGGGCAGCGGAAACCGGCAACTTTTTTTACCAGCTCTTTGTCCAGTCGGTTGTCATTGCATCAATCGCTTTCTTGCTAACCTTTTGTCTGATAGAAATAATCAGCCCTTATTTGAATTTCAGTTTATTCGATTTTGTTCTTATCATCGAAAAAAATCTGTTGTTCGTACAAACAGCAGAGTATATGGGATTCATTTTATTTTTATGTATGATATTATGCTTTGCCACTGTATTGCGCATACGTTATATAGCCATCCGGACAAGTATTCACGGCAGTGAGATAAAACGTCATAAACATGGAATGCGGAATATGCTGTTAGGTATTCAGTTTTTTATATGCTGGATCTTTGTCTCATTGACCGTAGCTCTTTATATGCAAGCGGAGAAAACAGAATCGACTCTGTTCAATACACTGACTGAAAAAGAAAAAGCCAATATACTGAGCTTCCCCATAGATTATATGTTCATGAAGAACGAAGAAAAACTGGCTTTGATAGAACGGGTATCCAAATATCCCGGTGTGCAAGACAAACTGCTGGCAGATATCAGCTATCTGAACGGAGTATCGGGAAACCTGATGCTGACAGAAAAAGACAACCGGGAGAGCGGTTTTGAAATAAACACCATGGCTGTATCCACTAATTTCTTCCGGTTCATGAATATACCTTTACTGACGGGTCGGCCGCTGGAGACCCAAGAAGACCTGGTAGTGGACCAAACTGCGGTGGAACGCCAGAAAAAAGACCTGTTAGGAACTACGCTGTACAATAACTCGGATGGTTATACCATTTGCGGTGTATGTGCCAACTTTATTGCCAACGTATACAATCAAAGCCCCGGATTTGCATTCTTGCCCAGTGACTTCACTTATTTCGTGGGTCATTGCTATCTGAAATGCGATCCGGAGAGAACAGCCGAAGTCAAGGCGCTGGTAGAAAAGACATTGAAAGAAACGCTTCCGGAAAGTATCCACCCTAAAGTCACCACTTTGCAAGAGGATATATACGAGGCACAAGCCATAGAAAATAAATTGAAAGGAATTATTCTGTTCTTCTCCATTGTCAGCCTGATCATTACTTTACTGGGAGTTTATTCAGCCATTACATTGGACACGGAGCGCAGGCAAAAGGAAGTGGCTATCCGAAAGGTAAACGGAGCCGGATTAAAGCAAATCATTTTCCTGTTCGCCCGTCTTTATATGGGATTATTGGCAGGCTCTGCCACCATAGCCTTTCCTTTAATCTATGCATTCATGCAAATGTGGAAAAGAACGTACATCGTATTCTTTAATGATGGCATACTGTACTGGGCAGGCATTTTTATGGGTATCACATTCATTACTACTCTTACGGTCTTATTCCGCATCTTGAAAATAGCACGGATCAATCCGGCGAAAGTGATCAAGAACGAATAATTAAATAGCTATTGAGATATGATAAAACACTATTTAAAAGTAGCGATAAGAAATCTGTTAAAGTATAAAGTCCAGACAGTGGTCAGTATCCTAGGGCTAGCGATGGGCTTTGTATGTTTCGCCTTATCGCTCTACTGGATACATTACGAAATCACATACGATGGCTTCCGTCAGGATGTAGATCGTATGTATATGGTACGCACCAATGATGAATATGCCGAAGGAAAAATCTCCTCCCGAGTCCCATACTCACTCGCTGATTATCTGACAGAACATTTTCCTGAAATAGAAGTTGCAGCCCCCTTTCATATTAATTCTGAACGGATTAGTGTTAATGACAACTATCAGGATGTCATGTTCTCATCGGCAGACAGCGCATGGATGCAACTGATGGATATTCAAATTATAAAAGGGAACCGTAACTTTATGTTACCTGAAGATAATGCGGAAATTGCCATAACGGAAGAAATGGCAAAGAAATGGTTTGGCACAGAAGATCCTTTAGGAAGGGAAGTAAAAATGTGGCACCGGGCTAAAAAGATCTGTGCAGTAGTGCGGGCAGAAAATACACATACTTGTTTCCCTTTTGAATTAATCGGCAATCCGGAATTGGGAAGAACCTGGTGGTATATAACTTGGAATATGTTGATTAAAATAAAGCCCGATACTAAAGTGGAGGAACTGGAAGCTAAGATAAATGCCAGTTTGCCTCACGAATTAAAACAAGTAACCCAAACACGAAAAACCGGAATAGAAAGGATTTATCTGACCCCATTGTCCGAATTACATTACTCCAAAGATTTTCGTGATGGGAAGGAGGAAGCTATCACCTTCAATTATATTGTTTACTTTTCAGTAGCGGGTATTTTGATTATTGCATGTGCACTCATCAATTACCTCACTTTGTTTATCAATCGCATGAGGATTCGCCAACGTGAAATGGCTTTACGAATGATACACGGGGCAAATGTACGGTCACTTGTCTATCTGCTGACTATTGAGTTCCTGCTTCTGCTGACGGGTTCCGTCTTTACAGGATTTCTGATCATTGAAATATGTTTGCCGCAGTTCATTGAACTGACAGGAATCGATGCCCCCAAATCGGCTCTTTATGCCGAAACGTGCTTATTTGTTACATTGGTTTCCATGCTGATTCTAGCAGCCATCATCGGTTTGCTTTACTTTCTGTACCGCCGCTCCTTGCACCTTTCCCTGCGTCATGATGCCGGACGTACTACCGGCTCTCTTTTGCGCAAAGGCAGTATTGTATTACAGCTTCTTGTATGTTTCATCTTTATCGGCTGTACGGTATTGATGAACCAGCAGTTAGATTATCTGCGTCATCGTGACTTGGGCATAGAGTTCCATAACAGGGGAAGTTTCTCTGTCAGAGGCGATTACAATATGCTCCCATTGGTTGAGAAGGTAAAAAGATTACCTATGGTGACGGAAGTCCTACCTCCCAACTATAGTGCTTTAGCCTCCCAAATTATAGCCATCGGGCAATGGGATAATTGGGACGGACTGGACACACCGCTTGATGTCCCCCTGCCTGTCAATTTGTTTCTGGGAGGAGAAGAACTCTTTCGCTTCTATGGCATCACCTTGCTGGCAGGCAAATTTCTCAATGACTTTTCTACCTATGAAGAAATCATTATTAATGAATCGTTGGCACGCCGGATGGGTTGGACACCTCAAGAAGCGATAGGCAAACATATTTTTAAATCATTCATAACTTATACCGTTGTCGGAGTTGTGAAAGACTGTCATTATGTAGCTCCCACTCTGCCCATACCCAATACAGGTTTTGTAGTTGGAGAAGAAATGGGATTGATGCAACGAAGTGCCGGAATCCTATTCAAATATAAAGAAGGTACTTGGAACGAATGTCGCCAGGCCCTCGAAGATATTTATCGTACAGCGTGTCCGCCCGATAAAATACTTCGTATAGATAGTGAAGAAGAAGTGTACAACAACTATCTGTATTCGGAGGATATGCTTACCCGTTTGCTCAGTTTTGCTTCTTTGATCTGTGTACTTACCGCCCTGTTCGGCATCTATTCACTGGTCACTCTCACCTGCGAGCAACGACGTAAAGAAATAGCCATACGTAAAGTGAACGGAGCCACCGTATGGAATATCCTGCTCTTGTTTTTCCGCGAATATCTGGGAATGCTTTGTATGGCCGCACTGTTTGCTTTTCCAATCACATACGCCATTATCAAACATTGGATAGTAAACTATGTCCGGCAGGTCAGTATCAGCCGTTACCATTCCTACTTATTTTTGTTAGGGCTGGCTCTGACAGTCATAGCTGGAATCAGCTGGCGTGTGTGGAAAGCGGCCAATGAGAATCCGGCGGAAGTAATCAAGAACGAATAAAAATATAATTTAATTATGACAACACACTATTTGAAGATAGCATTCAGAAACCTGATTAAATATAAGACACAATCGGTTATCAGTATGCTGGGATTGGCTGTAGGCTTCGCATGTTTTGCTCTGTCTGCATACTGGATACACTATGAAATGACCTATGATGCATTTCACCAAGATGCCGGACGCATGTATGCGGTCAGAGTAAACAATTCCTTCGAGAAAGGGAAATTGACCCACAGAATCCCCCACCCCTTGGGACAGTATTTAAAGAGTCATTATCCAGAGATTGAAGAATATAGTGTATTCAACATCAGGTTGTGCAAATTGAAGGACAACGATAAATGGTTGGAAGTAAATATGGCATCGTCCGACAGCACTTTTATGCAGATGATGAATATAAAAGTGTTGGATGGAAATACAAACTTCATGCTGCGCGAGAGCCAGGAAGTTGCTATCACACAAGAAATGGCAACACAATTATTCGGCAAAGAGAATCCATTGGGAAAAGAAATAGAACTGGACAGAAAGAAAAAGAAGATATGTGCCGTTGTATCAGATTGGAGCAAACATTCTTCATTCCACTATGCTTTTATTGGTGACACCAATTATGGAAGAGGTTGGGATTTTCATTTGTTCAATGCTATAGTAAAACTGAAAAAAAATACCGATGTGAAGGCCCTGACCCATAAAATGAACCAAAACTTTCCGGATGAAATGAAGAAAAATATTTATGGGGAAACAGGAATAACCACTTTCTTTCTGACACCTCTCACTTCACTTCATTATGACAAGGATTTTCCTCATCAAAATGATGTGATTATCAAGTTCAATCATATTGTGTATTTCTCTGTAGTAGGCATCCTGATTATCATTTGTGCCTTTGTGAATTTCCTTACCTTGTTTGTCAATCGTATCCGTTCCCGTCAAAAAGAGATGGCATTACGTAAGGTGAACGGAGCGCCCAATTGTTCAATCATTGCATTGTTGCTCACAGAATATGCAATGATCCTTGTCTCATCCATCCTTATAGGTATGCTGCTGATAGAAATATTATTGCCGGCATTCATAAACTATGCAGGTATTGTCCTTTCGCGTTCTGCCATTTATAGTGAATCACTAGCATACATTGCCGGTATATCCATCCTTGCCTCCATCGTTTCCACGGTTCCTATTTATCTATTCCAAAAACGCACGTTGCAATCCTCTCTGGAAACGGGCAAGGGAAGACAAAACGGGAATATGTTCCGTACAACTTCTATGATTGTACAATTAACCGTATGCCTTTCCATTATATCTTCTACAGTAATCATCAATAAGCAGTTGAATTTCCTGAAACATACAGAGCTGGGAATGATACACCATAACATTGGCAGCATTTCTATCTGGATGAATGTGGATATGAATACATGGAGCAGTAAAATAGCTGCTCTGCCCATGGTCACGGACATACTTCCTCCGAAATATTATCCTTAGTGGGCACGGGGCCTATGATGGTGATGGGAATCAATAATAGGGACGGACTGGACAAGCCGGTCAAAGAAAAAGAAACATTGGACATGATCTATGCAAGCGGAGAGTTTTGTCAATTCTATGGCATGACACTTCTTTCCGGCGAATGGATTTCCGAAAAGTCATTGGCTACGGATATGCTGATTACCGAATCAACCGCCCATACATTGGGTTGGCAAACCGAAGAAGCTATTGGAAAACATATCTATCCGGAAGGTTTTGACGAAACATTTACTGTCATAGGTGTCGTAAAGGATTGTCATTACAAATCGCCTACAACCAAAATACCGAATACCGCTTTTATAAATACAGAGAAACAAAAGCACATGTGGTTCCGTGCCAGTATTCTGTTCAAGTATAAAGAAGGGACTTGGCCCGAATGCAAACGTCTGATAGAAAAGATGGTTCAAGAGGAACATCCCGATAAAGTTTTGCGCCTGTTCAGCGAAGATGAAGTATATGATGATTATTTACGTTCAGAAAATGCCTTGCACAAACTACTGGAATTCGCATCCATGATATGTATCATTATTTCCGTTTTCGGAATATACTCCTTGGTTACTCTTGCTTGTGAACAACGTCGCAAAGAGATTGCCATCCGCAAGGTAAATGGCGCAACAGTAAAAACAATTATCAGGATGTTTCTCAAGGAATACTTGTTATTGCTGGTTGCAGCGTCCATCATTGCTTTTCCCATTTCCTACCTGATCATGAAAAAATGGATCGAGGGATATAACAGACAAGTGGAGATGGGTTATTTCCCATTTATCTCTATATTTGCAGGTATTGCATTGATTATAATATTCAGCATAGCCCGGCGAGTATGGAAAGCAGCCAACGAGAATCCGGCGGAAGTAATCAAGAACGAATAAAACGAACATACAGTGTGCTCTTTCGCACATAATTTGTGCATAACCGCACGTTCCGGAGGAAGGGAACGAATACATATTTCATTGATAACAAGGAAACTATATCATCGGCATGATTCTTGCTGTTTATCTTTAGAAGATATGAGGCAGATTGGATCCGAATAATTAAGCATAAAAGAATTAACAATTAATAAGAAACTTACTATTATGATCAAGACAGTTAACTTACAAAAGATTTTCAAGACGGAAGAAGTGGAAACCTGGGCACTCAACAATGTCAGTTTAGAAATTAAAGAAGGCGAATTTGTAGCCATCATGGGGCCTTCAGGTTGTGGTAAATCCACCTATTGAATATCCTTGGCTTGTTGGATAATCCCACAGGAGGAGTCTATGAACTGAACGGTACAGACGTATCCAAATTTACCGAATCCCAACGCACCAACCTTCGTAAAGGAGTCATCGGCTTTGTTTTCCAAAGCTTCAATCTGATTGACGAACTGAACGTGTTCGAGAATATCGAACTGCCTTTATTGTATATGGGAATTCCGGCAGCAGAACGCAAGCGACGGGTGGAAGAAGCGATGAACCGCATGGCTATTTCCCATCGTGTAAAGCATTTCCCTCAGCAATTGTCAGGTGGTCAGCAACAGCGTGTAGCGATAGCCCGTGCCGTGGTAGCCAATCCGAAACTGATTCTAGCCGATGAACCTACCGGAAACCTGGATTCCAAAAATGGTAAAGAAGTAATGGAACTATTGAGCGAATTGAATAAAGAAGGAACGACTATTGTAATGGTTACCCACTCCCAGCATGATTCCGGCTATGCAGGAAGAACCATTAATTTGTTTGACGGGCAGGTGGTGAATGAAGTGAAAATATAAGCAACTTATCATTGGGGTGGCTAAGCCGCCCCTTTTATAAAAAATACGGTAAAATGAATATCTTTCTGAATATCAAATTTATTGCCCGCAGTTGGTGGCGGAACAAACTCTTTTTTCTGATCTCATTACTCAGCCTCACTGTAGGATTGGGATGCACCAATCTGCTTACCACTTTTTTTATCCATGAATATAATGTAGAAAAGCATAATGCCCACCGTGACTTTATCTATATGTTACGCCAGGATTCCCCTATGGAAGAGGGAATTAAAGTAACCTACTCCACCCCGGACGCAACCACACAAATAAAAGAAAGATACGCTGAGATAACAAATGTTTTGCGTGTGAACAGAATACCGGTCCATCTTTGTAAATACAATGAAACAACTATAAAGCAGTTTCTTTTTATCAGCGCAGACTCTACTTTAAACCATTTTTTTCCTTATACAGCTTTGGAGGGAAGTCTGAAAGAGGTTCTCACCACCCCGGACAAAGTAGCTTTAGACAAAACATTTGCCCAACGGCTTTTCGGCAATCATTCCGGCATGGGAGAAATCCTTGAAATAACCGATGAAGAGGGTCAACGTAAAAATTATAAAGTAGCGGCTATATTGGAAGATCGCCCACAGTCTTTTCTGCATTTTGACTTACTGACAGGAATGACCGGTCAATCATGGGGAGGTCCCGCATTATTAAAGCTACAACCGGGAGCATCATCCTTGGCTTTGCAGGAAAAAATAAAGAACGACAAGATTCCAGCCTTAGTACCGGGTTCCCAATATTACATTGACCCGATAAAAGAGTGGTACTTCAGTACAGGAAAGGACAGCAAGCAGCAACAATTGTCCTTTTTCATCACAGTGATGTATTATTGCTTTATATCAGTCTGATTTCAGCCTTGCTGGTGCTCACCATCGCTTGCTTCAATTATACCAATCTGACCCTCTCACGTACTTTGCAACAGCTCAAGATGATACATATAGAAAAACTGATGGGAGCCCGATTAAAAGAGATCCGCAGCCAGTTATTCCTTGATGCGGCACTCACCGTCTGGTTTGCTTTCCTGTTGTCGTTATTGCTGATCAATGACTTGCTGCCATGGTTCAATAATCTGCTGTCGGCGCATCTCTCCTTTTCTTTTTTCTTCAGCTGGCAAATCCTGCCTTTGCTTTTATCATTCATTTTTCTTATGGCAGTTGTTCCCGGTCTGTATATCAGCCATAAACTCTCCGGACAGACATTGAACGAGTACCGTCAAACTTATACTGGAAGAAAAAAACAACAACTTATATGGATCCTTGTTACCCTCCAATTCATCTTATCAATAGGATTAGTGTATGCCACTACACTTGCCCAAGGTCAGATGAATTTAATCAAATCCCGTGCATACCGTTATGAAAATACCATAGAAATAGGGAACGGCACGTCTTCTTTGTCGCCTCTTTATCAAGAAATGAAGCAAATGGACGGAATAGAATCAATGAGCCTTTCCATGAGTTCAGTGCTTTACAGCTGGATGCGCGAACTCCCCATCTGGCAAGCTGACGGCAGTATCCAACATCATTTTATAGTACATATTCCTGCTGATACCGCTTTCTTCCAAACCATGCACATCCGGCAAATTGCCGGAGTACCTCCTGCTAAAGCCCGTCAAGAATATGGTCATCCGGCTTTTATCAATGAGAACTATGCCCGTTTACTGAATATTGATGCATCTAAAATAGGTCATAAACTGAATGAATTTGATGACTATTCAGACTCACTGAGCACCATTGCAGGTATTTTCGAGAACTTTCCATTCAACTCTCTGGAGGAAGAAGTGGGTGGTCAACAAATATCCATCGAAACCGAAAAGAAGTTAACTCAGAAAGGCATGTTCATGCAAATCAAGCTGGCACCTGAAAAGCGTGGAGAAACACTGGCAGCCATCGAAAAATTATGGAAAAGAATGAATGATGACCAAGAATTCAACTATATAGATATGCATAAAGAGTTTATGCAACGTAATAATAAAGTAATTACGCTTTCAAAGATTCTTATCAGTTATTCGTGTATTGCATTGTTACTGACTTGTTTCGGTTTATTCGGCATCTCATGGTACGCAGTCCGTCACCGTATTCGTGAAATAGCCGTCCGCAAAGTGCACGGTGCTTCCCATTGGGACATTGTATGGTTGCTGAACCGTTCCTTTCTGTGGCAGATACTGATAGCATACCTTGTTGCCATTCCGGTAGCATGGTTGCTGATGCAACATTGGTTGGAGCAATTTGTGTACCGCACTTCTGTTACATTATGGAATTTCCTTACTCCAGTTTTTATTGTATCGGCAATCACAATCATTACGGTGACCATATATAGCTATTTCAGTGCGCGTATCAGTCCGGTGGATAGTTTGAAAACAGAATAGCCGACGTTAAAAACACACTTCTGCACGTGCAGGATTTCACATACATACGCATGAGGCTGTACGAACGTATGTATAGAGCTACACATACGTTCGTGTAGCTTCATGCGTACGTACATGTGGGAGTGTATACTTTCCGGTGTAGGGTGAGATACCGATCCGTTGCCCTTTTCATGCTTTTACGGGTGATTCCGGATCATCCCTGCAACTAGAGACAATAAAAAAGGTTGCCTGCAAACAGGCAACCTTCTCTTATATCTTACTTAATGATTTCCAACTTCTTAAAGCACTTGGTCAGTTTATCCACAGCATAGTCAACTTGTTCCTTGGTATGAGTAGCCATCAAAGCAACACGTACCAAAGTATCTTGTGGCGCACAAGCGGGCGGAATAACAGGATTGATAAATATACCCTCGTCAAATGCCAGCTTAGTCACTTCGAATGTCTTGTCCGTATCACGAACATAAAGTGGAATAATCGGACTTTCTGTATCACCGATTTCAAAACCAGCCTGACGGAAACAATCCAAAGCATAATTTGTGATCTTCCACAAATTCTCACGACGTTCGGGCTCAGTCTTAAGGATATGAAGTGCGGCACGTGCAGCAGCCGTTGCTGCAGGAGTATTACTTGCAGAGAATATATACGAACGCGAATTGTGGCGCAACCAGTTGATTGTATCCTTATCCGCAGCCACGAAACCACCGATAGAAGCCAGTGACTTTGAGAATGTACCCATGATAACATCTACCTGGTCTGTCAATCCAAAATGATCACACACGCCTCGTCCGTCACGGCCGAACACACCCAAACCATGTGCTTCATCCACCATGATGCTTGCGTTGTATTTGTCTTTCAAGCGGACAATCTCAGGCAAGTTCGCCAAATCACCTTCCATAGAGAATACACCATCTACCACAATCAGTTTTACAGATTCCGGTTTACATTTCTGAAGTTCTTTCTCAAGAGCCTCCATATCATTATGTTTGTACTTCAGCTGAGTGGAGAAAGAAAGGCGGCGTCCGTCCACGATAGAAGCATGGTCACGGTCATCGCAGATAATGTAATCATTGCGGTCTGTCAGGCAAGATACCACACCTTCATTTACCGTAAAACCGGTAGAATAGACTAACGCATCATCTTTTCCTACGAATTCCGCCAATTCCTTTTCTAACTGGACGTGTAGGTCAAGCGTACCATTCAAGAAGCGTGAACCTGCACAACCTGTACCATATTTACGGGTTGCAGCAATAGCTGCTTCGATAATCCGTTCATCGTAAGTTAACCCCATGTATGAGTTGGAGCCAAACATCAGCACCTTTTTACCATCCATTACAACCTCTGTGTCCTGATGGCTGTCTATCTCACGAAAATAAGGGTAAACGCCTCTTTCCATGTATAGTTGAGGCAATCTGAATTTACTTAACTTGTCTTGTAATAATCCCATATCCTATTGTATATGTAAGCCTCATCGGCCTACTTTAAAATAATGTATATAAACTCACTAATACATTCTGTTATCGAGGTGTTCCTGTCAAAACAGGCTGCAAAGATAGTAAATTCTACAACCTGTTGTACTTTTTTTTCAAAAAAAATATTTAGTTACATCAAAACTTTTAGGATTTAGGGCAGTTATAAACAAAATGTATTACTTTTGCGTTTAATAAAGAGCTAAACTACCAAAGTAAAAGTATGACCACAAAAAAGAAAATTGTATTTGTCGTTAATCCTATTTCGGGGACACAGGGGAAAAGATCCATCTTACAATGGATTGACGAACGTATAAACCGTGCCCTCTATGATTATACGATTGTCAAAACGCAATATGCCGGCCATGCTGAAAAAATCGCCGCGGAAGCTGCCGGAGAAAAAGTGGATATAGTAGTGGCAATTGGAGGAGACGGGACTATAAACGAAATAGGACGTGCACTGATACATACGGATACGGCGTTGGGCATCATTCCATGCGGATCGGGAAACGGACTGGCACGTCATTTACAAATTCCCATGGAACCCAAAGCTGCCATTGACATTATAAATGAAGGTTCTGTTGCCTGCATTGATTACGGCAAAATAAACAATATTCCCTTTTTCTGCACATGCGGAGTCGGTTTTGACGCGTTTGTCAGTTTGAAGTTCGCCGATTCAGGCAAACGCGGATTACTGACCTATCTGGAAAACACCTTGCACGAGAGTCTGAGTTACAAACCAGAGACTTATGAAATAGAAAATGAAGAAGGAACGGTAAAATACAAAGCTTTCCTGATAGCCTGCGGCAATGCATCCCAATATGGAAACAACGCATATATCGCTCCACAAGCCTCGTTGACCGATGGCTTGATGGATGTCACAATATTGGAGCCGTTCACTGTTCTGGATGTACCCTCCCTGTCTTTCCAGCTTTTCAACAAGACCATAGACCAAAACAGCCGGATCAAGACATTCCGCACCAAAAAAATAAAAATACATCGTTCGAAACCCGGAGTAATGCATTTTGACGGAGATCCGGTCATGGGAGGAAACGACATCGAGGTAGAGTTGATTCCACAGGGACTCAACATCATCGTTTCTGATAAAAAAAAAGAGAACGAACCTTTTAGTCTCCTACAGCAGATATCCGAAATATTCAGTGGGATGAAGCCTAAAGCTGAAACTTTCGCTTTCCGGCACAGCCATCTGTTTGAACTTAACAAAAATTTATTGCGCCGTTTATCCAAGAAGCATTAAGAAATGTCTTTTTTCTGAACATCAATAAAGATTCTGCAAATAGAAACAGTTTCTTTATGATGTTCGGGATAATAGAATCCTCTACATCCTCAAATAAAAATCTTTTGTCAAGGCTATATATTCCTCACTATATACATGACGTGATAATTCGATCGTTAAATTATCAGTAACACATTGATCCACAGAGAATTTAAAAGCGAGCAACACCCGTTTGGGATCAGCTCCGGGTGTGGTATGAATCAAGGTCTGGTGTGAAAGATGCAAGCCGTAACGAGTGGCAGCCCGCAAAAAGAATTCCTTGCCATCCGTGGGGATAATCACCGAAAAGACACCTTCGGGATGAAGCAAACGAGCTGCTGACTCTGCCAGTTTGTCAAAATCAAGGCTGTCCGTATGCCGGGCAATATTACGCTGCCCGTCAGGACATTTCAAAGAGTCGGCAAAGTAAGGAGGATTGGATACAATGACATCAAAGAGTGCCTCCGAGGTAAAATGACCAATATCCTGCAACTCCACTTCTATCCGGTCTTTCCATGGAGACGCTGCCACATTTCCACGAGCTTGTTCCACAGCATCCGCATCTATATCCACAGCTTTTATCTGGGCGTTGCAACGCTGTGCCATCATCAAAGAGATCAGTCCGGTTCCAGTACCGATATCTAAAACATGACGAGCGGAAGCCACATCGGCCCAAGCTCCCAACAAAACCCCGTCCGTGCCCACCTTCATGGCACATCGATCATGATAAACAGTAAATTGCTTAAAAGAAAAATATGGATTCGGCATACTACATTTATTAAATTTGTTGCCAAAAATAGGCAAATCTGATTAATTACTCCAATTATTAGGAAATATTTGATTTTTAAAACTCAATTAGTTCTCACGAATTTTCCTTATTCAACAAGGAATGATTAACTTTGTCCCCGTTTTGGGCGTTGGCTCAATTTAACACAAAGAGGAATAAATTATGAAGAGGAATAAGAAAGAAGATATTTTGTTGAATACGGATAACGATGACATCTCTATGTTAGCTGAAATCCAAACAGATCCGGATGAAGTTACTGCAATGGAATTTAATAAAGAAATACCAGTCATGCCCTTACGCAACATGGTAATGTTTCCATCTGTAGTAATGCCGGTAACGATTGGACGTCCCAGCACATTGAAATTGGTAAATGCTGCATACAAGAAAAAACTTCCCATTGCGGTAGTTTGTCAGATACAGGGAGACATGGATGATCCCGGTTTTAATGATGTGTACCACATAGGAGTCATCGGAAAGATTCTTCGTGTATTCGAGATGCCCGGTGGAAATACCACAGTAATCATGCAGTCGAACGGGCCGAAAGTACATCTGGACAGCATCACAAAAACTTCTCCATATTTGAAAGGGATGGTGACTCCTATTCCGGAGGCGAATGACCAACTGGAAACGGATGAATTCAAAGCATTGATTGACACTTGCAAAGAGCTGACAAGCAAGTTTATAGAAACATCCGAAAAGATGAGTCCGGATACTGTTTTTGCTATCAAGAACCTGGATAATCCAGAGATTCTGGTAAACTTTATCTGTGCAAACTTTCCTGTTTCGGTGGAAGAAAAAATAAAGTTGCTGAAAGCCGGCGACTTACAAAGCCGCCTGTATATGCTGGTCAAGGTCTTGAACCGCGAGATACAATTGGCCGACATCAAGCAGAGCATCCAGATGCGTACACGCGAAGACATTGACCGTCAGCAACGTGAATATTTCTTGCAGCAACAAATTAAAAACATACAGGATGAACTGGGTGCCGGACAGGAAGATGAGATAGACGAGCTCCGTCAAAAAGGAAGAGCCAAGAAATGGGGTCCGGAGATGGCGGAACTTTTTGAAAAAGAAATTTCCAAGCTGGAAAGAACGAATTCCCAATCACCAGACTTCAACGTGCAGCTTACCTATCTGCAAACCCTGCTGGGATTGCCCTGGAACGTATTCACCACTGACAATCTGAATATAAGCAATGCCGAAAAGACATTGAACAAAGACCATTACGGTCTGGAGAAAGTAAAGGAGCGTATCCTTGAACATTTGGCCGTACTGAAGCTGAAAGGTGATATGAAATCGCCCATCATCTGCCTTTACGGTCCTCCGGGCGTCGGCAAGACTTCCTTAGGACGTTCCATAGCCGCATCGTTGAAACGTAAATATGTACGTATGTCATTGGGCGGTGTGCATGACGAAGCGAGATCCGTGGTCATCGTAAAACGTATATCGGTGCCATGCCGGGCCGTATCATCAAAAGTCTGATAAAAGCCGAATCCTCCAATCCGGTTATCATTTTGGATGAGATAGACAAGCTGGGCAGTGACCACCGCGGAGATCCCAGCTCCGCTATGCTGGAAGTGCTTGACCCCGAGCAGAACAACACGTTCCATGACAATTATCTGGATGTGGATTACGACTTGTCTAAAGTAATGTTCATCGCTACGGCAAACAATCTGAGCACCGTCCCCCCTGCTCTGCTGGACCGTATGGAGCTGATTGAGGTCAGTGGATATATCACAGAGGAAAAAGTGGAAATAGCCCGTCGCCATCTTGTTCCCAAAGAACTGGAAGCCAGCGGTATCAAAAAAGAATACGTGAAGTTCTCCAAAGCCGCTTTGGAATATATTGTAGAGAACTACACCCGTGAAAGCGGTGTGCGCGAACTGGAGAAGAAGATAAACAAAGTGATGCGTAAAATAGCGTTGGAATTTGCACGCGACGGCTATGAAGTAACGCATGAAATAAAGCCAGCCGATGTACGAAAATATCTGGGCACGCCCGAATACAGCCGTGACAAATATCAGGGAAATGAATACGCCGGTGTTGTCACAGGACTGGCTTGGACAGCCGTTGGAGGTGAGATTTTGTTTGTAGAGACCAGTTTGAGCAAAGGGAAAGGCGGTAAACTTACGTTGACCGGAAACTTGGGTGACGTAATGAAAGAGTCGGCTATGCTGGCTTTGGAATACCTCAAGGCACATACCAAACTGCTGAATTTACAAGAAGATATTTTTGATAATTGGAATATCCACATCCATGTACCCGAAGGAGCCATCCCCAAAGACGGTCCGTCAGCCGGTATCACCATGGTGACTTCATTGGCGTCCGCCCTCACCCAGCGTAAAGTGAAAGCAAACCTGGCAATGACAGGCGAGATCACATTACGTGGAAAAGTCCTGCCCGTAGGCGGTATCAAAGAAAAGATTCTAGCTGCCAAACGCGCCGGAATCAAAGGCATCATTTTATGTGAGGAGAACCGTAAGAACATTGAAGAGATCCAACCGATGTATCTGGAAGGTCTGACATTCCATTATGTGACGGATATTAAGGAAGTATTGGCTTTGGCTCTCACCGATGAAAAAGTAAACGGAGCCATTGATTTCAATATTACCAATCAGAAAACAGAAGAAAAAAAATAAATATGACTTTTGACTTACAATATACAGACCCCAAATCGAATGCCCGTGCCGGATTGATAACGACTGATCACGGGCAAATAGAAACCCCTATCTTTATGCCTGTGGGCACATTGGGAACGGTGAAGGGCGTGCATTTGCATGAGTTGAAAGAGGACATTAAAGCGCAGATAATCCTGGGAAACACTTACCACCTGTATTTGCGTCCGGGATTGGATATCATAGAACGTGCCGGAGGTCTGCATAAATTCAACGGTTTCGACCGTCCTATGCTGACCGACAGCGGTGGTTTCCAAGTATTCTCTTTATCAGGTATCCGCAAGATGAGAGAGGAAGGTGTGGAATTCCGCTCACACATAGACGGCTCGAAACACCTGTTCACCCCCGAACGGGTGATGGATATCGAACGGACTATTGGGGCGGATATCATGATGGCTTTTGACGAATGTACTCCGGGAACCGCAGATTATGAATATGCAAAAAAATCAATGCAGCTGACCCATCGTTGGCTGGACCGCTGTATAAAGCATTTCAACGAAACCGATCCCAAGTATGGTTATCAGCAATCGTTATTCCCCATTGTGCAAGGCTGCGTTTATCCCGACTTACGCAAACAATCAGCAGAATACATTGCTTCCAAGGGGGCTGACGGAAACGCGATCGGTGGCTTGGCCGTAGGTGAGCCAACCGAGAAAATGTACGAAATGATAGAGGTTGTCAATGAAATCTTGCCCAAAGACAAGCCCCGCTATCTGATGGGAGTCGGCACACCGGTAAATATACTGGAAGGCATAGAGCGCGGTGTGGATATGTTTGACTGTGTAATGCCTACCCGTAACGGACGCAATGGCATGCTGTTCACCAAAGACGGCATCATGAACATGCGCAACAAGAAGTGGAGGATGATTACGCTCCCATCGAAGCCGAAGGCGCATCGTATGTGGATACTATGTACAGCCGTGCTTACTTGCGTCATCTGTTCCACGCACAAGAGCTGCTGGCCATGCAGATTGCATCTATCCACAACCTGGCATTCTATCTGTGGTTAGCGGGCGAGGCCCGTAAACACATCATTGAAGGAGATTTCTCCACATGGAAGCCAATGATGGTAAAACGCTTATCTACAAGATTATAAACTACGAAAGATGAAGAATTGGTTCAAGACAAACACAGATTCACCCCAGAAGAATAAAAAATGGTTTCAGCCGAATATCAACTGGCTGAAACTGGACAAATGGGTGAAAAGACTGGACGTATATATCATTAAAAAGTTTCTGGGAACCTACTTTTTCGCTATTGCATTGATTATCTCCATTGCAGTGGTGTTTGACGTGAACGAGAATATAGACAGGTTCATCAATAACAAAGCTCCGCTGAAAGCAATTGTATTTGATTATTACATGAACTTCATCCCCTACTTCTCAAACTTATTCAGCCCGTTGTTTGTCTTTATCGCTGTCATCTTCTTCACCTCCAAACTGGCGGAAAACTCGGAAATCATTGCCATGTTCTCCACCGGGATGAGTTTTAAACGAATGATGCGTCCCTATATGATTTCGGCTGCCATCATTTCCGTCGTTACTTTCGGACTGGGAGCATACATCATACCTAAGGGAAATGTAACCCGTTTGGACTTTGAGGACCGTTATAAGAAAAAAAAGAAACAGGAATATGTACGAAACGTGCAACTGGAAGTAGACAGCGGGGTCATTGCCTACATAGAGCGCTATGAGAATTACAACAAAACGGGATACCGCTTCTCGTTAGACAAGTTCGATGACAAAAAGCTGGTAGCCCACCTCACTGCCCGGAGTGTCACTTACGATACAGCATCCGTACACAAATGGACCATCAAGAACTATATGATACGCGAGATGGAAGGTATGCGTGAGAAAATCACCCGTGGCGACCGTCTGGATACGATAATCAAAATGGAGCCTCAGGATTTTCTGATCATGAAAGGGCAGCAACAAACCATGACAAGTCCTGAACTGAAAGAATATATAGACAAGCAGAAAAGGCGTGGATTCGCTAATATAAAGGAATTTGAGATTGAATATTACCAGCGTATAGCCATGTCCTTTGCCGCCTTTATCCTGACCACTATCGGGGTCTCCTTATCATCCCGAAAGATGAAAGGAGGAATGGGACTGCACTTGGGGGTGGGATTAGCACTCAGTTTCTCGTATATTCTGTTCCAAACGGTATCGGCGACCTTTGCCGTCAATGGAAACACCCCTCCTATTGTAGCGGTATGGATTCCTAATATACTTTATACATTTATCGCTATCTATCTATACAGGAAAGCTCCTAAATAAGGAACGAAGAAAGGATAAAGGCTAAAAAATGAAGAATAATGAATTTCTTCATTTTTTAGCCTTCATCAGATTATCTTTCCAGCATCTTGTCCAGCTCCGCTCTCCAATCTTCTCCGTTCTCCGGCTGCAAAGTGACGAACCCCAATTCTTGCCCCATCGCAATATTTGATGCACCATCATCTACAAAAATTGTTTCGGCAGGATCCAAGCCAGTGTCTTTTATCATATAATCAAAGATACCACGCCCGGGCTTTGTGACTCCGATTTCATACGACGCATATATTTTATCTACATACGCATCCAATGGCTTGCCCGCAAGAGTCAGTTCACTGCTTCTCGCCCATCCCATCATATACGGATTGGTATTGCTCAGAATATAAACCTTATATTTCTTACGGAGTTCATTCAGATAATCCAGTTTATACTGCGGAACCTCTGTCACAAAACCTTTCCATCCACTTTCCACCTCCTTATAAGTAAGTTCTTTACCACACATTCCGCTAAGTTCCTTACGAAAAGTTTCGGCGTCCATGCACCCATCCTCCACCTCCTGGAATATTCCCTGCTGATGATACTCGCCCAGCAACTGCTCCGCTTCTTTCACACCGGCTTCCTGAAAGGCCTTAACCGCCTTGTCACGGTCAATACCGATAAGAACCCCACCGAAATCAAATACAATATTCTTAATCTCCTTCATAATCTTTTTATTTTTCGACAAAGGTAACCATTTGAATGTTAAAGAGGAATGATGTAAATCAATAAAACAGAATGTGATAGGAAAAACATAAAAAAACCGCAGATTCCATTGAAAATCTACGGTAATTATTTTTGTTGTATTTTTCTTCCTTTCGGAAAGGCTCTCTTTCAATTCAAATAAGAAGAGAGTTCGGATGCTGTGATGTCTTTGGCAACAATAACGCCATTTTCATCTAACAAAAAGTTCTTAAAGCCTCTTTTCAGGCGATAAGTCTGATATAGATCCGATGAGATACCAGCCAATTCCACAAAACAATTGGAAGTTGAAATCTGGTCTTTTTAATGGTTTCGTTAAATATTGACTTGTATTCATCAAATGAAACAGAAACCATTTCTACATTGTCGGCCTGCGCAACGGCATGATTCAAAGTCGCATTCTGCATCCTTGACGGAGCATCATAGCTGGCCCAAAAACTTAGCAGTACATATTTGCCTCTCAAATCTTTCAAGTCAATCAACTGCTTTTCGCCACAGATAGTAAATGCAGGAGCCTTGTCTCCTATGGTCAGACCTTCTGTCGGCGTGTCTTTCCCTATAAAAGAGAACGAAATCAAGGAACTAATAATTAATACAACAAAAATCCACTTTACATTTTTAATCATGTAATTCGATCTTAGTTAATACTATCCGGGACTGCCCTTAAACAGTAATTTCCGCCCGGAACATTATCTTTAGCATTGATAATCAATGCCATTTGAATTAGAAATCTGCGACAAAGGTAAGGAGTTTTGAAATTAACTCCAAGGTTTTTTCTCAAAAAATATGTTATATAGCATAAAATCGTCCTTTTCATCGAGAAAAAAGAATGCAGAAAATATAGCTGATAAGGATTTATTTACGTACTTTTGCAATCTGTAAATAGCAACCACAAAGTATGAATAATAATACTGAACTTATTTTAATCAGAATTACCGGCCTTGACCGGCCGGGATTAACCGCTTCCATTACGGAGATCCTGTCAAAGTACGATGTTACCATTCTGGATATCGGTCAGGCTGATATTCATAGTACCTTGTCATTAGGCATTTTATTCAAAAGCCAGGAAAAGGACTCGGGTAACATTATGAAAGAGTTGCTGTTTAAAGCTTCCGCACTAGGCATCAATATCCGTTTTTACCCTGTCACAGTGGAAGAATATGAAGAATGGGTAAACATGCAAGGAAAAAATCGCTATATCCTGACTTTGCTGGGACGCAAACTGACAGCCAGACAAATCGCGGCAGTCACAGGAATATTAGCGGAACAAGGCCTGAACATCGATGCCATCAAACGTCTTACAGGACGTATTCCACTAGATGAGCGGAAAGCGAATGTGCGGGCCTGCATCGAATTCTCCGTCCGTGGCACTCCCCATCAACGGGAGGAAATGCAACAGGCGTTGATGAAACTGAGCAGTGAACTGGAAATGGACTTTTCTTTCCAGCTGGACAATATGTACCGACGTATGCGGCGCTTGATCTGTTTCGATATGGACTCCACCTTGATACAGACAGAGTGTATAGATGAACTGGCCGAACGCGCCGGTGTGGGTGACCAGGTGCGAGAAATCACAGAACGCGCCATGCGTGGAGAAATTGATTTCATAGAAAGCTTTACAGAGCGGGTGGCTTTGCTGAAAGGACTGGATGAAAGCGTCATGAAAGAAATTGCAGAAAACCTTCCGGTCACCGAAGGTGTGGAACGTCTGATGTTCGTGTTGAAGAGATATGGTTACAAAATAGCCATCCTATCCGGTGGATTCACCTACTTCGGCAATTATCTGAAAGACAAATTCGGCATAGATTACGTATATGCCAACGAGCTGGAAATAGTAAATGGCAAATTAACCGGAAGATATCTGGGAGATGTAGTTGACGGGAAACGTAAAGCCGAACTGCTGAAACTGATAGCTCAAGTAGAACGTGTGGACATAGCACAAACCATTGCTGTAGGAGATGGAGCGAATGACTTGCCCATGTTGTCCGAAGCCGGTCTGGGTATAGCATTCCACGCAAAACCCAAGGTAGTGGCTAACGCACAACAGTCCATTAACACAATCGGACTGGACGGTGTTCTCTATTTTCTGGGCTTCAAGGACTCTTACCTGGAAGAACGCGGCAAACTCTAAAGAAAGAAGTAACTATATATATGAAATTTTCAGAACTAAATTTAGAAGAAGGAGTGCTTCAGGCATTAGATGCCATGAGATTTGAAGAATGTACTCCTGTACAAGAACATACCATACCGGTCATTCTTGAAGGAAAAGATTTGATCGGAGTGGCACAGACCGGAACCGGCAAGACAGCCGCATACCTTTTGCCTGTTCTTAACCAATTAAGCAAAGGTGGATATCCGGAAGATGCCATCAATTGTGTGATCATGTCACCCACACGCGAATTGGCGCAACAGATAGACCAGCAAATGGAAGGTTTCTCTTATTTTCTACCGGCATCCAGCGTAGCTGTTTACGGAGGAAACGACGGTGTGCGCTTCGAGCAGGAAAAGAAAGGTTTAACTTTGGGAGCCGATGTAGTCATTGCCACTCCGGGACGTCTGATAAGTCATCTCAGCCTGGGTTACGTAGACTTGTCCAAGGTTTCTTTCTTTATTCTCGATGAAGCGGACCGTATGCTGGATATGGGATTCTCGGATGACATTATGCAAATAGTGAAGTATCTGCCGAAAGAACGTCAGACTATCATGTTCTCGGCCACCATGCCGGCCAAGATACAGCAATTGGCCAAAACGATCTTAAACAATCCTGTAGAAATTAAATTGGCGGTCTCAAAACCTGCGGAAAAGATTATCCAGACGGCTTACATCTGTTATGAACGCCAGAAATTGGGCATTATCCAATCCCTCTTCCAGGATCAGACGCCTGAACGTGTCATCATATTCGCCTCTTCCAAATTGAAAGTGAAGGAAGTGACACAAGCATTCAAGCGGATGAAGCTGAACGTAGGTGAAATGCACTCGGACTTGGAGCAATCCCAGCGGGAACAGATTATGCGTGAATTCAAAAGTGGCAGAATCAATATTCTGATCGCTACCGATATTGTTTCGCGAGGAATAGACATTGACGACATTCGTCTGGTAATCAATTACGATGTACCCCATGACAGCGAGGATTATGTACACCGCATCGGCCGTACAGCCCGCGCCAACCATGATGGATGCGCCATTACTTTTGTCAGCGAGAAAGAGCAGACTCAGTTCAAAGCCATTGAGAACTTCCTGGGCAAGGACATCTATAAAATCCCTGTTCCCGAGGAACTGGGAGAAGCTCCCGAATACAGTCCGCGCAGCAGTGCCGGTCGTAGCAATCACAAAGGTGGCGGACCTAGAAAACAAGGGAATTATAAAGGAAAAAGAAACGGTGCAGGCAAGTCCGGTGCTAATAATAGAAAAAATACCCCAAAAGAATAGGAAGCGCACGCGATATATAAAAAGAATTAGGAAGAAGACCGGCCGGTTTTCTTCCTATTTTATTTTTATGGAGATGAAAGTGGCTATGTTTCATCAGCGGTGAGAAAGTGCTATTTGTTTTCATGTTCCTGGGGAATTAATACCCGAATCGTGATGCGTCCACCTTTTTTATCTCTTTTCGTTTGTACCCGCCAAAACGGTACATAAAGTCCATTGAGAAAGTCCGTGAATAAAAACCACTGTTCATATCTACATATTGTCCCTTAAAACGGACATTTGCTTGAGGCATGTGGATATGATTATTTTGTTCAATTGCATTTTATCATCCATGAGTTAAATTTTGGTGGCAAAGTTAGTCGGATGATATACAACAAAAGTCTTGAACTACTTCAAGACTTTCACTTAGGATAGAATTATATGACTTTATAATCTGAATTATTTGCTCATTTTAGCCTGCCATTCATTCTCTATAATCGTTTTGGTATGCTTAAACAACTCTTTCCCTCCGTATTTGCCGTGCCCGGGGATAACATATTCCACATTGGGAAATTGCTGTTCCACCCGGTCTATGGTTTGCAGCCACTCTTCAAGCGGAGCGGCATCCGAAATATTGCCGATATTCGAGGTTTCCATATCTTTAAGCATACATCCGCCAAACAGAATTTTTTCAGCTGGAATCCATACCACAATATTATCGACTGCATGTCCTCCGCCTAAATAATATGCTTCAATTCGGATGTCTCCTACCTTGAATAATAATGAATCTGAAAAACTTGTATTTGCTTGTTCAAGCCCTTTGGATGCCAGTATCTCATTTGTCAAGCGGTTGGCATAGCTCTTGATGCCATTCCGATTCAGCCAAGTCAATCCTCCCACACAATCACCGTGCCAATGTCCGGGAATAAACGATTCAAAGGTTACGTTCAAGTTTTTATCAAACCACCAAGCCAACTCAACAGTTTGCGATTCAAGGGTAGGCGAATCAATCAAAAGAGCTTTCCCTTTGCTAATCACAACAAGTCCATTCGAACCGACACGTCCCCAATGTCCCATATCTGCCCAAGCCGTATATAGGTAACAATCAGACGTCAGTTTGAATAGTTCTAAATCACTGTTTATCTTAATATGCTTTTGGGTAGCAATATCAGAATACTTTGTTATAAAACCATTGGCGTAATGAGCTACTATTTTATTATCGCTATCAGTAACAAATCCGTTAGCATAATGGTAAACAGTTGTTCCATTTGATAGTTTTTTCATGGTTGAGCATCCTGTTAAAAATGCCAATACTACGCTTAGATAGATTGTAATTACTCCCTTCATGGTATAATAGTGTTTAAATCAGCTCTTTGGTCATCCAATAATTCGTCAGGCAAAGTTGATTGGCCTTACGTTTTTGTTCAATCTCTACCGTATAACCCCATTTTTCAAAGAAGGGGCGGGCGGTTATACTTACTTCTGAGGTTATCCGAACTATTTTATTTTCCATTGCATACCGTTCTATTTCTTTTAAAAGCAGAGTGGCAATGCCTTTACCCTGAAAATCTTTGTGAACAAACATGGAGTGTAAATAACCTTGCGGTGTAATGGACGAAAAACCAACGATCTGCGATAGTGGATTAACAGCTACAATAAAATAATGAGTTTCTATCCTCTTTCTTATATGGGAAAGATCGTCTCCGCACGATGCCCAGTCGTCTACTTCTTCCTGTGAATAATCTTGCCTGTTTATAGTCAATACCGTTCCTTGATATAAGTTTTTTAATTCGAGAATATCATCAAATGTAGCCTGACGGATACAGATTTGATTTTTCAAGAATTGAATGGCTTTTTCTTCATACGCCATACGGGCATGTAGTTCATTGCTTGATAAGGCAGAGGTAGCAGGAATAAATATCACATTCTCATGACGAATGAACATTTCGTATAACATACGTACCCTTTCCACATGAAAATCAGAAGTCACGACAATCAATAAATCTATTGACATACAGTTTATCACTTCTTTCAATTTATGGATGTCTTCATACGTATTGGATGATATGATATGCGGAAGAAAATTTTCGTTCTTAACCCCTTTTAGCAACAACCATTGTCGCAAATATTCGGCATGAGGCATTTGGGTCGTATTAAAATGTTCTCCAAATCCTCCCGTGCATAAGAATCTGATATCAGGATTGTTTGCATATATTGAATATGCACATTCCAATCTGTCAATAGCCATTTGGCTTAACTCACCATTGACGTCATTTGATGCTCCTAATAATAGGATTGTTTTATTCATAAACTCTACGATTACAATACTTCGGCATTTTTTTATCGGTTTGAATATCCCATTGTCCAAATAAGCAAACCTGTACAAATCTTATTAACGCTCATAAAATTCTTCATTCTCCGACAAACGTTTTTTATAATTGACGGACTGTTCCATTAAGATACAAACTTAAACAAATCCGATGAGACAAAAAAGTTTATGCAGGTTAAAGATAGAGCAAATTCCAACTTTTCCCAAACGTGTTCTCATCGCGTCAGTAAAACAACGATTTTACACCTCATACGGCTGAAACGGGAGTAAGGGGAAGTGGTTTCAGTTTTAACCGGCTGATTGTCTGTGTGTATTGCATAAGATGAAAGGATGAGAGAAGAAAGAAGCATGTCTGTTTAGTGAGAGAGTAATGAACAAGCTAGGCCGGTACACTGAACAAACTAGGCCGGTGCACTGAACAAACTAGGCTGGTGCACTGAACAAGCTAGGCCGGTGCACTAGACAAACTAGGCCGGTACGCAGAACATGCTGACGTATTTTTAAAACGTATGGTTCCCACTAAATTTCTGCCGGCCCATATTCCACTAAAAAAAGTAATATATGTTCGTGAACAAAGTAATATATGTCCGCAGGCAAAGTAACACCACTTACTTGGCCCACGAAGTCCACATACTTTTTTTTACAATAATACGATAGTCATGTATCCCACTGTGATCCCCGGACCTTTCACGATCCGGCTTCTCGGACTCTCCGCTTCCCTACTGTCAGGCTGATTCCTGGTTATGCCTGATAAACCTATGTGCTGAATGAAAAAAAGATGCAACCATCACGACTACCTGACCAGCTCGAATGAAAGTCCTCCATCCTTACCGGCAGTGATATTAACCATATAACAAGACGCATCGTCAGGCACACACACCGTGGCCTGATAATGATACCCTTTGGAATCAACACCCATAAAATCCATATCCGACAATATAGCCCATTGCAAAAAATCATCCGGAACTATATCTTTGAACATTTGTTTCGTTATATCTTTGGCATAAAGACTCTTTCTGCCCTCATACACGCAGATATGTATGATATTGTCATAATATACATTATCCACCCCAAGTCCTTCCTCCGAAACTCCCGGACGCATCACTTTAATCTTTGACGGATTAATGTACACATATCCGCGATAACGGACATTGTCGAATGTCACCACCGAATCTTTCTTTATCACCTCGTTATAAACAGGGACTTCCTGAGTATGGATAAACGCCAGAGAATCATTCTCCGTATCGGCCTTATGCAGACGTATCACATCTCCTACAGCCGAATGAAACCAAAAAATATGCTCCCCTTGCTTCTCTATCTTATAACCATTAGTCCGTGCACCATACGTGATCAACGAATCGCCTATGATTTTAAAAGCAACGGGAGCTGTAGCGGCATCTGCATAAAACAAGGTGTCGCCTTTCACCCTCAGCAATGCCGCTTCCGTATTATCGTCCAACCATATACCTTCCAACAAAGATTTTGCTTCCTTGTTTTCTTCCTGGGCGGATGTTTTTTGTTGCGGAGTCCCACAAGAAGACAGCGCGACAGCCAACATTATTATCGAAAAACGTTTGTACATGGTTCTTCTCTCTATTTTATTTATCGACCAATGCAATGATAAACAAACCCCATTTCCTGTAGTTCGTCACCATCATAAATATTTCGTCCGTCAAGCACTACAGGCTGCTTCATCGCCTTCTTGATTACTCCCCAGGTAGGAAGACGGAACTCTTTCCACTCGGTTACCAGAATCAACGCATCCGCATCAAGAGCCGCGTCATACATGTCGTGCGCATAATAAACCGACTCTCCTATCCGGCGGCGGGACTCATCCATAGCAGCAGGATCGTATGCGCGGACATTGCAACCCGACTGTTTCAATTTCTCAATAAGTACCAAAGCCGGAGCCTCACGCATATCGTCCGTACCGGGCTTGAATGCAAGTCCCCACAAAGCCACTGTCTTGCCTTTCAAATCTCCATTGAACACTTTTACCAGTTTCTCGAACAAAATGCCTTTCTGATTTTCGTTCACATCTTCCACCGCTTTCAGCACCTGCATGGAATAGCCGTTCTGCTCGGCAGTTTTAATCAGCGCCTTCACATCCTTCGGAAAACAAGAGCCACCGTAACCGCATCCCGGATACAGGAACTTACGACCGATACGGCTGTCGGAACCTATTCCATCGCGTACCATATTTACGTCAGCTCCCACCAGCTCGCACAGGTTGGCAATATCGTTCATAAAGCTGATACGAGTGGCCAGCATGGAGTTTGCCGCATATTTGGTCATCTCGGCAGAAGGAATATCCATGAAGATAACACGGAAGTTAACCAACATGAAAGGTTTATAAAGCTTGGTCATCAGCTTTTTAGCCCTTTCCGACTCCACTCCCACCACCACACGGTCCGGACTCATAAAGTCATCAATAGCATTACCTTCTTTCAAGAATTCCGGATTAGAAGCCACATCGAAATCTATAGACTCCCCTCTTTTCTCCAATTCCTCCCGGATGGCCGCTTTCACTTTCCGGGCCGTACCCACAGGCACCGTACTCTTGGTCACGACCAAGGTATATTTCTTCATGTTAGCACCAATCGTCCTGGCAACTTCAAGCACATAGCGCAAGTCGGCGCTTCCGTCCTCATCGGGAGGCGTGCCCACAGCACTGAACACAATATCCACATTATCCAGACAACTCTCTAAAGAAGTGGTGAAATGAAGACGTCCGGCTTTCACATTACGCAAGACCATATCTTCCAACCCCGGTTCATAAATAGGATAATACCCTTTTGCAGATTAGCAATCTTATCCGCATTCACATCTACACAAGTTACATCCACGCCGGTTTCGGCAAAACACGTTCCGGTAACAAGCCCTACATACCCGGTTCCTACAATCGCTATATTCATTTTATTTAATTCGTTAGTCTGACTTTTTCGCTGCAAAATTACAATAAATTATGAGTGAGTTGTTATTTTCTTCCATAAAAGTTGCGTTGAAACGGAATAAAAATGCTAATTTTGCGATATGATTGAATTGGCTAGACATATAGAAATTCTGTTACTGGAAAATGATTGTGTGATTATTCCAGACTTTGGCGGTTTTATAGCGCACTATCAACCGGCACGGTATGTCAAGGAGGAAAATCTTTATCTTCCCCCTGTACGTACCATTGGTTTCAATCCCCAATTGACTATAAACGACGGTTTATTAGTTCAATCGTATATGCAAGCCCATCACACCGATTTTCCTGATGCCACACGCATGATAGAAAAAGAGGTGGCCGGATTAAAAGAACAACTATACCAAAATGGATGTGCAGAAATGCATGGCATAGGTGTCTTACATTATAATATTCATAGCACATACGAGTTTCATCCCAATGAGGACGGTGCGTTATCGCCTGCCTTATACGGGCTTAGTTCTTTTTCTATCAACAGATTGGAGCATCTTGCTTCAACGGTTTCTACCGCAACCAGGGAATTGCTTCCCCGACAGGAAAAAAGAAAAAGAACAGTACGTTTCAAACGCCAGTGGATAGGAAATGCAGTAGCTGTGGCTGTAGCTGTAGTCTTGTTTTTCTTCTTGTCCGTTCCGGTAGAGAACACGTATGTGGACAAGGGCAATTATGCCTCCTTAGGTACGGACGGTCTGTTTGACGCCATTCGCTCACAATCCTTGGCGACGACCTTGATTACTGTTCCTTCCAAGCCGCAACAACCCAAGAAATCGAATATCAAAAATAATCGGAACACGCTGAAACCAGTAGCGGTAAAAGTAGAGAAGGTAGGCAAAGCACACGAAGCACCCACCAGGAATGCTGTTGCACCAAAGTTGGACAATACAGAACAGCCATCGGCCAAGCCGGTTGACAAACCTGTCGCCGTAAGCAAGCCCGCCTCTGAAAAGAAAGAAACGGCAACACCGTCGAACAGTAAAAAAAGCAAGTATTATATCATCGTATCCAGTTTGCCGACAGCCAATGACGCCCAGCAAGTACTCAATGAGTACAAGCAAAAAGGATACAAAGATGTAACAGTCATAGAAGGTAACGGACGTTATCGCCTGTCTTTGTGCAGTTTTGCAGATAAAGCCGCCGCTTATAAAAAAATAAATGAACTGAAACAGAACGATGCGTTCAAGAATGCATGGGTGTTGAGTTCCAAATAAACAAGATCATTTTTTATGAAAAGAGTTTTGTGTCCCAAATGTGACAACTATATAACTTTTGATGAGACCAAATACACAGAAGGCCAGTCGTTGGTCTTTGTATGCGACCAGTGTAAAAAACAATTCAGCATCCGTATCGGAAAGTCCAAGCTGAAAGCAACCCGCAAAGAAGAAATATTGGACGAACAAGCCAATAAAGAGGATTTTGGAAGTATTGTGGTAGTAGAAAATGTATTCGGCTACAAACAAGTATTGCCCTTGATGGAAGGTGACAACCTGATAGGACGCAGAAGCAAAGGTACTGAAGTGGATATCCCCATCGAAACATCAGATCCGAGCATGGACAGACGGCATTGCATCATTAACGTGAAACGCAACAAGCAAGGGGAAGTCATTTACACCCTGCGTGATAATGACAGCATTACAGGAACATTTCTGATGAACGAGATTTTAGGGAACAAGGACCGGATACGGATTGAGGAAGGCGCCATCATCACATTAGGTGCGACTACGCTGATTCTGCGTGCCGCCGAGAAGTAGAACAATGAAACGTATTATCTTAATCACAGGCGGCCAGCGTTCGGGCAAAAGCTCATACGCGGAGAAATTGGCTTTAAGTTTATCGCCCGCTCCCATCTATATGGCCACTTCCCGCATCTGGGATGAAGAATTCCGCCAACGCGTCATCAAACATCAGGAAAGACGCGGACCGGAATGGACGAATATAGAGGAGGAAAAGGAACTGAGCCGCCATCAAGTAAAAGATTGCGTCGTATTGATCGATTGTGTCACCTTATGGTGCACCAACTTTTTTTTTGATTTGGATGCGGATGTAGAGGCTGCATTGCAGGCAGTCAAACAGGAGTTTGACAACTTTACCCGACAGGATGCCACTTTTATTTTCGTAACCAATGAAATAGGTTCCGGGGCTGTATCCGAAAACGCCATTCAACGCCGCTTTACAGATTTACAGGGCTGGATGAACCAATATATAGCTTCAAAAGCAGACCAGGTATATTTGATGGTATCGGGAATTCCCGTTCCTATAAAATAATAAATACAATGAGAAACTTTCATATTGAGTATCCCGATGAAAACCTTCGGGAGGCACTGATAGACAAAATCAACAATTTGACAAAGCCCAAAGGCTCATTGGGCGTTCTGGAAGACCTTGCATTACAAATCGGATTAATCCAGCAAACCCTCTCCCCTACATTAAGCCATCCGCACAACGTACTTTTTGCAGCCGATCATGGTATCGTAGAAGAAGGGGTAAGCAAGTCCCCCAAAGAAATCACATGGCAGCAACTAAGTAATTTCCTGCATGGTGGCGCCGGAGTTAACTTTTTATGTCGCCAACATGGTTTTAAGCTTGTATTGGTAGACTCAGGAGTCGATTATGATCTTCCATACGAGAAAGGCATTATCAACTGTAGTGTGGGACGTGGCACACGCAGTTTCCTGAAAGGCCCTGCCATGAGCATGGAAGAAATGGAATTATGTTTGGAACATGGAGCAAAGATAACGGACATGATTCATGCTGACGGCTGCAATGTGGTCAGTTTTGGCGAAATGGGTATCGGCAACACCTCGCCTTCCTCTATCTGGATGCACTTGCTGACAGGTATTTCATTAGAGCAATGTGTAGGTGCGGGAAGCGGACTGGATTCAGAAGGTATCCGCCATAAATACAATGTATTGAAGCAATCGGTTGACCATTATGCCGGTGACGGTTCTGCCGAGAATATCATCGCCTGGTTCGGAGGATATGAGATGGTAATGGCAATAGGCGGCATGCTCCGGGCAGCAGAATTGAAAATGATTATTCTGGTGGACGGCTTCATCATGACCAACTGCATACTGGCCGCCTCAAAACTTCATCCGGAAGTTCTGTCGTATGCCATATTCGGACATCAGGGAGACGAAACCGGTCATAAACTGGTATTGGACGCCATGAAAGTACACCCTTTATTAAATTTAGGTCTCCGCCTGGGAGAAGGCACAGGAGCGATATGCGCTTATCCTATCGTCGTTTCTTCTGTAAACATGATGAATGAGATGGACAACTTCGCCCATGCCTCCATCACTAAATATTTTTAGCCATGAAACTGCTTGCCTCCCTCATTTTTTTCACACGCCTTCCGTTTTGGAAAATAGCCGATGTACCCCCTGTTTACTTTAAACGAGTAGTGGATTACTGGCCTTTTGTAGGATGGTTGACAGGAGGTATCATGGCAGGCACTCTATGGATCACAGCAGAATTTCTGCCTGTGCAGACAGCTGTGCTCATGGCGCTGGCTGTCCGGTTATTAGTAACGGGTGCTTTACACGAAGATGGATGGGCAGACTTCTGCGACGGCTTCGGGGGCGGTACATCACGTGACAAGATTCTGTCCATCATGAAGGATTCACATATCGGCACATACGGAGTGCTCGGACTAATATTCTACTACGGATTGATATGGAACACACTCGCCACACTTTCTGTACCTTTGGCATGTGCGGCCATACTAAGCGGGGATGCCTGGAGCAAGTTTTGTGCCGCACAAATCATCAATACGCTTCCATACGCCCGTAAAGAAGAGGAATCGAAAGCAAAGGTTATTTATGACCATATGAGTCCGGGCGCTTTAGTATCCGCTTTTATAGGCGGAGTCCTGCCTATGCTTTTATGGCTGGATAGAGAATATTGGTGGGCAGCCATTGCTCCTGCTCTGGTATTTATCCTTTTAATGTCATTGATGCGCAGACGTTTGCAAGGATATACCGGCGACTGTTGCGGAGCGGCATTCTTATTATGTGAACTCTCTTTTTATCTAACTATAAACTTAATCTACACAAACCTATGGTAATATACTTCATACGCCATACCTCCGTCGATGTTCCCCAAGGCGTTTGTTACGGACAGACAGATGTTCCTTTGAAACCCACTTTTGAGGCAGAAGCAACTCAAACAGCAGCTCATTTACAAGGGTTATCTTTTGACAAGGTTTATACCAGTCCGTTGACCCGTTGTGTACGCCTGGCCACCTTCTGCGGATACCCGGATGCCGAACGGGACGACCGCTTGAAAGAAATAAACTTCGGAGATTGGGAAATGCATCGGTTCGATGAAATTGCCGACGCTAATCTGGAAAAATGGTATGCAGATTATCTACATGTAAAAGCGACCCATGGAGAATCTTTTGAAGACCAATACCGGCGCGTTGCCGCTTTTCTGGACGAGCTTCGCCAAAAGCCGTATGAACAAGTCGCGATCTTTGCTCATGGTGGTATTTTACTGAACGCACAGATTTATGCAGGTATCATTAAACCCGAAGAGGCATTTGGCGCACTCACTCCTTATGGAGGTATTGTCAAGATTGAGTTATCGTGATGTAAGAACATATCGCTTAGTTATTTGTTCTATTCATAAAGACAAATAAATATGCTTACTCATTTCTTGGATTTATTAGCTGCTGTTATAAGTGTGACAAGCCTTTTGATTGTCACATACGGAGCTTTGATAGGTATCATCTCTTTTTTGAAGAATGAAATACGACGTTTTACCGGAGGATATTCCACTACCAATATACGAAAACTAAGAGCCACATTCGGAACTTATCTGCTTCTTGGTTTAGAATTTCTGATAGCTTCGGATATTCTGAAAACAGTCTTGGAACCAACCTTGAATGAATTGGCCTATTGGGAGGTATTGTTGTTTTAAGAACCATCCTGTCCGTATTCCTCAATAAAGAGATAAAAGAATTGGAAAAGGAAGAAAAATAAAAAAAAGAAGCGGCAAACGGGACTCGAACCCGCGACCCTCAGGGAAGTTTATTAAACACTCTCATAAATACATATTAATCAATGTTTTATATATTATAGAATAATTATTTACACTATATTTGCCCGGATTAAAAAATACCGAAAAACCAATCATTTATACAATTGGCTTTTTAAGTTGCTCTTTGCATTTTCCCAATAAAGAAATATCTTTATTTATCTACAAAATAAATAAAAAGAATCAATTTTTAAACAGTAAACTTCAAGAGTTTAAAGGGGACATGGTAGAATGTTATTTTATCAACTGCATAAGGGCAAACTTAGTGAAGTATCGGTGTGTTTTGCAGTAAAGTAAAGAAAATTTCCAGAAGAACAGGAAAAGGCAGCTTATTTGGCTGCCTTAGTTTTTTTCTTTTGGGACTCATTATATCCTAACTGCCAAAAATACATATCTACAATCTTCATTGGAGGATAAAGTATGTTTCTATCCATCATCAATTGGCATTCTTCTATATCTCTTATATGATTTTTTGCAAATTCATAGACAGAGCTAATGGTAGGTATAGACTCTTCTTTCAGTTTCCATCCATCTACAAAAAAACGGTCAAAAGCCGGAATACATCCTAATGTACCCAACAAGACCTTTGTTTGCAATGTTTTTGAAGCTTTTATATCAATATTTTCATATCCATTTTTAATTTCATTCATAACCTCTTGTATTTTATCAACTTCAATTACACTATCACGTTTTAAAGCTAATGGCTTTATATATTCTACTATTGGAATATGAATTTTATAATCTTTTTGTAGCAACTCAGTGGACCCCCTGTACATTCCCCAGCTAGCAAGATAGAAAGCCAAATGCAAAGCCAAATGGTCTATTGAATTATTAGGATTACCAAAGGCTTCATAACAATGTTCCCATGACAGGTAACGATGATTCTTATTGCATTTCGCAATATATTCTTTAACAGTGTATTTCATAAATAATTCATTTTACAACAAACATACAAAACTATCCCGACTTTCGCAAGCCGGGGTAGTCATAAATTTAAAGTTTTTCTATTATGAAGCCGTCATTTGCAAACTCCTGTTTCAAGTCCTTGAAATAAACATCCAAGTCCTCATCGTCCTTAATGGCGCATCGTTTGGCGTAGTTTTCGGGAATACCATACTCCTTTGCCTTTGCCATAATCTGCTCCTGCCGGGTAGCTTGTGACTTTTCAGCCTTAAATTGTGCAAGTTCATCGGAAAGAGGCTTTACAGCTGTACTCACTGCGTTGGCAATAATAGCCGCCATGTCATCCGTCTTATCTTCCGGCTTCGGATTAGGGTTAGGATTGGAATTAGGGTTCTCAATTGGCTTACCGTCTTTAAGATTATGCCTTTTCTCGTAGTTCAAGAAGTACGGGAAGCATCCCCGGCACGGAAATCGCCGTATGAGTTAAGCACGTCCAAAAAACTGATACCCTCTACGATGGAGTTTACCTTTATCTCGTCCGTTACCCCCTCTGCCTTTTTGGTGGCAATTCGGGTAAGAATAGCAGTGTCCACCCCAGTGAATTTTTGTTGTAGTCCTGCCAAGATTTGTTCTAAGATTGTCATACCGTATGAATTTGATTTATAATTTTATACGGTAAATTTCGCTATAAATAAAGAGGGGAAGAAATAATAGGACGGGCGATATACGACAATGAAACGATTGTCGTAAAATGATATAAAAAAGGCGCGAAACCAAATGGAATCACGCCTAAAATATATCACAAACAAAACTTATACACCCAACACTATATTAGCATCAATATTTAGTTTTCGGCTTATTTCACGAGCAACCTTCAATGTTGGTTCACACTTTCCTGAAAGGTATTCGCTAATCCGGGAAGGACTTACATTTAACAATTCTGACAGTTTTGTTTGGGTAAGCCCCATTTCATACATACGAAGCTTAATAACATCCACCAAAGAAGGAGTTTCTATAGGGAAATGCTCCTCTTCATAGTCTGCGACCAAATCGGAAATCAAGTCCAATTCGAGGAAATTTTTATCATCGGTTGAAGTATCATTACTAACGACCTTAAGCAGTTCTTCAATTCTTGAACAAGCTGCCTTGTACTGTTTTTCTGTTTTTATCTTTGCCATACCAAACAAATTTAAGCATTTGAACAATCTTTGTTATCATACTCTTTATGAGTACCTATCCAACGGATAAACACTTTTTTAGCAGCAAACAAAATCATAGCAACCAACCTGTAATCATTGCCTTTAATGTTAAAGACAAATCTATCATTACCTACATAATCAACACTATTGAATGTTTGCTTTATATCAGCCAAACACGACCAATCTGCCTTTTCTGTCTTTTTATACCAATCACGCAAAGGTACATCAGCATCAGCGTGCTTTTGGGCGTAATTTCTTATGGCTGCAAATGATATTATTCTCATAACGCATTAATTTGACACAAAGATATTATTTGTTTTCTGAAAAACAAAATATTTTTCTATTATTTAGAAAACAAAAAAAATAGCTTCTCCAACCGGACACGGAAGGTCTTTATCTTCTTACAATAAGGTTCAGAACGGTAGGCATAGAGAACCGGCAGTTTTGGAAATCCGTGAGTAAACGAAGTCCTTTCCTCATATCCTTTAGATGAATGCATGACAAGAAGTTAATTCTCTACAGCGACAAATATATTGCGCAATGCTGCATTTTTATATTTATAATTTGGCTCTTTCTTATTATAGCAACTTCCATCCCATGCCTCAATAGTAGAATCAAACCCCGTAGAAAGCAATAATTTGCTTTCATGCTGGATACGTAACTTAATAGGGTATTTATTGTTAGCCTTTGCCCTTCTTGTGTCAAGATAGAAATTAACGGTAGCCATAGTCATTTATTTACGGTGCAAACCGCTTAAATTTGCATCTGATTTGCACCGCAAATATAAGAAATAGCCCACAATAACAACACGAATAATCAATTAACAAATAAAAAAAGTAGTTAGAAATAAATCTAACTACTTGATTATCAGCAGAGCGGCAAACGGGACTCGAACCCGCGACCCTCAGCTTGGGAAGCTGATGCTCTACCAACTGAGCTACTGCCGCATCTCTAAAACGGTAACAAAAGTAATATATATTTTTCAGCTGACCAAATATAAGCAAACAATATTTACTATAACCATCAAAATTTCCGCTCTTCTGTTTATATTGACAGCCTTATGCATATCCTGTGTCTGGACTAACCGGTCCTTATCTCCAATAAAAGGTTTATAGACTATTTCTCCAAAATAAACATGAGGACCTCCAAAACGGCAATTCAAGATACCTGCTAAAGCAGACTCCGGATAACCAGAATTAGGACTGGCGTGCCGGTTACCATATTTACCTACAAATCTCAGCAAACCGGGACGTCCTGCACACAGCACCATTAAAAACGCGGTTAAACGAGCCGGAACATAGTTCGCCATATCATCAATATGTGCAGCGACACAACCGAACCGAAGATAACGTTCATTCTTATAGCCTATCATAGAATCAAGCGTATTGACCATCTTATAAGCAAGCATACCGGGAACTCCCAAAAGCAAATACCAGAATAATGGAGCAATAACCCCGTCACTCAAGTTCTCAGCCAATGTTTCCAAAGCAGCCGTACGCACTTCCTGATCTGTCAGTTCCGAAGTATCACGCCCCACGATACGGGAGACCCGCTTTCTTCCTTCCTCCAAAGAATGGTCTGCAGCCAGAAAAACCTGTCTTACTTCATTGATAAGTGTCGTTCCTGCCAGACAATAGAAAACAAGCACAGCGGACAGGACAATACCCAACCAACGGTTCAGCGCAAACAGATAATGTAATGCTGAAGCCGATCCTACATATACCAATAAAATAAGCATAATAGCTGCCACCCCTCCTTTCAATATCCGATGTGTCCCACAGTTCCATCGTTTCTCACAAAAAGAGATCAACTTCCCGAATCCTACCACCGGATGCGGCAACCCTGCCGGGTCTCCGAGCAATTTATCCAAGATCCATCCTATCAACAACGGAAAGATTAATACATATATGTCCATTTCTTTATACTTTCTACCAGTTTGTCATTTTCTTCCGGAGTTTGTGTAGCAATACGGAAGAAGTGTTCATTCAGCCCTTCAAAATTGGATGCGTCACGAATAAGAATACCCTGCTCTGTTGCCAGATATTCTTTCAAAGCCGCCGCCTTTCCCATACGCAATTGAACTAACATATAGTGAGTATCCGATGGCCATATCTCCATTCCCCCTATTGAAAGTAAAGATTGAGCTAACCTCTCTTTCTCTTTCAGCAACAAGGGGATATCTATATCACATTGAGAAGAAGACAGTAAATAATGCCCGGCCTCTATAGCCAACTGATTAACAGACCAAGGCATCCGCTGTGTCCGGATTTCATGCAGCAGTTCTTTACATGCAGTGATATATCCTAAACGCAAACCGGGCACGGCAAAACGTTTTGTCATGGAATGCAACAGGATAACATTCGGAAATTCCGCAGCCTTCCTAGCTGTAAGCAAAGCCTTCTGTGTAAAGAATTCATACGACTGGTCTATGATAAAAATACGCTGTCGATTTTGTTTTATACAGGCTGTCAAGGCTTCCTTTTCCCTGACCTCTCCGGTGGGATTATTAGGATTACATAACCATATCAACCTCCCCCTATCCGGCAAACGGTTCAAGTTATATATAGGAACCACTTTATGACCATGCAGACGACAAGCATCCGCATATTCGCTGAAAGTCGGCATCAAGATAGCCGAAGTCTGATTCCTGAATGTCTGAGCTATTAAGTAAATGGCTTCCGTAGCCCCATTGGTCACACAAACTTCTTCAGACGAAAGACGAAACCGTTCCGCCAAAACCTTTTCCAGCGAATAAGGTTCCGGTTCGGGATAAGTACGGATACTTTCCATCTGCCGAGACAAATACTGGTATAATCCGCTATGGTCTACATGATTATATACGTTTGAACTGAAATTTATCTTTATTGCTTTATACTTATAAGCATCATCACCATGTCCTTCAATCATTCCTACTCATTATTTGGTACAACAAAGGCAGATTAAGATGACTGCGTACATGCTCTGCCAGTTTATCATATTGTTCTTCTTTATAAGTCCGGTAATCCACCATCGTATGATGCTCCAGTTTTTCCGCGTATGGTTCCAGCAGATAATCTATAAATGCTTGATTATCCAATATTCCATGAATATAACTTCCCATACATTTTTGGTTGACAAAACAACCGTCCTCTCCACCGTTTTCCAGTTTGTTCAAAGGAACGACAGACATTCCCGGAGCCGGGCGGGTTTCTCCCATGTGTATTTCATATCCTTGGCAAGTTTCCGCATTCTCAAGAAAATGAAAATTCACCTGCCGCGTCACCTTCTCCCCTTGCATCGTAGTAATGACGGGAAGCAGTCCCAGTCCCGGTAACTGGCGGATCTCTCCCTCCACTCCTTCCGGATCGTGCACCTCAAGTCCCATCAATTGATATCCCCCACAAATTCCCATCACAGCAGCCCCTTCCCTATACGCACGCAGGACAGCTTGCGCTACCCCGTTCCGCCTCAACTCATACAAGTCATCCAAAGTACTTTTGCTGCCAGGAAGCAGAATTATATCAGCCTTGGCCAGTTCTTCCGTATTATTGGTATAATAAAGGTGTACCCGCTCATCCCGTTCCAATCTGTTGAAGTCTGTAAAGTTCGAGAGATGGCGCAACAGAACGACCGCTATGTTTATTTTGCCTTCCACTGCTTGCATCCGTTTATAGTCCAAAACTACGGAATCCTCTTCCTCAATATGTATATCCCTATAATAAGGTATTATTCCCAAGACAGGAATACCACATAAATCCTCCATCATCTTCACGCCCGGCTCAAACAAGCGGATATCCCCTCTGAATTTATTAATGATCACTCCTTTTATACGTTTCTTGTCCTCAGGAGTCTGCAACATGACCGAACCATAGACACTGGCAAATACGCCCCCCCGGTCAATATCAGCTACCAGAATCACATCCGCATCCGCATAACAGGCCATCGGCATATTCACCAAATCAGTATCCCGCAGATTTATTTCAGAAATACTGCCCGCGCCTTCCATTACAATGGGATTATAACGTGCGGCAAGACGATCAAAGGCCGCGTTCACCTCCTGTCTCAGCTCCTCACGTCCCTCCTTGCGGAAATACTCGAAAGCATTACGATTACCGATGGGACGACCGTTTAATACCACTTGCGAAGTATGATCGGAACTGGGTTTCAATAACAAAGGATTCATGTCCGTATGACAAGTAATTCCAGCCGCTTCGGCCTGTACAGCCTGTGCACGTCCTATTTCCAGTCCGTCCGGAGTAGCGTATGAATTCAATGCCATATTCTGTGCCTTAAAAGGTGCCGGTTGATAACCGTCCTGTTTAAAAATGCGGCATAATGCAGCAGTGATGACACTTTTGCCAACATCACTACCTGTTCCTGCCAACATAATCGGGTGTAAATTCTTTTTCATTACTCTTCCTTTTTTCTTTTATATGCAAAGGACTGCCACTTTTCTTCCGTCCAGTTCTGTTGTTGCATCTCATAACGGGCCATAACAAAAAACAAATCGGACAGCCGGTTGATAAACCGGAGAATAATTTCCGGTAACGGATCTTGTTTATGCAAAGTCCATAATCTCCGTTCAGCCCGGCGTGCCACCGTCCTAGCAAACTGCAACTGTGCTGAGACCGGCGTTCCTCCAGGAAGGATAAAAAAAACATTATCCTCCATCTGTTCCATCAATGTGTCCATTGCCTCCTCACAAAAAGAGCATAAATCATCAGGCAAGATATTAGGATTTCCTCCACGGATAGTTGATGGTGTAGCCACATGGCTCATCACTGCCATCATGTTTTTCTGAATCGAAAAAAGCAAGGATTGCCATTCGTGGCCTAGAGGTAAAAACGAACGAACAATTCCTATAACAGCATTCAATTCATCAATACATCCATTAGCTTCAATGCGGATATCATCTTTAAAAACCCGCTCTCCACCATGAATTCCTGTCATGCCCTTATCTCCGGTACGTGTATAAATACGTTTCATACTTTCCATAATTTCAAGATATCCGTTTCACCCCAATATAGATGAGTATATCCGGCTATCACGTTTTTATATCTATAAAGCGGGGTACTCACCTCCATGCCTCTTGCCGTAAATTGTTTTGCTACAGAAGGCATAGCGTCAGGAGCAACGACATTAGAATAATGAAATTCGTGTCCGCGAAGCTCCATCCCTTTATATTCTATACGGCGATATCCCAAATGAAGTCTGGCACCCACCATGGTACAATCCAAAGGCAAAATACCAGTCATGGAATATGCAGTCCCTCCCTGACGGACTGTCAGGGAACGGGTGAGAAACATCATACCTCCACACTCGGCCAAAATCTTCCCCCCTTCCTCTGCATAGGTTCTTAATGCTTCCATTAACTTTTTGCGCCGATGCAGTTGACGGGCGAATAATTCCGGATATCCTCCGGGTAAATAAACCAAATCAGCATCCGGCAAATCACTACCATATACAGGACTGAAATAAGTAATACTTCCTAGCGCAGACAAGCGGTCTATGTTTTCTCTATAAATAAAGTTGAAAGCCGGATCCCGCGCTATGGCTATCTTCATCTTTTTAGCAGAAGGAGTAAAACTTTCCACCCCTGCTTCTGAACTATAAGGCAATGTATACCGACACGGGAAATTACGATGACAAATGCTCAGCAGCTTATCCAGATCCACATATTTCTCAACCAATTCTGCTGCCTGTTCTATTAAGGTATTCATGGAACGTTTGGCTGTCAATGTCAAACCCAAGTGCCGGGATGGAATTTTCAACCCTTCTGTCATAGGCAGATATCCCAAACACTCTACTCCTGCATCAACACAAGCTTCACGTAAATAAGCAAAATGAGAAGGAGATGACACTTGATTGAAAACAATACCTGCAATCTTCACAGCCGGATTAAAATGCTTGAAGCCATAAATTAACGGAGCCACAGAATAAGCTGTAGAACGCGCACTTACTATAAGCACTACAGGAATATTCAACAATCTGGCTATTTCAGCACTACTTCCCTGCATTCTTTGATAACCGTCGAACAATCCCATCACTCCTTCGGTTACACATACATCGGCTCCATCTCCATATTTATTATACAGATGTTGTACATGGGTATTTGACGCCATCCAAGTATCCAAATTCACCGACTCATGGTCAGCAGCCAGCGTATGAAATTGTGTATCAATATAATCAGGACCACATTTAAAAGGCTGTACCCGCAGGCCTCGTTTGTGCAATGCCCGCAGCAACCCCATCGTAAAAGTCGTTTTTCCGCTTCCCGATGTAGCGGCCCCTATGAGTAATTGTGGCTTCATTCTTTAGTATTTCTTTAAAAACGGATACAAAGATAGTGCAAATTGCAAATTATCGAAATTAGAATAACAGATTAATTCATAATTCCGACATATCAAGTAAATATCCTAAGAAAGCAATTAAAGTTTCATGGTTTATCAATTAAATAAGCTACCTTTGCAGTCATTTTGCCGGGATGACAGCTATAAAACGAAGCATCCTATTCCATAAGACCCACTCTAATATTTTGAAAGACAACTTTTTGAATTATAAAATTGATACTATAAATAATTAAACTAGATAATGAATTATGGAACTTTTTAGAAATCTCTTTGAAGGGTACCCTAATTTATGGGGCGGCGGAGTAGCACATTCCGTACTTATTCTTTCACTAGTCATTGCTTTCGGCATCATGTTAGGAAAAATAAAAGTGGCAGGTATCTCATTGGGAGTAACCTGGATACTTTTTGTAGGAATTGTATTCGGTCATTTCAATCTGAACCTGGACGAACATCTGTTGCATTTCTTAAAGGAGTTCGGTCTGATATTGTTTGTCTACTCAGTCGGGCTGCAAGTCGGTCCCGGTTTCTTCTCGGCATTCAAGAAAGGAGGATTCACACTGAACCTGCTGGCCATGATGGTTGTATTTTTAGGTGTGACCGTTACCGTCATACTCCATTTCGTAACGGGCGTACCCATTACCACAATGGTAGGTATCCTTTCGGGAGCAGTGACAAATACCCCGGGACTAGGTGCCGCACAGCAGGCAAACAGTGATTTGAACGGTATAGATGCCCCCGAAATAGCATTGGGGTATGCCGTAGCCTATCCGCTGGGCGTGGTAGGATGCATTCTTTCCCTGCTGGCATTGAAATACATCCTGCGCATCAACACAAAAGCCGAAGAGGCCGATGCAGAACGGGGATTGGGACATCTGCAAGAACTGACCGTACGCCCTATCTCATTGGAAATACGCAATGAGGCCGTAGAAGGTAAAACGATAAAGGATATCAAACCATTGGTGAACCGTGATTTTGTCATTTCACGCATACGCCATTGTGACGGAGACCAGCAAACAGAATTGGTGAACTCCGATACAGTATTCCACATGCACGATGAAATTCTTGTCATTACCAATCCGATAGATGTGGAAGCCATCACGGTATTCTTTGGAAAGCAAGTGAATGTGGAATGGGATTTCCAAGACAAACAACTTATTTCCAGAAAGATTCTGATTACCAAACCAGAACTGAACGGCAAGACGTTAGCCCAACTAAAAATCCGGAATGACTTCGGAGCAAGCATTACCCGTGTAAACCGTTCGGGTGTAGATCTTGTGGCCACGCCCCACCTGCAACTACAAATGGGTGACCGGGTAAAGATTGTGGGTAGCGAACTGGCTGTAGCCCATGCCGAAAAGATTCTAGGTAATTCTATGAAACGTTTGAATCATCCCAACCTGATTCCTATTTTCTTAGGCATCGCATTAGGGTGTATTCTAGGAAGCACTCCTTTTTTATTCCCCGGTATCCCCCAACCGGTAAAACTGGGACTGGCAGGAGGTCCCCTTATTGTGTCCATCCTGATAAGCCGTTTCGGACCACATTATAAATTGATAACCTATACCACCATAAGTGCCAATTTGATGGTACGTGAAATCGGTATCTCACTTTTCCTTGCTTGCGTAGGATTAGGAGCCGGTAAAGGATTCATCGAAACAATCATTAACGAGGGCGGATATGTATGGATAGCATACGGTGCCATTATTACGCTGCTGCCTTTACTGATTGTAGGAATAATAGGACGATATGTTTATAAACTGAACTATTACACCTTGATTGGAGTATTGTCCGGAGCTACCACCAATCCACCCGCATTAGCCTACTCCAATGATTTGACCTCTTGTGACGCTCCGGCAGTAGGTTATGCCACCGTTTATCCGCTTACCATGTTTTTACGTGTGCTTACAGCACAACTATTAATATTGGCGCTTGCTTAAAGTTACCCGTCAGATATATTGCAAAATTCCAATCATATCAAGGAGTATCAGAACTCCCGGCCGGTACTATCCATAGAGGCAGTTTTTCAAAAGGCTGCCTCTATTTTATTGTCTGTTCCGATACCATCAATAAACAGCCCTCGCCACCTCTTTCACATTCTCCACCGCACCCACTGTATAAAAATGTATCCCCGGAACTCCATACTCTATCAACTCTCGGCATTGATTGACACACCACTCTATGCCTAATGCACGAGCCTCTTTATTATCCTTGCATTTCATAGCTTCCATTACCAGCTCCTGCGGTAAATCCACATTGAATGTTTTGGGAATAACGCTAAGCTGTGACAGTTTGGAAAAAGGTTTGATGCCCGGTACGATAGGAACATGAATCCCCTCTTTTCTTGCACGCTCCACGAAGTCAATGTATTTTTGGTTATCATAGAACATTTGTGTCACTACATAACTGGCTCCAGTTTCCACTTTCTTCTTCAACCAATACAAGTCCTGTTCCATATTGGGAGATTCCTCATGCTTCTCGGGATAACCAGCCACACCATAACGAAAAGGACTCAAGGGAGCTTGAATAGGCGTTCCATCAATAAACTTGCCTTCATTAAAGGCATTGATCTGCTCCTCCAACTCCAAAGCATGTGCATAGCCGTTTTCCTCGGGAACAAAAGAAGATTCATCCTTTGCCTTGTCCCCCCGGAGTACCAGCAAATTAGTAATGCCTAAAAATTGTAAATCAAGCAATATATATTCCGTATCTTCACGTGAGAAGCCACTGCACAAAATATGTGGCACAACAGTGATATCATATTTATTATGTATAGCCGCAGCCACCGCCACTGTTCCCGGACGACGCCGATAACGATTACGTTCATATAAGCCATCTCCCAGCTCACGATACACATACTCGCTACGATGAGTGGTAATATTGATATAAAGAGGATCAAATTCCCGCAATGTATCTATTGTATCATATAGCTTTTCAATTCCCGTACCCTTCAATGGTGGAAGAACCTCGAAAGAAAAGGCTGTTTTCTTTTCCTTATTTATTAACTCAGCAATACCCATCTTTTTTGACCTTTTTACTTATTAATTCCAATAACCCCTCTATCGCACAGTTACAATAGAGGATTTATCTTTATATTAACCAATTCTCAGATTTATGTCGCAACAAAGATAGGAATAGTAGATTTTACATCCAATAAAGTTTTTCAATTCGGATAATTATTCTAAATAAAGTGTATCAAAAGAATTATTATCTAAAATAATCTGTTCTAAAGTCCTATAATAGGTTATTTATTCTATCTGTCAAGTCTTTTGCCAGTTCCAATCATAGAAGCAGTTCCACCTGCATCCCCTATATGTAAATCTTCATCAAAAGCCTGAAATGCGTGAAAGTCGAAAGAATAACCGTCACGCAGGTTAATTATGGATTAAAAACTGGAAACAAGCCTCTCATCCTGCCAAAGAAAGTGCCCATTCGTCCTTAGTTGTTCCTTCCTTATATAGGATAAAAGCTTTTCACCCGGAACTACTTCCCGATTATCATCCTGTGTTTTATTCGCTTCTGGAAAAAGAATAAGTATTCCAGTTCTCATGCTTATGGTAACAAACAGTTTTAATCCGGCTTATCTATTTCACTATTACAAAAATGGCTGAAGTCGTGGACTTCAGCCATTCCGTAAAACAATTATCCCAATATACCGGCAATATCCTCCGCCATCTGCCTATCAGTCAATCGGTTGGATTTCATCAGCTCGTCCAGATTATAGCGGTCTGCAAAATCTTTACGAAGTCCGTAATTCAGCACCCGCATTTCAGAATTACCATAATAACGCGCTATCTTCTCGCCGAATCCTCCATCCAACACCCCGTCTTCCAACGTTACGACAATACGATGCCCCACTTTCAACTCTTCCAGCATCGGTTCGTCAAGCCCTGTTATGTAACGGGGATTAATCAAAGTAGCCTCAACACCCGACTCTTCCCAGAGCTTATTCTTCAAAGCCTGTCCCAAATCATAGAAAGAACCCAATGCAAGAATAGCGACAGTTTCTCCCCTGGCTGTCATTTTGTAGCGGTTTAACTCGCTATAATCCGTGTCAAACTCTTCCTTACGATGCACCACTGCCGCTCCCGGCACACGGATAGCAACGGGATATTCCGTCTGGCGGACAGCCCATTCCAACATAGCAAAATACTCTTCGGAACACGTAGGAGCCAGATAAACCATATTCGGGATGTTGCTGATAAGCGGAATATCGAAGAAGCCCAGATGAGTCACATCGTTCATTCCGGCTACTGTCCCCATAAACACAGTGATCACCGCCGGATTTCCATTGATACACAAATCCTGAGACAACTGGTCATAGCAACGCTGGATAAAAGTACTGTAAACTCCGTACACCGGACGTCCGCCACCGGCAGCAATACCCGACGCCAATGCCACGGCATGTTCCTCGGCAATACCTACATCCACAAACTGACGCCCTGCCTGTTTCCGGCGTTCAGGAGTAAAACCTATCACAGCAGGAGTACCCGAACTGATGGCAACAACCGTCTGGTCCTCTTTCATCTTCTCCAACAAAAATTTCCCAGTCAGGCTATGGTAATCCTCCATACCACTGCAATCAGCCTTCGGCTTACCCGTTTCCAGATCGAAAGGCATTTCCCAATGAAATTCCTCCCGGTCGGCTTCTGCCGGAGCGTATCCCTTTCCTTTCTGTGTATGAATATGAACCACTGTGGGACGTGATGTATCTTTCACCTTGGCAAAAGCCGCAACCAAAGACGGAATATCATTCCCCTCTCCCACATAAAGATAATCCAGCCCCAGAGAACGGAAGAAATTACAGAACGACCGTCCCTCCGTGTCGCGCAGTTCCTTCAGGTTCTGATAGAGCCCGCCGTGGTTTTCGGCAATGGACATTTCATTATCATTAACCACTATAATAAGGTTGGTTCCCATTTCTCCCGCATTACTCAGACCTTCATAAGCTTCTCCGCCGCTGAGCGATCCATCCCCTATCACGGCAATGATATTCTCGTGTCCGCCTTTCAGATCTCTGGCTTTGGCAAGACCGCAAGCCAGACTGACAGAGGTGGAAGTATGGCCGATAGTGAAAAAATCGTGCTCGCTTTCCCGGGGATTGGTGTATCCGGACACCACATCATAATCCTCCGGATTCAGGAAAGCATCCTTACGCCCGGTCAGCATCTTATGCGTATAACTTTGATGGGATACATCATATACCATCTTATCCGTCGGTGAATTGAATACATAGTGCAATGCTATTGTAACCTCCACCATTCCCAGATTAGGACCCACATGCCTCCGTGAGCACTTAACTTGGTCAATAATGCATTGCGGACTTCACCGGCCAACTGTCTTAACTGTTCCGCAGAAAACTGTTTTATGTCTTGCGGAGAATTTACTTGTTCAATATACATCGTTCTATCTGTTTATATTATTTCATCTGTTGTCTTGCTTCATTCCGATGCGGACAAAGCCGCTTTCATTTCACAATGCAAAGATAAGCCAGGCCCCATTCATTCTTTGTAGATAAATTACAGATAGAATTACCATTTTTACAGAAGGGAACAGTATCACAAAAACATGGTACTGCAACCCGGTTATCAATTCTGCGAGAGCCGGTAATCACTGGGGGCGACACCTGTTATTTTCTTGAAAAGCATACTGAAACACTGCACATTAGGATAGCCTAACTTCCGTGCAACAGCAGCAGGCGTATGACCGTCCTGCAACAGCATGTGCCTGGCTATATCCAACCGCTTCAGTTCAAAATATTCCTCCAAAGTTTTGCCGGTTTCAAATTTCAGCAGATCATTGAAGTAAGCGACAGACAAATCAAGCTCTCCCGCCATATAGCCGGATGTGGGCAACTTGCCGCCCTGCAACCTTCCGGATGCGATATATTCCACAAACAAACGTTCCATTTTTTCCAAAAGAGCCTTGTTCTTATTCTCACGGGTAATAAACTGGCGTTCATAATACCGGGTGCAATAATCCAACAGAAGTTCTATATGCCGGGAAAGAATAATACTGCTATGAGTATCAATGGGATGATGCAACTCATCCTCTATATTCGAGAGGCAACACGTCACTTTCTCTGTCTCACGCCGTGAAAGATGCAACGCTTCTTCCTTGCGATAATGGAAAAAGGTATAATTTTTAATATGATTCTTCAGTGAGGTGCGGAACAACAGGTCAGGATGAAATGCCAAAAGATATCCTTTATCCGGCAACGTATTCTCCTTACTCATACGAAAGATCTCACCGGGAGTGAGAAACACCATGGTAGCATTGGAGTAATCATAATATTTCCGTCCGCAGCAGCAACAACCGCCCGAACAATCCTCAATCAGCAAGACAGCATAGAATTCAAATTTCACCGCATCCTCTTCCAAGGAAGGATTCTCCAGATTGATGATGCTCACCTGCGGATGCAATGTCTTGCAACCCAGACAGCGGTTACATTCATATACAGTCCTCAAGTCCAACATAGTCTCTTCCATTGCTTGTTAAAACAGGATACTATAAAAGAAGGTTTTGTGCACGATATTCATTCGGTGTACAGCCCACACGTTTCTTGAACAACCGGCAGAAATGCTGCGGATATTGAAATCCCAGTGAATAAGCTACCCTGCTGACGGTTTCTCTCCTGTCGGACATCCGTTCTTTCGCCAGTTCTATCACTTTTTCCTGAATATATTCCTGTGGAGTCTTGCCGGTTTCCTTCTTGAACATATCCCCGAAGTAGTTGGATGAAAGGCACAGTTTGTCAGCAAAGTATTTCACGGTAGGCAATCCGTCGCGCTCGGCAAGTTCGCCCTCAAAATAATCGTCAAGCAACCCTTCAAAGCGTGTCAACACATCATGGTTCGAATGACTGCGGGTGGCGAACTGACGTTCATAAAAACGCATACAGTAATTAAGAAGCAGTTCTATATAGTTTACCAGCAAGGTCTTACTGTGCTTGTCCACTCCCCGTTCCAGTTCCATACGGATAATCTTCAAGCAATCTGTCATAATATTGCGTTCATCTTCCGAAAGGTGCAGCGCCTCGCTCACTTCATACGAAAAGAAGGTATATTTCTTTATTGTTTTTCCAAGCGTGGTCCCCCGTAACAAATCCGGATGAAAAAGAATTCCAAGCACATTCAACTGCACACGGTCGGTGGTCAATGTGGTTTCCGTTGTTTGTCCCGGAGCAAAACATACCACGGTTCCTTCTTGATAATCATAACTCCGACGCCCGTATTTGATGTCACAAGCTTTCTCCAATTTCAGATAAAGTGCATAAACACCATAGTTCCAGTGCACATAGTCCATCTGCCGGGTAGCCTTGTTCAAATCAATGACGCTGACCAATGGGTTCAGCGTTTCAAGTCCGTATAGACTGTTATATTGATCCACACTGTCTAAATTTAATATCTTATCCATAGTCCTAAATTGTTTAACACCTGCTAAAATACAGCTTTTTCAGTTAGTTGAAATATTCCGGTTACAAAAATAAGAGGTTATCCGGACAGGGTTATAACCCCAATTACAGATTATTATACCTTAGTTACTGAATCTTATCCCATCACGGAAATGAAAAAACATACTACATGGGAGGCTTCCACACAGGACAAACTCTGGTGAACCTGTCCCCAAACTCTCGCATCCCTATGATTAAAGCTCTTTGAAGGCATAACTTCTATCTCCCAAGTTTGCGGAGTTAACTCCAAAGGCTATGGAGATAGAAAAGATACATTTAAAAAGGTTTAACCATAAAAACAAAAAGAATCGACCATACCTATAGGAGATACTAATGACTCCTTCAGCCTTTTTTCTTCATGCTTATCCGTCAACGAACAGATACGGAAGGATGATAGTCCAAGATAGCGTTCAGAATACCTTCCACATCCGTATCGCATTTCTTGATTTCAAAGAAGTTATGATGCATGTCCGGAGCAGAATATCGAATGACCAAGGAACTTAGATGGTGTTCTTTCGTATATTTTCTCTCAACCGATGTGATATCTTCCAACCGAAAAGTACGAGGCTTCAGCCAGCCTTGCTTTAACACAAAGGTGTCGGGGGTAATGGTATATACCCGATATGCATAACTCAAAGAAAAAGCATAATAAACACTCCACATAATTATCAGAAAGTAATTGTGGGTCTTGATTGCATAAACCGATACACAGCCAATCAGAAGAACAGCCGTAATCCATATCCATAAAGGCTGCTTAGTCCTAAATTCATATTTTTCCATCTTATTCTGTATCTGTCAGATACAAATAGGGAGATTCAGTTTAATAACCAAATCTCCCCCAAGGAATTTATAAACTATTTCTAACAATTAATCTGATTAGAGAATGCCCTTTACTGTTTCCAGCATACCCTTTTCTTGAATAGAGTCAAGATCAGCTTTTACTGCTGCGGTCAAGCCCGGAATATTGTTCAAGTTCTCACCCCAAATAGATTCTGCTGCCAACACGCCTTCCGCCACTTTCTGAGTACAGCCTGTAGCCCAAAGTTCTTTCAGCAGATTCATGATTTCAGGAGCATCGTTCGGAACAATCTCAGCACCGTCAGCACGAACACCACCTTTATAATAAGTAATGATAGCCGCCAATCCCAATACCAAGCCTTTAGGCAACTCACCCTTACGTTCCAGATAAACTTTCAAGCCCGGGAGATCGCGAGTTTCATATTTAGGGAATGAGTTCAACATGATAGAAGTTACCTGGTGATCAACAAACGGATTGTTGAAACGCTCCAAAACATCTTCCGCAAACTTCTTCAATTCTTCTTTCGGCAGGTTCAAGGTTTCCATCAGTTCATCGAACATCACTTTGTGAATGTACTTGCCTACCACTTCGTGCTCGCAAGCCTCGCGCACAATGTTGATTCCAGACAGATAAGCCACCGGAGACAACACAGTGTGAGGACCGTTCAGCAAAGTGACTTTTCTTTCGTGATAAGGAGCTTCAGACGGAACGAACAATACATTCAAACCGGCTTTGTCGGCAGGGAATTCCTTGGCGATCTCCTGCGGAGCTTCAATCACCCACAAATGGAAGATTTCTGCCTGTACCACCAGATTGTCATCATACTGCAATTTTTCTTTAATAGCAGCGATATCTTTGCGGGGGAATCCCGGCACAATACGGTCTACCAAAGTAGCGTAGACACCACAAGCTTCCTCAAACCATTGCTTGAAGTCTTCACCCAGGTTCCACAATTCAATATATTGATAGATGGTTTCTTTCAGTTTATGACCGTTCAGGAAAATCAATTCGCAAGGGAAAATTATCAAACCTTTGCTCTTGTCGCCATTGAACGTTTTATAACGGTGATACAGCAACTGAGTCAGTTTACCCGGATAAGATGAAGCGGGGGCATCATCCAACTTACAAGCAGGATCAAAAGCGATACCGGCCTCCGTCGTATTAGAGATAACGAAACGCATTTCCGGCTGTTCCGCCAATTTCATAAATTCATCATTCTGAGAATAAGGATTCAAGGCGCGGCTGATCACATCAATTTTTGTCAGACTGTTAACCACCTGTCCTTTATCCAAACCCTGCAAGTTTACATGATACAGACAATCTTGCCCGTTCAACATGTCAACCATACCTTTTTCAATAGGCTGAACCACTACCACACTGCTGTTGAAATCAGTTTTTTCGTTCATGTTGTAGATAATCCAATCCACAAATGCACGAAGGAAGTTACCCTCACCAAATTGAATGATTCTTTCGGGACGTTGAGTCTTTGCTGCTGTCTCCTTGTTTAATGCTTTCATATTTTTAATTATATTATGTGTTTATCCATACCTATACTTAATGAAGACGATTCAGATTTTAATGTGTACTCATGGTATTCATGCTTTCTCTTAAATGGTAATATATATTTAAGTTTTTATATATCCTCATTTATTCAAGCATTTAAAATCTTTAAATCTTCGCCGCAAAGATACAAATAATTTTGTTATTCCAAATAAAATTTCTACTTTCGTGTTCGATAACGGTTAATAAATCTAAAGAGATGCTCTTCGACATCTTTTTTAGAACACGTTTTTACTGAAAGTCAAAATAAACAACAATTATATAGATATAAAAAGACTACTTATGAAAAACTTTATGGATGAAAACTTCTTGCTTCAGACAGAAACTGCGCAGAAGTTGTATCATGAACATGCGGCTAAAATGCTATTATCGATTACCACTGCCACCTGATTCCCCAGATGGTTGCCGATGACTATCAGTTCAAATCACTGACAGAAATCTGGTTGGGTGGAGACCACTATAAATGGCGTGCCATGCGTACTAACGGTGTGGACGAGCGTTATTGTACCGGTAAAGACACCACGGACTGGGAAAAATTCGAGAAATGGGCAGAAACAGTTCCTTATACCTTCCGCAACCCGTTGTATCACTGGACTCATTTGGAATTAAAAACCGCATTTGGAATCAATAAAGTATTGAATCCGAAAACAGCCCGTGAGATTTTTGATGAATGTAATGAAAAGCTTGCCAAACCGGAATACTCCGCACGAGGCATGATGCGTCGTTATCATGTCGAAACCGTTTGTACAACCGATGATCCGGTAGATTCATTGGAATATCACATCAAAACCCGTGAAAGCGGATTCGAAATTAAAATGCTTCCCACCTGGCGTCCGGACAAGGCAATGGCAGTAGAAGTTCCCGCTGATTTCCGTGCTTATATGGAAAAATTATCTGCTGTAAGCGGTGTCACGATCTCTTCTTTCGATGACATGGTGGCTGCTTTGCGCAAACGTCATGACTTCTTTGCTGAACAAGGTTGTAAATTATCTGACCACGGAATTGAAGAATTTTATGCCGAAGACTATACCGATGCTGAAATCAATGCTATATTTAATAAGGTATATGGTGGTACAGAACTGACCAAGGAAGAAATCCTGAAATTCAAATCAGCCATGCTGATCGTATTTGGAGAAATGGACTGGGAAAAAGGCTGGACTCAGCAGTTCCACTATGGAGCAATCCGTAACAACAACACCAAGATGTTCAAACTGCTGGGACCTGATACCGGTTTCGATTCAATCGGTGAGTTTACCACCGCCAAAGCGATGGCAAAATTCCTTGACCGCTTGAATACAGAAGGCAAACTGACCAAAACCATCCTTTATAATTTGAATCCTTGTGCCAACGAAGTTATCGCCACAATGCTGGGTAACTTCCAGGATGGTACAATTCCGGGCAAGATTCAATTCGGTTCAGGATGGTGGTTCCTCGATCAGAAAGACGGTATGGAAAAACAGATGAATGCACTGTCATTGCTGGGCTTGCTGAGCCGCTTCGTAGGTATGCTGACAGACTCTCGTTCATTCCTTTCTTATCCGCGTCACGAATACTTCCGTCGTACCTTGTGTAACTTGCTAGGCAATGATGTGGAAAACGGCGAAATCCCTGCTTGCGAGATAGAACGCGTCAATCAGATGGTGGAAGATATTTGCTATAATAATGCCAAGAAGTTCTTCCAGTTCTGACAACCGTCAGAGTGCCGGATATAAATAAATGAGGATGGAGCAAATGTGTCTGATAAACACCTTTTGTTCCATCCTCATTCCTGTTATAGCAATCCTTCTATAGTTTCCGTTATTTCCTTATCAGTCCACAGATGACAATGCCAATGAAAAAATAGACTCACACATTAAATCAATATGGAAAGTTTTAAAAGAATTCCAAGAATATAAATTAATAACAATCAAAGGAAAGGGCTATTATCTGTGTATTCCATAATCCGGATTCCAGGCATTCTTCCAGACAACATCCACTAAATCATCTTTCCGAAAAAGCCCGTTTCTATTTTATTTCCTCCTTTTTTTATGTATATTTGCGGCTCTTTTAACACAAGAGACGTGGGGATTCACTAGAATTGGGAGAGCAACAAAATGAAAATCAAATTTATAAGTCTCGCAAGCGGAAGTAGTGGCAACTGCTATTTTCTCGGAACAGACAAATATGGCATATTGGTGGATGCAGGTATTGGTATCCGTACAATAAAAAAAACATTAAAAGAATTTGGAATCGGGCTGGATATTATCCGGGCAGTATTCGTTACACACGATCATGCCGACCACATCAAAGCCGTGGGGCACTTGGGAGAAAAATTTGGAATTCCTGTTTACTCCACTCCGGAAGTACATGCAGGAATCAACAAAAGCTATTGCATGACCGAGAAATTATCGTCCTGCGTACACTACCTGCACAAAGGTGAGACGATGAAATTGGAAGATTTCGCAATCACCGCTTTCGAAGTTCCTCACGATGGAACAGACAATGTAGGTTATTGCATGAATATAGACGGCAAAATATTTTCTTTCCTTACCGACTTGGGGCATATCACTCCCACTGCCGCCGAATATATATGTAAAGCCAACTATTTGGTTCTGGAAGCGAATTACGATGAAGAGATGTTGAAAATGGGACCTTATCCCCCATATTTAAAAGAGCGCATTGCCGGCCCTAACGGTCACATGAGTAACCGCGAAACAGCCGATTTTTTGGCAGAAAACATCAATGAAGGTCTTAAATACATCTGGCTATGCCACCTTAGCAAAGACAATAACCACCCCGAACTGGCATATAAGACAGTAGAGCTCTCACTACGAAGCAAAGGAATTATCGTCGGTAAAGATGTGCAAGTCGTTGCTTTAAAGCGAAATACGCCTTCAGATGTCTATGAGTTCGAATAAATTTCGATGAAATGGTGAAAAAATGATGCAAAATGTTGGATGTTTAAAAGAAAACACCTACCTTTGCAACCGCAAATCAGAAATGAATGCACTCTTAGCTCAGTTGGTAGAGCAACTGACTCTTAATCAGTGGGTCCAGGGTTCGAATCCCTGAGGGTGTACAAAAGATGAAATAGTTTGCAATTTGCACTCTTAGCTCAGCTGGTAGAGCAATTGACTCTTAATCAATGGGTCCAGGGTTCGAGTCCCTGAGGGTGTACGAAGAAGAAAATGGTTTGCAATTTGCACTCTTAGCTCAGTTGGTAGAGCAACTGACTCTTAATCAGTGGGTCCAGGGTTCGAATCCCTGAGGGTGTACAAAAGGAGTAACAAAAGTTACTCCTTTTTTGTTACAGGGGCTTCGTCAACACAAAAGCGGCTACCCCTCCCGGGCCACCGCTTTAAAATACAAATGAGCGTACAGCCATCAATGGCTGCACAAGGAAAATCAGTTATCGTATATTTTTAATAATTCGCTAAGTCTGCTCAGAACCCCCATATCCAAGTCCTTTAATTCAATAACACTTAATGTGTCCGTAACATAAAGATCATTGCCTAGAAATAAATATTTTGCATGGAATATCCTATTATTATAAGAAAAATCCAGAGCTATCTCTCTGTCATTCTTTTTATTGCATAATTCTTTAATTCTGTTTATAACATACGATTTTTCCATCATAAATAATATTACAGCACTTTTTTACAATTAATTTGCTACAAAGATAAAAAACCCCTTATTAAACTTCACATTATTTATAGAAAAGTTATATGAAAGTTATTAACAATTTTATTACATTCATCCTATTAAGCGAGCAATTAAAACAATCTCAGTAATCCATCTGAGCTTTATTTATCTTATACACTTAAACCGTCAGGCTTTCCCATCACTATAACATAAACTTAAACAAAAAAAGCCCTACAAGCAAGCATCTCCTATTTGGATGTCAAGCTTCCACAGATGGGAAACATATAAAAGACCTATCCAAAAAAATTCCCAAACAGGCCCCCAATATTTAAAAGAAAAAATAAAGAAAACTGGAAATGGAACTACCTCTCCCCAAAACAAAGAAGAGAATGGCAAAGATTTACTATACATAATACGGTCCAAACTGGCAGCCTTTCAGCCACCAGTTATATTTCTATTTGCCTTTAACATTCCCCTCAATAGGGGTCAGAGCTGTTTTAGCCCCCTCAACCATCGGAGTCAATATGTCAAATATAACCTGTTTGTATTCGGACAAAGCGATACTCAATAAAAGCTCCTCTTTTCTTATTTTATCCGCCAAAGCATTATTATCCTTTTTGTATGATTGGTCCTGCATATACAGCCGGTAAGTCTTGTAGTTCTCATAAAATGCGGAAATGGAACGAAACAAGCGGCCATAGTTTTCCTTCAGATTCTGACGATCATTCTCGCTGAAGTAATTTCCCGGATTGGAAACAAACACTGTATCTTGAACCGGTACCACAGGCTGTGACATCACAGGCAAAGAATCCACCGATATCTTTTGGTCCAAATATCCCAGTACCGCTCTTATCTCATCCTCATCAACCAAGCCTTTCAGGACTTTCAATGAGGTTTCATAATACTTCATCACTTCATTCGCATTCTCCACACTCATACTACTGTTGTCCATAGCATGGCTACTCTTGGAACCACCGGAACAAGAGGACATGGAGAGGGCGCAAAGAAACACACCATACAATAATAAATTCTTCTTCATACTGTCAGTATTAAATTATAATACCTTAATAACAATATAAAGTGCTAATTGCTCACGCTCCTTCCCCGTTTTTTTCCAGATTGCTCTTAATTTTCTCTAACAAATAAAGACACCCCTGCATCTTGGGATTCCCGTAACATACATAAGCCTGCTCAAACAGCATATCTACCGTATCCTTCAAATTAGGGGTAAAAGCAGCCTTGTCTATCTGCATTGTTTGAGGAAGTGATTGAGCATCAAACCATTTTTTTAACTCATGAACCTCTTCCTCGGTATATGTTTTCTTTCCTTCTTTCATCATATTATATCTATTTTTTTTAAAACGGGTAACCTACTGCAAAGTGAAAAGCAAAATCACGGCTGAAGCGCGGCCGAATAACAGGATATCGCTTTTTGCCTGTTTCCACAGGATTTATGGCCTTCATACCACCATCAAAACGCAGAATCAAATAATCCAGATCAAAACGGATTCCCAAACCGTATGCTACAGCTATCTGTTTATAAAACTCGTTAAATTTGAACAAACCACCTTCCTGTCCGGAGTCATCACGAATAGTCCAGATATTACCGGCATCCACAAAAGCCGCTCCATTCAATTTCCAGAACAAATGAGTACGATATTCTATGTTCAAGTCCAATTTAATGTCACCGGCCTGATTGATAAAATCCATATTTCCATCCTCACTGCCTTTATAAACGCCAGGTCCCAACGAACGTACAGACCACCCGCGCACACTGTTCGCGCCACCGGAAAAATACCTCTTTTCAAAAGGAAGCATTTTGGAGTTGCCATACGGATAAGCAACCCCTGCTCCTATATGAAAGACAAATGAGTTACGCGGATCTATCATGAAATTCTTTGCAAAATCAAAATCCGCTTTTACATATTGAGCAAACGGAATATTCGCCAGCACATAATCTTCTCCATCTTTCGGATTAGGGTGAACCAATTTGGAAGCTGCATACAGTAAATTACCAGCCTCTTCAATATTGGCACGAATAGAATAGGAATTTTTAGTAGGTGTACGCATCACCACGTTTCCTGCACTGTTATAGGTAAAGCTGTACCCCGTACGCACCACAAGCTGATTTTCGTAACTGGCTTTCAGAAGAGAATTCTTCTGAGTCATATCATCTAAATACTCCTGAAAAGCCGATGACTTTCTAGGCATATATACATAATTGACATCTACCAAATCAAAACGGTGTTGCATACGTTTCCTGTCAGTCCATTTATAACTCCATGAAGCAGAAGCCAGTGTACGCGAGAACTCCGGACGAACTTGAGATGTGAATTTTAAGCCGACCTCTGAAGTCGCTCTAATTCTCTTTTTAAAATTCGATGAAAGAAAAGGGAACATGAACTGGGGGAAATTCAAGCTGCTTTCCACCCCATACTCCATGTAGTTATCGTTCACATAATCCTGTGAGGCCCCCCCAGCCCTGTAATGGCCTCATAAGCACCACGCACTTTCATCATAAAGGTTTCGGAACCTTTGAACACATTGCGGTGCTGAAAAGAAACCGAAGCAGCCGCCCCCAAGTCACCAGCCGAATTGGTTCCTTCTACTTCAAACGCCATGGATTTATTTTTGTTCTTTGCCAAAAACACGTATGCATCCAGTTGCGTACTATCCTTTCCATTCACTTCATGAAAACGAATATTAGAGTATTTCAAGGCACGCAAACGACCCAAGTTGGAATAGGTGTTTTGCACATCCTGTTCACTATACAGTTCTCCCGGACGGATACGGTTAAAATCGACCAACACTTGCGGACGGAGAAAAGCCTTTCTTTTATAATACATATTATATTCCTTGTACCGCAAAGAGTCAAACTCCGCCAAAGTTTCTTCCTGCACCGACATTATTTCATCATCCGCCAGAAAATTCACCTCTCCCACCTTATATTGTCTATGCTTCTGCGGTAAATCTTCCTTTCTACGCTGATAAGGAAGCAATCTTAAAGTCAAATCCACCAGATAAGTATTTCTAGTCGTGTCTGCCTGATAGACCAAGAAATCCTTATTAAACTTATAATAGCCTTTATTTTGTAACAATTTAGTAATCCGCTGCCGCTCGGCATCCAATACATTCACATCAAACAGCATACCAGATGCCAGCAAGCTTTGGGCAGAATCCTGCCGCATATAGTCGCTGATAAGCAAATCATCTATATCATACGCCACATGACGTACAGTATAAGGATGTCCGGCATGAATATGGTAAGCCAATTTCAATTTGTCCTTCTTCGTTTTCTTGTCCAGGTGCACAGTAGCCCCCATATAACCCATATTGCGTACCGCTTTCTCGATCTCCTCCTGGGATTTCAAAGCAACAGATTCATCATAGATCACCGGAGCGTCGCCAATCTTCCTGAAAAAACGATTGATCCATTTGGTGGAGTCCACACCTGAAATGCAATAAGTCCGCATGGGTATCTTAACCAAATTGAACCATTTGGCATTAGGGTTCTGACGGATATATGAATTGAACTGTGACGGCTTCACTTCCTTCGTCTCGGATACAATCCTGACCTCATCCAATAAATATTTATTCTCAGGAATAAATTTACTGACCGAACACGAGGTGCATAGTGCTATCATAAGTGTGCATATATATGGGCGTGCGCTTTTCTTCATACAAATCCGTAACCTTCGCAAATTTATCTACAAAGATAGATATTAATTGAAAATATCTTCTTAGCTTTGCTCCAAATATTTGTTATTAAATAAAAATTATCATGCTGAGCAAAAACAAAATAAAATATATCCGCTCGTTGGAACTGAAAAAAAATCGTAAAGAAGAACAGGTTTTTGTAGCCGAAGGACATAAATTGGTCGGCGATTTATTAGGGTACTTCCCTTGCAAGTTATTGATTGCCACTTCCAATTGGCTGAAAGCAAACCACTCTGTCACGGCAAACGAAATAATTGAAGTAACACAGGAAGAGTTGTCACGCGCCAGTCTTCAAAAAACTCCCCAAGAGGTATTGGCTGTTTTTGTACAACCTTCTTATGATTTGAATCCGGAAGTTATTAAGAGTTCTCTATGTCTGGCATTGGACGACGTACAAGATCCTGGTAATCTAGGAACCATTATCCGCTTGGCAGACTGGTTTGGCATTGAGCATCTTTTCTGCTCAGTGGGGACAGCAGATGTGTATAATCCCAAAACCGTACAGGCAACCATGGGAGCATTGGCCAGAGTTAAAGTGCATTATTGTTCTTTGCCACAGCTTATTGGAGGGCTGACTGATACTCCCGTGTACGGCACTTTTTTAAATGGAAATATTATTTATGCAGAACCCCTATCGGCTCATGGACTGATTGTCATGGGAAATGAAGGAAAAGGAGTTAGTCCTGAAGTAGAGAGAATGATTAACAGAAAATTATATATCCCCAATTATCCTCAAGAACGGGAAACTTCCGAATCGTTGAATGTAGCAATTGCCACAGCTGTGGTTTGCTCGGAGTTCAGAAGACGTTTATTACCTTAAAATTCATCCAACATCTTTCTGTTCTGAATGAGAATGCCGCAAAGTGAAACGATGAAAAGCATCTATTATAAACGTACCAGTCTGCTTTCCATTGTAAACTCTTTTTTCTGCAAGTCAAAATCAGCTATATGCCATGCATATACAGGTGGTTCCGTTTCAGTTTCCTGCATGGCACGTTGCAGAAAATCAGCAAACTTTTCCCCGGAATAAATTTCCAGCTCATGCATAGGAGAAACAATAATCACTCCACCTATCCATTGTGTCGCACTAAGTTCCTCTTTCAAAGGGAAATATGCGCCCACTCTACCGTTGTCTTCCAACTCCACTACATATTTAGAATAACAGCCATCTGCCGAAACATAAAGATAATGACAAGCAAAACGTTTCATACCAAAAGAAAAAAAATATTTAATTTCTGCGCTTGATTCTCTGAGGACGATTTGATTGAGAATGATCTGTCGCGTTATTCTCCCTCATCTCACGCGGTTCATACGCACAGGCACATCTTTCCTGATATCCACAGATTGAACCGAATCTGCTTTTTTCTCCATTGCCATAGAGTCTGTTCCAACACGCTGCTCCACAACCAAACTATCCTTTCCGGCAACTGTCATTGTATCTACCGGTTCATGATAACGGGTCAAAGTAATATCATTGATAATCAGTCCCGGCTTATTCGTTGACGAATCACGATCCATATAGTAAATAAATCCGTTCACACTCTTGATGGCAAAAGCAGAATCAGGCTTTATATACAAGGTCTGCACACCGGAACAAGTGATATCCTTCACACGTCCCACCACGGAATCATTGTCAAACAAGATATTGAATCCCATAGTGGCTCTCCGTTCCCCTTCCGAAAGGAATGTATAATCGGCCGACCACAGGAAAGCGTCCTTTGCTTTGAAATTACTATCAGCGGGAATCTCAAAAGTCACCTTATTTGCCAACGGAACATCTGTCAGCCAATAAAGTTTACGGTCATACCATACATTCACAGTATCTCCCGGCAGCGATACTGCCGGTTTGTTCTCACGCAATGCCAGCAACTCCTGCATGTGTTTTTTCTCGCCCCGGAAACGTTCCCCCACTTTTTTATACAAATTGGCAAGTTCCTCCGTGTGACGAGTGTACCACACCATGGACGAGTCGAATTCAGCCTCAGTAATATGATGCTTCTCGAAGACATAATTCTTATATGCCTCCTTTTGATAATTATCGGAATAACTCAGATTATTGCCTATGGAGATACTCAGATGATAATCATACAAGATATTCTCCATCCTGTCCGGCTGGATAATTTCTTCAGGCACCTGTTTGCCACACCCCACCATGAAAGCCGCACTAAGCAGCCATGTCCAAGTAATATTCCTGCGACGCATCATTTATTCTTTAAGTTCTTCTGCTGACGGGTGAACATTCTGGTTCAGATATTTACCGTAAAATAATAACAAAGCCACAATACCGCAACTGATGGCGGCATCAGCGAAATTAAATATCGGGCTGAAGAAAATGAAATGTTCCCCTCCTATTCCCGGTATCCATTCGGGCCAATTGGTTTCAATAATGGGAAAATAGAACATATCCACCACCTTACCATGCAGCCATTCCGAATATCCTTCACCTACCGGAACAAAAGAAGCGATGGTACTATGAGTACTTTCATTAAAAATAACGCCATAGAACACACTGTCTATAATATTGCCGATAGCCCCTGCCAGAATCAAGGAAATACAGACAATATAACCTGTCTTATAATTCTGTTTCACGATTTTTGCCAGATACCAGATAATCAATCCCACAGCTACAATACGAAAGGTAGTAAGGAACAGCTTTCCGAATATTTCCATTCCGAAAGCCATGCCGTTATTTTCTGTAAAATAGATATAGAACCAGTCCGTAATACGGATACTCTCGTGCCAATACATATTGGTTTTTACCAATATCTTTATTATCTGGTCAATAATCAGAACTCCAAAAACGATAAGAACAGAGAGCTGCCCCTTGGTGAGTAGTTTCTTCATTTATTTAATTAAAAATTAATTAGTGATTAGTGGTTAGTGATCAGTGATTAGCGGTTAACACTGTAACATGACAGTGAAACTCATCAATCGCTAATCATTAATCACTAACCACTAATCTTATTTCTTTCCTTCGTTCTTTGCCTCAATGCTCAGCGTCGCATGAGGAACCGCACGAAGTCTTTCCTTCGGGATCAACTTGCCGGTTTCACGGCAAATACCGTAAGTTTTGTTTTCTATACGTACCAGCGCAGCCTGCAATCCTTGGATAAACTTCAACTGACGTGCCGCCAAACGGGTTGTTTCTTCCTTTGAAAGCGTGTTTGCTCCTTCTTCCAATACTTTATAAGTAGGAGAAGTATCATCCGTATCATTTCCATCCTTGTTCATGATACTACTTTTCAAACGATCATAATCGCGTTGGGCCAATTCCAGTTTTTCCATGATTATGGCACGAAACTCTTCGAGTTCAGCATCCGAGTATCTTGTCTTTTCAGCCATATTACTTAGTTTTAAAAGGTTAATGTTATTCTTTCACAACATCTACAAATAATGAGAAGTCATCAAAGTTTAGTTCTGTACCGTTCTCGACTTCATCCACCAATTGGAGAGAGTTAGCAAGAACTTGGTTACAAATATAAGTATTATATTCATTTACCGCATCATCGGTTTGAGGATTTTTAGATAATGACACTTTTATTTTATCTGTTATTTCAAAACCACTACTCTTACGGATATTCTGTATACGGTTCACCAGTTCGCGGGCAACCCCTTCCCGGCGCAGCTCTTCGGTTACGGTAACTTCCAAGGCCACAGTCAGTTTGCCTTCATTGGCAACCAGCCATCCCGGAATATCCTCACTGAAGATCTCCACATCCGTTGTTTCGATGACCGCCTCCGCACCGTCAAGCACAAGGGTATATTTACCATTTTTTTCCAATTCGGCGATAGCTTCCTGCGACATTCCGGCTACGGCTGCGGCGACAGCTTTCATCTGTTTGCCAAATTTCGGACCGAGTTTTTTAAAGTCACATTTCACCTTTTTCACCAATACGCCAGCGGCTCCGTCAACAAACTTGATTTCTTTCACATTTACCTCATTCATGATCAAGTCTTTCACGGCTTCGATATGCATTTTCTGCTCTTCGTCCACTACCGGAACCATGATACACTGCAACGGCTGTCGTACTTTGATATTGACTTTGCGGCGCAATGCCAATACCATGGAAGTAACATCCTGAGCCATCTGCATACGCGCCTCCAGTTCTCCGTCTATCAATGCCTCATTGCATACCGGGAACTTGGCCAGGTGTACAGAAGCCACGGTGTCACGCTCTGTCACGGCAATCAAGTCCGTGTACAGACGGTCGGCATAGAACGGAGCGACAGGTGCCATCAGCTTGGCCACTGTTTCCAGGCAAGTGTACAATGTCTGATAAGCGGACAATTTATCCTGTGACATGGCATTGCCCCAGAAACGCTTACGGTTCAGGCGCACGTACCAGTTACTCAGATTGTCGTTTACAAAGTCTGTAATCAGACGTCCCGCCTTGGTCGGCTCGTAATCGTTGTAGCAAGCGTCCACGTTCTTCACCAACGAATTCAGAACAGACAGAATCCAACGGTCTATTTCCGGACGTTCATTTACCGGCACTTCCGCTTCCTGATAGGCGAAACCGTCCACATTGGCATAAAGTGCGAAGAACGAATACGTATTATATAAGGTACCGAAGAATTTACGACGAACCTCATCCACCCCGTCGGTATCAAATTTCAAGTTATCCCACGGAGAAGAGTTGGTAATCATGTACCAGCGCAAAGGATCGGAGCCATATTGTTCGATAGCACCGAACGGATCTACCGCATTGCCCAGACGTTTTGACATTTTGTTTCCGTTCTTGTCCAAAACCAAGCCGTTAGAGATCACGTTCTTGTAAGCCACACTGTCGAATACCATTGTAGCGATAGCATGTAACGTAAAGAACCAGCCACGGGTCTGGTCCACCCCTTCTGCAATGAAGTCCGCAGGATAATAAGTGCGGTTGTCCACAATTTCCTTATTTTCAAACGGATAGTGCAACTGTGCGTAAGGCATCGCACCGGAGTCGAACCACACATCAATCAAGTCCGCCTCACGTTTCATCGGTTTGCCGCTTTCAGACACCAAGATGATATCATCCACATACGGACGGTGAAGGTCTATCTTGTCATAGTTCTCCCCGTTATATTCGCCCGGAACAAACCCTTTTTCCTTATAAGGATTAACGGTCATAAATCCGGCAGCTATTGATTTTTCTATTTCATGATACAATTCCTCTACGGAACCGATACAAAGTTCCTCTCCTTCTTCACTGCGCCAGATAGGCAGCGGAGTCCCCCAATAACGGGAACGGCTCAAGTTCCAGTCATTCAAGTTTTCCAACCACTTGCCGAAACGGCCTGTTCCGGTAGATTCCGGCTTCCAGTTGATAGTCTTGTTCAGTTCCATCATGCGCTCTTTGACTGCGGTAGAACGGATGAACCAACTGTCCAGCGGATAGTAAAGCACCGGTTTGTCAGTACGCCAGCAGTGCGGATAATTGTGCACATGCTTTTCTATCTTGAACGCCTTGTTATCAGCTTTCATCTTCATACAGATATAGATATCAAGTGATTCGGCGGCAGCAGCAGCTTTTTCATCGTACTTGCCATCTACAGTAAACTGAGGATCATAGGCATTCTTCACCCACCGGCCCTGATATTCCTTATATTTCTCTACGTCCACGCATTCCTTTACAAACGTCTCGTCCAGTTCGTCCAACAGATAGAATTTACCAGTCAGGTCCACCATCGGACGGGTTTCACCCTTCTTGTTTATCATGAACAGAGAAGGAATGCCTGCCGCACGTGCCACGAAAGCATCGTCCGCACCGAATGTCGGAGCGATATGTACGATACCCGTACCGTCTTCGGTGGTTACATAGTCACCGGAGATAACGCGGAATGCCTGACCGGCCGCTTCCTGCCATTTTCCGTTTTCATCCACTGTCACCGGTTTCACCCAAGGAATAAGCTGTTCGTATTCCATGCCTACCAGATCCGGTCCTTTATATTCACCCACTACTTTGAACGGAATCAGTTTGTCGCCCGGTTTATAGTCTTCCAGGGCCAGTTCTTCCGCTTTCTTGTTAAAGTGAGTATAAAGCAAGGCTTTTGCCAATACTACGGTCATCTTTTCTCCGGTATATCCGTTATAAGTCTGCACGGCCACATAGTCTATTTTCGGCCCTACGCACAATGCCGTATTCGAAGGCAATGTCCACGGAGTAGTCGTCCACGCCAGGAAGTAGGGAGTTCCCCATTCCGCCATTTCGGGTTTCGGATTCTTCATCTTGAACTGTCCCACCACAGTGGTGTCTTTCACATCGCGATAACAGCCCGGCTGGTTCAGCTCGTGCGAGCTCAATCCTGTTCCGGCAGCCGGAGAGTAAGGCTGGATGGTGTAACCTTTATACAGCAGGCCTTTGTTATAAAGCTGCTTCAAAAGCCACCACAGCGTTTCAATATAGCGGTTATCATAAGTGATATAGGGATTCTCCAAGTCCACCCAGTACCCCATCTTATGAGTAAGGTCTGTCCACTCTTTGGTGAACTTCATCACGTCCTTACGGCAAGCAGCGTTATACTCGGCAACAGAGATGGTCTTTCCAATATCCTCCTTGGTGATATGCAGCGCCTTTTCCACACCCAGTTCCACAGGCAGTCCGTGAGTATCCCATCCGGCCTTGCGTTTTACCTGGAAACCCTTCATGGTTTTATAGCGGCAGAAAGTATCTTTAATGGTACGTGCCATCACGTGGTGAATACCCGGCATACCATTAGCCGAGGGAGGTCCTTCGTAAAACACGAAAGAAGGACATCCTTCACGTTCTGTCATACTCTTGGCGAAAACATCGTTTTCATCCCACTTTTTCAGCACATCCTTATTGACCTGTGATAGGTTGAGTTGCGAGTGTTCAGCAAATTTCTTACTCATAATTTTATATCGTTTTCTTGTATTCTCTAACTAAAAGGCAATACCTTCCAAAAATTAAGGTGCAAATTTACAAGAAAATTAGATAGATAGAAAGTTTTGATGCTTGTTTTTTTAATCAGATAACGGATCCTGTTTCAGAATAACTGCATAAGGCATGAAAAATGCCCCTGTTTTTATCAAAATCAATAGAAACAGGAACTCATTCTTATTTATTGTAATCTTTTCCGGTATGCCGAGGTATTCTCCCCCGTCATATTCTTAAAGAAGCGGCTGAAAGTGCCCACACTCTCAAAGCCCAGGATCACCGATATTTCCTTGATGCTGTGCGAAGTATGCAGCAGCAACCGTTTCGCCTCGGTCACCACCCGTTCTTGTATAATCTTCAACGGAGAAGGCATGCCGTATGCGGCAAATAAATTGGAGAGTGTCTTGGGAGAACGATGCAGCAAAGCCGCATACGCCTGCACCTGTTTTTTCTCCTTGAAATGATTGTCCACCAACACATAATAACGCTGGATGATATCAAAACCTTTTTCATTGACCGGAAAGCCGGACAACTGCTTACGGGCCAGCCGGGTACACAGAATGATGAAACGTTTCAGCAGCAGGCGGAGCATTTCTCCTTGCAGGCTGTCCCGCAGGATATACTCGGTAACCATCCGGTCCACTACCTCACGCAACAATTCGGAATCGGCTATCGGAAGCCGCAGATGCACTATACCGGAAGTTCCGCTGAACAGCACTCCGCTGCACGAAACCTCTTTCTCGTGCTTGTAAATACCATAAAAATTCTCGTTGAACAGAAGGGCAAGATACCTGCCGGATACATTCTTGAACTCCGTGCGGTGAAGATTGCTCACTGAGATGATTTCATCCTCCTCCATCTCTATTTCCACGTGATCTACTATCAATGTCAGTTTGCCTTCCTGGACCCATATAAACTTATACAGACTACCATTGTCATAGATGGCCCGGTCTGTGTGAAACGCTTCAGTCAGTATCATCGTTTCCTGCAAAGATGTATCGTATGCGTAATTCATCATGGCTAAACTGTTTTGTGCATTTCTTTCTGTTGGTTTATACAAAGATAGTGATTTTCACTCATATTAAACCACCCTATTTTTGTGTACTATAGAAACCACATATATATTTAACCAATTGATTTACAATATATAATAGATGTTACAATGTAGAGAGAGAGCAAAGTACCGGAAAGAAAAAAGGAATTTTTGCCATCATTTTAGGAAATCTAGCTATGATATAACCCTGCAGGGAGTTCGGCAACTATTAAAATAAGCGTATCTTTGTACTAAGAGATTTCCTTCTATAATCTAGACGAAAAGAACACTTGTTTCTTTTAACCTGAACTTTGGACTTTAATTTTCTCCCAATAAGGATTTCTCTCATAACAATGAATTCAGATTTTATCCCGCCGGGAGGCAAGATAAGATCATACAAAAAAATCTCCCAACAAAGAAGAGGGTGTCCGCCATCAGAGCGGGCACCCTCGATTATGTATAACCTACATTTCCGGGAAATGTTTATTTCGCTGTTCCCTCCATCGTGTTTGCAGGTTTCTCGATACCTTCACTGGTAGCACGTTCCTCCATACGCCGGATGCGTGTGTCAAGATCGGGGTGAGTAGAGAACAACTGATTCAGCTTGCTGCTTTTCTGTGCGCCTGCCTCCTCTTGCATTTTTTTCAATTTCTGGAACGACAACGCCATAGCCCAAGGATTCTTACCTGCTTTTTTCAGAAATTCATAACCGTAATCATCAGCGGCACGTTCTTGCTTTTGTGAATAGTTTGCATTGACCAGAGCCTCCCCCAGATCACCCAACTGAGATTCTGTCAGAGCAGCCGCTTTTCCGCCTTGCGATGAAATACCGTCTTTCAACGCCGATGTCAGCAATGCGGTACGGAAACCGTTCTTTGAGTCCTTGTGCGCCACGTGGCCCACCTCATGGCCTATCACTCCCAGCAACTCTTCATCGGTCATGATATCCATCAGTGAAGAGAACACACGCACACTGCCGTCGGCACAGGCAAATGCGTTCACATCAATCACATAATATACTTTGAAATTCAGCGGCATCCCTTCCACTTCGGTCAAGCCTCTGTCAGTTTTTTCAAACGGATGGTATAAGGATCATCATCCGCACAAACCTGATTATGCTTATCCATCCAGTCAATGTACTCTTTTACATACTCTGTCATCTGCTCATCGGTCAAAGTCACCGCTTTTGCAGCCTTTACGGCTCCCCCAAGTGCCTTCTTCAAATTAAACTGGGCCATTGCAGGAGTCACCCCCGCCAAGCACAACAGCATGACGGCCACCTTCAATAATGTTCTTTTCATTTGTGTGTGTTTTAAATTAAACGCTTCATTTTATTTTTATAAAAACGGTGCAAAAGAACAAATTTTTATTCTATCTGCCAATCTTTACAAGAATATTTTTACGCCACCCGCTTCAAGCCCCTGCCGGAAAGTGAAAAGCCACCGCGAATTCCCTTCGCGATGGCCCTTACCCATTTTATATACACCTTTAAACAAAATGATACTCACGCCCTAATTCACTAACCCCTTGCGGGCATGAGCTGATCTTTCTTCCTTATTTATTTGCGCGGGCTTCTGCAATGTAAGCCAATGCTTCTTTACATTTTGCGGTTACATACGCCCAGTCTTCTGCGGCCACCTTGTCGCCTGGGAACAATTTAGAACCCATACCCACACAGAACACACCTGCCTTGATCCAAGAAGTCAGATTTTCCTGAGTCGGTTCCACACCACCGGTCACCATCAGTTTAGACCAAGGCATCGGAGCCAGCAAACCTTTAACCAATTTTGCTCCCAATACATCACCCGGGAATATTTTGCAAAGATCGCAACCTACTTCCTGAGCGAAACCTACCTCGGACACACTTCCGCATCCCGGTGTATAAGCCACCAAACGGCGGTTGCACACTTTAGCGATTTCAGGATTAAACAACGGGCCTACCACAAAGCAAGCACCCAATTGCAAGTAAAGAGCAGCAGTAGCAGGATCAACGATAGAACCTACTCCCATAGCCATTTCAGGACATTCCTTTGCCGCGTATTTCACTACTTCCGCAAACACCTCATGAGCAAAGTCACCACGGTTTGTAAATTCGAAAGCACGAACTCCGCCGTCATAACAAGCTTTCACTACTTTCTTTGCCACTTCTGCATCTTTATGGTAGAATACAGGAACCATGCCGGTTGAACCAATCTTGTTCAACACTGCTATTTTATCAAAACGAGCCATAATTTTATATTTTAGTTTAAATGAAAGACTGGAACGCGAATGACGCAAATGATACCTATCAAAACGTGTCAAAGATCTGCGTTATTCGCATTCCTCCAAAAACAATTTTAGCGTTGTACACGTCCGCTGGCATCGCCACCGGCCAATGCTTCCACTTCGTCTACAGATACCAAGTTGAAGTCACCGTTGATAGTATGCTTCAAAGCAGAAGCGGCAACAGCAAATTCAAGGGCGGCACCCTGATTCGGTTTGGTCAGCAGACCGTGAATAATACCTCCGGAGAATGAGTCGCCACCACCTACACGGTCAATAATCGGGTTGATGTCATAGCGTTTTGATTCATAAAATTCTTCTCCGTTGTAAATCATAGCCTTCCAGCCGTTGTGAGTAGCCGAGAATGATTCACGCAAGGTAGAAACCACATATTTAAAGCCGAATTCTTTTGCCATAGCCTTAAAGATTCCTTTGTAGCCTTCCGCATTGGTTTCACCGGCTTCCACATTCGCTTCCGGTTTGAAGCCCAGACAAAGTTCGGCATCTTCTTCGTTACCTATACATACATCTACATACTGCATCAACGGTTTCATGATAGACTGTGCTTTTTCTTTAGTCCACAATTTCTTGCGGAAGTTCAAGTCTACAGACACTGTAACACCATGACGCTTTGCAGCCTCACAAGCCAATTTGGTCAATTCGGCAGCCTTGTCAGAAATAGCCGGAGTGATACCCGACCAGTGGAACCAGTCAGCACCTTCCATGATAGCATCAAAGTCGAAATCGCAAGGATCGGCTTCAGCGATAGCTGAGTGGGCACGGTCATAAATTACTTTGCTAGGACGCATGGAAGCTCCTGTTTCCAGATAATAGATACCTACGCGGTCGCCACCACGACAGATGAAATCGGTCTTCACACCATATTTACGCAATGCATTCACAGCAGACTGTCCAATTTCGTGTTTCGGCAATTTAGTTACGAAATAAGCTTCGTGACCGTAGTTCGCGCAGCTCACCGCTACATTCGCTTCACCACCGCCATAAACAACATCAAATGAATCCGACTGTACAAAACGTGTGTTTCCCGGAGTTGACAATCTCAACATAATTTCACCTAAGGTTACTACTTTTCCCATAATTTCGTGATTTTAAATTGTTATATATTTATTCGTTTAACTTCCAATCCTATTAAAATACTGGTTTACACATCCATAGACGGATCACATCGCAACCTTGTACTCAACAGGGCACTCAAATAATTCATCCGTGTGCGTGCACAAAGGTACTATTTATTTTTTTAAAACCAAAAATTGTTATATATTTGTGTCGAAAAAAAAAATAAATTATCAGTGTGCACGAGCACAATATATATAATTAAGGTATGAATAAACTGCCCGAAAGAATCAGAATCAAGGATATCGCCCGCCTGGCAGACGTATCAGTCGGCACAGTGGACCGTGTATTGCATGGCCGCACAGGAGTATCCGAAGCCAGCCGGAAACGGGTGGAAGAAATATTGAAGCAACTGGATTACCAGCCCAATATGTATGCCAGCGCTTTGGCATCCAACAAAAAGTACCTGTTTGTCTGCCTGCTGCCACAGCACAAGGAAGGCGATTACTGGACCGATGTGGAACTGGGGATGAAAAGAGCCGTAGAGACCTTTTCGGATTTCCACATCACCCTGTCCGTGATGTACTATGACCAATATGAATATTCCTCCTTCATCAACGCCGGCGAGGAAATACTGAAGCAAGAGCCGGATGGCGTATTGCTCGCCCCCACTATTCCTGAGATGACGGCCAGATTCACCGACAAGTTACAAGAACGGGAAATACCTTATATATTTATAGACTCCAATGTGTCCAGTCTGAACCCGCTGGCATTCTTCGGGCAGAAATCCGATCAAAGCGGATACTTTGCCGCCCGCATGGCCATGATGCTGGGAGAATGTCCCAAAGAAATCGTTATCTTCAGACAAATCAACGAAGGGCGTCTGGGATCAAACCAGCAGGAAAACCGTGAAAAAGGATTCAGAAAATATATGCAGGAGCATTTTCCCGACTGCAAGATCGTGGAACTGAATCTCTATGCCAAACGTCCGGACGAGGACGAGGCGCTGATGAACCGCTTTTTCCAAGAGAACCCACAGATTACGTGCGGCATCACTTTCAACTCGAAAGTGTACATCATAGGCGAATATCTCATCGGGCACAACCTAAAAAATTTCAAACTGATTGGGTACGATTTATTACGTCGGAACGTCTCTTGTCTGAAAGAGGGCGCAGTGGATTTCCTGATCGCGCAGCAACCTACCGCACAAGGATACAGCGGCGTAGAGAGCCTGTGCAACCACCTGATTTTCAAGAAAGAGGTGAAGCAATGCAATTACATGCCCATCACCCTGCTTGCGGTGGAGAACGTGGATTTCTATCTGGACGCACATAAAAAATAAATCTGATAACTAAAAATAGAAATGGAAACAAAGTATTTGAAAATCAATCCGGCTGATAACGTAGTGGTGGCTATCTCGGATTTAAAAGCAGGCGAGACCATCACGGTAGACGGTCATGTCATCACGTTGAAAGAAGACGTGCCCGCCGGCCATAAGGTGACACTGAAAGATTTCGCCCAAGGCGAGAATATCATCAAATATGGTTACCCCATCGGCCATGCCGTGACTGCCGTGGAGCAAGGACGCTGGATCAATGAAACCCAGATAAAGACAAACCTTGCCGGACTGTTGGATTACACCTACAATCCGGTCAGCGTAGACCTCAATATCCCGAAGAAAGACCTGACGTTCAAAGGATACCGCCGCAAGAACGGTGATGTAGGTATCCGTAACGAGGTATGGATTATTCCCACCGTGGGTTGTGTAAACGGTATCATCGGACAACTGGCCGAAGCGTTACGCCGCGAAACCAACTGCGAAGGTGTGGACGCTATCGTGGCATTCCCTCACAACTATGGCTGTTCACAGCTGGGCGATGACCACGAGAATACCAAGAAAATTCTCCGCGACATGATTCTGCATCCTAATGCAGGAGCCGTACTGATTGTCAGCCTGGGTTGCGAGAACAACCAGCCGGATGTTTTCCGCGAATTTCTGGGCGATTATGACACAGACCGCGTAAAGTTCATGGTAACTCAGAAAGTGGGGGATGAATTTGAAGAAGGTATGAAGATTCTGCGTGAACTGTACGCCAAAGCCAAGACCGATGTGCGCGAGGATGTTCCTTTGTCCGAACTGCGTGTAGGCTTGAAATGCGGCGGTTCGGATGGTTTCTCAGGTATCACCGCCAATCCGTTGCTGGGTATGTTCTCCGACTTCCTGATTGCACAGGGCGGTACTTCCGTACTGACGGAGGTTCCCGAAATGTTCGGTGCGGAAACTATCCTGATGAACCGTTGCCGCACCCAGGAACTGTTCGAGCAGACCGTACACCTGATTAATGACTTTAAGGAATACTTCCTGTCACACGGCGAGCCAGTGGGCGAAAATCCGTCACCGGGCAACAAGGCAGGTGGTATCTCCACTCTGGAAGACAAAGCGTTGGGATGTACCCAAAAATGCGGCAAAGCATACGTTGACGGAGTGATGGGCTATGGCGACCGTCTGAAAGTGAAAGGTTTGAACTTGCTTTCCGCACCGGGCAACGATTTGGTAGCTGCCACCGCCCTCGCCTCCTGCGGCTGTCACATGGTGCTCTTCACTACCGGCCGCGGTACTCCGTTCGGTACGTTTGTTCCTACCATGAAGATTTCCACCAACTCCACTCTGGCTAAAAACAAACCGGGATGGATTGACTTCAATGCCGGAGTCATCGTAGAAAACGAACCGATGGAAAAGACCTGCGAACGCTTTATAGACTATATCATCCGTGTTGCCAGCGGAGAACCGGTAAACAATGAAAAGAAGAATTATCGTGAAATCGCCATCTTCAAGACAGGCGTGACACTGTAATCCCATCTTATACCCCACTTTCCCAATACCCTTACAGCCCTGCCTTCCCTGTTACGAAGGTGGGGCTGTGACCTTTTTCTCCCATATATTGTTATAAAACAAGTCTTTTTGTAACTTTGCACCTCATTTTATAAAATACAAATTCATGAACGGTGAAAAATTAACTCCAATAACCAATAAACCCAGCCTGTGGGCACTCAGTCCACTACTGGTATTTCTATGCCTGTACCTGGTGACCTCTATCATTGTAAACGACTTCTACAAAGTCCCCATCACGGTTGCTTTCATGGCCTCCTCGGTCTATGCGGTATGCATCACCAAAGGCCTGAGCTTGAACGAGCGCATGCTACAATATTCCATCGGCGCTGCCAACAAGAACATCATGCTGATGATCTGGATTTTCATCCTGGCAGGCGCATTCGCCCAAAGTGCCAAAGATATCGGGGCCATTGACGCGACCGTCAATCTTACGCTTCTCCTGCTGCCGGACAATCTGCTGCTGGCAGGCATCTTCCTGGCCGCCTGTTTCATCTCGCTCTCCATCGGAACCTCGGTGGGAACCATCGTGGCACTAGCCCCCGTGGTAGCAGGTATCGCAGAGAAAACCGACATGAACCTGGCCTTCATGACAGCTATTGTGGTGGGAGGCGCCTTTTTCGGCGACAACCTTTCCTTCATCTCGGACACCACCATCGCCGCCACCCGTACCCAAGGATGCGCCATGCGTGACAAGTTCCGGGTAAACTTCATGATAGCCCTTCCGGCCGCCCTGGTGGTTTTCGGCTACTATATTTTCAGAGGGATGGACGTGATGACCACCCACGATATCCAGTCGGTGGAATGGGTCAAAGTCCTCCCCTATCTGGTTGTACTGGGAACCGCCATAGCAGGTATGAATGTAGCACTCGTACTGATACTGGGCATCGCCGCCACAGGAATGATCGGCCTGCTCACAGGGAGCATCAGCCTGTTCGACTGGCTCGGCTCCATGGGCACAGGAATCACCGGGATGGGCGAACTCATCATCATCACCCTGATGGCAGGCGGCATGCTGGAACTGATCCGCTTTAACGGCGGAGTGGACTATATCATCCTAAAACTGACCAAACACATCAGCAGCAAACGCGGAGCCGAGCTTTGCATCGCAGCTTTGGTGAGTATCGCCAATTTCTGTACAGCCAACAATACGATAGCCATCATCACAGTGGGACCGCTTGCCAACGATATTGCTACCCGCTACAAAGTGGACAAACGCAAGAGCGCCAGCATTCTGGATACGTTCTCGTGTGTCATCCAGGGAATTATCCCTTACGGAGCACAAATGCTGATTGCTGCCAAACTGGCCTCCCTGTCTCCTTTGAGCATCATCGAATACTTGTACTATCCGGCCGCCATCGGGGTGTTTGCCCTGCTGAGTATTCTCTTGAGATACCCCAGACGGTACTCGTGAAAACAAGCGGCAGACGGTTATACCCCACCACGCACAGACCGGCTGAATTCCTTTGCAATGTCCAGACGATGAAGGTGAAAGATTTATAATCTTACAGCTGTAAGATATAGCATCTTACACGTGAAAGATCCCTTTCTTCCGTGACCAACGGTAGATACTTAGGGTTCAAACAGCTTCCGGCAATCGATACGATGTGCATTTCTCCCCAGGTGGTCCGATTCCTCTTTCATCCAAATCCGGTATCGTGCGTGGTGTGTCCACCAGAATCCGGGCAGGGAAAAATTCATAGAGATAGCGTTTCCGTCGAGGTGCAAATCCCATATTTTTGAAGAGTTCAACAACAGCAACAACAGCAATTATTTCTTTTTCTTTGTTACTGTTGTTTTTCTTCTCTTCTCTATTCTTTTCTTCTCTTATAAAGTTTTGCTTAAAGCTTGCTTGCAAACGCCTTTCAACACATTCACTATCAGCACATTGCTTCGTATTTTTGGTTACATTTTCATCCTCACTTTTTTCAATCGTATTTTTTATGCATTTTACGCTATTTTCCGCATTGCTTTCCGTGTTGTTTTCCTTATTATTTGCATCGTCATTCGCTTCTTGATCCGCTGCCGCGAGGACAGCAGAAGTGATTACTTTCCCAGCTGTCTGCGCAGTCTTTTTCTTGCTGCTTCTTCCGCCTTTACTACCGGCGGCGGCACGTTGTTCCGAAAGTTTGTTCTGATAACCCATCACCTTGTCCAGATACAAGCATCGGAAATACCCGTCCTCCGTTATGACGAACAAGTTAAAGTCTTTAATAAGATGCCGCAGGTCTTCCACTGTAGCCCCCCATTTTTCAGCCAACAAATCCAGTTCGTTAAAATCGTGTTGATATTCCTCTTGCCTCCGCAGAAACAACATCATCTCAAAATACAGCCCTATCCCCATGCATTTCATGTCGGCACGCAACTTCATCATTCTGTAGTCTGACATCAAGCTGCAATGCAGCCGGATAAACTGTTCGGTATAATCCATTCTTTTTGTTTATTATATATTCCAAACAAAGTTACGAAAAAAAAGTGAAACACAGAAAGATATAGTGATAGAATTAAGTTACAACAGTGTCGGTTGAACTGTCGATTATTCGTAAAGTCATTACAATCCCCGCCGAAGCCAAATCCTGACACCGCTACGCTACTTGTTCGTAACCATGCCCGAAAATGCGACAAACGGGTACGGATGGCGAAACAAGATACTGCGACATAGTGAGCTACTGACAACTCACGCGAGAAATCCGGTTACGGAAAAAAGATTGCACCGTTCCTCACAGTTTTGCGTACCGACATCGGACCCTTTACTAACTAATTTTACCCCCCCCAAAAAAATAAGGACGATGAAGAGTGGAGGACAACCCAATAGTTACCCCATAGATCGATAAAAAACATCACTGATGAAAACCTTTATTCCCGATACCAAACGCTACAAAAAGGAATAAAATGCAGAATCTTTAAAAACTTGTTATTCGCTATTCTCAATAAAAAGCAGTACTTTTGTCCTCATTAATTAATTTTCAAATTGAATGATAGCAAAAAAAACAGTCATACAAGATATTAAGCTCGCCAACTTCCCCGAGGAAATTGACGAGCAAAACAACATTAAAGTGTACGGAGAGACCAGTTGGGAAAATCAATTGGCTGTACTCAGCCATTATCTGCATAACAACGACTGCATCGAAAGCAAAGAAAGTAAGCGGGAAGTGATATACGCCATCCGTGAGTTTTTAGAGCAGAAAAAAGAGAGTAAGGAAGAAGAAATAACGGATGAATATGTGACCAAAGTCGCAGAAGATCCTACCGCATACGGTCTGTTCTCGGATTTCTTCAACGTACCATTTCCCGACCCTAAAAAACCAAAATTCACTTTCATCGACCTATTTGCCGGAATGGGAGGTTTCCGCCTAGCCATGCAGGCGCAAGGTGGCAAGTGTGTATTCTCGTCGGAATGGAACAAATATGCCCAAAAGACTTACTTGGCAAACTTTGGAGAAATGCCTTTTGGCGACATTACGAAAGAAATAACCAAGAGCTATATTCCTCGGAATTTTGATGTGCTATGTGCCGGTTTTCCGTGTCAACCATTTTCTATTGCCGGAGTTTCGAAGAAAAAAAAGTCTCGGACGGGAAACGGGATTCAAGGATAAAACGCAAGGTACGTTGTTTTTTGATGTGGCAGACATCATCAGTCGTCACCGTCCCAAAGCATTCTTTTTGGAGAATGTGAAAAACCTGATGTCGCATGACAAAGGCAACACGTTCAAAATAATCAAAGGCACATTAGAGGAATTGCGTTATTCACTCCACTACCTTGTCATGGACGGACAAACCTATGTGCCACAACATCGGGAACGTATCATGATAGTAGGTTTTGACCAAGATGTCTTTCATGGAAAAGAGCAATTCGCCTTTCCCGAGCAGAAACAATCAACCCAGAGCATCAAAGAAATACTAGACCCTGATATTGACGAAAAATACACGTTGAGTGATAAACTTTGGAGCTATCTGCAAAACTATGCAGAAAAGCATCGCGCCAAAGGAAATGGATTTGGTTTCGGAATGGTGGATCTGAATGGTATTTCCCGTACGTTAAGTGCCCGTTACTATAAGGATGGTTCCGAAATCCTTATTCCACAAACAGGAGGAAAGAATCCTCGTAGATTGTCTCCTCGCGAATGTGCCCGACTAATGGGATACCCCGATGAATATCGCCTTAACCAAGTCTCTGATGTACAAGCTTACAGACAATGCGGGAATTCAGTTGTAGTGCCTCTTATTACAGCCGTTTCAGAACAATTAGTAAAAACCATGTTAAATAATTGATTGCTATGAGTGAAATTCTAAATAGTGCTATAGTCAAAGTGCAAAATGCAAAATATGCATTTTGCCGTTTCATTACAGCCAATGATACCGGGAAGAACGGTTCACATCAGGCAGGTTTCTATATACCCAAATGCGCAGCGGCACTTTTGTTCGACACTCCGGGAGTGAAAGGTGAAAACAAAGACAAGATGGTAAAGGTCAAATGGCAAGATGATTTTACAACCGACAGCCGTTTTATCTATTATGGGCAAGGAACACGTAATGAATACCGAATAACCCGTTTTGGGAAAGGCTTTCCTTTTTTTGAGGAAGACAATGTAGGCGATTTGCTCATTATTGCCCAACAGAGCGAGGATTATTATTATGGTTTCGTCTTGCAGACAGATCAGGACATTGACGATTTCTTTGCCTATTTCAACCTTTCTCCAGAGAAAACAAATCAATTGATTGATGTTACACAAGCAAGTACACCGGAAAAGCAATTGGAAATCGGCATCCAAGAGCTTGTTGCCTTATACGCCGATTTTCCGGAAACCCGGCAAATGGCTCAATTCGCCAGAGACATATATAACAAAGCTCATCATATCACGGACGTTCATATTTGCAAGTCTCCCGATGAACAATTATTAAAATGGATTGATACGGAGTACAGTCTATTCCGCAGTTTCGAGGAGAAAGTTTATGCACCTATTTACAGTGTGCCTTTTTCTAACTGTCAAGAATTAGTCAAATTTTCAAACATCATTCTCAACCGTCGCAAATCCCGCGCAGGCAAATCCTTGGAGCATCACCTTGCAACGATATTCACGGCGGCGCAATTGGAATACGAAGAACAAGCCGTGACGGAAGACAATAAAAAGCCCGATTTCCTGTTTCCCAACGGGAAAGCTTACCATAACATGCTGTTTCCTGCTAACAAACTGGTATTTCTTGGAGCAAAAACAACCTGCAAAGACCGTTGGCGACAAGTCCTGAACGAGGCAGACCGCATCGAAACCAAATACTTGTTTACCCTGCAACAAGGCATTTCCAAGAATCAGCTTCGGGAAATGAAACACGAACACCTTAAACTTGTTGTCCCTGCCTCTTACCGGACATCATTTGACAAAGAGTTCCAACCTGAAATTGAGACATTGGCTTCATTCATCAAAATGGTTAAATTAAAACAAAACAATAATCCCATCTATTCAGTATAAATCACCTCTTCCCATATTCCGCTTCGCCCTCGGCCACCATGCCGGGGGCTTCTTTGTCTTCCGGTATTTCATAAAGCATGGAAGGTCATGGCCTGAATCGTTCCAAATACGTATGGTTGATGTAATATTCTATCTCCAGCAACGTCTGCTGCCTCACCGCAGATTTCAACCGACACTCCCACACGGTTCTCTTGGAATAATCTGTTCCTTTCATATCGCCGTCGTTTTTAGATTGTCAGTTTCAGTATCTTTCTCCAATAGGTCGGCTCCACCTCGCTTAGAAGGAAATCTATGAAGTTCCTTCGTGTGTCCTTGTTCAGCCGGGTAGCAACAATCATTCTTCCCGCTTCCGGCAAAAGGGGACAACGAAAAAAAGAAATATCATTTGGTAGCCCGTAAAAGCACCTTTGGGCATAGGCACAGGCACAAAAGAAAGGGACATTGCGTCATCAGTCTAAACATCGTTTAGGCGCGTGAGGCTGTGCCTTTTTCTCCGGCCAAGAAGATTTATGAATATTTATTTTGAAAATATACATAAAAGGATTACCTTTGCACCGCAAATGAATCAATGATATGAACCAATTACAGACTACATACAGCATGCATTGCCTTACATGGGGAAATAGAACCCTGTGTAATCACTTCATTGTGCATGTACATTGGTTCAGCGGATTCGTTTAGATTCCATTCCCACTCACACGTGATTTTATCACCAGGCTTTCATCCTGCTCACACATGTGCCCGGATGAAAATATGGCATGATGGTTCTCATTCGATGAGACCGTCTGGTTGGATATGTTTTACTTAAAAAAAATGATTGCTATGTTTACTATTATATCTATTATGTTTGTTGGTATCGGTATAGGATATGTGTTGCGTAACTTGCAGTTTTTACAGAAAATAGAAAAGAGCACCTCGCTCACTATCTTCCTGCTACTGTTTGTTTTGGGCATCTCTATTGGATCCAACAGCTTAATCATTAACAATTTAGGCAGATTCGGATGGCAGGCGGCTATATTGGCTACATTAAGCATTCTGGGCAGTATGCTAGCTTCCTTCCTGGTATTTCATCTGTTTTTTAAGAAAGGAGGCAGACCATGAAAGGTAGTTTGATTGTTGTAGCATTTTTTTGTGCAGGATGTATGATTGGAGCTGCCAATAATTTCCAGTATGACATGCACTCTGTTTCCATGTATGTGCTTTATGCGCTGATGCTGCAAGTAGGAATCAGCATAGGCAGCAATAAGAAATTAAAGGAACTGATAAAAAGCTTACGGCCGAAAATGCTTCTGGTGCCGATGGCCACCATTGCGGGAACTTTACTTTTCTCGGCACTGGCCAGTCTGCTATTAACCCAATGGAGTGTATTCGACTGTATGGCGGTGGGCAGCGGCTTTGCCTATTATTCGCTATCCTCCATTCTGATCACACAGTTCAAGGAACCGTCTATCGGATTACAACTGGCCACCGAACTGGGGACCATTGCATTGCTGGCCAATATTTTCCGGGAGATGATGGCATTGCTCGGCGCTCCGCTCATACGGAAATATTTCGGACAGCTGGCTCCTATCTCGGCTGCCGGAGTGAATTCGATGGATGTATTGCTGCCATCCATCACACGCTATTCGGGAAAAGACATGATTCCCATAGCCATCTTCCACGGAATACTGATTGATATGAGTGTTCCTGTTTTCGTATCCTTCTTCTGTAATTTATAAAAAAGAGAAGCCCGCTTGATTGGTTCAGCGGGCTTCTTTTTCTATATATGACTATGGGCAGGAATTATTTCGCAACCTTTTCCAGTTTCTTCATGATAGAGAAAATGAATAATGCAGAAAGCAAGCAGCACACAATCAATACACTCCATACCATCCACAACTGCATATCACCCCACAAATAACCGATGATAGCTACCAGATAGTTACCAATAGCAGTAGCCACGAACCAAAGTCCCATCATAGCACCTTTATACTTGGGAGGAGCTACCTTGGAAACGAATGAGATACCCATTGGTGACAGGAACAATTCGGCAAAAGTCAATACCAGATAAGTCGAGATCAGCCAATTGGGTGAAACCAACGCGCTCTCGGCAATACCATTGGCTTCTACTTCGGCAGGAGTAGGCAGACCGAATGAGCCGAATGCCAGCAACATGAAACCTACTGCGGCAATCACCATACCGATACCGATTTTACGCGGAGCCGATGGTTCTTTTCCTTTCTTTGCCAATGAACCGAACACGGCCAATGATACCGGAGTCAGAGCGACAACGAAGAAGGGGTTAAACTGCTGGAAAATCTGAGGAAGGATAGGCAATGTAGGGTCCATAGTACCATAATTGATTCCTAAGACCACAAGAGCCAGCGTAGCGATTACGCCTGAAATCAATTTACCCTTGCCTGTCTTGGACTGGAACAGTGAGAAACCTGCATAAACGGTTACAATAAGAAGAGCCAGATTCCATACGCTGAAGCCAAGACGGTCCATGCCGGTCACCTCATGTGCCGTGTAGTCACGGGCGAAGAAGGTCATGGTAAGACCGTTCTGATGGAATGCCATCCAGAAGAAAATAACCACTGCGAATACCAGCAACAAAGCGACGATGCGTTCTTTGGTCTGTGCGGGAGTCAGCTCTTCTTCGTGTACATTGGCCGGTTTAGCCTGCTTGGAGTTATAATCGGCATGCTTGAATGTAGGACGGAAAATAATATAAATAGCCATGGAGGCAATCAATGAGATACATGCCACACCAAAACCATAGTTATAGGCTTCTGACAATTTTTCAATGTAAGTAGTACAGAAATCAGCCATGCTTCCTGTGAAATTCTGTGCGGTCTGCATGGCAGTCAGTGTGGCCTCGCCTTCGGCGGTAATCGTACCGTCCAGGAACTGGTGTGCCAGAGAAGGTATCTGGGCACATAGCTGAAGCCTGCTTTGCCCAGCACATAGTTGGTCATGGCAGTAGCGGCAGTCGGAGCGAACAGGGCGCCGATGTTGATCGCCATATAGAACAAGCTGAAAGCAGTGTCGCGTTTCGCGCTATACTCGGGAGCATCGTACAGGTTACCTACCATTACTTGCAGATTTCCCTTGAAAAGTCCGGTTCCCAAAGCAATCAGGGCAAGAGCGCCGAACATGGAATACAATCCGATATTGGTTGCCATCGGGATAGCCAGCAGCACATAACCGGCAAACATGATAATGATACCAGTGGTAACCATCTTGCCATAACCGAATTTATCGGCCAGGATACCTCCGATAAGCGGCATGAAATACACTCCTGCCAGGAAACTGGCAAAGATCGTTGACGTTGTGGCGGCTGTAAAGCCGAATTTCGCTTGCAGGAAGAGAGTGAAAATAGCAAGCATGGTGTAATAACCAAAGCGTTCGCCGGTATTGGCGAGAGCTAATGCGTATAAGCCTTTCGGCTGTCCTTCAAACATAATTGATAAAGATTTAATTAATAGTTAGTATTCTTTTTTTGCAAAGATATAACTTTTAGTCTATCTGAAAAAAAAGAGCCACAAATGTGACTCTTTTTGGCCTATTTATTCGGTGAAAAGGGAACAAATCTCTGCTTTCGTTTCTTTTATCAGGTCATCGGCCGCTATTTTTATCTGTAATCCGCGGATACCGGCACTGATATAAATGTAGGGAAATGCGGTGCAAGTCTCGTGTATGTAGGTGGGGAAATGCTTTTTCATGCCGATGGGGGAACATCCTCCCCGGATATATCCTGTCAGGGGAAGCAGCTCTTTCATGGGAATCAAGTCGCATTTCTTGTTACCTGAGACTTTGGCCGCCATTTTTAAATCCACCTCGTGCTCGCCGGGTATGACACAGACAAAATACCCTGATTTGTCTCCATGAAGCACCAAGGTCTTGAAGACTTGTTCTATGTTCTCACCCAGACTGGCGGCTACGTGGATGGCGCTGAGGTCGTTCTCGTCTACTTCGTATGGAATAAGCTCGTAGGCTATCCTGGCTTTATCAAGCAGACGGGCTACGTTGGTTTTAGCTATTTTTTCTTTCATTGCTGGTATGCCGGTTAATTTTCCAATTCTTCTTTTATAAACTTCGGGGTATATCCTTTCTTGCTTCCGGCCACTTCTTCGGGAGTTCCGGCAGCAAGCACCTGTCCTCCGCCCCGTCCGCCTTCGGGACCCATATCGATGATGTAATCCGCCAGTTTGATCACGTCCAGGTTATGTTCGATAACCAGAACGGTATTGCCTTTCTCCACCAGCTTGTTCAGCACATTCATCAGCACACGGATATCTTCGAAATGAAGTCCGGTAGTGGGTTCATCCAGAATATACATCGTTTTTCCGGTATCACGTTTGGACAGTTCCGTAGCCAGTTTCACACGCTGGCTCTCTCCGCCCGACAAAGTGGTGGAGGGCTGTCCCAGTTTAATGTATCCCAATCCCACCTCTTGCAGCACTTTGATCTTATTCAGAATCTGAGGCACATTCTCAAAGAACTCTACGGCACGATTGATGGTCATGTCCAGTACATCGGCTATGGATTTACCCTTATAGCGCACTTCCAGCGTCTCGCGGTTGTATCGTTTGCCATGACAAACCTCGCAAGGCACCAGCACATCGGGCAGGAAATTCATTTCGATGGTCTTGTATCCGTTACCGCCGCAAGCCTCGCAGCGTCCTCCGGTTACATTGAACGAGAAACGCCCCGGCTTATAGCCACGGATCTTCGCTTCGGGCAGACCGACAAACAGATTCCGGATATCCGAGAATACTCCTGTATAGGTGGCCGGATTGGAACGCGGTGTCCTGCCCAACGGCGACTGGTCCACATTCACCACCTTATCTATATACTCCAGTCCCTCCACACTGTCGTAAGGCAGAGGTTCCTGCAAAGAACGGTAGAAATGCTGTGACAGGATGGGCTGCAAGGTATCGTTGATCAGTGTAGACTTGCCACTGCCGGACACTCCTGTGACGCAAATGAGTTTTCCCAAAGGAAATTCCACATCCACATTCTTCAGGTTGTTTCCCTTCGCCCCTCTCAGCCACAAGGATTTCCCGTTGCCGGGGCGGCGTTCGGCCGGTATCTCTATCTTCATCTGTCCGTTCAAGTATTTAGAGGTAAGTGTTTCTGTCTGAAGCATTTGTTTCGGAGTCCCCTGAAACACCACCTCGCCTCCCAGACGGCCGGCTTTCGGTCCCATATCAACCACATAGTCCGCTGCCAGCATCATATCCTTGTCATGTTCCACCACGATGACAGAGTTACCTGTGTCACGCAACTTCTTCAAGGAGTTGATCAGGCGGAGGTTGTCCCGTTGATGCAATCCGATACTCGGTTCATCCAGAATATAAAGCACGTTCACCAGCTGGGAACCGATTTGGGTTGCCAGACGGATACGCTGGCTCTCGCCTCCCGAAAGGGAGACCGAGGTACGGTTCAGCGAAAGATAATCCAGCCCCACATCCAACAGGAACTTCAGACGGGTACGGATCTCCTTCAAAATCTCGGCGGCAATCATGCGCTGCTTGTCTTCCAGAAAAGGATCGAGCTGCTGCAACCAGTCATACAGTTCGTTGATGTCCATGCTTGCCAGTTCATAGATGTTCTTGTCGTGAATGCGGAAATGCAACGCTTCCTTGTTCAGGCGCGCGCCCTTGCATTCGGGGCAGACATCGGTCTTGGCAAACTGTTCCGCCCACTTCTGGGCAGTGGCCGACGCATCCTTCTCCTGCATCATCTGAATGTACTTCACAATCCCCTCGTAGGTCACAAAGTAGTCGGAAGACGTATGAATCAGACTGCTCTTTATCTTGATACGCTCATCCGAGCCATAGAGTATTTCGTCTATCGCATCCTCCGGCATATCCTTGACCGGCGTCTTGATCGTAAAATCATATTTCTCAAGCAACGCCTCTATCTGCCAGAAGATCATGGCATTTTTATATTTACCCAAAGGCGCGATGGCTCCTTCGTAAATGGAAAGCCCCCTGTCGGGAATCACTTTGTCCACATCAATCAGGTTCACATACCCCAGCCCCTTACAACGGGGGCAAGCTCCCTGCGGAGAGTTGAACGAGAAATTATGAGGGGCGGGTTCTTTATAAGACAGTCCGGTGACGGGACACATCAACCGCTTGCTGTAATGGCGCACCTCCCGGGTATCGGCATCATAAATCATAATCAGCCCCTCACCCTGCTGCATGGCGGTGGCAACACTCTGTTTCAGTCGTTTGTCGTCCTTTTCCGATACAACCAGCTTGTCTATCACGACTTCGATATCGTGGTTCTTGTAACGGTCCAGCTTCATGCCGTGTACAATCTCGCGCACCTCGCCGTCCACACGGACATACAGATAGCCTTTCTTGCGCACTTGCTCGAAAAGTTCTTTGTAATGCCCCTTGCGGGTACGTACCAACGGGGCAAGCATAAATATCTTCTTACCTTGATAATCCCGGTGAATCAGGCCGATGATCTGTTCCTCGGTGTATTTCACCATCTTCTCTCCCGAAAGATAAGAATAAGCAACTCCTGCACGGGCATAAAGCAAACGGAGATAATCGTATATCTCTGTCGTGGTTCCCACAGTAGAGCGGGGATTCTTGTTGGTCGTTTTCTGTTCGATGGAGATTACCGGACTGAGCCCTGTAATCTTGTCCACGTCCGGACGCTCCAACCCTCCCAGGAAATTACGGGCGTATGCGGAAAAGGTCTCAATGTACCTCCGCTGCCCTTCGGCGAAGATGGTATCGAACGCCAAGGACGATTTACCGCTTCCGCTCAATCCGGTTATCACCGTCAGGCTGTTTCGTGGAATTTCAACATCTATATCTTTCAAGTTATGTACACGGGCACCGTATACATTAATCAGTTCTTTTTCTTCACTCATAATCTTCTTACTCTGCGTAATCTCTGCAAAATTAATGCTTCCCGATGAAATATTTAATTAAAAAGCCTAATAATATTTTCTATTCTTTCTATATAATGTGAATAAAACAGTTTTTTTTGTTACTTTTGCCACTCAGTTTAATCAACACACAGCAAATGAAATTTATTCGAACATTATATCTTATCGCAGCCTTGTCTGCCAGCAGCACCGGAATGATGGCCCAAACGCAGTCCTCCGGCTATTTCCTGCACACCATCACCAAAGGACAAAGTCTTTATTCCATAGCCAGCATGTATAATGTGACTACCGGCGATATCGTCAAGATGAACCCCGGCAGCGACCTGAAGATCAAGGCCGGCGAGACCTTGAAAATTCCACAAAAGAACAGCGGGGCGGCACAACAGGTATTCCATACCATCCAGGCGGGTGAGACCTTGTACAAACTGACGCAACGCTACGGAGTAACCGCACAACGCATCTGCCAGGCAAATCCCGGACTGAGCGCGGAGAATTTCCGTATAGGCCAAGTCATTGTGATCCCCGCCAAAGCTACGGACAGCGAGGAGGTCATCATGAACGAAGTGAAAGCCGGACAGACCCCTCCGGCGGTTGCCACCGCTTCCACCCCACTGAAGCCGAATTGCAGGGATATGCACAAAGTGGCACGGAAGGAAACCATCTTCAGCATCAGCCGCCTGTATGGCATTACAGAAGCCGAACTGATTGCCGCCAACCCCGAGTTGCGCACCGAGAAACTGAAAAAGGGCAAGTTCCTATGCATCCCGTACGCCAAGGATACAACGGCTGAAACACCTGCAGGCAATACGCCAGCCGTGATCCCCACGGACGACCAACTGTTCAATGAAAGTAAGAAAGAGACACGCAAGATATCTACCATCAAAGCTGCCGTAATGCTGCCATTCATGGCAGACGGCAAGGGTAACCGCGATGAACAGACCCGCATGGTGGAATACTATGAAGGTTTCCTGATGGCGGTAAACAGTTTGAAAGAAAAAGGAGCTCCATCGACCTGTACGCATACGATACTCACAACAACACTTCTTCCATCAAAACCATTTTGGACAGAAGCGAGCTGAAGAGCATGGATATCATCTTCGGCCCGGCCCACCCCGACCAGGTGAAACCGGTTGCGGAATTCGCCAGAAAGAACAATATACGGCTGGTAGTGCCCTTTACTTCCAAAGGGAGTGAGGTTTTCAACAATCCCGCCATCTATCAGATAAATACGCCCCAGTCTTATCTATACTCGGAAGTTTACGAACATTTCACCCGCAAGTTCACAACCGCCAATGTCATCTTCCTGGACGCGGAGGACGGCGACAAAGACAAAGCGGATTTTATAAAAGGACTGAAAGAGGAGCTAAAGAGCAAGCACATTCCTTTTACCGGACTAAAAGGAGAGAATATTACTCCGGAGTCACTGAAAGGCGTGATGAACCCGACGATGGACAATGTATTCATCCCGACCTCAGGCACCAACGTGGCATTGATAAAGTTGTTGCCACAACTGATTGTGACCTCCCGTGACAACCCCGACTACCGTATGCAGTTGTTCGGCTATCCGGAATGGCAGACCTACACCCATGACCATTTGGCCAGTTTCTATGAGCTGGACACCTATTTCTATTCTTCATTCTACACGAACAATCTGTTTCCGGAAGCCGTACAGTTTTCATCGGCCTACCGCAAATGGTACAGCAAGGACATGCTCAACTCATTCCCTAAATATGGTATGCTGGGATTCGATACAGGATATTTCTTCCTGAAGGGCCTGTCACAGTACGGCAACAAGCTGGAGGACAAACTGGACAAGGTAGCCGTCACCCCTATCCAGACCGGATTCAAATTTGAACGGGTAAACAACTGGGGTGGATTTATCAATCGCAAAGTGTTCTTCGTTCACTTTACCAAGGACTTTGAACTGATTAAACTTGATTTTGAATAATGAAAAAGTATAAAAACTTCGGACTGCTTGTACTGGCGCTGTTCTTTGCGTTGCCGGCGGCTGCACAGTTGGGTGAAGAACGTCATAATTTCGCTGTCGGCATCAATGGCGGTCTGAACATGAGCACCGTCAGCTTCAACCCGAAAATAAAGCTGAACACGCTGAACACGATGTCCGCGGGTGTCACCATGAGATACATGTCCGAAAAATATTTCAAGATGATGTGTGGCGTACAAATGGAAATAAACTATTCGCAACGCGGATGGGACGAAAAGATAGAAGATGAATCCGGCAATTCTTACAGCCGCACCATGAATTATCTGGAAATCCCTTTCATGGCGCATCTGGCATTCGGCAAGGATGCATTGAACCGCGGAGTGAAGGTGTTTTTCAATGCAGGACCGCAAATCGGCTTTTTCCTGGGTGACAACGAAAAGATAAACTGGACTACCTCCACAACAAGACCGGAACACGGCAAAGAGGTAGAAAACAAATTTGATTACGGCATCACAGCCGGAGCCGGTCTGGAAGTCAGCACCGGTATCGGACATTTCTTGCTGGAAGGACGCTACTACATGGGACTGAGCGACTTTTACAAGAACTCGAAAAGAGATTATTTCGAGCGCTCAGCCCACTCGTTCATCGGAATACGGCTGAGTTACCTGATAGATATCACTAAATAAAAAAGATTTTATTCCGCGATACCCGCGCTCCGATCTTATAATACGACAAAAGCCTGCAAGGCATATCTTGCAGGCTTTTTCAATCGTATAATATAAAAATTAATTTCCTCAGCTTTATCTCAACCGGTCATACGCCTTGACCAATACCTCGTCTTTACCAATGGCACGAATGGCAAGCCAGTTCAAAATGATGGCAACCAACGGCAGACATGCTGTCCATGAAAGAGAAAATGTCATCGACTCTTCTTTCAGCATAAAAATGAAGGTGGCCAATGTGGCATAATACCCGATCAGCAAGATAGTGCTGAAAATAGTCAGGCGGATTTGCAACATACGTTTCTTGAACATGAAGATGGCTCCGAAAGCAAGAACCGCAACAACCAGCAAGATTGCGAACAAGGCCCATGGAGCGTAATCCTTGGTACCGTCCGCCATCGTAAGACACAGATTTGTTAAAGCGGAAACACTATAATCACTTCCTATGTACGAACCTACGGGACTACACAGGCAAATAATAATCAAGATAGTGACAACAAGTAAATAAACAGATTGAATGCGTTGTATCATAGTCGCTTTTATTTTTATTTTAAATCATACAATCCCTGTCATTCCGAACGCAGTGAAGAACCTGAAAACACAAAGTGAATGGTTATCAGATTCTTCACTGCGTTCAGAATGACAGAGCTATTTATAAAGGAGGAGGTGTCAAAACTCACCACAGATTACTCAGACTAATGCCGCTTCCGCACAAGGAACAACGTGTTTTCCTACAGAAGTCGATCTGTGTAATCTGTGGTGAAAAGACCTTCGTCACAGTCCCGGATGAAATTACTGTAATTTTCTTTTTCTTTAGCAGGATTACGGAAATAAACCTTGCCTTCTTCGTATTCCTGAGCAGCGATCAATGTCGGCTTCGGAAGCTTTTCATAATAACGTGAGATTTCGATCTGCTCTCTATTTTCAAAGACTTCTTCCAGATTATCGTTGTATGAGGCAAATTCCTGCAATTTCTTTGAAAGATCGTTCTTCATCTCAACACTAATCTGGTTGGCACGTTTGCCAATGATAGCAACAGTTTCATAAATGTTACCTGTGTCCGCACATAAATCCATCATGTCACGGGTAACAGTATTACTTGGAGCGTTTGTCTTTTTGTAATCCATAATTTCTTATTTAGTTTTATTCATTAAATTCTTTTACGTACTTATGGGCATCCTTGTAGATGTTGTCCACCTCCTTCGTATATTTGCTGTCGGGGAATTCGTTCTTGAAAGAATAGTATTCATCTATCGTCTCACGCATACGCTCTTCTTTCTTTTCTTCCACACTCGCCTTCGCCATGTCATGCTTGGCACGCAGTACAAGGATGGAAAGATCCTCGCGCATCTTGGTATAAGGATAGTCTTTCAGTGCATTCTGAGCCGTAACAATACAGGACAGATAGTTGTTGCCGGTAGTGCTGTAGGTGCTGTTTCCGGTATAAGAGCCCAGATCATAATACAGTTTCGCGGCCAGGTAGTCTTTCATCACCAGCTTGTCCTGCAAATCAAAAATCATTTGCTGCGCATCCTGCCGGCGGCTGCTGGTAGGGAAATATTCCATAAACATCTGCAGCTCCTGAATAGCCTTATAGGTACTCGACTGGTCCAAACGAGGTTCCGGAGTGTCCAGGAACAACGCTCTTCCCGAGAAATATCTGGCCTGTTCCGTATAGACGCCCCGCGGATAAGTGTTATAATAGGTGGTGAAATAATGTGAGGCGGTGATGAAGTCACCTTGGTTATAGTAGGTCATGCCCAACATATAAAGTGACTCCTCAGCCTTGTCCGTTCCCTTCATGATAGTAATCAACTCCTCCAGGATGGTGGCCGCCTTGGTGTTCTGCCCTTTGCCAAAGTAACTTTTGGCCGCTTCGTACTTATATTCGTAGTCCGTGCTTTTTAAAACTTTGTTATACTCTCCGCATGACGTCAAAGCCGTACCGGAGACAAGAGCTATAATGATATATTTTTTCATCTTATTCAAATAATTGCGCAAATTTACGCCTTTCCACCGAATAATGCAATATTTCCATGTTTTTAAATGCTAAAAAGTACTCAAGAGGCTATTTTTTAGAGATGAATGGATATTATATAAGGAAATAGCTGTATTTTTACGCCTCATTAAACCAAACGTATTACTTATGAATTTTGAACTGATTTCCGAATATCAGCCCACCGGCGACCAGCCGGAAGCTATCGCCCAGCTGACCGAAGGAGTGCTGGAAGGAGTTCCTGCACAGACTTTATTGGGAGTCACCGGGTCTGGCAAGACTTTCACGATTGCGAATGTTATCAAAAACATCAATAAGCCCACCTTGATATTGAGTCATAACAAGACATTGGCAGCCCAGCTATACGGAGAGTTCAAGAGTTTCTTTCCCAACAATGCGGTGGAATACTATGTGTCTTATTATGACTATTACCAGCCGGAAGCCTACTTGCCGTCCAGCGACACCTATATAGAAAAGGATCTGGCCATCAATGAAGAGATTGACAAGCTGCGGCTGGCGGCCACCTCCGCCCTGCTGTCGGGACGGAAGGACGTGGTGGTGGTGTCCTCCGTGTCCTGCATCTACGGTATGGGAAACCCGTCGGACTTCTACGACAATGTCATCGAGATAAAGAAAGGCAGGCTGCTGGACCGGAATGTGTTTTTACGCCGCCTGGTGGACAGCCTGTATGTGCGTAACGACATGGAGCTGAACCGCGGGAATTTCCGCGTAAAAGGCGATACGGTAGATATTTATCTGGCATACAGCGACAACCTCCTCCGGGTTATGTTCTGGGACGACGAGATTGACGCGATCGAAGAGATAGACCCTGTCTCGGGAATCCGTCTGGCTACTTTCGATGAATACAAGATTTATCCGGCCAATCTTTTCATGACCACCAAGGAGAGCCAGCTGAGGCTATTCATCAGATTGAGGACGACTTGACGAAAGAGGTGGCCAAATTTGAAGAGGAAGGCAAAATGTATGAGGCGAAACGGCTTTATGAACGTGTGACCTACGACATGGAGATGATCCGCGAACTGGGGCACTGTTCGGGCATAGAAAATTATTCCCGCTACTTTGACGGCCGTAATGCAGGTACCCGCCCTTACTGTCTGCTGGATTTCTTTCCGGATGATTTCCTGATTGTGATAGACGAAAGCCACGTCAGCGTACCGCAGATACGTGCCATGTATGGCGGCGACCGGGCAAGGAAAACAAACTTGGTGGAATATGGCTTCCGGATGGAGTCGGCTTTTGACAACCGTCCCTTGAAATTCGAAGAGTTCAAGGAACTGGCCAGGCAAGTGATTTATGTCAGCGCCACGCCCGCCGATTATGAATTGATGGAAAGTGAAGGTATTATCGTCGAGCAGGTGATCCGTCCTACCGGTCTGCTGGACCCGGTGATTGAAGTACGCCCCAGTCTGAATCAGATTGACGACCTGATGGAAGAGATACAACAGCGCATCGAGAAAGAAGAACGGGTACTGGTGACCACACTCACCAAACGCATGGCAGAGGAACTGACCGAATATCTGTTGCGCAATGACATCCGCTGCAATTACATCCATAGCGATGTGGACACATTGGAACGGGTCAAGATTATGGACGAATTGCGCCAAGGCATTTATGACGTGCTGGTGGGCGTAAACTTGCTCCGTGAAGGTCTGGACTTGCCCGAAGTATCTCTGGTCGCCATTCTGGACGCGGACAAAGAAGGGTTCCTCCGCTCCCACCGCTCGCTGACCCAGACTGCTGGACGCGCCGCCCGCAATATCAATGGAAAAGTTATCATGTATGCAGACCGCATGACGGACAGCATGAAAAAGACAATAGACGAGACTAACCGCCGACGCGAGAAACAGCTGGCCTATAACGAAGAACATGGAATCACCCCCAAGCAGATACAGCGTGCGCGCAATGCCGCCTTGCTGGGCGGCAACAGCAACGAAGCTGCCGCCCCCCAAGGCCCCAAGGCATATATCGAGCCCTCTTCCAATACAACGGCCGCCGATCCGATTGTTCAGTATATGACCAAGCCTCAGATGGAGAAAACAATAGAACGTACCCGGAAACTGATGCAGGAGGCCGCCAAGAAACTGGAATTTATAGAAGCCGCACAATACAGGGATGAGCTGCTGAAACTGGAAGATATGATGAAAGAGAGGTGGGGATAGACTTGCCCCCCTTGGCGGGAGAAGGCGCACTGCCTGTCGAGGAAAAGCCTGTTACCCGAAGAAATATCACGGATATGCCGGTGAGTTCCGGAATAAAGGCAGGGATGGAAAAGACAAGAAGGACAAACAGCAAAAAAGCAGGGAGTGTCCCCCTGCTTTTTTCAGAACCGTACCATTAATTCCATCACAAACTTGTCTTGTTCGGACTCTTTTGCCAAAGATAGTTTATCATAGAAATATTTCTCGTAATTAAGACGCAAATCCGCTTGAAAAGCTTTTCCGAAGCTCAAGGTCACGCCTCCGGTCACACGCTGGCGGGAATAATCGGTAATGTAAAGGTTGCCCTCCTCGTCCGCATTGCCGTTACTATGATCTCCCATACTGTCATAACGCCCCAGGAATGAAATTTTCTGAAACAGTCCTTTCTTGATAAACAGGTCGTAATTGACAAAGGCATTAAAAGCATGCACATCATCGAATGAGTTCCCGGCGTATGTCTTATAAAGGTATTCGGCTTCTATATGCCAATTGGAAAACTCATAATAAGTACCGATATCATACATATAGACGCTGTTTTTATCGGGGTGTATCTTCTGGGTGCCCAAGGTCAGGTTATAATTTTTCCACGGCATCAATTGAAGTTTGACGGAATAATTCAACGTGTTGTGCCATTCTTTCTGGTTGGTGAGCCCGGAGCCGTTGAACAATCCGCCCTCCAGTTTCAACGGCAGCCCCTCTTTCAAAGAGAAAGCTCCCGTAGCCCCCACATCACGCACATTCCCCACCTGCTTGGCTATGAACGAACGATTGGCAAAATACTGCTGGTGTGGAGAACGATGAGCGTCTATGGTGAAAGGCACACGCATCTGCCCCATCGTAAGATTCCATGTTTCATTAGGGACAAAACGGGCGTATGCATCCAGCATTTTGATGTTTCCCTCGTCGGACAAGTCTATTTCAGCTTTATAAGCGATTACCGGAAGAATCCTTCCATCCAGACTGACACGGGCATTACGCACCTGGAACCGTTGCATTCCATTAGTGGTCTGAAGTTCATATTTACTACGGATGGTTCCGTGTACTTCCGGCAAGTATTCTTTGGGAATAGTCAGCTGTGCGGAAGCGGTTGTGATACTCAATACTGTAAAAGCAGACGCTACAAGTGTATTTCTCATTCTCATTAATGTGACTTTCTTTGTTTACGGCTGCAAAGATATGAGCTTGATATATCTGCAATATTTCATCCGTATTACAAATATGTTTCATCTGCTACGGAGGGAGACCGGCCTGGAGGCGGAATTATTCAATAATACGGGCGGTTTCCACTTTCTCCAGACGTGCACGGAGTTTCCCCATCATGGATTTACGTATCCGGAGCTTCATCAGGCAATCCATATCATACGATTGTTCCAGGATGACAGGCTCGTCCTCTTTCACAATGCGCATGATATCATTCATAAAAGGATACTCAAAAGAGACAGTGATCTCTTCATCCACCGTCCTTTCCACTATTTCAGCCGCAGCTATCGCTTCGGCGGCGGCGGCTTTGTAAGCGACAATGAGTCCGCTGGTTCCCAACTTGATACCTCCGAAGTAACGGACTACTATGATAAGGATATCCGTCAGCTCATGTGAGTTTATCTGCCCCAGGATAGGCTTTCCGGCGGTACCCGAAGGCTCTCCGTTGTCATTCGCCCTGAAATCTTTCCTTTCATGCCCCAGCATATAAGCGTAGCACACATGGCGGGCGTCGTAATATTTCTTCTGACAGGTGTCGAGATGCCGCTTTATTTCCTCTATGGTACGTACCGGAATGGCAATCGCTATAAACTTGCTCCTTTTCTCCGTGTAGATGCCTTCGGCAATGTCTGTAATGGTCTTATAAGTATCTTCTTGTATCATGGGCCACAGAAATCATAAATCTTTAATCATAACTCACAGAATCCGCCGGGCAATCCATGCGCACGCCTCCGCATCAGCCAGCGCATGATGGTGATTCTTCAATTCAAAACCCAAAAAACCGGCCACCGTATGCAGCTGGTGGTTTCTCAATCCTTTCAGCTTCCGGGAAGCCTGATAGGTACAATGAAATTCATAATCAGGATAATCCATGCAATAGGTGCGGAACACAGCTTTCAGGCATCCCTCATCAAAGGCTTTGTTATGCGCCACCAGCGGCAGTCCCTCTATCTTAGGGGCGATCTGTTTCCATACCTCCGAAAAAACCGGAGCATGGGCGGTGTCCTCCTGCGTCAATCCATGGATACGGGTATTCCAGTACAAATAGTAATCGGGTTCGGGATGAACAAGACTGTAGAAACGGTCGGCTATCTCACCATCCTTACAATAATCACGCCCACACTGCATATACTGGTACGCTCATTGTTCGCTGTCTCAAAGTCTATTGCTGCAAAATTATCCATACTCTTTTTCGTTACACAGACAAAGGTACGACAAAAAAGCGATATACAAAATTCTTTTTTCCGGTACAATTCCTTATCTTTGGAGCTCCAGCTGCAAAATAGACCAATATCTGTGACAATCAGCACTTGTTAAAGCTGAAAGATTAAACCATCTTTGCACTGTTTTTGTTTTTTAACTAAGACTAGATTTATAGTAAGATGAAAAAGATGAAATTCTCTACCTTCTTAATAGCAGCAGGAATGCTTTGTATCTCCGTCCACACAGCAGCCCAACCACACCCCCGGAAGAAGGTGGGTGTAGTTCTCAGTGGCGGAGGAGCCAAAGGAATGGCACATATAGGGGCTTTAAAGGTCATAGAAAAAGCCGGCATTCCCATCGATTATGTGGTAGGAACCAGTATGGGATCGATCATTGGCGGTCTTTATTCCATCGGTTATACTCCCGGACAGCTGGACAGCATGGTACGCCGGCAGGACTGGACTTTTCTGCTGAGTGACAAAATACCACGCAGCGAGCAGAATATGGCGGAACGGGAAGCCACCGAAAAGTATGTATTCTCTCTTCCATTCGGAAAAGATACCAAAGCACAAGCCATAGGAGGCTGATAAAGGGACAGAACCTGGCTAACCTGTTCAGCGAGCTGACCGTAGGATATCATGACTCCATCGACTTCAACAAACTGCCTGTCCCCTTCGCCTGTGTTTCCGAGAATATTGTAAACGGCAACGAGGTGAATTTCCATAAAGGTGTGCTGGCTACAGCCATGCGTGCCAGTATGGCCATACCGGGAGTGTTCACCCCGGTCCGGCTGGACAGTATGGTACTGGTGGACGGCGGTGTGGTAAACAACTACCCTGTAAACGTGGCGCGCGCCATGGGGGCGGATATCATCATAGGGGTGGATGTACAAAGCGACTTGAAACCTTCCAACGAACTGAACAGTGCCGGCAGCATTTTAGGACAGCTCATCAACCTGATGGGGCTGGAGCTTTATAAAAAGAATCTGGAAGAGACCGATACCTATATCAAGGTGAATGTGGAGGGATATTCCGCTGCAAGTTTCACTCCCAATGCTGTGGATACACTGATCCGCCGGGGAGAAGAGGCGGCACTGGCACAAGAAAACGCTTTGATAAAGCTGAAACGGGAACTGGGACTGGACAGCACCTATATGCCGGAACCGCTCCCCCGCTATCCTTACTCCCCCGACCGCAAGGTGTATATAAAAGAAATCACTTTCGACGGGCTGGACGAGAAAGACAAGCGATGGCTGTTGAAACGCTGCGATTTAAAGGAGGACTCTGAAATAAGCATCCGCCGCATAGAGGAGGCGACAGCCATATTATGTTCCAACCTGGAATATTCCAACGCCACTTACAATCTGCCCGAAGCTCCCGACGGAGGCTATAACCTGCATATCCTGCTAAGCAAGAAGTATGAGAACAAACTGAACGTAGGCATCCGGTTTGATTCGGAAGAGACTGCCAGCCTGCTGATTAATGTCACCAGCAATTTCCGTGGCAAGGTGCCCACCACGTTATCACTGACAGGGCGGCTGGGGAAACGTTATGCCGCCCGCATAGATTACGGCTTCGAACCGGCTCCGTTGAAAAACATCGGACTGGCATACATGTTCCAATACAACGATGTCAATTTCTATCATTATGGAGACAAGTCACACAACTCCACCTTCCGATATCATTTGGGGGAGTTCTCATTCTCGGACGTATGGTACAAGAATGTGCGTTTTGCCATCGGACTGAGATATGAGTTGTATGACTATGACAAATTCTTGTATCAGGAGGGCAACCAGGGCATTGATGTGGGAACGGAGCATTTCTTCAGCTATTTCGCGCAGATGCATTACGAATCTTTTGACAAAGCCTATTTTCCGTCCAAAGGAATTTCGGCACGGGCTGCCTATTCTCTTTATACGGACAATTTCACCGGATATGACGGTCATGCTCCTTTCTCTGCCATAAAAGGTTATTGCCAGGGAGTGGTTCCTGTCACACGCAGGTTCTCCATACTGCCCGCTGTTTACGGACGGTTTCTGATAGGCAAAGACATCCCTTACTCCAAGCTCAACGCCATGGGTGGGGATGTGCAAGAACGCTTCCTGCAACAACAACTGCCTTTTGTGGGAATCAACAATGTGGAGTTAATGAAAAACGCACTGCTGGTAGGGAGCATGAAATTCCGCCAACGAATGGGAAGTGTGCATTATCTGACACTAACCGGAAATTATGCGCTGAGTGCAAGCAAACTAAGATATTTGCTGGAACAGGACACCATGTTCGGCTGTGGTATCGGCTACGGTCTGGATAGTATGTTCGGGCCTTTGGAGGCTTCACTGAACTATGCAAACCGAGCCAATAAAGTGAGTATGTACGTCAATCTAGGATTTAAGTTTTGATTCCTCGTTGATGACTGCCATCATTCCTTCTATCTGGGCCAAGGCCATCATACGGCCATGGAACGAATAGCCCGGGTTGTAGCCTTTGCCGGCATCATCCAGCATCATGCGACCATGATCCACACGCATCGGGACGCCCGGACGCTCTTTTTCAAAGATGCGGATCAGCTCTGTCACATGAGCACGCCCTCCCAGATGAGATGCTTCTATGAAGTTTCCGTTGGGGAATGCATTGGTGCTGCGCAGATGCACAAAGTGAGTGCGGTGCGCAAACATACGTGCCAGCAAAGGTATGTTGTTATGCAATCCGGCACTGAGGGAACCGGCGCAGAATGTCAGTCCGTTATGCGGGTTATCAACCGCATGGAGTAACCAGGTGATGTCTTCCTCACTGGTCACGATACGCGGCAAGCCCAATACCTGGAAAGGGGGATCGTCCGGATGGATGCACATATTTATGCCATACTCATCACACACCGGCATGATGGCCTGCAAGAAATAACGCAGGTTTTCACGCAGGGCGTTGCGGTCTATGCCCTCGTACAGAGACAAAAGGCGGCGGAATATGGCAACCGGCTGCCGGTCACCTTCCTTTATGTTGCCATTCACAAATCCCTGCGTCTTGACTATAATGGTGTCGATCAGTTCGTTTTTCTCAGCTTCGGTTATGGTCTTGTCCAATTCACGCACCTGTTGCAGTTCTGAACCGGTATAGTCTTTCTCCGCCCCTTCACGCTGAAGAATCATGCAGTCAAAATAGGCAAACCGGATCTTGTCAAAGTACAAAGAACTGGTCCCATCCTCCAAGGATGCTCCAAATCGGTACGTATCCAGTCAATGACGGGCATGAAATTATAACAGACAGTTTTGATGCCCGCTTTACCCAGGTTGGCAAGACTTATCTTATAGTTCCCTATCAGCTGGTCTCGTTCGGGGCCGGCATATTTGATCGCCTCACTGACCGGCAGGCTTTCCACTACCGACCAACGCAATTGATGGGATTCAATGTAATCTTTCAAACTCTTGATAGCTTCCAAAGTCCATATCTCACCATTAGGCACCTCATGAAGGGCGGTCACGATTCCTTCCACCCCGATTTGTCTAAGCATGGGAAGTGTTATTTTGTCTTTCCTCCCAAACCATCTCCATGTCTTTTCCATTCGTATGATGTTTTTAGTCTGTATGACAGAGTATTTGTTAATCTTCTTTAAGTCTTTTCTATTGGTGTATGATCATGGCAGAGCGTGCCGGTATCACAAGTTCAGCACCTGAGACTTGTCCCATACCTTTCATGTTTATCTTGCCATCCTTACAAACACTGTGTATTTACCCGACGGGATGTCCAGTCTGGCAGGCTCTGTGCGGCTGTTCAAAGCTACGATGATATTTTTCCATGAATCACCATTTGCATGGTCTTTCAAGATAAAGGCGACCACATTCGTGTCTTTTACAGGTAAAAACTCCAATTGCCTACGTACCTTATCGGCATCCCCCATACGGAAAGCGGGATGTGCCTTACGCAAGGCTATCAAGTCTTTCACATATTCGAATACATCTTTATGCGCAGTCTTGTTTTTCCAATCTATCGTATTAATGCTGTCGGGACTATTGTAAGAATTATGAACCCCCTTCTTGTCACGCATGATCTCATCTCCCGCAAATATAAACGGTACTCCTTGTGAAGTAAAGACAAATGTCTCCGCCAGTTTCTGCAAAGCCGCCAGCTCCTCTACCGACGCGTCCGGCATGGTAGCTTTCAGACGATCGGCAAGGCACATGTCATCGTGACAGCTTACATAGCTTATCATCTGGGTAGGCTGTAACGCCCAAGGTTTCTTACTATAATTCACCGAATCGTTTATAACCTGCGGATGTTCGACAGCTCCCACAATTCCAAACTTGATGCTCATCTCGTGCCCCGGCTCCCCTATCAGAAAAGCTCCTTTGGTATCGTCATCCCAAGCACCACGCAAACCATCACGCATTTCATCCGAGAAAGCGGCGATACGGGGCATTTTTTCCACATTGGCTTTCATCGCCAGTTTGTCTGCCTCTAATTGGGGAGAACCGGCTGCCCATCCCTCACCATACATGAAAATAGACGGATCTACTTTATCAACGGCCGCACGTATCTCGTTCATGGTCTCAATATCATGTATCCCCATCAAGTCAAAACGAAAACCGTCTATGTGATATTCATCAATCCAATATAGAATAGATTCTATCATATATTTACGCATCATGGCACGGTCGCTTGCCGTCTCATTTCCGCATCCCGAACCATTTGCCCATTGTCCATCCTTTGTCTGGCGATAGAAATAACCGGGAACCGTACGTTCGAAATTGCTTTCGTCTGTATTAAAGGTATGATTATACACCACATCAAGCACCACCCTGATTCCCGCCTTATGCAAAGCTTGTACCATTTGCTTGAATTCCCTGATACGGACATCGGGTTTATAGGGATCTGTAGAGTAAGAGCCGTCGGGCACATTGTAATTTTGCGGGTCATACCCCCAATTATATTGGGCCTTGTCCAGTTTTGTCTCATCCACCGAGGCATAATCATAAGACGGCAACAAATGTACGTGGGTAATGCCTAATTCTTTCAGATGGTCAAGACCTGTCTTCTCACCTAGAGAACTGGTAGTACCCTGCTCTGTCAAAGCCAGAAACTTACCTTTATTTTGAATTCCGGAAACAGAATCCAAAGAGAAATCGCGATGGTGCATTTCATAAACCATGATATCGGCATAATTCTTCAAAGGAGGACGCACATCGCTCTCCCATCCTTCCGGATCTGTAGAACGAAGATCAATCACAGCCGCCCGTTTGCCATTCACCCCTACGGCTTTTGCCATAATCCCCGGAGTGTCTCCTAACCATTTTCCATTTACCTTCACATTAAAGGCATAGAATTTACCTTTCAAATCCTCTTTTACCGAGATATTCCAAGTGCCATTCTCTCCCATCTCCATCGGAAGGGTGCTGGAAGCCGAACCTTCATTACCCGATTCAAATAAAAGGACACGCACTTCTTCTGCTGTAGGCGCCCAAAGCGAAAACTTCGTTTCAGCGGGCGAGTATTCCATTTCGGTCAGCGCGTCTTCACGGACAGGGTATTCATCAAACGAATTATATTCCTTTTTCACAGACTGACAACTAATAGTAGTAGATACAATTGATGCCCAAATAATATGTCTCACATTCATAATCTCATCTTTTTATTTTATCGGGGTTCTTGTTTATAAAATCCTTCCAGCCGGAATATTCTTTAGCCAATGTGGGTCTGCCCATTTGTAAATAATGACAATAAGCTGCTGCCAGTCCATCTGTCGCATCCATAAAAGGCAACATCTCGCTTTCGGGTATGTGCAACATTCTCTTCAACATGTCGGCTACCTGCTCCTTGCTGGCTTGTCCATTGCCGGTTATCGCCATTTTTATCTTCAACGGCGCATATTCTGTTATAGGAATATCACGGCTCAAAGCGGCAGCCATAGCCACTCCCTGCGCTCGTCCTAATTTTAACATGGACTGCACATTTTTCCCGAAAAAGGGTGCTTCTATGGCCAGTTCATCAGGTAGATAGGCTTCTATTATACCGATCACCCGTTCAAAAATGCGGCGCAGTTTTAAATAATGATCACCATATTTACGAAGATCAATGACTCCCATAGTTATGACTTGAGGTTTAGTTCCTACTACTTTCAGCAGACCATACCCCATAATGGTTGTTCCGGGGTCAATGCCCAGAATTATTTTCTCTTTTACCGGCTGAATCACTTAATCACCTCCATCAAAGTGGGGAAGCCAACCACCTTATCTTTAAATATCTTCATCATTTCTTCATTCAGACGCATCCCCTGCTGAGTATGCCAGCGATGTAAGGTGGCCGTATCTTCCACTTCCCACTGTAATGAGAAGCATTCTGAATCCTGTTCTTTATGACTAAGGATGTGCGTAAGACGGGGATTCTGCAATATTCCCGTTTTTTCCACTTCGGGAATATAGCTTTCACTAAGCCAAATGACGAAATTACGCGCATCGTCAATACTAGTTTGATAAGTTGTATTATAAATCAACATAGCTATAGTCTTTAAATTAAAAAAGGCCTGCTCTGCAGACCTTCATTGTTTCATTAAGAAAGTGGAGCATGCGAGACTCGAACTCGCCACCTTTAGACTGCCAGTCTAACGCTCTAGCCAGATGAGCTAATGCCCCGAGGAATAATAACGATGCAAAGATACACAGAAAATCAATACTACAAAGCTTTTGGGAAAGTTTTTTTCATGTAAACAACAAATTTTTATTTGTCACTTTTGTGCCAAAGAGTTACTCTTGCGTGAATTTGTTTCAACATAGTTGACTGATTTTAAATGATAAAGAACCATAGTGTTTGCATATTTTATTATTTAACTTTCTAACAAAATAGTAGAATAAGCAAATAGTAGAAATAGGAAATCACTATAGATTTATATAACCAGCCTCTGTTTATACAGAAAACTTCATTGATGAGTTCACAATATAAAAAGAAGGTATAAAAGCCAGCCTAAATCTCTGCAATCGGCTTAGACCAAACTTCCTCTTTCGTTTCTTTACACATTACGGAAATAGTTCCACCAGCAAAGTCTTTCACATACCCTTTGCGTTCAGCCAACATATCTTCAGCCATTCTAATAGCCTTAGATTTATCTTTCAATGAAAATCCTTTATTAGCAAAATCTGTACTGTCTTTAAAATATATATCATAAGTTTCCATTGTATCGTTTTTCTAAAATTCGGGTGGCAAAGATAAAATCTACTACTATTATGTACAAGAGATTTCTTAATTATTTTTCGATTCCCGTCAAGAAACAGCGTACTTGAATAAAAATCCCGACTCATCTCAAGCCGGGATTTCAAATAAAAAACATTATTATAAATATACTAACTATTTCAAAAGTTTACCATCTTCACCTAAAAACAATGTCTGCTCATGAGCATCGTTTGTCAGCACGTTGATTTTATAAATACGGCTGCCATCAATGCCATAGGCCATAAAAGCCTGCTTTATCATGGCACCTTCCTGCGCAAGTCTGTCCATCACAGCTTCCGGTAAATCATTCACATAGATTTCCGAAAACGCCAACACCTTAGATTGTTGAGGCTTTTCCACCACCGGGACTTCTACCGGAACCACTTGGGCAAGAGAAACAGATACACCTAAAGTCATCACTAATACCCATGTTGCTAATACCTTTTTCATAATTACTTTGTTTTTTATTCATTTTTACCGGAAATAATAAAACAAAAAACATGCCATTCATCAACAACTATCAGTATTTTACTATGAGTCAAGCATATACATATTTATATCTTCGTTTTTAGAAGAACTGATTTCCGTTAAACGCACCACAAAAGTGTGGAAAAGTTCCACACTCCTACTTCCACATTCCGACAAACAAAAGCTCAGATCTGACTGTTATATAAACCTCATCAATGCCAAAGAACCATGAAGAAACGATACTATACCATATATATGACATGATGGATATTGATCACTACCTTATCTGTTGCAAACCCGTAACGTAAGTTACATCAATCCCACATTATCCCCCGGAGTCTTTGATATCCAATAGGCGGCCATTAAACATTTCCTCCGGCAATTTGTTATTATAGGGATAAAAACAAATACCATTATGACTGAACAGATAACCAATATTCCCGACAAAGGAAAAAAGAAAAGAATAGTCATCGTCGGAGGGGGATTTGGAGGGATAAAGATTGCACGCAAACTGAAAGGACAACACTATCAAGTTGTATTATTGGATAAAAACAATTACCATCTTTTCCAGCCGTTACTTTACCAAGTAGCCACATCGGGCATCGAGCCCAGTGCCATTTCATTCCCATTCCGCAAGATATTTAAAGGATACAAAGACTTCCATATCCGTATATGTGAAGTGCAGCAAGTACATCCGGAAGAAAAACAGATCACCACCTCCATCGGCAGTCTGAATTACGACTATCTGATTATAGCTACCGGATGCTATACCAATTATTTCGGCAACAATGAAATGGCTAAACATACCATGTCTCTCAAAACTACAGCAGAAGCTTTGCATAACCGCAACCAAGTGCTGGAAAGTTTTGAAAAGGCATTGAACACCGATAACCCCCAGAAGCGGAACCAGCTGATGACCTTCATCATAGTCGGTGCAGGGGCGACTGGTATTGAACTGGCAGGAGCTTTGGCCGAAATGCGCAAATTCATCCTTCCACATGATTATCCGGATCTGGACACCAGTACGATGAAAATAGTGCTGATAGATGGTGGCTCCCGTCTGCTTCCGGCCTTCTCTTCCCAGTCTTCCGAGGAGGTAAAAAAGTATCTCACCCGTTTGGGAGTAGAAATATTATTGAACAAACAAGTAAAAAATTACGAGAACAATATGTTGGTACTGAATGACGGAAGTTTTATAGAATCGGCCAACGTTTATTGGGTAGCAGGCGTAAAAGCAAACAGTCTGGCAGGTTTTCCTGCCGAATGTTATGGTCCGGGCAATCGTCTGAAAGTGAATGAATACAACCAGATACAAGACTTTAAAAACATATTTGCGATTGGTGACACCGCACTAATGATTTCGGAAGAGTATCCCAAAGGACATCCACAAGTTGTACAACCTGCCATACAGCAGGCAATGAACTTGATGAAGAATCTGAAGAATATTGAAAAGAATCAACCGCTCATTCCCTTTAAATACCACAACAAAGGGTCTATGGCAACCATCGGACGCAATAATGCGGTGGTAGAACTGCGAAGGATACGTTTCGGAGGATTTCCCGCATGGGCTGTATGGCTATTCATACACTTGATGAGCATAGTAGGTGTAAAAAACCGTCTATTTATCTTTATAGACTGGATGTGGAGTTATTTCACCTACGACCCGTCTCTGCGACTTATCATCAAGCCACAGCCTTCTGAAGAAGAGATAGAGGAAAAGACCTTTGACAAGGAAGCTCCATGACCTAAAAACAGTTCTCAAACCTGCCCGACTATCTTTGAGATAAGAGGTATATCCTATTTCATAATAGCGGGCGAGTTTATCCCTTTATCTGACAATGATAGTAACGATGCTTTCCCCCCTTGAGATACATCATCAACCGGCAATCGATTATAAGCTAGCAATTTAAAACAGCAGAGTGAAAAGTATCGTCTTTTCATGACGTTAAATTAATGTAAAAAACTGTTTCATATCCCATCCCCCTAACCTCATTTTACTACTTTTGCGCACACTCAGCCTATAAATGTGCAAAAGTTATCATGGAACTAGAACAGAGTTTTATTGCTCTTATCGAGCAAAGCATAAAAACAAATTGGTATTTAAACGCTCTTACAGACTATAAAGGCATCACATTGCAATACAGAGATGTGGCCCGTAAAATAGAGAAAATACATATCCTGCTGGAAAATGCCGGCATTGAAAAGGGAGATAAAATAGCCATTTGCGGGCGTAACAGCGCTCATTGGACAGTAACTTATCTTGCCGTCATCACCTATGGTGCTGTAGCAGTGCCTATCCTGCATGAATTCAAAGCCGACCAGGTGCACAATATCGTAAACCACTCTGAAGCCCGCCTGCTGTTCGTGGGCGACCAGATATGGGAGAACCTGAATGAGACAGCCATGCCTCATCTGGAAGGTATCGTAGAACTGAAAGATTTCGGTGTGCCTGTTTCCCGTTCGGAAAAACTGACTTATGCCCGTGATCATCTGAATGAGATTTTCGGGCACAAATTCCCCTGCCGGTTCCGTCCCGATGATGTTTCTTATGAAAAAGAAAAATCAGAAGACTTGGCTATCATTAATTACACTTCAGGCACTACCGGATATTCCAAAGGCGTGATGCTGCCCTATCGCAGCATACTTTCCAATGTACTTTACTGTAAAGAAAAGATAGGTCTGAAAGCAGGTGACAGCGTTGTATCCATGTTACCCTTGGGACACGTGTTCGGCATGACCTTCGATTTTCTGTACGGCTTCACGGCAGGCGCCCACCTATGGTTCCTTACCCGTATGCCGTCGCCCAAAATCATAGCCGAGTCATTTGCCGAAATCCGTCCGCGCATCATCGCTTGCGTGCCGCTCATTGTAGAGAAAATATTCAAGAAAAACATCCTCCCCAAAGTAGATAACAAACTGGGCAAGTTGTTGCTGCACGTGCCTATTATCAGTGACAAGATAAAGGAGCTTATCAAACAGAAAGCGATGGAAGTTTTCGGTGGCAACTTTATTGAAATCATTGTCGGAGGCGCCCCCTTCAATGCCGAAGTGGAAGCTTTTCTGAAAATGATTGATTTCCCCTACACCATTGCCTACGGAATGACCGAGTGCGGGCCTATCATTTGCCACAGCCATTGGACAGAGCTGAAACTGGCATCCTGCGGAAAAGTGGCCGCACGCATGGAAGCCAAGGTCTTGTCCCCTGACCAGACAGCCATAGCCGGCGAACTGGTGTGCCGGGGAGCCAATCTGATGCTGGGTTATTACAAGAACGAAGAAGCCACCCGGCAGGTCATTGACACCGATGGATGGCTGCACACAGGGGATATGGCGACAATAGACGAAGACGGAAATGTCTTCATCAAGGGACGATGCAAGAACCTGCTGCTCACTTCTTCCGGGCAAAACATTTACCCGGAAGAAATAGAGTCCAGACTGAACAACATGCCATACGTAGCAGAGTCACTGATCATCCTGCAACAAGACAAATTGGTGGCCCTGATTTATCCGGACTCTGATGATGCTTTTGCTCATGGCTTGAACCAGCCGGATCTGGAGCGGGTGATGGAAGAAAATCGTCAGGAACTGAACAAACAGCTACCGGCATTCTCCCAAATAGCACGCTTCAAACTCTATCCTGAGGAATTCGAAAAAACAGCCAAGAAAAGCATCAAGCGCTTCTTGTACCAAGATATAAAAGAATAAAAAAGACACTCTCACACACATTACTACGCATCGTTTTATACATACGTACGTATAGGGCGATGCGACCGTATGTATAAGGCCACACGTACGCACGCATGAGGTCACACGTACGTACGTATTTTATCATCCCCCCAACAGGCTTTTTATTCATTTCCCAATTGACTACAAAAGTTCTGACAATTCTTTCCGCAAACGCTCTGTCACTTCTTCCATAGACACTTCGCAGCCCAACTCTTTCTGCAACGAAGTAACCCCTTTATCCATGAATCCGCAAGGATGGATATAACTGAAATAACGCAAATCCGTATTTACATTCAGAGCTAATCCATGCATGGTTACAAAATGGCTGCTTCTTACCCCCATCGCACAAATCTTCCGTTCCTGCGGAGTTCCTGTCGCCAGCCACACTCCGGTCGCCCCCTTCACCCGTCCGGCCTCGATGCCATAGGATGCACAGACCCTGATCACCGCTTCTTCCAGTACATGAATATATTCTTTCAATCCCAAATGATAATCCTCCAGATTCAAGATAGGATAGCAAACCAACTGTCCGGGTCCATGATAAGTGATGTCCCCTCCGCGATCAATGTGGTAAAGAGTGGCACCAATCATTTTCAATTGCGCCTCCCCCAACAGCATATTCGCCTCCTTGCCACTCTTGCCTAATGTATAGACATGCGGATGCTCTACAAAGATCATTCTATTTTCATACGGTTCTCCCACCTGCTTGGCTTCCACCACAGCATTAAACAACTCCGTCTGCCGCTCCCAAGCTTCAGCATAGGGAACTAATCCCCAATTTTCAATTTTCATGATACCTCCCAGTTTTAAATGTAAAATAGGATAGGGTTCGCCCGATGCGTCTCTTGCATCCCTGCCGATAACCCGAAATCCAAAATGGCTATAAAAGCCGTATGCTTTCTCATTCTGCTCATTTACATCGACATAACGTACATGGCAATGTTCCAAGGCATAATGCATCAATCGCTTTCCTACTCCCGTACCTATGGCACGCGGATGAACAAAGAGCATTTCGAGCATCTTTCCGTTAATGCCCATGAAACCTTCTATACCCGCATCGCCACGAACCATGTAAAGCGGCATGCTGTGAAGATAAACGCTCCATACCAGTGGCTTTAGCTTCTGAATATATGTTTCGGGTATGAAATGATGCGTAGCACGCACTGAAGCCTCCCATAAGCGGGTCAGTTCGTCAAAGTCATCGGGTGCAGGTTGAATAATTGGATACATATTGCTTTTTTTCTGCAAAGGTGGGATAATTATTGTATATTTGCAACCCGAATCAAAAGAAAGAACATGTTGCCGTACATCAATGATTTTCCAATGGAGTTCCGCGATTATATCGCAAGTGAAATTATCCCACAATACGCTCATTTTGACAAGGCACATCGTGTGGATCATGTATCGCAAGTAATAGCAGAAAGCCTCAAGCTATCCCAATACTATGATGTGAACCGCATGATGGTATATGTGATTGCCGCCTACCATGATCTGGGGCTCTGTGAGGGACGGGAGTTCCATCACCTCATTTCAGGAAAAATACTATGGGCGGACAAGAAATTAAGGCAATGGTTCCCCGAAGAGCATATCTGGATGATGAAAGAGGCGGTAGAAGACCACCGTGCATCCAACAAGCATGTCCCCCGTAGCATTTATGGCAGGATTGTAGCGGAGGCCGACCGCATTATCAATCCGGACATCACTTTGAGACGCACAGTACAATATGGCCTTTCCAACTATCCCGAACTGGACAAAGAAAAACAATACACGCGTTTTCTGGCACATCTGAAAGAGAAGTATGCTGAAGGGGGATACTTGAAATTATGGATACCTCAATCAACCAATGCTATACACCTGCAGGAATTGCGGCAACTGATAGCCGATGAGGAAGAACTTCATAAAGTATTCGAAAAGATCTATTCGCAGGAAACAGAAACGATACAGAATGTAGAAAATATCGCTATATTTGTCCGAAACAAAAAAAATAACGGTATATGAAAAAGCTGATCCTATCCATTTCTATGTTTCTGATTGCCGCCACTACTTTTGCGCAGTCCGAAGTGGCAACAGATAGTATTCCGCCCATTTCATTGGATGGCTACAAGAATTTTAACGGATTTGTGCTGGATATGGGTTCCATGATTATGGCTCCTCCCCCTCTGATAGCCCCACAACTTTATTATCAACCCTACAACAATAATACGATTGCGAATTACAATGAAATATTCCGCCCCAACATGAATATCACTTATGGCAGAGGATCTTACAACCATCTATCTCCCTCCATGTATCCGGGGATGGGAATCTATGGATCCGGAACCTGTCAATGCCTCCCACCTTACAAAGCGCAACCTTTCAATTGAAAAACGGATTACGCATCACCACATACGGTGAATATGATGCCGACGGGAACAAAGTACGGAATCCCAGCGCATTGCCTTGGGAAAGAAATAATTTCAACGGAGCTTTCGAAATGAAATCAGAGAACGGCAACTTCGGAATACGAATAGAAGTACAAAGAGGAAGGAACAATCCTTTTTAAATTAATAAGCCAAAAGGTCTGGAAATGAAAAGCAGCCGTGCGAAGCAAAACTTCCGCACGGCTGCTTTTTCATTTATTTTTGATCCAATCACAACTTTCTCCAATTCAGGCTCAAACTGTTCAGCACCACACTGACAGAACTGCATGCCATGGCAGCACTGGCAATCATCGGATTAAGCAGGATGCCATACAATGGGAACAGAATACCTGCCGCCACCGGAATACCTATCAGATTATAGATAAACGCCCAGAAAAGATTCTGACGGATCAACCGTACAGTCTTATGGGAAAGCTTAAAAGCTTTGGGTAACAACAACAAATCCGAAGTCATCAGCGTAACCATCGCTACATCCATGGCAATATCCGTACCTTTACCCATTGCAATACTTACATCGGCACGTGCCAACGCCTGTGAGTCATTAATGCCATCACCTACCATAGCTACGACTCTTCCTTCAGCTTGTAATTCTTTAATAACATTCTCCTTATCGGCCGGCAAAGCATCCGAGATAAAACGGTTCGCATCAATTTCTCCGGCCACATTCTGTGCAGTGAGACGCCCGTCACCGGTCAGCAATACAATATACTTTCCGCTCTCCTTCAGTTGTTTGACCGCTTGTCTGGAAGTATCTTTTATCTTGTCACTGATGGCGATAACCGCCAGCAATGTATTTCCCTCGCCAAAATAAACCAAACTCTTGCCACTCCTCTCATAATCCTCCACCATTCCTTGCAACAAGCCGGAAACTTCCGCTCCAAAGTCTTTCAGCAACCGATGCTTCCCGCCCAATAAGTCTTGTTTCCACGAGTCACCACAATGCCCCGTCCTGTCCGGCTCTCAAAAGAATCAATGATTGCCGGCTTCTCGCCTTCCTTTTTCAATGCCTCGACAATGGCCAATGCCAACGGATGTTCCGATTTCAATTCGGCAGCATACAGAATCCCCTTATGCTCGTTCTGCCATCCGGCATCATGCAACCATCCGGTCACCACAGGACGCCCTTCGGTTACGGTACCCGTCTTATCAAGTACCACTGTATCCACTTCCCGCATCTGTTCCAAGGCTACCGCATCCTTTATCAGAATATGCGATTCGGCCCCTTTGCCAATCCCCACCATCAAGCAGTTGGAGTAGCAAGCCCCAAGGCACACGGACAGGCAATAACCAAAACAGACACTGCTGAAAGCATAGCATAAGAAAAGTCATCCGCTCCACCTGCCACTATCCAAACAAGGAAAGTAAAAACAGCCACAGCAAGGACAACAGGAACAAAAACCGCCGTCACTTTATCCACAATACGCTGGACCGGAGCTTTAGACCCCTGTGCTTCCTGCACCATGCGGATAATCTGTGCCAACACCGTATTTTTCCCCACCTTTTGAGCAGTCATAGTAAATGCACCGTTCTGATTGATAGTGCCGGCCAGCACCTTATCACCCTGTTTTTTCTCTACAGGAATAGGTTCACCGCTTATCATGCTCTCATCTATAAAGGTGTTTCCTCCGACAATGACTCCATCCACCGGAATTTGCTCACCGGGACGGACGCTCACCTGATCGCCGACCTGGAGCTCGGCTATCAGAATATCCTCTTCCCTACCGTCTTTCACCACACGGGCCGTCCGAGGTTGCAATCCCATCAGTTTACGAATAGCCGTAGAGGTTTTTCCTTTCGCTTTCTCTTCCATCAGCTTGCCCACCAATACGAAAGCTATGATAACAGTAGCAGCTTCATAATATACATGAGGTTCCAGTCCGCGGCTGTACCAAAATTCGGGATAGAACGTATTAAACAAACTGAACAAAAATGCAATGGAGGTGCTAAGTGCCACCAATGTATCCATATTACTGGTACGCTGAGTCGCCTGTTTCCAGGCATTCATATAGAAAGAACGTCCCGAATATAAAATAACAGGAAGTGAAAGCAACAGCATCCACCAGTTTACTCCCGGCACGTTCATCAGAAACATCCCCAAAACAGCTACCGGTAAAGCAAAAATCCAGGCTACGACAGTCTTCCGCTTCAACTGCCCGTAATAAGATTGCTCCGCTTCCTCCTGTTCCTGTACGGAGTTATCCTCATCTATTATCAAATCAAAACCTATTCTCATCACAGCCTCTTTCAATTGCTGCGGAGACACGATATCCAGATTATAAGTCACCGTCAGAGTAGCCGCCGCCAAATTAACCGATGCACTCTCCACGCCTTCCTGTTTCCTTACAATCCTCTCCACATTGCCGGCACATGCCGCACAATGCATTCCCGTAACGGGATATAGTTTCGTTGTTATCTCACTCATATTCTTTTCTTTACTTATATATTATAGCTTATCAACGGACAAATTTAGCAAAAAGTTCATGCAATCTTGTTGCAAGGAGATAAATATATTTTCGATTTTTAGATGGACTTTTCACGAAGATATTCTATATTTGTGGAGAAAGTTCGGATAAGTAATCCGCATAAACAAACAAAAAGTTATGAAAAAAAGAAATCTCGTATTGTCTGTTATGGCAACTTGCCTTGTATCCTGCTTTTTATTATCGGGATGTAACGGACTAAAACAAAATGATAGTGAAACAGTGAAAACAGTAAAGGTGGAGGAACAGGCCCATTTACAAGATGACACTGCCTCTCCCGCCTGCAAGATTACTATTGATTATAGTTATTTAGCAGAATCAGATGCTGCTGACAGCATATCACAACGCATCAACCGCACCATACAAACCCATATTTTGGGAAAAGAATATGCCCGGATGAATCCGGAAGTTGCTGTCGATTCTTTTAAAAACACCTACATTAGCAACTACCGCAGGGATGTGAACAAATTCTATCAGGAAGATATCAAGAACGGAACTCCCAAAGACGAACTACCCACATGGTACAACTATGAATACGGACTGACCACCCATTTCAGCGAAGGCAAAGAAGGGATTCTGAATTTTATTGCAGAAACTTTTCAATATACAGGCGGAGCACATCCCAATTCATGGAACCAATGGATGAACTTTGAGAAAAACACCGGCAAACTGCTCACTTTGAAAGATGTGTTCATGGCAGGATCGGAAAAGCCGATGAGCGACATGTTGCTGAAAGAACTGATAACAGAAATGGCTACCCGCCTGGAAGACAGCTCCATCACCTCACTGGAAGGACTTCAGAATGCAGGCATCCTAAACTCTACCAACATGTATGTGCCCGACAATTTCTTGTTAGAAAAAGAAAAAGTATCTTTCCTGTATAATAAATATGATATCGCTCCCTACGCCGTAGGAGTCATCACTCTCTCTTTGCCCTACACATCGGTAGAGAAATATATGATACATTAAATAACGATTTTAAGCATAGAATGGAATTAATACTGAAATATTTCCCCCGCCTCAGCGAGCAACAGAAAACACAGTTTGCCGCATTGTATGATTTATATACGGATTGGAATAGCAAGATCAATGTAATCTCACGCAAGGACATCACTAATCTGTACGAACATCATGTATTGCACTCGCTAGGCATAGCCAAAGTGATCAACTTCACCCCCGGTACCCAAATTATGGACTTGGGCACAGGAGGCGGTTTCCCGGGTATCCCTCTGGCCATCCTGTTCCCCGAAGTCCAGTTCCATCTGGTGGACAGTATCGGTAAGAAAGTGAAAGTAGCTACTGAAGTAGCCCATGCCATCGGACTGAAGAATGTCACTTTCCGGCATTGCCGCGCCGAAGAGGAAAAAAGAAAATTCGATTTCGTAGTAAGCCGGGCTGTCATGCCCTTGGGCGATTTAATCAAGATCATCCGTAAAAACATCGGACAGGAGCAACATAATGCCCTGCCCAACGGGCTGATTTGCCTGAAAGGCGGAGAGTTGGAACAAGAGACCATGCCCGTGAAACACAAAACAGTGCTCTACGATTTAAAAGACGAATTCACAGAAGATTATTTTGAGACCAAGAAAGTGGTTTATGTAACCATCAACGGTTGACAACTATAGATGAAAGGACAATGAAAATAAAGAAATTTGAATTCAATATGTTTCCGGTAAACTGCTATGTATTATCGGACGAAACAAAGGAAGCCGTCATTATTGATGCCGGTTGCTTTTACGAGGAAGAAAAGCAAGCCCTTAAAAGATATATTGACAGTAATGGCCTGACAGTAAAACATCTATTGAATACTCACCTGCATCTGGACCATATTTTCGGCAACCCGTTCCTGTTACAGGAATACGGACTGAAAGCCGAAGCCAATCAAGCGGATGAATTCTGGCTGGAACAAGCACCCGCCCAGTCACGTATGTTTGGTTTCCAATTGCCCGAAGCACCCGTGCCATTAGGAAAATATATCTTTGATGGAGATATCATTACTTTCGGCAATACCCAGCTGGAAGCTATCCATGTACCGGGTCATTCGCCGGGAAGTATCGTTTTTTACTGCAAAGAAGACCACTGTATCTTCAGCGGTGATGTGTTGTTCCAGGGAAGTATAGGACGTGCAGACCTTACAGGAGGTAACTTTGACGAACTTCGCGAGCATATATGCAGCCGTTTGTTTGTACTCCCCCCCGACACGGTAGTCTATCCCGGTCATGGAGACCCGACCACTGTGGGATCAGAAAAAGTGAACAACCCTTTTTTCAGATAAGATGACATTTAAAATTTAACTTATATACTACTACCATGAAAACAGATTTATTAGCAGACCGACATATCGGTATACAGGAAGAAGACCTTCCCGTTATGTTGGAAAAGATTGGCGTAAAGAGCTTGACGAACTGATTAACAAAACAATTCCGTCCAAAATCCGTTTGAAAGAACCTCTGCCACTGGCCGCTCCCATGACGGAACGGGAGTTTGCAGAACATATTACCGAACTAGCTTCACAAAACAAGATTTATACCTCTTATATAGGTATGGGTTGGTATGACAGTATCACTCCGGCGGTCATTCAACGCAATGTATTCGAGAATCCGGTGTGGTACACCTCGTACACTCCTTATCAAACCGAGGTTTCACAAGGACGCCTGGAAGCACTGATGAACTTCCAGACTGTCATATCCGACCTCACAGCCATGCCGTTGGCAAACTGCTCACTGCTGGATGAATCCACCGCCGCAGCCGAAGCCGCCACCATGATGTATGGACTCCGCACCCGCGACCAACAGAAAAGCGGAGCCAATGTATTGTTTGTGGATGAAGAGATTTTCCCACAGAACCTGGCAGTCATCCAGACCCGCACCCTTCCGCAAGGCATGAAGATCCAAGTAGGAAATTACAAGGAATTAGAATTTACCCCGGATATTTTTGCCTGCATCCTGCAATACCCCAATGCCAGCGGTAGCGTGGAAGACTATCGTGAGTTTGTGGAAAAGGCACATGCCGCCCATTGTAAAGTAGCCGTGGATGCCGATATCATGAGTTTGGCATTGTTGGTTCCTCCCGGCGAATGGGGAGCAGATATCGTGTTCGGAAGCACCCAGCGCCTGGGTATCCCCTTGTTCTACGGAGGCCCGTCCGCAGCCTACTTCGCTACGCGTGACGAATATAAACGCAATATGCCTGGACGTATCATCGGCTGGTCTAAAGACAAGTATGGCAAACTGGCTTACCGCATGGCTTTACAGACCCGCGAACAACATATTAAACGCGAAAAAGCGACTTCCAACATCTGTACCGCACAGGCATTACTGGCAACAATGGCCGGTTTCTATGCTGTTTATCACGGGCAGGAAGGTATCAAAAATATAGCCAAACGCATTCACAGCATCACCACCTGGTTGAACAAGGCACTAACCCGTCTGGGATATGTACAGCATAATGAACTGTTCTTCGACACCCTGCGTTTCAGTCTGCCCGACCACGTTTCGGCTCAGAAACTGCGTACCATCGCATTGAGTAAAGAAGTAAACCTCCGTTACTATGATAATGGCGATGTAGGTTTCAGCATTGACGAAACCACCGACCTGAAAGATGTCAACCTGCTGCTTTCCATCTTCTCCATTGCCGCCGAGGAAACCGTTCAAGAAGTGACGGAGATTCCCGAAGCATCTTCATTGAATCGTGAACTGCGCCGCCGTACTTCCTTCCTCACCCACGAGGTATTCAACAAGTATCACACTGAAACTGAAATGATGCGTTATATCAAACGTTTGGAACGCAAAGATATTTCATTGACACACTCCATGATTTCATTGGGTTCTTGTACCATGAAACTGAACGCCGCTTCGGAAATGCTCCCACTCAGCAACTTAGGCTGGATGGCCATACATCCGTTAGCACCTGAGGATCAAACAAAAGGCTATCAGACATTAATCAATAACTTAAGCGAGCAGTTGAAGGTTATTACCGGATTTGCAGGAGTCACTTTGCAACCTAATTCAGGTGCGGCAGGAGAATACACGGGACTTCGTGTCATCCGCGCTTATCTGGAAAGTATCGGACAAGGACACCGCAACAAGATATTGATTCCGGCATCAGCCCACGGTACGAATCCGGCATCAGCCATTCAGTGCGGATATACCACGGTGACTTGCGCCTGTGACGATAAAGGTAATGTAGACGTGGAAGACTTGCGTGCAAAGGCAGAAGCCAACAAGGATGATCTGGCTGCATTAATGATTACCTATCCGTCCACTCATGGTATCTTTGAACCGGAGATTGCGGAGATTTGTAAAATTATTCATAAATGTGGAGCACAGGTTTACATGGATGGCGCAAACATGAATGCACAGGTAGGTCTGACCAATCCGGGTACCATCGGTGCCGATGTATGCCACTTGAACCTGCATAAGACTTTTGCCAGCCCTCACGGTGGCGGCGGTCCCGGTGTAGGTCCCGTTTGTGTAGCCGAACATCTGGTTCCGTTCCTTCCGGGCCATCAAGTTTTCGGCAACAGCGCCAATCAAGTTTCTTCCGCTCCATACGGTAGCGCAGGAATCCTGCCTATTACTTACGGTTATATCTGCATGATGGGCGCCGAAGGTCTGACCAATGCCACCAAGACAGCTATTCTGAGCGCCAATTATCTGGCAGCCTGCTTCAAGGATACCTACGGCATTGTATATACCGGCGCTACGGGCTTTGTAGGACACGAAATGATTTTAGACTGCCGCTATCTGCATGACGAGACCGGTATCAGCGAAAATGACATCGCCAAGCGTCTGATGGATTATGGCTATCATGCACCTACCCTTTCCTTCCCGGTTCACGGCACATTGATGATTGAGCCGACTGAAAGCGAAAGTTTGTGGGAACTGGATAATTTTGTAACCGTGATGCAAACCATCTGGCAGGAAATCCAAGAAGTGAAGGATGGCAGTGCTGATAAAGAAGATAATGTATTGGTCAACGCTCCACATCCTGAATATGAAGTGGTGGCCAATGAATGGAATCACAGTTACAGCCGTGAGAAAGCCGCTTATCCTATCGAATCGGTACGCGATAACAAATTCTGGATCAATGTGGCCCGGGTGGATAATACATTAGGTGACCGCAAGCTGTTGCCTACCCGTTATGGCAAGTTTGAATAAAAAAACACTGTACTAAATTAAAAATCACCCCTGCTACAGCTATTTGTCGCAGGGGTGAAACTTTCTGTTTGGGCATTATGACACCCTCTTCTTTTTTTCTGAAATGATCCTTTTACTTTATCCGCCGTAGGGACGGCCTAAGTTCCGTAGCCGTCCGAACACATAATATCAGTATCCTAATTCATAAGGCTGTTCTACTGCCGGAACCCCGTCGGACATCCATTTCGGCATTGCTTCTTTCTTCAGATAATGATTAAAGAACTGGAACATACGTTTTTGAAAATCTATTTTGTTGGCGATCTTTGTCGGCCAATGCGGTTCACCTGTATAGTTCAGCATCCAGCAAGGCTTTCCAAGACGCTTCATTGCCACAAAATATTCTATTCCCTGATACCAGGGAACATGTCCGTCGGCATCATTATGCATGATCAAAATAGGTGTTTGTACCTTGTCCATCGTAAATAGAGCTGAGTTTTCCAGATAACGCAACGGAGTACTCCAAGGCGTACCGGCCAAGCGGCTCTGAGTATGTTCATACTGGAACGAGCGTGCCAGCCCCGATCCCCAACGGATACCTCCATAGGCACTGAACATATTGACCACCGGAGCACCTGACTCAATAGCCGCAAACAAATCAGTACGTGTAGCCAGATAAGCCACTTGATAACCGCCCCAACTATGTCCCTGCGCACCGATGGCTTTCTCGTCAATATAGCCTTTGCCTATCAGCATGGCAACCCCCGGCATCAGGCAGTTATAGCAGCTCTCACCCGGATAACCGTCTACATAACGTATGTCCGGATTGAACACGATGTACCCGTTACTGTTATAAAGATGATAATCAATGGTAGACCGATGCGGTTCCGGCATCCGGTAATTAAACAGAGTTTCCGAATTTCGCTCATAGAAACTCACAATCAGCGGATATTTCTTAGCCGGATCAAAATCAGCAGGCTTGTACACCACCCCTTCCAACTTACGGCCATCTAAAGATATCCACGAAACCAGTTCGGCAGTTCCCCACAAATAGTCTTTCTGTTGGTCAATGCCATGAGTCAGCCGAATAGATTTCTTAAAATCGAGTGTAGCATAATGAAGGTCAGGATATTGCTCAAAACTTTCCATCGTATAAATTACATGGTCCGTATCTTTCGCCTTATAAATACTGCGTAACATATAGTTACCCGCCATTAATTCCCTGGGAGAAGCAGCGGTGGAAAGACGAGCCTTGTAATACCCGTTCCCTTTGGTCGCTTCGTTAAAGCCTTTCAACAACTGTGGCTTGTTCAGGTCAATCACACGCTCCTCCTTATCCAGTTTCACCAAACGATATGAAATCCGGTTCTTACGTCCATTCACCGTCAGGTTGACAGGTTCCTTCATGGCATCCGGATTGAATTTCCAAATATCATAACGGTCATAAATCAAAAGAGCCTCATCCCGTTCCGTCCATCCGGCAACTCCATGTGCATTCGGATAGTCAGGTACATCATTCTCTTCATCCCATGCGGGGAAAGAAGCGGGAGTAGTCAACTGAACCTTTTTCCCGTCTGCCATAGAAAGAGTGTACCAACAACTGTCTGTTTCAGCATACCAATACGCATACTTGCCCTGTGGTGAAAGACGGTATCTGCCATAATCCGCCGATGCCAGTAATCTACGGCTGCCATCTTCCAAAGACACAGTGTAATAATCACTACGTGTCCGCCCTTCCCACATGGAGGACAATGAATAAGGACGCGAAGTAGAAAGCAATGCCAACGGAGCATCTCCTTCATCTCCCAGCAAAATCTGAGGCAACCCCTCATCTGCCAGCTGACAAATACGACCACTATTTACATGATAAACCGCTTGATAACTTCTTTTCAACTCCTTCTCTTTATTATAATCCTGTACAGTATATTGCACAGGCTCGTCCCAACTCCACACCTGTACATTGGGGCGGTTCTCCGCCAATTGCAACGTATCCTTTTGTCTAGGTTCAGGCGATGTGCCAAAGAATAACCGGGAAGCACTCTTCGAGAATTGTAAATTCCCGTGCTCACTAATCACCCATCCTTTCGGAAAAGCCCGATTACCACGTGCCGCAACTTCTGCTGCCGGTGCTCCCTGCTGCGACAGCCACAAGCCCATAGCCTTATAACAAGAATCTTTCTGCGCACAATATAAGAAAGCCAAATTTGCTCCGTCCTCATCAAAAGCTACCTGTTTAAACACCCCGTTGCCTTCTTTTACCAGCGTCTTCACACCTGTTTCCGTATTCAGAAGATACAATCCCGGCTTTTCCTCTGCTTTATCACCCGCAGTAATATAATAAAGCATTCCGCTTTTCTCCGCAAAATTGAAAGCTTTCACGGCAGGAATCTCATACCGGATGCTGAGTTTTGCATTCAACGGACGGATATACAAAGTCGAATCTTTCCTGCCCCTCTGAAAAGCAAGCCAGTCCGTTTTCTCTGCCATTTTGAATGTTTTCAGCGAATCAATCACTTCCCTGTTGCCCGAAAGCGAATAAATGACCAATGCATCCATCGGCATCTTTTCTTTCTTTGTTTTCTTTAATTTCAAAGAATCCACCATCATCTTGCCGGGTTTCTGCGACACAACCAGATAGTCGGAAGAGGCCGAGAAAAGAAAACGGTCTGCCTGCGGAAAAGTGGCCAGTTCTTTCCCTTGCGCATCATACAAGTTCACCACCGCATCCCCTTCCCAAGGTTCCATCTTGCATGCCACCCACATGCCATTATCAGAAATAGTTTGCCCGCTGATACGCTGCCAGGCAACTAAGTTGTCTACTGTGAGACTTCTCGAGGCTGTCTGCGCCATGACAGGCGACAGGCTACCTATACACAAGGCAAGAGCCAGATACTTTACATGTTTCATATCGTTTTTGTCGTTATTAGTTATTCTGATTTTTTAAAGGCTTATTCTTCTTATATTCCACTTCCGTTTCGGCGGCAATCAGATTCAAGTCCTTGCCGGCCTTTCCATACGGGACAGTTCGATATACTGCAAAATTTTCCAAGAACAAATGATTCAACGTACACAGTAATCCATTCAGGTTCTCATTTCTGACAGAAGGTTTCAACTGACATTCCCAAAATTGAATGACATGCCACCCCATATCACGAAGTTTTATACGCTCTTGCAAATCACGTTCTTTATTCCTTTCTATTTTATTTTTCCAGAAATCCACATTACTTTTAGGAAGACGAAAATAGCGGCATCCTTCATGCCATGCCAAAAACAACCATTGACAAATATTACTGTTTTATATTTGCGGAGAACAATATCCGGCGTACCCGGCAAACGTTTTACATTGATACGAAAACGAAAGCCATGCGCAAATAAGAATTTGCGTATAATAATCTCGGGTCTTGTATTCCTGCTACGAATCCGGGACATGCATTTACGACGCTGTTCGGGGGTCAAGACATCTGCCATCCATCCATTTTTTAAATAATGCAAATATATAAAAAAACAGACAGAAGTCTGATTCTAAAAAATAATTTTATACCATTACCGCCACACATAATCCATATACATTCAATACTAAACCATAATGCCCATGACGGCTAGAAATAAAGTTCTAACCATCATGGCATTATTATATTCGTTTATCAGATGGTCACCTGTAGGATTGGTAATAGAAATCGGACTTCCCCTTTACATCCGGTGTTTAATCCCATCAATGTAAGACCGTATAAATTCAGTAAAAAAGAGAGGTTATGACAACCCCTCTATTTCACCATTCACGATATCAATATGCAATGCTTGCGGTTCCTTCGGCAATCCCGGCATACGCATTATTTCTCCGGCAATGACTACCAGCATCTCAGCTCCGGCATTCATCACAATATCTTGTACATGGAATTCAAAGTTGTCTACCGCACCGTAAATCTTGGGATCGGTAGAGAATGAATACTGCGTCTTGGCAATACAAATAGGGAAATTTCCATACCCCAATTCTACAATATGCTTCAGTTTCTTACGGGCAGCGGCACTATACGTGATAATGCTGGCGCCGTATAAATTACAAGCTACCTTCGATATTTTAGTTTCTACACTATCCTCCTCATCATAGGCATATTGCAAAGACCCGGAGGCTGTTCCTCAATGGTTTTCACAACCAGTTCCGCCAATTCTACCGCCCCTGCGCCACCATCGGTAAAGGCATTGTTTACTGCAAAGCCCACACCTTTCTTCCCGCAATGGGTACGGATGTAATCTACTTCTTCCTCCGAATCATCCCCATAACGGTTAAACGCAACGACAACTGTCTGACCGAAATATCTCAAGTTACGCAAATGCTTATCCATATTGGCCACACCCTGCTTCAAAGCTTCCAGATTGGGTTCCTTTATCTTGTCCTGTGATACACCGCCATGCATTTTCAATGCACGGGCAGTAACCACCAATACGGTCAGTTTAGGTGTGATACCTGCTTTACGGCACTTGATATCATAGAACTTCTCCGCTCCCAGGTCAGCCCCGAATCCGGCTTCGGTAATGGTATAATCACTAAAAGTCATTGCCATCTTGGTTGCCAGAATAGAGTTGCAACCATGAGCAATATTGGCAAACGGTCCCCCATGAACAAAGGCGGCAGTATGCTCCGTAGTCTGTACCAGATTAGGAGAAAGAGCATCTTTCAGAAGAACTGTAATGGCTCCGGCAATCCCTAAATCTTTTACAGTAAAAGGTTTGTTGTCATAAGTAAAACCTAATAAAATATTTTCAATGCGACGACGCAAGTCCTTTTCATCCTTGGCCAGACACAGAATAGCCATAATTTCGGATGCAGGAGTAATATCAAAACCTGACTCCTGGGTAATTCCGTTGGTCTTCGGTCCTAGTCCTGTAACAATGTAACGAAGGGAACGGTCATTCACATCCAACACACGACGCCACAGCACTTCCTTCAATCCGAAGCCATTATCACGATTCTGATAAAGGTAATTGTCCAACAAAGCCGAAATCATATTGTGAGCGGAAGTGATAGCATGAAAATCACCTGTAAAATGAAGATTAATCTTATCCATCGGCAACACCTGGGCGTATCCTCCTCCGGCAGCTCCCCCTTTCATTCCGAAACAAGGGCCTAGCGACGGCTCGCGCAAGGCAACAATCGTTTTCTTTCCTATTTTATTCAGTCCCAAAGCCAATCCGATAGAAACAGTAGTCTTACCTATACCGGCTTTGGTAGGGGTGATAGCAGTAACTAGAATAAGGTTGCTCTGCTGCACCTTTTCTTCGTCTATCTGACTTTCATCCACTTTGGCTATATAGCGCCCGTAGTTACTGATGTGCTCTACAGGAATGCCGGTTTCCCGAGCCACTTGTTTAATTTTGACCAGCTCAATGCTGCGTGCTATTTCAATGTCCGTTTTCATCTTTTTACTAAATTTAGGCGGCAAAGGTAATACATTTCCTTAACTTTGCTTGGGTTTCATACAACAAAATACGATAAGGAATAAGCAAAGGAACAATTTTATATTTTATAACCCGACCGAATTTGTATTTGGCAAGGATATAGAAGTACAAACAGTACTCTTGCTAAAAAGTAGAACGTCCGGAAGGCAATAATTGTTTACGGTGAAAGCTCTATTATTCGCAACGGATTACTGCAACGCATAAAAGATTTCCGGCAACAAGACGGAAGCGGATCATGCAAAAACATGCTTTTTAGCATAAAACGCTAGGTTTTCTCAACCATTTAAAGTAACTTCGCCGGACTTTTTTGGAGAAAAACAATGTATATATTCCGATCAATTCACGAAATAATAAATACGATTTTTGTAGCCAAAGGGCTGTTGGTAGAGATGTTTGAGAAGAGAAAAGTGCTTAGTTTTCGATACTCGGACGCACTTGCCCTATTGAAGGAGGATGAAAATCGTTTAAAGATACTCATCGAAAAGGAAATCATACACCTCAACGGAAACTTTGTGGAACTGGATGCCCGATTCCTTGATTTCTTCGAACTGCTGCTGGAAGCGAACGAGGAAATCAACACAGCTACCGTAGAGGAAAATATAGAGTACCTGCACGAACTGATGGACTACTACCTGAAAGAAAAGATCCAGTCGCGCAAGGAAAGTTATGTACGCAATATCAAGATTACCTTTCAGAAACTGGCACGCGTAACAATACGGAACATTATCAACCTTCAACACAATATTGATAATGCTTTCAAACACGAGCCCACATACCAGATAAAAATAGCCAAACTGCAAAATCTGGACAAGAAGCGAATCAACATCCAGCGTTTGATAGACTCTACCGAACACTTGATTTTGCACGAAGAACGGGATTTCTTCCGCCAGGCCACTGACGAAGAGCTGACCCGCATCCTGCTCGAGCTGCGGCAGGAACTGCAACTATCTGCTCACAGTCTGATTCGTGCCCAGCAGGATATCATCAATTACCTGAACCAAATAAAGAATCAGGTGATACTGGTAGAGAAAATACGAAAAGTAAAATATCTGCAAGACCAGTTCGAGCTACGTGCCCGGAGCAATCTGTCCGAAATAATGGAACGGGAACGTTCCCTCCTGTTGGAAGGAAGTACGCAAGCATCGTTCAAACTGTCTCCCACCTATCTGGCCAGTGACGAAGTGCGTCCCATCATTCTGAAAGTGATCAGCAATCAGAAGTATCGTGAAATTGTACGGAAAAATGAAGCCGGAGCTTTCAGTGAAGAAGACTTGGAAGCACAGGCCATGTACGAAGAAGTGATTAATCTGGACGAAGTGGTAGCCGCCTTTGTGCAGTCGGGGGCAGAAGCCCGCTGGAAAGGAGAGCCGGCCAGCGACCTTTTCTCCTTTCTGCTGCAATATCATTTCCATCGCGAAGTGGATGAAAAGGAACGTACCACGTTCTTCTGCCAGATTGTCTCACTTTACGAGAACCAACTGGAAATCCGGAACGAGTTCGGACTCCACAATCAATATGAATATGCTAAAATATACCCACTCTGAGAATTATGGATTTAAATATACAAATACCCGATAATACCGCATCCATCTTTGAATACTTGCAAAAAGGACTGTTCATCAGTTCCAACAGCACCAGCGAAGAAGTACGCGATATGTATAATGAAATAGATGAGAACTATGAGTCGCTCCATCAATATTTCTCACAAATAAACTATACACTGGAACGTGGAAACGAATATTTTTTCTTCTCTCGTATAGAACCCAAAGCCACACTGGAGCAAAAAATCATGCGTGCCTATTACTGGATAGATGTGCTCGATTTTTTCAAGACTTACGATGAGACATTCGGTCCCGGATTCCGTTTCCAGCCCGAACAGATATTGGTGGAAACCAACATCAACATGCTGCTCCAAAACAAACTGGACGGTATGCGGAAACACTTCTCGGACAAGGACATCCGTAAGGAAGTGCTGGAAAACATGATACGCCAGCTCACCAAAGACTCGTTCCTGGAACAGGAAAATGAGAAAACCAATACGTATAAGGTAATGAGCGCCTGGCATTATTTGGAAAGACTGATTGAAAGTATCAACATTTACGACGAAACCGAAGATGAGAAACCTGAGTAGAATTATCTTTATCAATAGTGCGAATATCCCTTATTCGGACGATATCTATCTGGACGGAAACGTCCACTTCATCGGTACGCAGGGAGTGGGGAAAAGTACCCTTCTGCGTGCTATCCTTTTCTTTTACAATGCCGACACGCAACGGCTGGGTATTTCGGTGGAAAAGCAGAATTACACGGATTACTATTTTCCCTACTCCAATTCGTATATCGTTTACGAAGTGGCAACAGAGAACGGTGCGTTCTGCATTCTGAGTTTCAAATCGATGAACCGTGTATGTTACCGCTTCATCCACTCTCCTTACCGCAAAGAATTCTTTATAGACGAGAACCGGGTGGCCTATAGCGAGAGCGACCGCGTGCGTGCCGTGCTGGACCAATATGGCATAGAATATTCACGCATCATCTATACCTACGACGAATATCGGAACATTCTGTATGGAAACAGTACAAGTCCTGAGTTCAGCCGGTACTCGCTGATGGAGAGCAAGCAATACCAGAATATTCCGCGCACTATACAGAACGTGTTGCTGAATTCGAAACTGGATGCCGAATTTATCAAGAAAACAATCATTTCTTCTCTGAACGAAGATGAAACGGCCATCGACCTGAACAGTTACAAGGAGCATCTGAAAAACTTTGAGACCCGTCTGAAGGATATCGAAGAATTTCAGAAACGGGAAACCCGGAAACAGGCTCGGGAAATCACACTGTTATCCCAACAAACGTCCAAACTGCAAGGCGGACTGGTGCAGAATTGCCGCGAACTGGTTGCCGCTTTCCGCAAAGCCGAAAGTATCCTTCCCCAATGGAAAGAGAAACAAGACCGCACGGATGCCGACAAAGGAAAACTGATACGCCGGAAACAGGAGCTTCAAGATGAATCGCGCAAGCGCAGCGACAAGTTACAGGAAGCGCTGGCAGTGCTGAACAATGAACTGCAAAAAGCATTAGGCAAAGAAAAGGATTATCAAAACAAGAACATAGAAGAGATTATAGAACGCTCTTCCAAAAAAGAGGAATGGAAGAACCGGCAGGTGGGATTGCTGGAAGAACAACGTATCCTTACCTCACAATATATGGAAATCTCGACCAAGTATAAATCGCTGATTCAGCCTTGGACGAGCAATGGAATAAGATTCATGAAGCGAAAATCAAACAACTGGATACATTAAACAATGCATACAACGAGCGTCTGGAAGAGACCCGCAAAGAATACCAGCGGTTCACAGATTCCCTTTACCAGGAATTCGAAAGCCTGTCACAGCAGCTCCATCCGCTGAAAGCCGAGAAACTGGGCGAGCTGAACGCTATAGATTACCAGATAAAATTATGCAGAAAGGAGGTTTTCTTTGAGGAAGAGCAACAGGAATTGAAAACACGTATCCAAAACTATGCCAACTTTCATACGGAACGGAAAAACCGTATCGCCCAAGCGCAACTCATCATCAAGGAACTGACCATGACTTGGGAAGAGGAACAGCAGAAACAGCTGAAAGAAAAAGACCTGACCTTACAAAAGCTGCAACAGGAGATGCTGCAACTCCGTCCCCGCATAGACGAATTACAAGCTTTTCTGAACAACAGCAAAGACACCTTGCAAGGCTGGCTGAAAGAAAACAAAAAAGGATGGGAAGAGAACATCGGCAAACTGTGCGATGAGAGCATTTTATGGCAACGGGGGCTTTTTCCGCAAATGACCATCGAGGGGGGAAACTCCTTCTATGGCATTTCCATTAATTTAGACAGCATCCACCGCCCCATCAAATCCATAGACGATTATATCGTCGAGAAAGGGAACAGTGAAAAGCGTCTGGAAGAAATCACTGCTGCCATGCAACGCCAACAAACTGAAAGGGAGGAGTTGCAGGAACAGTTGAAACGCAAATACCAACCGCAGATAAAGGAACAAAAAACCATTATCAGCCAAATAGAGTATGAACTGGAACAATTGGAACGCCAATACCAGCAGGATATGCTCGACTTGGAAGAATGGAAGAAGAAAGCCAATGAGGAACGGAATGTCCAAATAAACCGATTGGAAAACGAACAGCGCAAACGGGTTGCCGAACTGGAAGGTATAAACAGCAAGCTAAAAAACCTGAACAAAGAAAAGACAGAGAAACTGGATAGCCTGAAACAGGAATGGAACAAACAACAACAGGCTCTTACCGACGAAAAAAAGACACAAGCGGAAGTTATCGGAAAAGAAGAAAAAGAAGAACAGCGCAGAATCTCCTCCATCAAAACCGAATATGAAGCGGATATGCAGAAAGAGCTTCATTCGCAGGGAGCAGATACCGAACGTCTGCAAGACATCGCCAACCAACTGGCCCAGCTGGAGAAAGAACTTTCTTTCATTAAGGAAAATGCGACACTGGTCATCGAATACCAAAAAGACAAACGGGATTTGATAGACCGTATTCCCGGATGGCAACGGGAGCACGACGAACAAAAACGTCTGCTCCAATTAGAACGGGAAACGCTGAGAGTGGAAACCTCTTCCCTACAAGAAAAGATAGACCTTCTGAACAAAGAATGGGAAGAAGCGGAAGTAAATGTAAAGGAACTTCAAAAGAACCTGGAGGCTTACAGTAAGATTCCGGCATACGACTGGTATAAACCGCATCAGGATATATTCCGTTCCGAAAACACGCAAACCATGCAGACTACCAGGACCTGTGTGGAGCTGATTGACGAACTGACCCGCCAGGCCAACCAATTCACACAGGTACAAAGCAAGCTCCGTAAAGAAGTGAACCTTTTCACCGGACATTTTGATGAGGACAACACCTTCAAGTTCCGCGTAAAATTCAACGAGGACTGGGAATACGTACGCTTTGCCGACGAACTACACGATTTTGTGGAAGAACACCGCATAGACGAGTACATCCGCCGCATCAACAACGAGCATTGGGATACCTTCAAACGTATCAGTATGGACACCTCCATGCTGACTTCATCGGAAGATGATATTCAAGATGTGATCCGTGAAATCAATAAAGGTTTCGCTACCTGCAATTTTGTGGGAGTCATCCAGCGCATCGAAATGAAGGTAGAAGAGAGTAGCAACCGCGTGGTGAACATTTTGCGTGAGATACAGAAATACTACCATGATTACGGTTATGACCTCTCACCGGAAACCAACCTGTTCTCCTCTGCCAAAGAGCAATTGGTGAAAGAAGAGGCTATCACTTTGCTGCGTACCTTTATCAAGGAAATACATGCCTACCGCTATGACAGCATCCGCCTGTATGATTCCTTCGAGTTGCGTTTCCGCATTGTAGAGAACGGCAATGACACCGGATTTATCGAGAAGATAGCCAATGTGGGATCGGAAGGAACCGACATTCTGGTAAAAGCGATGATAAACATCATGCTGCTGAATGTGTTCAAGGAAGGCGCATCCCGCAAGTTCAAAGATTTCAAGTTACACTGCATGATGGATGAAATAGGCAAACTACATCCCAACAACATCAGCGGTATCCTGAAATTCGCCAATGACCGGAACATCATTCTGATCAACGGTTCCCCCACCGAACTGAACCGCGATGCCTATAAGCACGTTTACCTGCTTACCAAAGGAACACAGAACAAGACCCGCATCGCACGATTAATCTCAGACAAACAGCTATAAAAGCCAGTAATAACGATCTGTATATTTCTATATTATAATGCACAATCTCTCAAAAAAAGGTTGTGCATTATTCTTTTTCCGTGAACATTCTTCTTCTTTAATAATTTAAGGTTATAGGCTATAAGAATTTTAATTCGGTGTATCTCGATCTAAAGTTGTTATTTTGCACGACATTTTTAAATACCATAAAAAAATAAATTATGATAAGCGAAAAAAGAAGTAGTATGCTCCATGGGGTACTTTTGATCACCCTGTTCTCATGTGCGGCCTTTTATATAGGCGAAATGAACTTTGTAAAAGAGTTATCATTCAGTCCCATGATTGTCGGTATTATTTTAGGTATGCTATATGCTAACAGTCTCCGGAATAATTTGCCTGACACATGGGTTCCCGGCATCCAGTTCTGTTCTAAACGCATCTTACGTATCGGAATCATTCTTTACGGTTTCAGATTAACTTTTCAAGATGTGCTTGCGGTAGGATTGCCCGCTATCTTTATTGACGCCATTATAGTAACAACAACCATTCTGGGAGGTATCCTGATAGGACGAATGCTGAAGATGGACCGGGGCATCGCACTGCTCACTTCCATCGGCAGCGGCATTTGCGGTGCGGCAGCCATTCTGGGTGCAGAATCGACTATCCAGTCCAAGCCCTACAAGACAGCGGTAGCCGTTTCCACCGTCGTTATTTTCGGAACCATCTCCATGTTCATCTATCCTATATTATATCATAATGGTACCTTCGCACTTCCTGCCAATGAAATGGGCATATTCACCGGAGCGACCCTGCATGAGGTAGCACACACAGTAGGTGCCGGCAATGCGATGGGAAAAGAAATATCAAACGTCGCCATCATCGTCAAGATGATACGTGTTATGATGCTGGTTCCCGTCTTGTTGATTACCAGCTATATGGCATCAAGAGCCGAGGCAAAAACTCAAAAGCAAAATGGAGGTATGAAAAAAATACAGATACCTTGGTTTGCCATCGGCTTTCTGGCTGTCATCGGTTTCAACTCTTTCGACCTGTTGCCACAAAATCTGACTGCCTTTATTAATAACGTAGATACTTTTCTGCTGACAATGGCTATGACTGCCCTGGGTGCGGAAACCAGCATTGACAAATTCCGTAAAGCCGGAGCGAAACCCTTTATACTTGCAGCAATTCTTTATATATGGCTGATAGCAGGCGGATATTTACTGGTAAAATATCTGGCACCTGCCTTAATGTAAAATCCATGACTCAACAACCAGAAACTGTTAATTATTGACAAATGGGTACATCTATGTGTGTACCTGCTACGGTTGAAGTGGAGGGCTTGTGAAAGTCTTCCACTTCTTTAATCCATAGAAATCATAAGATCATTGCATCGTTTCATTTCCCATAAAATACCATTCACAACTATCATTTTACAAAATCCGTATCGTTATACAGGATTTGCAATTTCTTCAGTTCCGCCTGCATATCAGCCAATACTTCACTATAAGCAGGATCATTGATTACATTATGCATCTCGGCAGGGTCTTTTTCCAAGTCATAAAGCTCCCATGCATCAATGTCATTGTAAAAATGAATCAATTTATAGCGGTCTGTACGTACTCCATAATGGCGCTTCACCATGTGTTCGGCAGGGTATTCATAAAAATGATAATACAATGAACGGCGCCAACCGGCAGGCTTCTCCCCTTTCAGCAACGGCAATAAAGATACTCCTTGGATATCATCAGGGACCTTGACACCTGCCAATTCCAAAAAGGTAGGTGCATAATCAATGTTCTGTACCATTTCAGTTATATCACCTTTCCTGTCAAATCCTTTCGGCAAACGCATGATCAACGGAGTACGCATGGACTCCTCGTACATGAAACGTTTGTCAAACCATCCGTGCTCTCCCATATAAAATCCCTGGTCGGATGTATAGACGACTAATGTATTATCCAGCAACCCGTTTTCTTCCAGATAATCGAGCACACGTCCCACATTATCATCCAGTGATTTGACCGTTTTCATATAGTCGCGCATATAACGTTGGAATTTCCAGTTTGCCAAATCCTTTCCTTGCGGATTCTTCTGATAAAAATCATCAATCACAGGACCGTAAAATGCATCCCATGCTGCACGTTGCCCTTCATCCATACGTCCGATAAAGCTTTCATACAATGATTTCAAACGGGATTCCTTGTCAGGGCGGAGCATCTTCAGATCATATATCATATCCATATCTTTCACAATACTCATCTCCTGAGCTGCGGCAGCTTCACGTCCGTTATAATCGTCAAAGAAATTATCGGGTAAAGCAAATTCCTTATCCTCATATAAAGCCAGATTACAGGTATCCGCCATCCAATTACGATGAATAGCCTTATGATGAATAAGCAGACAGAATGGTTTCTCCTTATCGCGCTTATTCTCCATCCAGTCTAGGGCATCATCGGTAATCAGATTAGTGATATACCCATGTTTCTGAATGGTATCATTGGTTTGTGTGATGAAATCCGGATTATAATAATCACCTTGTCCGGGAACGATCTCCCAATAAGTAAACCCCGTAGGCAAACTTTCCAAATGCCATTTACCAATTAATGCAGTTTGATAACCAGCCTTCTGCAATAGTCTCGGAAAAGTTTGCTGCGATGCATCAAACACACAGGTAGAGTTATCATAGAATTTATTTTCACAACTATGCTTACCTGTAATCATACAAGCGCGGCTAGGCCCGCTCAACGAATTTGCGACAAAACTGTTTGTAAAACGTACCCCGTCGTTAGCAATACGATCCAAATTGGGCGTTTCCATATAACGCTTGTCATAGCAACTCATCATTTGAGCTGTATGATCATCTGTCATAATGTAGACAATATTCAACGGTTTTTCTGTTACCGGCTCCGTACAGCCTGCCAATGCGGATAAAGACAACATTCCGCCATAAAGTAATTTATTACAATGTTCCATTAGTGGAAATGACTTAAAGTTTTAAAATAAGCAAATTCTTTGTTGCCAAACAATCAGACTTTCTATTTTTAAGGAATTGTCCTTGGTTGATACAAAGAAACAATTTTCCAGCCACATTTCCTAACAAATTCCGTTCTTTCATTCCTCTTCCCCCATAATTTCCACTTCCCCCAGTTCCAGCCATAACTTGCGGAATTCTTCTTTCGTCATGGCCCCTTTTTCAAGTTTGGTATAGGTAGACGCACTCATATCCAATTCGCTGCACATCACATGGATATCAATATTCAGTTTTCTACGGACGCTGTCAATCAGTTCCCTATCG
>NZ_BAKM01000006.1 GCF_000614185.1 Phocaeicola sartorii JCM 17136 = DSM 21941 | reverse complement strand
AATTTGTTGCAAATATTTAAAACAAGAAAATTTTGATTATCAGACTATTATATCATAGACCTACTTACCGAAATTTATTCTTCACATTCAGATTCCCGTAATATCATTTAAGATTGGATTTATTGGCAATTACAGACAAGTACCTTTCAATAAAACAATACATTAACAAAGTAAACACGATTTAGGATACACCCTTTAATTAAGACACTTCACTGTGTCCTGCACATATAAACAGCTGACCGTACTGTCATAAAAAAGAGGAAGCGTCCTCTTCTGAGATTACGCTTCCTCCATCCATACTAATTAAATCTTAATTTTGCAGTCTGAAGACTACAGGAACAGTGTATTTCACCCTCACTGCTTTTCCTCTTTGCTTGCCGGGCTTCCATTTCGGCATGGAACTGATCACGCGGATTGCTTCCTTGTCCAGATACGGATCCACACTCTTCACCACTACCGGATTCAGGATCTCTCCATGAACACCCACAACGAACTGCACCACTACCTTTCCTTGAACTCCCTGCTCGGCACTGACAGTAGGATATTTGATGTTTTCGCTCAGATACCTCATCAAATCAGCATTACCGTTACGAAATACCGGCATCTCTTCCACCACCACAAATTCCACATTTTCATCCACTACTTCTTCGGGTACTTCAATAGGGGTCGGTATAATTACCGGAGCATCCGTAGGGTCTGAAGCTGCAATATCGGTTTCTGTTTCCGTCGAGTTATTATCCACTATATTGAGCTCTTCCGGGTTGACGGCAGCCGGCGGAGGCGGTGGCGGCAGAGGTTTATCCTGATTATAGGTTACAGGAACTAATTCTTCAAAGAAATCCGGGTCACTGACCAAATCACTGATCGCGTAAGTTACATTACGTTCAGTCCATTCGAACGAAACAAACATAAACGACAGCGTCACAATGAGACCCATGAACAGCCAACGGGACTTACCCTTTTCAAGGTCGGCTCTTCGTGTTTTTTTCACTTCCATAACAAGTGTTTTTTTAATTAGACAATATGTGAGTAAAAATCTCAGTGTCCGCTTTTAAACTGGAAGTAAGATAGTAAAAATATAGATAAGTTAAAAGAGAAAGGGGCGTCTTATATTATTTTTTAATACAAAACACCCCGAATTCAATTCTGTTAAACAATTAATTTAAAAACAGTTGTTTCTTTAGTTAATATTCAGTTTTACGTTAACATATCCTGTCTACTCTACGACAATGCCGGTTTCCGCCAATACAGACACCTTTTATCATAAACTCACCATCTCCTGCAGAATACCTACCGCCGTCTCTACCGTCTCCACATTCTTGACTACCATGCTGCGCTTACCATTCTGCTCACGCAAATTGCAGTAACGCGGATTCTTGCTCATGTAATCAATCACCTTGCCAAAAGCCGCACTTTGATAATAAGGACTTTCCAGATTACTGATAAAGAACAAGGTCATTCGTCCGGCTTTCAAAAATACCTTTTCCACACCCAACCGTTTAGCCAACCTGCGCAAAGGTACGATACGCAGAAGTTCCAGCCCTTCGGGAGGAACCTGTCCGAAACGGTCCTCCAGCCGTGCCTTGAAAGCGAGCAGATCCTTATCCAGTTCCAATCCGTCCAGTTCACGATAAAGCAACATACGTTCGCTGCTGCTGGGGATATACTCATTGGGGAAAAGCAATTCCAAATCACTTTCCACCTGACATTCATCCACAAAGTTCTCACCACTGATTTTCTCTTCTCCCGCTGCCTGCAACTCCTCTGCGTAAAGATCGGCAAACTCATCCTCTTTCAATTCCTTCACCGCTTCGGCCAATATCTTCTGATAAGTTTCATAGCCCAAATCGGCAATGAAGCCACTCTGCTCCGCCCCCAGCATATTTCCGGCTCCACGGATATCCAAATCCTGCATGGCTATATGGATACCGCTGCCCAAATCACTGAAATTCTCAATGGCTTGAAGACGACGCTTCGCTCGGGAGTCAGTGAAGTCAATGGAGGCGCCAACAAATAACAGAATGCTTTTTTATTGCTTCGCCCCACACGCCCGCGCATCTGGTGCAAATCACTCAAGCCAAAATTCTGCGCCTGGTTGATGATAATCGTATTGGCATTCGGTATATCAATGCCACTCTCTATAATGGTGGTTGCCAGCAGCACATCATAATCATAGTTCACAAAGTCGAAAATAATCTTTTCCAGTTTTTCAGGCTCCATTTGTCCATGACCGATGCAGACACGGCAATCGGGTATGTTCCGCTTGATCATGGCTTCCAGCTCTACCAGATTCTGTATGCGGTTATTGACAAAGAACACCTGTCCGTTACGGCTCATTTCAAAATTAATCGCTTCCGTAATGATATCTTCATTAAAGGTATGTACCTCTGTCTGAATGGGATAACGGTTGGGAGGCGGAGTCTGAATGACAGAAAGATCACGGCGCCCATCAACGAGAACTGCAAGGTACGAGGAATGGGAGTAGCGGTCATGGTAAGTGTGTCCACATTCACTTTTATCTGACGCAGCTTCTCTTTCACACTGACTCCGAATTTCTGTTCCTCATCAATGATCAGCAATCCTAGATCTTTGAACTTGATGCTTTTGCCTATGATTTTATGTGTACCGATCAAAATATTTATTTTTCCATCCGCCAGTTCCTTCACTATTCTGGAAACATCTTTCGCACTGCGGGCACGGCTCAAATAATCAACCTTACATGGAAAATCTTTCAATCGTTCGCTGAAAGTCTGAAAGTGCTGATAGGCCAGCACCGTAGTGGGAACCAGCACAGCCACCTGTTTGTTATCCGTCACAGCCTTGAAGGCAGCACGGATAGCCACTTCAGTCTTTCCGAAACCCACATCACCACACACCAGACGGTCCATAGGGCGGTCGCTCTCCATATCGGCTTTGGCATCCTGAGTTGCCTTCAACTGGTCGGGGGTATCCTCATAAATAAAGCTCGCCTCTAATTCATGTTGCATAAAGCTGTCGGGACTATACGAGAACCCTTTTTCCTGTTTACGTTGCGAATACAGTTTGATCAGGTCACGGGCTATATCTTTAATTTTGCTCTTGGTACGCTCTTTCATTTTTCCCACGCACCGGTCCCCAATTTGTTCAGGCGGGGAGTTTCTCCTTCTTTGCCCTTATATTTGGAAATCTTGTGCAGGGAATGAATGGAAACAAATACCACATCCTCATTCTGATAAGTAAGTTTAATCACTTCCTGAGTAGTATTCCCATTCGGAATGCGTACCAAACCGCCAAAACGGCCTACGCCATGATCTATATGTACCACAAAATCACCCGGCTCAAACTGGCTCAACTCTTTCAAGGTCAATGCCACCTTACCGCTACGTGCCTTGTCGCTACGAAGATTATATTTATGGAAACGGTCAAAAATTTGATGGTCTGTAAAGAAGCAGCTTTTCAATGCATTATCTGTAAAGCCCTCATGTAAAGTCTTGTTGACCGGAATGAACGTGATATGATCACCACGCTCCTCAAAGATATCTCTCAGACGCTTTGCCTGTTTTTCACTATCGGTACATATATATAAGGTGTAACCCCGTTCCAGATAATCAGTGAATGAAGAACTTACCAAATCAAAATTCTTATGAAAAATGGGCTGGGCCGTCGTGTCGAAAGCCAACGTCGCCTGTGGAGTTCCCGTAGGCTTGCTGCCCAATTCAATCCGCTTGAATTCCAAAGCCCGTACCGTAAACTCCGACCCGTCTATCAGTTTCAGTTCCAGATTCATCAATTCCGTCTTCTCTCCCTCATATGCCGCAAGTGCTGAGGTGAAAGCGCCTCATCACGTACTGCCTGTATTCTTTCGCGTACCCAAAGAAAATCTTTCATTGCCAGAACTGTTTCCCGAGGAATGAACTCGAAGAAAGACACCCCGTTCTTGTCGGAAGCATTCGTCAGTTCGGGCACAATGGCAATACTCTGTTTCTTCTCTTTCGAAAGCTGGTTCTCCACTTCGAAAGTACGGATGCTGTCCACCTCATCACCAAAAAAGTCAATACGGTAAGGATACTCGGAAGCAAAAGAGAAAACGTCAATAATACTACCGCGTACGGCATATTGCCCCGGTTCATAAACATAATCCACATGTTCAAATCCGTAACCGGCCAGCACTTCCGTGATGAACTCCGTGTCCACACGCTCACCCACACCCAGTTTTAACGTCTTGTCCATCAGCTCTTCCTGCGACACCACTTTCTCCGCCAGCGCTTCGGGATAAGTCACCACACATAGCGGCTCACCTTTCTGCAAACGGCTCAGCACCTCTGTGCGCAGAATTTCATTGGCGGCATCTTTCTGTCCATATTTGATGGCACGACGATACGAGGATGGAAAGAATAAAATATGCTCATCACCGTTCACCTGTATCAGGTCATGATAAAAGTAACCCGCCTCCTCCAAGTCACCCAATACAAATACAAATGTCTGTTTACTTTCTCTAAGGAAGGAGGAAACAAATAAAGCTGCTGCAGAAGCATGCAATCCCCCTAGGAAAATAGTCCTCACCGAGGAATCTTCCAATAACGCTGCCAGCCCCTTAGTGTTAGGATGACCGGCATAAATACGTTGTAATTCCGAAATATCCATATCTTTTTTTAAGATGGGGACAAAATTAAAGAAATATCTTATTACTTCCTCCTTTTTTTGCCAACTATTCAAGATTTTCCTATTTTTGTACTCTAATATATAATCCCATGGAAACAAAAGCAATAAACACAAAGTTGAAAGGACACGCACGTGTAGATGTAGCTGATGTGCTACGAGGACTGGCAGTGATGGGAATCATCATCCTGCATTCCATCGAACATTTTAATTTTTACTCATTTCCCGACACTGCCGGACAAAGTGCGTGGCTGAACTTCTCGGACAAAGCCATCTGGAATGGATTATTCTTCATGTTCGGCGGAAAGGCATACGCCGTATTCGCTTTACTTTTCGGCTTTAGTTTTTTTATTCAAGACGATAACCAACGCCTACGGGGAAATGATTTCCGGCTGCGTTTTTGCTGGCGGTTAATTCTTCTTTTCCTGATAGGTAATATCAATGCCAGCTTTTTCACTGCAGAAGTGCTGGTCCTTTATTCTTTAGTAGGCTTCATCCTGCCACTGACCTGCCGGTTGAAGGACAAATGGATATTTACACTGGCATGTCTTTTACTGATTCAGCCCCTGCCGCTTTACTATGTAATACGTGCCTGCCTCGATCCGGAATTTGTCACCCCGGCTATACCCACCCGCAGTTTCTGGGATGCAACTTTTGCTGTACAAAGTAACGGTAACTTTCTGGAAACCATCCGTGTCAATTTATGGGAAGGACAGTTGGCAAGCCTTGCATGGGCGTGGGATCACGGACGGGTATTCCAAACGGCTGCTCTTTTTCTGCTCGGCATGTTGGCAGGGCGCAAGGGGCTTTTTTTGAAAGAGCACTTGAAAGTATGGAACAAGGTACTTGCAGGCTCACTCATCGCATTTTTCCCTTTGTATGGGCTGGGTAATATGCTACCGGACTTTATCACAAACAAATCCATACTGACCCCTCTGTCACTCATCATCACCTCGCTTTCCAATTTCGCATTTATGCTGATTCTGGTATCCGGTGTTATCTTCGCTTTTTACAAGACAAACTTGCACGACGGATTAATGAAAATCACACCATACGGAAAGATGAGTCTCACCAACTATATCACTCAAAGCATCGTAGGTTCCATGTTATATTACAACTGGGGATTTGCATTGCACAATCAGTTTGGTATCACAGCCAGCTGTCTGGCAGGAATCGTTTTCTTTATCTTGCAATTCGCTTTCTGCCGCTGGTGGATGAACCATCACTCGCACGGCCCGATGGAATACTTATGGAAACGGGCAACCTGGCTGAAATAAACCGAGAACCGAAGTCTGCCGGCATTTGTTAGATATACAAATAGAACTTTAAAATATGCGCGAAGAAATCATTAAACTATTAGACCAATATCGGTTGAAAGAGGCATTATCCCAAATGACAGGATATGCCACGCATACTTCCGACTGGCAATTAAAAAATGAAATAGAAGCCCTGCAAACGTCATACGACCTGATGCTGCAATATACTTCGAAAGGGATGAAAGACCCCAACAAGGTAGAAATATACCATAAAATGTTGCGCACGGCATACGAACTGGCCGACCGTATCCATATAGCCGTACAGGCAACAAAAGATTACGGAGCCTATTATGACACAATGCGCACTTTTGTCCAGATGCCTCCTCACAGCTACGCCGAATTACAAATGCAACTGGAAGCATACACGGAAGATATGGCTACGGCCCCATTGATATATACCACAGAGGCCAAAAGGGATGAAGAAATGGATGCCATGAGAAAGGATCACGAAACAGCCGTAGATGAGTTATTCGAAAAAACATGGGTATCCGTCCGATGGAGCGAACCGGAATTTGCTGAAGCACAAGCTTTGTTCAACTCCCTATTGATCCAGGCAAACGACCTTTCCATCATGGTCAGCGCCGTCACCCTGAGCCTGCTGCAAATATTCGATATCCGCAAGTTCATATTTCTATTGAACGCCTATACCCATCAGGACGTCATGCTGAATCAGCGCGCCATTGTAGGTATCGCACTGACATGCTACTATTATGAAAAGCGTATCCTTCAATACCCCGAAGCTGTATCGCGCATGAATGAACTGAATGAAAATGCCGAGTTCATCAAAGACCTGCATAATATCCAGATTCAATTATTGCAATCTTCCCGTGAAACCCGAAAGATAGACAAGAAGATGCGTGAAGAAATCATTCCCGAAATGATGAAAAACCCCCAACTCAATATGGAAGGAGTGGATGAAGATACAGAAGATCATAACCCGGAATGGGAAGAATGGATTGACCGTTCAGGAATCACCGATAAATTACGTGAACTGGGTGAGCTGCAAATGTCTGGGGCGGATGTGTATATGAGCACTTTCTCACAACTGAAACAATTCCCGTTTTTCCGTAAAATTTCTCACTGGTTCTATCCTTTTGACCCCCAATATCGGGATATCGCCAAATTATCTCCCGGGAATGACGAACAAAAAATCTCTCTGCTCAACATCCTGATGAACTCGGATGTGTTCTGCAATTCCGACAAATACTCTTTCTGCTTTACCATGCTACAAATGCCGGAAAGCCAAAGATATCTCATGCAGCAACAATTGAACGGACAACATGAAGCTTCTGAAGAACTGAAAGAACGTTTAAAAGAGATGTCACAATCAAAAGTTCGTGCTGAATATGTGAGCCGGCAATATATCCATGATCTCTACCGTTTTTTCAAATTATGGTCAAGAAGACATGAAATGCATGACATTTTTGAGGACACTCTGGACTTATGGAATAAAAAGATATTGTCTCAAGCCTTGTTGCACAAAGATTATATCAACAAACTGGCAGACTACCTGTTCACACACAACGACCTGACAGAAGCCGGAATGCTCTATGACAAATCAATTGATTTATACAATCGTAAAAATGCCGAATTATGGCAGAAAGCAGGTTTCATTTATCAGAAAATAGGTTCCTATGAAAAAGCGATAGATTATTATCTGCAATCAGATCTGCTGGCCCCTGACAATGCATGGAACAACCGCCATCTGGCACAATGTTATAGAAAAGAGGGAAACTACCCAAAAGCGTTGGAATATTATAACAAGGTGGAACAGGCACAGCCCGAAAGTCTGAATCTGGCACTACAAATAGGACAATGCCTGATGGCACTGGAAAGATACGATGAAGCGCTGGCTTATTTCTTCAAAGTGGAGTATCTGGATAAAAAGCCACAGAATGCCCGACGAGCCATAGGATGGTGTTCTTTCATCACCGGCAATTATCAACAAGCCAAGAAATATTATGACTTGCTGATGTCCGAACCCAAACCCATTATGGAAGACTGGATGAATGCAGGACATGTGTATTATATCCTGAATGAAACAGAAAAATCAATAGAATATTATCGCAAAGCTCAGGAACTATGCGGCAGCCATGACGAGTTTGTCCGACTTTATCAAATAGACAAGAAGGATTTGATCAAACAAGGAGCAAACGAAACAGATCTGTTTATCCTGCCCGATGAATTAATTTAAAGGATTATAAGATAAATCTATGCGGGATAGAAGTTTGGTATAATTATATAAGATTTCTATCCTGACCGGATTTTCATCATCCAGACGATAATTTGCATGCACATTATAAGTGCTTAAACCATGATTCATACAATATCCGATATCATTGGGCAAAGCCGTTCTATTCCTTAACTGCCCAAGATTCAACAAAAAATAGAAGAAACTATCCACCCCGTCACGATCAATCACATAAGCCTGTAAATTCAAATTCGCCTGATAGTTGATGTTATTATCATAATTATAATAACTGTGACAGCTAGATACGCTATCATTTGCCTCAGTAAAAACGGTCATCACTTCCTTCAACCGTCCCAACTGATCAAAAACATATTTTCCTTGCACATTTCTCAAAAAACGATGGTCGGAAATAGTACGATAATCAGAGTTGATAAAAATAGTATCCCCTTTATAATCATAGAGAGTCTGTTTCTCAGCTTCATAAACCTCCTCTTTCACCTTCAACACACAACGGGCCCTGCTCTCCCGCGCCTTGCCTTTTCCCATTTGAAACGTTACATTGCAAAGCTTATTATCAGTATTCAAACAATCCATCTGTCCGATGATGACTTGGTCTCCCTCATACCTTACTGGGGTATCTCCATACTTTATAATCCTACCATCATGACCATATTCCAGTTTCAAAACTTGTTCTTCCTCTCTCGTTAAATCCGTGATTCTAGCTACATACATATCAGCCACTTTTTCTTTACACCCTCCAATTACAAGCAGAAGGGTGAACAAAGAAATATATTTTACAAACAGATTCATTTTCATAAGTCAAGCATCATATCTATGCAAATAAAATAAAAAATATTAGAACTAAGTGCAATTTGGAGCTTTTTAACTCAACTTCTTTACCTCCATTCTGTTTTAAACAGCAATTACAATAAGAAATGAAATATGGAATGGATTATACATCTTTTAAGACAACATTCGGAACTGGCGATTTTTCTGACAATCGCTGCAGGCTTCTGGATTGGAAAAATGAGAATAAAACAATTCAGTTTGGGAATTGTCACCAGCGTATTGCTGGTAGGGGTATTAGTGGGACAACTTGACATAACAATAGAAGAACCGGTTAAATCCGTATTTTTTCTTTTATTCCTTTTTGCTATCGGATATAAAGTAGGACCACAATTCTTTCGAGGACTGAAAAAAGACGGTTTACCCCAAGTAGGATTTGCTGTACTTATGTGTGCAGGTTGTCTGGTTATCACCTGGTTATTAGCTGTTTTAATGGGATATAACGCTGGTGAAGCAGCCGGATTACTGGCTGGAGCGCAAACCATCTCCGCCGTCATTGGGGTCGCGGAAGATACTATCAACGGACTCGGCATAGACTCCTCCCAAAAAAGTGATATGATTAATATTATCCCCGTAGCATACGCCGTAACTTACATTTTCGGAACGGCAGGTTCTGCCTGGGTTCTCTCTTCTTTAGGTCCTAAGATATTGGGAGGACTAGAAAAAGTGAAAGCGGCCTGCAAGGAACTGGAAACCCAAATGGTACTAGCGAAGCAGACGAACCGGGATTTGAACATGCCCGCCGTCCGGTTGTTTTTCGTGCTTACCGCATAGAGAACGACTGGTTTGGCAACGGCAAGACCGTTGACCAGCTAGAATCCTACTTTATTTCACAAGGGAAAAGATTATTTGTTGAAAGAATGCGACATGGAGCTTCCATTGTCAATGATATTATTCCCGGACAATTATTACAAAAAGGAGATGAAGTGGTACTGAGCGGAAGAAGAGAATTCGCCATTGGTGAGGAGGACTGGATCGGAGAGGAGATCGTCGATCCCCAGTTGCTTGACTTCCCTGTGGAAGTACTCCCCGTCATGGTACACAAAAAGCCATATTCCAACCAAAAACTGGACTTCATACGTCGTCAAAGCTTTATGCATGGTGTCAGTGTACGACGCATCAAACGGGCAGGCATCGATATCCCTGTTTTCGCACAAACCACTATCGACTGCGGAGATACTTTGGAACTGGTCGGTCTGAAAAAAGAAGTAGAGTCAGCCGCAAAGGAACTAGGATATATAGACCGCCCCACTAATGCCACAGACATGATATTTGTAGGGCTCGGTATTTTACTAGGAGGTATTGTCGGAGCACTCGCAATCCATATCGGTGGAGTCCCCATCAGCCTGAGTACCAGCGGAGGAGCCTTGATAGCCGGTTTAGTATTTGGCTGGTGGCGCAGCAAACGCCCTACCTTCGGCCAGATACCGGAATCCTCTTTATGGGTGCTGAATAATGTAGGCTTGAATATGTTCATCGCCGTAGTCGGCATTTCTGCCGGACCTAGTTTTGTACAAGGACTAAAAGAAGTAGGCCCTATGTTGTTCATCATTGGCGCACTGGCCACCTCCCTACCTTTATTATTAGGGCTGGTTATAGCCAGATATGTATTCAAATTCCACCCCGCCCTTTCTTTGGGATGTACGGCAGGAGCCCGTACGACCACTGCCGCACTGGGTGCCATACAAGAAACAGTAGGCAGCGAAACCCCCTCCTTGGGGTACACCGTGACCTATGCCGTAGGAAATACACTACTCATCATCTGGGGAGTGGTCATTGTATTATTAATGAATTAAAAACCTAAACTCATACATTATGGAATATTTAAGTGATAAAAGCAGCGTAGCCCGAATGGACAAGAATCTGGAAAAGATCAGCCCTTTCGAATTAAAAAACCGCTTGATTGAAATGGCTGACGAAAGTGTGAAGCAAATGGCACACGTCATGCTGAATGCAGGCCGGGGTAATCCCAACTGGATTGCAACGGAGGCCCGTGAAGCATTCTTTATCCTGGGTAGCTTTGGCATTGAAGAGTGCCGCCGGGTCATGAACATGCCCGAAGGCATTGCCGGTATCCCTCAAAAGGCGGGCATAGCCCAACGTTTTGAGGAATACTTGAAAAAACATGAAGGGGATGCGGGGACAGATCTATTGAAACGTACCTATAATTATATGCTGATGGAACATGCAGCCGATCCGGACGAACTGGTACACGAATGGGCGGAAAGTATTGTAGGCGACCAATATCCTATGCCTGACCGTATCTTGAAATATACAGAAATTTTAGTCCGGGATTATCTGAATCAGGAAATGTGCAACGGACAACCCCCGCAAGGCAAATTCGATTTATTCGCCACCGAAGGAGGAACAGCAGGAATGTGCTATGTATTCGACTCACTGGAAGAAAACTTCCTGCTACATAAAGGAGATAGCGTAGCATTAATGGTTCCTATCTTCACACCATATATCGAGATACCTGAGTTGGCACGTTACGACTATGATGTGCTCAATATTCCGGCTGATACTCTAAACGAAGAAGGACTTCATACCTGGCAGTACAAAGTGGAAGATATCAATAAACTGCGGGATCCGAAATACAAAGCCTTGTTCATTGTCAATCCAAGCAATCCACCCAGTTATCAGTTGAGCAAAGAATGTGTAGATGCCTTGAAAGATGTAGTCACACGTTGGAATCCCAATCTGATGATTATAACAGATGATGTATATGGTACTTTCGTCCCCGGATTCCGAAGTCTGATGGCCGATTTGCCACAGAATACAATTTGTGTCTATTCTTTCTCCAAATATTTTGGAGCGACCGGCTGGCGCCTTGCGGTAATTGCCTTACACGAGAAAAATGTATTCGACAAAATGATTGCTAATCTGCCTCGTAAAAGGAAGAGCGAGCTGGCCAAACGTTATGGCAGCCTGAGTATGCATGTAGAAGACATGAAATTCATAGACCGTATGGTGGCAGACAGCCGCCAAGTGGCCTTGAACCATACGGCAGGGTTGTCTTTGCCACAACAAATGCAGATGTCACTCTTTGCTTCCTTCTCATTGCTGGACAAAGAAAACACGTATCGGCATGCCATGCTTAACTTAATCCACACCCGTCTGAAAGCATTATGGGACAATACCGGATTCATCCTCCCTGACGATCCGTTAAGAGCCGGTTACTATTCAGAGATAGATATGCTGGTATGGGCCAAGAAATTTTACGGAGACGAATTCGTACAACATCTGCGGGCAACCTATAATCCGTTGGACGTAGTATTCCGTCTTGCCAATGAAACCGGTCTGGTCGTATTGAATGGTGGTGGATTCGACGGCCCCGAATGGAGTGTACGCGTATCACTTGCCAACCTGAATGAGAAAGATTATATCAAAATCGGACTCAGTATCCGCAGAATTCTGAATGAATATGCTGATAAATGGGAATCTGGGAAGAAATAAAAAAATTAAAAGTATCCGCCCTGAAGTCTGATTGACCCAGCCGGCGGATTTCTTTTTTATATAAAGGATTTTTGGATTATTTATTCCGAACCGTATCTCTACTTTAAAATAAAATCCCTAGCTTTGCAAATCAAAAAAAGGAATTAGATTATGAAGCATATACGGAACACGATTTTTCTTCTAACCACCTTATTTATCATGACTTCATGCGGTGAAGACCGTAGTGGGGAATATTATGCATTGGTTGGAGAAAATTTATGGATAGAACAAATAATGAAAGAACATTATTTGTGGTATGACAGTATTCCGGCAATAAAAGAAACAGACTATTTTGCCGAACCGAAAGACTTCCTGCAAAAATTGGTTTATAGCAAAGCGCAAAACGGAAAAGGGGACCCATATTCGTATATAGAAACAAAAGAAACTTCCGATGCGTCCCGTTCCTACCTGCAACGTACCTCTACTTACGGATTTGATTTTGAATTAATGACCGATCCCACCGGCATCTCATCACACATATTTGCCCGTATCTTATTCGTTCTGCCCAATTCACCAGCCTCAGAAGCCGGATTGGAACGAGGAAACTGGATATCAGCTATCGGTAAAGAAAAGCTGACCAGCAATAATTACGGATACCTGATGAAAGGCGGCAATACAACTTTTGCCCGGGAAAGCCTGATTTTTGATGAGGAAGGCAATTCCAGCTGGATTGCAACAGATACTGTCAAAGTAGCGGCATCACGCCCCGTAGAATTGAACCCGTTCTATGTAGATACTGTATATGAAGTATCCGGCAAAAAAATAGCTTATATGGTTTACAATGAATTCAGCACAGGACCTGAGAACCAAGCTACAGACACAGAATACAGGGAACAGATGAAACAGATATTCGCCCGGTTCAAGGGGCAGTCACCTGATACTTTTATTCTAGACTTACGATACAATCCTGGTGGTTATCTGAGTTGCGCCACAGATCTAGGAAGCTATCTGGCACCCGCTGCAGATTTAGGAAAAGTATTTTGTACTATTTTATATAATGACATCAGTGACCCGCAAAGGGTTGATTTCCAACTTAATGCTGGACTTGCTTCTGAGAATTTGAATCTGAGCAAGCTCTATGTGCTAACAAGCAAATTTTCCGCATCGGCTTCAGAAGCGTCATAAATTGCCTCCGTCCATACATCGGTACAGAAAACATAGTAGTGATAGGTGAGACAACCGTTGGCAAAAATGTAGCCATGGAACCATACCAAGACGAACGCTACAACTTTATTTTATGGCCGGTAGTGGCATACGTTCTCAACTCGGCAGGACAAGCCAACTATGTAAATGGCATCACCCCTGATTTCACATTGAGCGAACGTAACCTCATCTCTCCTCTCTATCCTTTAGGAGATACCAAAGAGTATTTATTGAAGAATACCATCGCTTATATCACGACAGGAAGTATGCCCGACCTGCCACAAGCAAAAGAACAAACGTTAAAGGGAAAGATGATCTATAACTCCCTGACTCGAAGAAGTATGAACGGCATCCGATTACGGTAGTCCGATTCATCCGGATACAACGCCTCTATTTATTAAAGACCGTGTTTAATTCATTTTAAACATGGTCTTGTTTTTTTCTGAAAAGAGAACTTACTAAAAAACAAAACGGGCGGAATAGATGTTATGTACCCAAATAACCATTAAAAACTTGACTTAATAATGAAAAAAGTATTTATTGTAGCAGCTTTGGCTGCCATGATTGTTTCCTGCGGCTCTAAAGGAAACAAAAGTGCTGAAATAATAGCCGAAAGTGAAAGTGACTCCATTTTCACTGTGGACGACAGCACACTGGGGGAATTACAAACGTATAGTTATGAAGGTATCTTACCCGCTGCCGATGCCGAAGGAATCAACTACCAACTGACACTTCAGGAGATAGGCCAGGATTCACTGGGCACCTACAATCTCACTACCACTTATCTAGGAACAAAAGATGGCAACCAAGCATTTACCGACAGCGGTACAGTTGTAACGATCATTGGAATTCCTAATGACAGCACCGCCATCGTTTATCAATTGGTTTCCGCCACTCCGGGACACGAAAAGACAAACTTTCTGGCAGAGGGTGACAGTGCGCTGACAATGATTGGCAAGGACTTCAAGAAAGCTGTCTCTAAACTAAATTACACTTTAAAAAAGAAACTCTGATTAACCAGGCGGCAAAAAAATTCACTAAAGGACAGACTGCAAGTGAACAAAAACATAAGCCGGCCGTTGTATGAGAGAAACTAGACAAAAAACAATTAGTATTAACTTAAACAAAAACTTGACATGAAAAAATTAATTCCTATCCTACTGGCGGTCTTTGCCTTGGTATCTTGCGAGAAAGACCCGGACATGGACAAACTGGACAATGAGTATCTGGTATTTACCAGTCATGACACGAGTACTAAATTCAGTGATTTCAGTACTTATTATATCCCCGACAGCATTTTGGTCATCGGTGACAAAAAAGATCCCGAATACTGGAAAGACGAAAATGCCCAAACTCTGATAAATACGTTTGTCACCAAAATGAACGCTGCCGGTTATACCCGCATTTCTGAAAAAGAAGATGCCGACCTCGGACTACAGGTGAGCTATGTAGCAAGTACTTACTATTTCCAAGGCTACTATAACGATGGTCCCTGGTGGGGATATTATCCCGGTTATTGGTATCCCGGTTACTGGGGTGGCAACTGGGGAGGTGGATGGTACTATCCCTATCCTATCACTTACAGTTATAGCACCGGCTCATTACTGGCCGACATGGTTAATCTGAAAAATGCCCCGGAAGGACAAAAAGAAAAATTGACCGTTGTCTGGAACGCATACATCAGCGGATTGCTCGGAGGAAGTAGCAATTTGAATGTAAACCGTGCAACAACCGCCATCAACCAGGCATTTACCCAGAGTCCTTATCTGAAAAAATAAACGTAAGTGAAACAAGTATTCATTTAAAATAAAAAGGAAATATGAAAACTATAAAATATTTTACTCTCAGACTGATGGCGGTAGCCGCTATCGCCATAGCCTTTGCCCTGCCGGCAAAAGCACAGGTAACTCCATTTACCTATTTCAATGTGGACTGGCAGTTCAATGCCCCTATCAGCAATAACTTTGCAAACAAAGCAAGCGGTTGGGGTATGAACTTCGAAGGTGGATATTATGTACTGCCGGATTTGTCAATCGGTGCCTTCATCAACTATCATACCAACAATGAGTACATTTCACGTCAGACATTGCCCATCAGCAACTCGGCAGCCCTGACAACCGACCAGCAACATTCCGTATTTCAGTTACCTTTCGGTTTCGCGACACACTATCGCTTCAGTGACGGTGCATGCCAACCTTATATCGGATTGAAGCTAGGTGCCAACTATACCAAAATGTCCAGTGACTTTTACATTTACGAAGTAAAAGACAACACTTGGGGTTTCTATGTATCCCCTGAAATCGGTGTGAATATCTACCCTTGGACCAACAGTATCGGCTTCCATCTGGCAGCATTCTACAGCTACTCTACCAACAAGGGAACCGTATTTAACTACGATATGGATAAATTAAACAACTTCGGCTTCCGCGTCGGTGTAGCATTCTAAAGATTTCTAAACTATTCTGTTAATTAGGGGGATTATTCGTGCGTCAGGCAGGGATAATCCTCTTTTTTTAATTAATAAAATTAAATTCTGACGGGAGTGTTAATATAATAGTTATTTTTGTATGATATTTATTCAGCTAATACAAAAAATGTATGGAGAAATCCGATAGTATTATTATTATACCCACCTATAACGAAAAGGAAAATATAGAGAACATTATCCGGGCCGTATTCGGACTGGAAAAGTTCTTTCACATACTGATTATCGAAGATAACTCACCCGACGGCACGGCAGCGATTGTCCGCAAATTACAGACAGAATTCCCCGACCGTCTTTTCATGGTTGAGCGTAAAGGCAAATTAGGACTGGGTACCGCTTACATTGCCGGATTCAAATGGGCAATAGAGCATCAATATGATTTTGTATTCGAAATGGATGCCGATTTCAGTCATAATCCGAATGACCTGCCAAGGCTGTATAACAAATGTGCCGTTGAAGGTTATGACGTAGCTATCGGTTCACGCTATGTCAGCGGTGTGAATGTAGTGAACTGGCCGATGGGACGTGTGCTGATGTCCTATTTCGCCTCCAAATATGTACGGATTATCACCGGATTACCCATACATGACACTACCGCCGGATTTAAATGCTATCGCCGTGAGGTTCTGGAAACGATCGGACTGGACAGCATCCGTTTCAAAGGTTATGCGTTCCAGATAGAGATGAAATTCACTGCCTACAAATGCGGATTCAAGATAGCCGAAGTCCCTGTGATTTTTGTCAATCGCGAACTGGGCACTTCGAAAATGAACGGAAGCATCTTCGGAGAAGCCGTATTAGGAGTCATTCAATTAAAACTGGGTAGCTGGTTCCGCAAATACCCGCAAAAGAAAACAGTATGAAACGTACATGGATAAAAAATGCACGGATCGTGAATGAAGGCAAGACTTTTCACGGTTCAATAGTGATTGAGAATGAAGTCATAGCTGAAGTACTGACAGAAGAAACAGCCCCCGCACAACCCTGTGGAGAAACAATCGACGCCAAAGGTTGCTATCTGATACCGGGAGTAATAGACGACCATGTACACTTCCGCGATCCGGGACTGACTCACAAAGCCGACATGCATACTGAAAGCGCAGCAGCAGCGGCAGGCGGAGTCACCAGTTTTATGGACATGCCCAACACCACTCCGCAAACCACGACCTTGGAAGCCTTAAATGCCAAGTTTGCCGATGCAGCAACCAAAAGTATCGTAAACTATTCATTCTATTTCGGAGCGACCAATACGAATGCGGATATACTCCCCACACTGGATAAAAGCCGGATATGCGGTGTTAAATTATTCATGGGAGCCAGCACGGGAAACATGTTGGTGGACCGCATGGAAGTACTCAAAAAAATATTTGCCAATGCAGGTATGCTGATTGCGACACATTGCGAGGAGCAATCCATAATCAGTGCCAACACAACAGCTTTTAAAGAAAAATACGGAGAAGATCCTGATATAAAATACCATCCGCTGATTCGTAGTGCGGAAGCATGTGCATATTCTTCCTCACTGGCCATCCGGCTGGCAAAAGAAAACAATGCCCGCCTGCACATCCTGCATATCAGTACCGCACAAGAGTTGGATTTGTTTGAAGACAAACCCCTGAGTGAGAAAAAAATTACGGCGGAAGCCTGCGTCTCACATCTATATTTCTATGACAAAGATTATGAGACATTAAAAGGACGTATCAAGTGTAACCCGTCCATCAAGACTTTAGAAGACCGGAATGCTTTACGCAAAGCATTATCTACCAACCGGATAGATGTAATAGGCACAGACCACGCCCCTCACTTACTGAAAGAAAAGGAAGGAGGAGCATTAAAAGCTGTATCGGGTATGCCGATGATACAGTTCTCATTAGTGGCGATCATGGAATTAGTACGCGAAGGCATATTAAGCATAGAACAACTGGTTCAGAAGATGTGCCATGCACCGGCCGAGCTCTATCATATTGAAAGACGAGGCTACATCCGCCCCGGTTATCAAGCCGACCTCGTATTGGTAAATCCGGATCATGAATGGACTGTAACCGCCGACTGTGTTTTAAGCAAATGCGGATGGACTCCAATGGAAGGGCAGAAATTTCACACACGGGTAGAAAAAACATTCGTCAATGGTAACCTGGTTTACCGTGACAACAAGGTAGATGAAAGTCATCGCGGACAAGAACTAAGGTTTAAAAGATGATTGCAGATTACAAGATTCACGAAGTAAGCGAATATATCAACTGGATTTATTTCTTCCATGCATGGGGCTTCCAGCCCAAGTATGCCGCCATTGCGGACATACATGGATGCGATTCATGCCGTGCCGTATGGCTCACCGGTTTTACAGAAGAAGAACGTCCGAAAGCTTGTGAAGCCATGCAACTTTTCAAAGAGGCGAACCGGATGTTAGACCAATTAGACGCAATGTACCAGACCCATGGAGTGGTCAACATCATGGATGCCAATGCCGACGGAGACGACCTGCTGCTGAACGGCAAGCGTTTTCCGCTTCTGCGGCAACAAACTGCAAAGTTAAAGGAAGATGACCCGTTTTTATGTCTGAGCGATTTTGTGCGTCCATTATCATCGGGCATCACAGATCAAGTCGGTGCATTTGCCACTACGGTAGATGCAGAAACAGAGCGGCTCTATGCAGAAGACGATTACAAACGTATGTTAGTGCAAACGTTGTCCGACAGACTGGCGGAAGCTACTGCCGAAAAGCTGCACGAAGAGGTACGCAAGAAACTTTGGGGCTATGCCCCCGATGAAAATCTAAGCATAAAAGACCTGCACAATGAAAAATATCAAGGGATACGCCCTGCCGTAGGCTATCCCTCCCTGCCCGACCAGTCCGTCAATTTCTTATTAGACGAATTGCTGGATATGAATCAAATCGGAATTTCATTGACCGAGAATGGTATGATGAAGCCCCATGCCTCTGTATGCGGACTCATGTTTGCCCATCCGGCTTCCCGCTATTTCTCTATCGGGAAAATAGGTGGAGACCAATTGGCAGACTATGCCGCCCGTCGGGGCATGAGCATAGAAGAAACTAAAAAATTTCTCGCCGCCAATCTATAAAAGACGAATAAATCATGATGCTGATAAAGTTATTTCTGTTTTTTCTGACCCTACTGATAGTGCCCGACATGTATATATACAAGGCATATATACGCCGTGTTTCCCAAAAATGGATACATTGGGCCTACTGGCTTCCCAGCCTGTTCCTTTTATTGGGAATGACATTGGTCTTTTCCATACACGAGCCGCGTCCGGAATCCATGCAACGGCTCAGCAATTTCTTGTTGATATTTCTTTGTTTTGTCGTGCCCAAGGCACTTTTCGTCATTGTCATCCTGTTTATGAAACTCTTACACATCATCTCCGGCAAAAAACTGTACGGAGGATATGTAGCGGGAGGATTGGCTTTGGCCTCTTTAGTATACGTAGTGTATGGAGCGACCGAAGGAAAACAACATTTTCAAATCAGAGAGGTAACCATCAGTTCCGATGAGCTTCCTAGCGGCTTTGACGGCTACCGCATTGTACAAATATCCGATATCCATTCCGGCAGCTGGACTGGAAATGGCTCCGCTTTACAAAAGGCTGTAAACCTCATCAACAAGCAAAACGCCGATCTGGTAGTTGTCACAGGTGACCTGGTCAATAACGTGGCAACGGAATTGGACGAATTTATCCCTATTCTAGAACAAATAAAAGGAAAAGACGGAGTGTATTCCGTTTTAGGCAACCATGACTATTCCCCTTATATAAAATGGGAAACAAAAGAAGCTCAAGAAGCCAACCTGAACAGTTTGAAATCCAAACAGGCCGCCATGGGATGGAAGATGCTCAATAACGATCATGTCATTCTGCATCATCATGGAGACAGTATAGCTCTGGCAGGTGTGGAGAACAGTGGAAATCCCCCATTCCCCAATCATGGAGATCTGCCGAAAGCGTTGAAAGGAACGGAAGGAATGTATAAAATACTAATGAGCCATGATCCTACCCATTGGCACAGAGAAGTCTTGCCGAAAAGCGATGTACAGCTAATGCTTTCCGGACATACCCATGAAATGCAGTTCAGCCTGTTTGGTTTCTCTCCTGCCAAATTTGTATATTCCGAACACAACGGTTTGTATCAGGAAGGAAAACAATCCTTGTTTGTCAATATCGGCTTGGGCTATCTGATGTTCCCCATGCGTCTGGGAGCATGGCCGGAAATTAGTGTAATCACGTTACATAAAATCTAAAATAGTTTTTCTATCTTTGTACAACCAAAATTCAGACAAATGAAAGTACTGTATATTCTATACCAACTATTCATAGCACTTCCTGTTTTGCTGGTATTAACCATACTCACAGCAATAGTTACCATTATTGGTTCATGGATAGGCGATCCACATTTTTGGGGATATTATCCGGGAAAGATATGGTCACAGCTTTTCTGCTATGTATTACTTATTCCTGTCAAAGTAGTAGGACATCCGGAAGTACTTAAAAAAACATCCTACGTGTTTGTAGCCAATCATCAAGGTTCTTTCGATATTTTCCTGATTTATGGATTTCTGGGAAGAAACTTTAAATGGATGATGAAAAAAAGTCTGCGCAAAATGCCTTTCGTCGGCAAAGCTTGTGAAGCTGCCGGACATATATTCGTTGATAAATCCGGTCCCAAAAAAGTAATAGAAACCATAGAACATGCACGTCACGTACTACAGGATGGAACTTCCCTGGTGGTATTTCCCGAAGGTGCACGTACTTTTACCGGACACATGGGATATTTTAAGAAAGGTGCTTTCCAACTGGCGGATGATTTGCAACTTCCCGTAGTGCCACTCACTATAATCGGTTCCTTTAATATTCTCCCCCGTACCGGCGGCTTTGTATCCTGGCATCCTATGACATTAGTCGTACACAAGCCCATTTATCCGCAAAGCCAAGGAATGGAGAACATCAAGGCAACCATGGAAGAGGCTTACAGGGAGATTGAGAAAGACTTACCTGAAAAATATCAAGGAAAGATAGACAATCCAGACCAAGACAGATAAAAAAAGCTCCTCACTAATGGGGAGCTTTTAATTTTTCCATATTCGAACGGGCCACCGTCACATAATCCTTTACTAAAGAGTTATTTTTGAATCTGTCAGGAGCCTCCTCTATAATTTCCTCAATCAAGGGAGTCATGACAGGATAAGGAAAATTGCTGCATAACATAATGAAAACACCCGGCCCCAATACATTATCATAATTCTTCTGGATAAACTCCTTGGCCAATGCATTCATTTCAGCAGCCAGTTTCTCACGTTCTCTTGTTATCTCACGTTGAATTTCATCCGGCGCCTTTCCATCCATAATCATACGGCTCTCCTGACGCTCCAGCTCGTATGCCCTGTCATCCAAAGAAGTCTTTTTTCCTACAAAATCATACAGACGGTCATTCAACGGAGTTCCGGTCACTACAATACGAGCATTGTCGATACTGATGGATATTTTCCCTTTTTCAATCACAAAAGGCATGATGCTCTCATCATCCATATACAAGGATGCCATCGAAGTAGAATCGGTTATACCTTCCATCTTGAACATCCCATGAATCACCTCTGCCGAATCAATACTCAGCATCCGGTCTCCACTCGGAACTTTTACAAATAGCATTTTTCCATCCAGACGAGAAACAGAAGAACTGCCTTCTATCTTATACTCACTGGCACATGAAGTAAAAGCCAATAAAGATACCACAGAGAAAAAAAGTTTATTCATGCTTATCTACGCCCCATTACTATTTTTCGCATACAAAGGTACAATCTATAATTTAGTGACAAAAACATTTTATCAAAATTTAAAACTAAATAGAAGATTATTACCGAGAAGGTGATTTATAGTGCGAAGTTCCCTCTTTTTTTCTATTTTTGTAACCGATATAAGAATAAAGAAATAACAATTAGTACACAAGATGAAAAAATTCAAACTTTTATTGCTCGCATTATTGTGTGTAGCATTCTTGCCTTCGAAGGCAGACGAAGGTATGTGGCTGTTGCAACTGATGCAAGAACAGCATTTGGCAGACCGCATGAAAGCACAAGGCTTGCTGCTGGAAGCAGACGACATTTATAGCCCGAACCGCGTTTCATTAAAAGATGCAGTCGGTATTTTCGGAGGAGGATGCACCGGCGAAATCATCTCACCGGATGGACTGATCCTGACCAACCACCACTGTGGCTACGGAGCGATACAGCAACACAGTTCGGTAGAGCATGACTACTTGACGGATGGTTTTTGGGCAAAAAGCCGCAAGGAAGAGCTGCCGACTCCGGGATTGAAGTTCAAATTTGTAGAACGCATTGTCGATGTCACAGACAAAGTAAATAACAAGGTAAAGACAGGTGAAGCAAAAGAAGAGGAAACCTTTGAATACGATTTCCTGAAAAAACTGGCCGACGAGGAACTGAAAGCCAGTGACCTGAATGGGAAAGCAGGCATCAGCGCACAGGCTTTGCCTTTCTATGCAGGCAATAAATTCTATTTGATTTATCTGAAAACCTACAGCGACGTACGCATGGTTGCCGCTCCGCCCTCATCCATCGGCAAATTCGGTGGTGAAACAGACAACTGGATGTGGCCCCGTCATACTTGCGACTTCTCTGTCTTCCGTATTTATGCGGATGCCAACGGCGAACCGGCAGAATATAATGAAAACAATGTTCCTCTGAAAGCCAAAAAGCATCTGGCAATCTCACTGAAAGGTATCAACGAAGGTGACTACGCCATGATTATGGGATTCCCCGGAAGCACCAACCGCTATCTGACTCAAAGCGAGGTGAAGCAACGCATGTACTCCACCAACGAACCCCGTATCCGCATACGTGGTGTACGTCAGGATGTACTGAAGAAAGAGATGGCCGCCAGTGACAAGGTACGTATCCAATATGCCAGCAAATACGCAGGCTCCAGCAACTATTGGAAAAATTCTATCGGCATGAACAAAGCGATTGTCGATAATAAAGTATTGGAGACAAAGGCTGAACAGGAAGCCAAGTTCGCCCAATTCGCCAAGGAAAAGAAGAACGCCGATTATGAAAAAGTGGTCAGCGAAATTGACGCCGCTATCGAAAAGAGCAATCCTATTCTTTATAATTATACCTGTTTCCGTGAAGTCTTTCAAGGAGGTATAGAATTCGGCACTCCTTATCTGATTCTGGACAAACTGAAAGAAGCGATCAAAAAGAAAGATAAGGAAGCAATCAATAAGAATATTGAAACGCTGAAAAAAGTATATGCCGATGTACATAACAAGGACTACGATCATGAAGTAGACCGCAAAGTGGCCAAAGCCCTGTTACCCCTATATGCCGAAATGGTTCCTGCTGATGCCTTACCCGCCTTCTATACTACCATCCGGAAGGATTTTAAAGGCAACTATGACGCATACGTAGATCATTGTTATGACAATTCCATCTTCTCCAACGAAGCGAATTTCAATAAATTCATCAAAAAACCGACGGTGAAAGCCATAGATAAAGATCCGATGACAGCATACGTACGGGCTAAATATGACTTGATGGACAAGTTAGGAAACGAACTGGGTGAATCAATGAAAGGCATGGCTTTATTACACAAAACTTATGTACGCGGCCTGTGTGAAATGTATTCACCGGAACCCAAAGCCCCGGATGCAAATTTCACGATCCGCCTGACATACGGTAATGTAAAATCATACAATCCCAAAGACGGAGTACATTATAAATACTACACCACACTGAAAGGTGTCATGGAAAAAGAAGATCCGACCAATCCGGAATTTGTTGTTCCCGCCAAACTGAAAGAATTGTATGAAGCCAAAGATTTCGGACGTTATGCCTTGCCCAACGGTGACATGCCTGCTTGTTTCCTGACTACCAACGATATTACCGGTGGTAATTCTGGCTCTCCCGTCATCAACGGTAACGGTGAACTCATCGGTGCCGCTTTTGACGGTAACTGGGAATCACTGAGTGGTGACATTAATTTCGACAACAACCTACAGCGTTGTATCGCAGTGGACATACGTTATGTATTATTCATCATCGACAAACTGGGCGGATGCAAACACCTGATTGACGAAATGACTATTGTAGAATAATGAAAAAGAGCCTATTACTATCACTATTTACCCTCACAACTCTCGCCGGCCATGCCGACGAGGGGATGTGGATGCTGACCGATCTGAAAGAACAGAACGCAGCCACCATGTATGACATGGGGCTGGATATCAGCATAGATAAAGTATATTGCCCGGACAGCATCAGTCTGAAAGATGCTGTAGTGCATTTCGGAGGCGGTTGTACCGGTGAAATCATCTCTGCAGAAGGCCTCGTACTGACCAACCATCATTGCGGTTACAGCTATATCCAGCAACACAGTTCGGTGGAACACGACTACTTGACTGACGGTTTCTGGGCTATGAGCCGCAAAGAAGAACTTCCCTGCAAGGGACTGACAGTCACCTTTATAGACAAAATACTGGATGTCACTCCTTACGTAAAGGAACAACTGGCTAAAGATGAGGATCCGGAAGGGCTGAACTACCTGTCCCCCTCCTATCTGAGCAAAGTAGCCAAACGTTTTGCCGAACAAGAAAATATAGCAATCACTCCGTTCACCGCTTTGGAACTAAAGCCTTTCTACGGAGCCAACCGCTATTACTTGTTTGTAAAAACCATCTATAAAGACGTCCGCATGGTAGGCGCTCCCCCCTCTTCCATCGGGAAATTCGGTGCAGACACCGATAACTGGATGTGGCCCCGTCACTGCGGCGACTTCTCCATGTTCCGCATCTATGCGGCCCCCGACGGCAAACCGGCCGACTATAATGAAAGCAATGTACCTTTAAAGGTGAAAAAGCATCTGGCCATCAACCTGGGAGGAATCAAAGAAGGAGATTTCACTTTCGTAATGGGATTCCCCGGACGCAACTGGCGGTACATGATTTCGGACGAAGTGGAAGAACGTATGCAGACCACCAACTTCATGCGTAAGACCGTACGCACCATACGCCTGAACAACCTGTTGGAAGAGATGCTGAAAAGTGATAAAGTACGCATCCAGTACGCCAGCAAATACGCCTCATCAGCCAATTACTGGAAGAATGCCATCGGTATGAACGAAGGACTGGTTCACCTGAAAGTGCTTGATACCAAAAAGAAACAACAGGAAAAACTGCTGGCTTACGGACGTGAGACGGGTACTGACGCCTATCAGAAAGCCTTCGATGCTATCCGGGAAATCGTAAGCAAACGCCGGAATGCCGTATATCATCAGCAAGCCATCTATGAAGTCTGCAAACTGGGAACGGAATTCTACAAGATTCCTTCCACAGACAAAGTCCTGCAAGCGTTGAAAGAAGGATACAAAGCGCCTCACGCCACCAAAGAAATCAATCCGCTGGATCATGCCTTGAACCAGTTAAGCAAACAGGCCGATAAGTTTTTCAACAAGAATTATAATCCCGAAGTAGACCGTAAAGTATCCAAAGCTTTGCTGAAAACTTACGCGGAACTAATTCCGGCCGAACAACGCATCAGCATCTTCAAAGTAATAGACAAAGAATTCAAAGGAAACATTGACGCCTTTGTTGATGCTTGTTTTGACACATCCATCTTCCGCAGCCGTGAAGCCTTTGACAACTTTGTGGCAAAACCGGATGCCAAGACATTGGAAAATGACCTGATGGTGCAATATGCCAAATCAGTAGACCAAGGTTATGCAGATACCGATGCAGCCATGAAAGCCGAAACCGATGCCTATAATCTGGCTCATAAAACTTGGGTGGAAGGCATGATGAAACTGAAACAGCATGAAGGTACTCCTATTTATCCAGATGCCAACTCCACGTTGCGTCTCACCTACGGAAAAGTAGGCTCATACAGCCCCAAAGACGGTGTGGAATACAACTATTACACCACCTTGAAAGGCGTAATGGAAAAAGAAGACCCGGACAATTATGAGTTCGTGGTTCCGGCCAGACTGAAGGAACTATATAACAAGAAAGATTTCGGACGCTATGCCATGAAGAATGGTGAGATGCCCCTCTGCTTTGTCACAGGGACAGACAATACAGGCGGCAACTCCGGTTCTCCTGTCTTCAATCATAAAGGAGAATTGATTGGCACCGGCTTTGACCGCAATTACGAAGGACTGACCGGTGACATCGCTTATCATCCCCAGTTGCAACGTGCAGCCTGTGTGGATATCCGCTATACCTTATTCATTATTGATAAGTTTGCAGGAGCGAAACACCTGATAGATGAAATGACCCTTGTGGAATAACAGCACGCAAACAACTATCTTTCAGAACGCGGACAACACGTAACACATGTCGTCCGCGTTCTTCTATTTTTCACAAGACAAACCTATGATAAACGTGCACGAAAAACGACACAGATCCCTCAACGTTTCTCCTTCTCCAACTCCTGCGGAATACGGAAAGCCGTATAAAGCTCCAGAACCGCGGCAATGGAAAGACAAACAATCCATTCGTTGCGTTTCATGGTAAACATCAAGACTCCTGCAAAGACCAAAGCGACAGCTCCGAAAACCTGCTGCTTGCGCAAACGCTTGATGATAAAATTCTTTCCATCATAACGATTTCCCATCACCTGCACATAGCCGAACATCACAGCACCCAGCGTATACAGATAAGGTGCAAGCTCCCACCGGGTGATTTGCAACACCGCACCAGCCAACAGCAGGACTGCCCCCGCCATCGAAATTATATTATAAGATTTATTCATTCTTCAAACACAAAAATATCCTCGTCAGGCTTCTTCATCAAATACTTCTCGCGTGCTATTTTCTCCAAAGCCTCAGGATTCGTGGTCAGCTCCTTCAGTTTCTCCGTATCCTCCTCATATTGCTTCCTGTATTTCTCTATCTCACTATTCAGCGCACTGATCTCACTACGGTGCTTCACACGCCGAATCAGGCTGTTCTCATCCAAAAAACCTATAACCACCATAAAGATCAGCACCGTAATCATATACTTATGGTGCCGGATGTAGTTCCAAATAGTCAGCAGTTTGCTCATACAAAGAATACCTTTTTTTGATTTTTGCAAAGATAGAAATATTTCAAGCAATCCTACCCATAAAAACAGATAATTTATGTACTTTTGCAGAACTCATATTAGAAAAAGAACTCCGCTTATGGAAAATTATATCGTATCGGCACGAAAATATCGTCCCGCTACATTCGAATCGGTTGTGGGACAACACGCGTTGACCATCACCTTGAAAAATGCAATCGCTACCGGCAAGCTGGCACATGCCTACCTGTTCTGCGGGCCGCGTGGAGTGGGAAAGACAACATGTGCACGTATCTTTGCCAAAACCATCAACTGCCAGACTCCCACTGCCGAAGGCGAGGCCTGCAACCAGTGCGAATCCTGTCTGGCATTCAACGAACAGCGTTCTTATAATATACATGAGTTGGATGCCGCCAGTAACAACTCAGTAGAAGACATCCGTTCGCTGATCGAACAGGTACGTATCCCGCCACAAATCGGCAAGTATAAAGTCTATATCATTGATGAGGTCCACATGCTGTCGCAAGCCGCCTTCAATGCTTTTCTGAAAACATTGGAAGAGCCGCCTCAACATGCCATCTTCATCCTTGCCACAACGGAAAAGCATAAAATACTGCCTACTATCTTGAGTCGTTGCCAGATTTATGACTTCAACCGCATCGGCATCAAAGACACGATCGAACATCTGCAATACGTCGCCACACAGGAACATATCAACGCCGAACCCGAGGCCCTGACCGTCATCGCACAGAAAGCCGACGGCGGTATGCGCGACGCCCTTTCCATCTTTGACCAGGTAGTCAGTTTCACAGGCGGAAACATCACTTATAAAAGTGTGATCGAGAACCTGAATGTACTGGATTACGAATATTATTTCAAGCTGACCGATTTGTTGCTTGAGAACAAGGTTCCCGAGTCCATGCTGCTTTTCAATGACGTATTGAAAAAAGGATTTGACGGCAGCCATTTCGTCACCGGTCTATCCTCTCATTTCCGGGATTTGCTGGTAAGCAAGGATCCTTCCACCCTGCAATTGCTGGAAGTAGGCGCCGGTATCCGCGACCGCTATAAGGAACAAGCGCAGAAATGCGACCAGAAATTCCTGTACCGTGCCATGAAGCTGTGCAATGATTGTGATCTGAACTACCGTGCAAGCAAAAACAAACGCTTACTGGTAGAACTGACACTGATTCAATGCGCCCAGCTCACCCTGCCCGATGCCGATGATGTAAGTGGTGGGCGTAGCCTAAGAAGATATTAAAACCCCTATTCACGCAGCAAACGGCTCCAGCAGCCGCCACGCAGCCACAGCCTCAGGCTAAAGCCGCCGCTGCACAGACCCCAGCAACCGCCGTCCCTCAACCGCAGGGCACAGGTACAGCCGGTGGTGGTATGAACGCAGGCCGTCCAAGCCCGTTGCCTCAAGCCAGAGAAGAGAAAAAGATCCCGGTGTTCAAGGCGGGTTCGCTCGGCATATCCCTTCGCCGCCCCTTGCACGAACAGCAAGCCGCGGAAAAGCAAGAAGTAAAAGTGGCAAGCACCGCTGTCCAAAACGATGCCACATACGAAGATTATATTTTCAATGAAAAAGATCTGGACTATTACTGGCGTGAATTTGCAGCGCCCTGCCCAAAGAAGAGAAGGCCAACTCCGCACGAATGATGAACATGCATCCGCACCTGTTGAATGACACGACTTTTGAAGTAACAGTCGATAATGACATGGTGGAAAAATACATGATGCAATTGATTCCATCGGTTCAGAATCACTTGCGCGAACGCCTGCACAACCGGAAAATCACCATGACGGTACGTGTCAGCGCCCCTACCGAGAACATCCGTGCCTACAGCCACGTGGAACGTTTCCAGATGATGAGCAAGAAGAATCCGAATCTGCTGAAACTAAAAGAAGCACTGGGGCTGGAGTTATCATAACCTCTATTGAAATAAAAAGCCGCCGAAAAATCCTTCAAATCCTTCATAATCACACAACATATTGTTTGTCAGCGTGTTATTATGAAGGATTTTGCAAGGAATCCTTCATAAATGTTTCATCGGAGTGCTTGATATCTTATTTTGTTTCAACATGGCCCAACTAATCCACAAACACATCCAAGACAAGATCAGACAGAAAGCACAATTCTTACCGACTCACCCTCTTTGATCTTTTTTTTATACACAAGTTCCTTTCCCTTATAAACCCTCACATCCAATTTGTCTTTTACACGAACTACCTGTATATCAAAATCGGAATTGAAAGCGCGTACTTTATTCAAATTAGCATATTTCCAATCTTTAGGCAAACGTGGTGTCATCTCGAAAGAACGGAATCCTGTGGGACGTATTCCGAAAAGACCTTCTGTAAATATACGGCAATACAATCCGCTTTCTGCCGACAAATGGCGTTGATCACCTTCCGGCCATGCCTCAATAGCATAAGGAACATGATCGCCCAACAAACGGCGTTGAGAATATTGCTTCAGAAAATCGATACCTTTTTCTACCTCACCTGCAGCAATAGTACCCCGCAAAGCATACAACGTAGAACGATCCCAAAAAGTTTCTGTCCCGGCCTGTGTCAACAGACCGTCATTTGTCCAAAGGCGCGATGAAAACAACGCATCAATAGTACCTCGGGAGCGATCATAGATTCCGACTGTCAACGGCATGCAGATCCATGCACGTAGCACATCGTTGCCTTCATAATACCGATAACTTTTATACCCTTCTATATCATAACCAAAATGAGATTCGATAGCACGACGCAATGCAGCCGCCTGTTGCGAATACTCTTTCAACCGTGATGAGGGAAGCCCCAGTTCCTTTCCTAAAAAAGAAGCAGACAACAGCGCATCATAATATAAAGAAGAGGTGCAAAGATTGGCGTTACCGGCAGGAAAGCGGTTCTCCAATTCATCGGAATCGGAAGCCACGACTCCTTGATCTGTCAGTTTCCGACGACAATACTCCAGGCACCATTCTATCAAAGGCCAAAGTTCGCGCGCCTCTTTTTCATTGCCTCGTGCCAATGCATAACGTGCCGCTCCGTATGCAATCATCGCCCCGTCGCCCCGGTCTTTCGCTCCGTGCCAGTAGCCCACGCCTTCTGAAATGATGGAACTGGGAATAGGACGGTATTCATCATTCATGTAACGGGCAAAATGACGGAAAGCATTCAAAGCTGATTGATTTCCTATCTCATAGCCCAAATAAGGAAAAAACGGATTGATATACTCGGCCTGGTCATTCGCCCAGATGGCTGCATAATACTTCGCCACCAGGGCCATGCATCAGTCCGCCCTTCGTATTGTAAATGCTCTCAGCACCACGCAATTTGGCAAAAGCAAACATCGTATTCAGAGTTTTATCAGGAGTGTCCAGCACCAGATTGTTCCGCCACTGGGCTATCAACGCACGGCGTCCCGCCCTATCGGCGTCAAGATTGATACGGGCGAACGGCTCGTCTCCCTCTTTTCTGCCACTGAAAACGGCAGAAAATTCCAATGACTCACCGGGATTCAGCACAAACACACCGCTCTTGGACAAAGATGCCTCAATATGATAAGCTCCATAAACGCCCGCCTCCTCAGGAGTGGTATATTTCACTTTCCATTCGGGGACGCGCATCGTGATGGCATTCTTCATCTGATTGGTGAAAGTATATTCCTCGCAGTAATAAGCAGAGTTGGGTGACGGATAAAGTACCCGTTTCAACGATACGGCGTTATCCACCTTCTTTCTTCTGTAAACATGACTAAACGAACTTTCCACAGTCATGATTCCGTCGAAGTTTACATCCTTCACTTTTTCATCCGTCAACGTAAGGTCGTCAATGGTGACCATACCCGGTATGTTTACATCAAACCTCTGTTTCAAGTTGTTCTGTGTCTTATTAGGCTTCATACGCAACATCGGAAACACCAAGCTACGATTCAAAGAAAAGGCACCGTCGGCATTGACCCCATAACGCAACACGACAGATAATTTCTGACCGCTCATTTCCACATGATCAAAATGCGGAAGACGCCCATTGATTTTCCAACAGATGGCTCCATTATCTTCAATGCGCCACCGATCCATCATTTGTGCATGAGCAGCTCCACACACTCCCCACAGAGCAATGGCCCCTATCAATAATCTCTTTTTCATATCTATTACAGCTATTTATTAAATTAGTCAATCATTTTCAATTCCAAGACAGCACTTTCAAACTGTTTCTCCAAAGGATTGGCAACTCCTTTTTCCATCCATTCCTTTCCGGTACGTATCTCCGAAGTAAAACGGGAAACCGCTCCTTCAGGCAGATTGATTTCCCGGAGACTATAGGTCCGGTCGGCTTCCAATCCATCCAAATGCACGGAAGAAACCTTTCCATCCATAGTCTGATAAAGATAAACAACGGCCTCTGTCTTATCCTTTGCCACGTAGCTTAAAGCAGCCAACGGATGTTCATAAGGAGAAACCAACCGATAGAGTTCTCCATGCATCACCAGTTTGCGAAGGTTTTCTTTATACAGCCGTACCCCTTCGGCAAGTTGGGCGCGCTCTTCGGGAGTTGCTTTGTCTAATGCCAAGTCAATGCCGAAAGCACCGCTCAATGCCACATCAATCGCCAGTTTCAGATGGCGCTTGCCCATACGGGTGACATGTGCGGAAATAGTACTTGCTGGAAAGAAATGCCCAAACCCCCATTGTATTTTTATCCGGCTCAACGGATCTGTGTTATCGCTGGGCCAGAAAGAATGGAAATACTGCAAGGAACCATAGTCGATGCGCCCCGACCCACCGGCACACAACATCGCCATCACATCCGGAAAACCTTTTGCAAAACGGTCCATCAGCCGGTAAAGCGCCCAATTGTAATCTATCAACAGATGGCTCTGCTCCTGTGCGGGCAGATAGGCAGATCCAGGCTGGGTGACATAACGGTTGCAGTCCCACTTCACATAAGAGATACCCGGATTGGGACGAAGTGTCTGATCAATCACCTGCCATTCGTAATGTTGCACTTCCGGGCGAGTCAAATCCAAGATTTCTTGATGACGTCCCAAGATGGGCTCACGTTTTTGCTGAGTGATAATCCAGTCGGGATGCAGGTTATAGAGCTCGCTTTTAGGATTCACCATCTCAGGCTCCAGCCAAATTCCAAAACCTATTTTCCGTTTGCTTGCTTGTTTAGCCAGATAAGAGAGTCCTTTGGGCAGTTTCTTAGCAGACACCTGCCAGTCTCCCAGCCCGTGCTTGTCATCGTCGCGGGAGAATTCTCCGTTACCAAACCAACCGTCATCCAGCAAAAACAGTTCGGCTCCAATCTGCCGGGCACCGTCAAAAAGTCCGATAAGGCGTTTCTCGTCAAAATCGCAATGAGTGGCTTCCCAATTATTCAACAGCACCGGACGGTCTTTCTCCGCATCGCGGATAGCATACTCGGCAGCCCATCGATGAAACTTGCGGCTGGTTTCTCCCTTCCCTTTCTTACTGTATGTCCACAACACGGCAGGCGTGGTAAATGTAGCTCCACGCTCTAAATAATACTGTGAACCGATAGGATTGATCCCTGTCAGCACACGCAAGTTCTTGTTCCAATCCACTTCGAACGCCAACTGAAAACTTCCCGCCCATTTCAGAGATGCAGCAAACACTTCCCCTTCATTCTCCTTGGCGGCATGATTGTATGATAAGATAAAAGAAGGAATTCTAAACTGATTGGCCCTTACTCCCAATTTAGAATCCAGTATCTTGATACCTTCTCCCAGCCGTTCTTCTTCCAAAGTTGCCTCACGCTTGTACTTTCCATTGAACTGGGTAAGCCAATAAGAGGAAGCTTTCAATAAAGGAGAGGCTGAAGCATAACGATACAATACCACTTTCCCCCCTCGCTCATCATGACGGATTGTATTCCATATTTCCATCAGACCTGCAGACTGATAACATTTCACATAGACATCAACGAAAAAATTATAGGCAGGGTCACGCAAGGAAATGACAGTCTGCCGCACATCAGCCGACACCGATTGCTCTTCATGGCCCACATAATGTAATTCCGTCGAAGTATTTCCATCCGTATGCGTAGCTTGGATAGCAGATTCCGTTATCACACCATTGCCATAAGGCGGCAAAAACTCCTGTTCGCGAGAGGGCAAAACCGAAGGAAGCAAAATCTTCTTCTCCGCATCTCCGAAGCCCAGCTGATAAAGGCGGTTGTCACTGCCCACCATCAAAGTCAACTTCAAATTGCCGGAGACGATCTCAATCACCTGCTTTGCTACAGAAGATGCAGCCTGCTGTGCCTGCGCCCCCAACAGGGCAAACACCAACATACAAAATATACCGATTCTGTTTTTCATAAATTACCCATTATTACATAGACATAAATTTCCAAGTCACTGAAGCCACCGAATTGGGCTTACCTTTCTCCGCTTTAGAAACGGTTCCTTTCAGCTTACCGTCCTTTTGACGCACCACCTTGATCTCGCGCCAGCAAAAAGCCCCCTTCTCATAATCGAATGTTTCTCCATCGTCATCATACAAGCGATAGCTTCCCTCCGCCTTACCATAATGACGGATTTCAAGGTTTACTTTTTCACCGGCAGCCGGAGCATGAAGTCTGGCTTCCATCATCGGGATGATTCCTCCATCCTTTACATAAACAGGAATGCGGTCCAGCCCCGGAGTGACTATAATCGTCTCCCCATTTCCAGCATACTTGCCAGTATAGAAATCATACCAGTCTCCTTTCGGAAGAACCACTTTGCGGGTAGCCTGTCCGGTGAACATCGGAGCCACCAGCAAGTATTCTCCCGCCATATACTGATCTTTTATTTCTTTAGTCACTGCCTCCAGATAAGGATTGTCCTCCAAATTACGATCAGCCATCTCCACAGACACGGCTTGTTCCGGATTAAATCCCGGCTCCAGATTCATAGCCCGGAAAGGTGGAATACCATCATAATGATAGCGGGCAAACTCCGTATACCAATAAGGCATCATCTGCATTCTGAGCATGGCATACTCTTTTACCTGTTCCGCCACTTCGGGAAAAGACCAAGGTTTGGTGCCACTCGCCCACGCATTAATCATGGCCATAGGCGAAAACACTACCGACTGGAAACGGCGCAACCATTCTTCTCCTGATTTGGAGCCACGCACCTCCGGAGTCCACAACACACCGCTGAAACCGGAATTAATAAGTGCCGTTATAAAATCTTGATGACTATAGTAATCATTATAAAGCACATAAGGAAATGAATTTCCCCCTGCATTGGAAGCACGTACCAAACCGAATGTGCGCTGATTGCGCTGTTTATAAAGTTCGGCTGTAGTACGTTGCACCCACAAACCGTAAGTCTGGCGCATCTGTTCGGCAGAGATACCCGACGGGAATGTTGCCACATCCGGCCATATATAGTGATCATACCCATCCACCTCGTCAATCTTGAAACCACTGACACCGATGTTTATATGTTCTTTTTCCAACTTATCCTTCCACAAACGGCGTGCCTGCACAGTAGCAAAATCAGGCACAATGCCACACCACACCGTATGCGAACCACTGAAAGGATACATCTCGTTATAAATCCCCGACTCAGGCGACACGTAAGGATTGGTCCACAAGTTAATGCGTACTCCCCTTTCCTGCATTTTCGCTATAAAATCGGCAGGCGCAGGATAACGCTCCTTATCCCATTCAAATGTACAGGGATAAGCCTTGCTCTGCCATCCCGCTCCAAGCCGATATAATCCAACGGAAAACCTTTCCGCTCGAAAGCCTCTGCTTCCTCCATCACCTGCCCGGCAGTATATAGTTTCTGCGTGCGTTGTGTAAAACCCAGCCCCCAACGCGGCGGCAAGTTACCTCCTCCACAAAACAAGTTATAACGGCGCACCACATCCATCGGTGCAGGACCGGCAAACAAATAAATCTCCACCCCCCCTGCCGGAACCAATACTGATACGGCATCCGAATAAGGACGCGCCACCCACGTTTTATCCGTATTGCGGTCTTTTGCAACCGGCGCTTCGGGGCTGTCCTTGCGCGCTCCTGTTCCTGCATACACCGTGAGATAGCGGGCGGAATTGATAAAGATGCCATATCCCCGGCTTGAAACATAAAAAGGAACCGGAGCATGAGTACGCCCATTATCCTTCCCACCATAATGGTCGGTATGCAAATTCAATATCTTCCCACGTTGATGGACAGTTTGAAAATTCAGTCCGAACCCATACAGTTGTTCTTTCTTCTGCAAAGGAATGCGAAGCGAGGTTTTCCCATCCTGAACATTACCCACAATCTTGCCAGCCCACTCCGGCAGACCAACCTCCGGCAACCGTTTAAAACCTTCTTTCTGCGGTGTGCATCCTGCCACCTCCAACAAAGAGTACGCTTCAGGAGTACCCACAACCCCTTTCCAGACTCCCGGTTCTACCGGCTGCCAGACAATCTGTGCACGCAAAGGCAACATACACACCATGCATAGCACCGTACCTATCCATTTCTTGATATTCATAAATTCCACAATATTATTTATACGATCAGTTAATTATAGCCGCAAACCCTCCATTACCAGCCAGTGTAAGGTGAAGTCTGCCATCTTCCGGTTTCACTTCCTCATAGTCAAAGCTATGGATGTCCTCCCCATCTTTTATGAGAGTAAAAGCTTTACCGGCACCGGATTCAGGCAGCGCAAACGAAATCTCTCTTTCTTGATTCTTACCATTAATTCCTCCAATGAACCATGTATCCCCTTTACGCCGGGCCACTACCACATAATCTGAAGGATATCCGGCCAGCAACAAGCTCTCATCCCATGCGGCAGGAACCTTCTTCAGAAAATCCCGGGGTATTTCGGGCAATGACAGATAAGCCTCGGCACGATCGGCAAAGCACTGGAAGCCCGACTCGAATACAACCGCCAACGCCAACTGATGTGCCACCGAAGTACGGCGGAAAGCCGGTACTCCCTGACGGATTTTATTGGAGAAAGTCACCGGCGTATAATCCATCGAACCAACCACGTTTCTGGTAAACGGCACAGTGGCATTATGCTCCGCAGCCCTGTCACAGCGTTCCTGCCTGCCCAGCGTCTCCGCTCCACGGATCGCCTCAGTTGTCAACAGATTGGGATAGGTGCGTTCTAAACCACGTGGCAAAGTGGCTCCATGCAAATCAACCAACAACCGATAATCCGCCGCATCCTTCAATATGGCCGGATAATTGGCGATAATACGTTGTTTGTCCGTATCAAAGAAATCGACCTTGATGCCTTTGACTCCCATCTTGCTGATGCGCTCCATTTCGGCCCTTCGCAATTGCGTATCAGCCATCAGCCGATGCTGTAACGGGGTGTCCTCCCCTCTGCCTGAACCGGAATGATACCACAACCATACACCGATGCCACGCTCTGCCGCATACGCCACTACACCTTCCACTCCCTTGCCGTCCATGTCCGGCCATCCGGCATCAATCAACAGATATTCCCAGCCCATCTCGCAACACAAGTCCACATATTTCAACTGTTCCTTGTAACTGCGTGCAGACGAACCATCATACCACCAACTCCATGCCGAACGACCTGCCTTTATCCATGAAGCGTCTTCAATGACCGAAGGCGGATTCAGATGAGATACCATTTGAGTGGTAAACACGGTATTCAGCTCCGTGCCAATGACAATGGCCCTCCAGGGAGTACACCAGGGCAAGGTAGATACAGGCTCGGGACTATCGGGAATGACAGGCTCCTCCGCCTCTGGAAAACGAATTTTATAAACCTCTCCTTTACCGGAGTTATCCACATGAGTAGCCGGATACGTACCATCCAGACAAGCTTCCGTTATCATCATCCACACTCCATTGGTATGGAAAAGCATGGGAAAGGCCCAGCCTTTATCATGATCGGGCAAAGCATTGACAGCTATCTCATTTTTTGAATATTGTTCGTAACTAGGTTTGAAGCGGTCATTCCAGTCATAAGGATGGATCCATGCCTTGCCACCAACAGGCACGGCAAATTCTGTCAATTCATTTTCAATAGTGAACAAAGAATCCACCTGTGCCGGAAAACTGTAACGAAAGGCAGCTCCGTCATCAAATACACGGACAATGAATTGGAAAGGCAGGGTATGTCCATCCGCAAAAGTCAAGGTCATTTCCTCACAACGGTTATGCGCAAGAAGCCGTTTGCCCGCTTTCAGTTCATAAGATTCGTCTATGCTCTTGAAAGACACATCTTCCAGCCTCACATTACGTCCATACTCATGCCCGTTCATCACAATGCCCAAACGGGAGGGGTTCACCACTACCGAATCCTTATACATTATTTTATATTGCAATTCTGTATCCTCTCCTTCCCCGCCTACAGTTTCAGTCACAAACCGGACATTACCATCCGGAGAAGCCACTTCCCACACAGCCGCTTTCTGTCCGCATCCGGACAAGCACAGCACTGCCACACCATAAATTCCTATCAATATCTTTTTCATCTCTATTTCTTCATTAATGTAAATCAAACGATCCTTGTCCACCCTTAAAAAGTAATCCTTCCATCCGGACTTTTCAAGGTGGCTGTCTGTGCCAGCACACCAACCGCGCTGACACAGCGCCACAAAGCAAAACCTATTTTATACAACCTTATCATATCAGTCTCTTCTATCATTCATAAATTTCCAGGTCTCCATCCTCACAAATAATCTTAGGACGGGCATCCGGATTCTTCAATTCAAAAGTCACATTTTTCAACTTCAATCCTTTGACGTGGCGTGCCCATACGCCGTAAGCAGGAATCTTAGGTCCGAAAGTCTTCACTTCAGGATACTGGTCCACCGCTTCCGGCACCTGCCGGCGAGCGTCCTCCTCCGTTCCCGTTCCCAACAGACGGATATGAATATTTTCCAACGTCAGATTTGTAATATAATGTCCCGGGACACCGGTTACCAGAATACCCGAAGGCGGATCAAGCTGCGCCTTGTCGGCCGCCACTGCCCTCACATTGCGGACAACTACATTTTCAAACGTGCCGGTAGATTGCTTCGTGTCTTCCTGCTTACGGAAAACGCTCAGTCTCGACCCCAACCGGAACATCATCGGCGTACGGACTTCATCCATCGTGATATCCGAAATTTCCACATTACGCAAACAAGCACCATCCACCGAGAAGAGTTTGATCCCCCCGTTCTTCGTGTCATAGATGTGACAGTTGCTTATCTTGATATCCTCGAACGGCGCCATCGACTCCGTTCCCATCTTTATCCCCGCCTGATTGGTTTTCATTTTCATATCGGTGACAACAATATCACTGCATGCCATCTTGCTGGAAGTTGTCTTGAAACACAGCGCATCATCTCCGCTCACAATATCACAATGACTGATACGCACATGCCGGCAACCATCAATATTGATACCATCATTGTGAGCAACCCCCACGCTGCGAATCGTCACCCGGTCAATCGTCACATCCGTGCACTGAAAATAATGCGAAGTCCACGCACCGGCATATTTCAATGTCACATCCTTCACCGTAACACCCTGGCAACGCACCCAGCGAAGCAAGAAAGGACGCAATCCCCAACGATCTTTTTCCGGACGCTTGTCTTCCTTTATATGACGTTCTTTCAAAGCAGATCCCTGCCCGTCAATCGTCCCCTCGCCGGTCAATCCCACATTCCGGGCATCCACCGCCACCAACAATGCCCAGCCTACCTCAATGCCCAGTCCTTCCGTAAAAGGATCCAGATTCCGATATGCTTTATAATCGGTAGTACCCAAGATAAGCGCATCCTTTTCCAGATGCAACGTCACATTGTCCTTCAACTCTACCGTAGCCGAAAGATAAGTACCGGGAGGAACTATCACAGTTCCTCCTCCGGCACGATGACAAGCATCAATCGCCCGCTGGATGGCAGGAGAATCCAACCTTTTCCCATTGCCACGCGCCCCATAGTCCTTCACATTAAAGGAAACAGTTTGGGCATGCGACATTTCCACGGACATCAGCACACATAATATAACAGATAAAAGCCTCTTCATATTTTTCATTTTTCAGACGAATTAATTTCTTTCACGATAAACAACTGGTGAATACAATTTCCACACTGCCCCGGCATCTCAAGCTGGAGGGTGCTTGTACCCTTCTCCAGTCCGACAGGGAAATAAATCTTAAGAAACCACTTTTTAATCTTTTCCATATTATCAGATTTTACATTTAATTCGTTGCCTCAAAGATAGATGCACAGTCTGAAAAAGATTTGTAGGATTATACCAAATGTTTATAGTATCGTGTCAAAGCAGCGAACAGCCCTCATACACTGGGACTACAGCAGAAAAACGCTTTGAAAGGCAAGCCTTTTCTTATGCATTGCTAAAGGTTTTCTATCCGACAACTAAGCCTTTTTCATTGGGATACGACTATCTGCATTACAATTAACAGACTGAGAGGAAAGCTTTGCATTTCCTCCATTCTAAAGATATGCTTAGCTATATATCAAAAACAAAAAATCCCCGTAAATTATTAATTTACAGGGATTTTCTTTGTTTTGCAATTCTTTCCAGCGGAGAGACGGGGATTCGAACCCCGGATACCCTTTTGGGGTATACACGCTTTCCAGGCGTGCCTCTTCAACCACTCGAGCACCTCTCCTTTATCGGGGTGCAAAGGTAGAACAAATTTTCAAGACTAGCAAATATTTGAGGCAACAAACTCTCATTCATTGATAAGAAACGGCTTATAAATCGTGATTGCGCATCCGATACTCCGCCAATTCCTCATACTTGGTACCCGGACGGCCGTAATTGCAATACGGATAAATGGAGATCCCGCCGCGCGGAGTAAAGATGCCCGTCACCTCTATATATTTGGGATCCATCAGCTTTATCAAGTCTTTCATGATGATATTCACGCAATCTTCATGAAAATCACCGTGATTACGGAAACTGAACAAATACAGTTTCAAACTCTTGCTCTCCACCATTTTCACATCGGGAAGATAGGAGATACGGATCTCCGCAAAGTCGGGCTGTCCTGTAATAGGACACAGACTGGTAAATTCGGGGCAGTTGAAACGTACCCAATAGTCGTTTCCGGGATGCTTGTTCACAAAGGACTCCAACACTTCGGAGCATAATCCTGCTTGTACTCGGTCTTCGCCCCGAGAAGGGTCAATTCATCTTTTCTTTCCATTAAAGTTCTCTTTTTTCCATATTCATGTTTCCTCTTTCATGCTTCGGAGAAGAGATTCCCTTCCGGCAGAGCCTATCGTTTCACCCGGGTGATGAAGTTATATCACCAAGGTGATGAAACATCCTCACTTTAGTGATCAAGCTTAATCACTAGGGTGAAACGATAAAATCTACAGGAAGGAAACACTTTTCATACAGGGAGAAAACACCTTCATTTATCTTATTGTTTCTCTTTTTCCGCCTTTATCTCCAGATACTTCTCCAATCCTTCACGACGAAGCTTACAGGCCGGACAATGGCCACAGCCATCCCCTTGTATGCCATTATAGCAAGTCAGCGTTTCATGCCGGATCAAATCGAGCACGCCCAATTCATCCGCCAACGCCCATGTCTCCGCTTTGTCAATCCACATCAGCGGAGTGTGAAGCACGAACTGCTCATCCATGGCAAGGTTCAACGTCACATTCAGCGACTTGATGAAAGCATCCCGGCAATCGGGATAACCGCTGAAATCGGTCTGCGACACACCGGTCACGATATGATTGATCCCCAGTTCGCGCGCATAGACAGCCGCAATGCTCAGAAAGAACAGATTGCGCCCCGGCACAAATGTATTAGGGAAACTGCCGGCAGGCTTCTCCTCGTCCATCGCTATCGTGGTATCCGTCAGCGAATTTTTGCCCAAGTTTCCTATAAAGGAGACATCCATCGCTTTAAACTCCACACCTGCCTTTCCGGCAATGGCGCGGGCCAACTCCACCTCCTTCACATGCTTTTGTCCATAGATAAAACTTAAAGCATATACCCTGCGGAAATGCTTTTTTGCCCAAAACAGGCAAGTGGTCGAGTCCTGCCCGCCGCTGAACACAACCAATGCGTCACTTTTATTCATTGTTTATATTTTTTCAATGTGCTGACATGCCCCTGCACTAACCGCCCCGCTATATGGATATGGTACGCCATATTCCGCACGGTAATTGGCCTATCGGCATACCGGCACGTTAGCAAATTATTATAGTTCTTTTATTTTTAATACGTTGTATGAGATATGCTCATCAAAGACATCGCTTCCATCCACCTTCTTGATATACTTTACCACACGGATGGTAACGGGCAGGATAATGATTTCATAGAGTGTCTTGAGCACCGCCTGAATGAGCATCATCTTCATCAGTTCGCCGGCAGGCATCAAGCCTCCGAAGGCGACAGGAAAGAAAATGATGGAATCGGCGCTCTCGCCCACCAAGGTAGAAGCGACGGCACGGAGCGAAAAGTGCTTTCCACCCGAGGCCAGCTTCATTTTGCTCATGACATAGGCATTCAGGAAAGAACCTGCCAGAAAAGCGGTCAGACTGGCCACGGCGATGCGGGGCGCCATGCCGAACACGAAGTTGAAGCCCTCCTCTCCTTCCCAGAACGGAGCCGCGGGCATCAGGATGGCAAGCTGGCCCAAGGCTACCACCATGAAATTCATGGCAAAGCCCATCCAAATGATAAGGCGCGCCTTACGGAAGCCCCAGACTTCGGCTATACAGTCATTGATGATGTAAGAGATGGGAAATACGACCAATCCGGCTGTCGCCGTGATTTTCCAGACCTGGACTACCTTGGTCTCCAATAAATTCGCTGCGACAAGACATACACAAAACAGTATGCCGAGCAACATGAACGATACAGATACAGTGTTATTATTCTTCTTCATTTCTCCTGTTTTTTACGTGGTGTTCTAGAATACACGACCGCTATTCACGGCATCATACGTCTATTTTTAATTCAAGGCGCAAAGATAGAAATTATTTCCGAGGTATTTGAATATAACCGCCTTAAATATTCTTATCTGAAAGAAACCGTCAAGCCCGCTCATGCAAACAGGAGAAGAAGACACCCCGGCCGGACAAATGAACCGCCCGAATCACTCCACCTTATTGATTTATCAATTATATTTGTAACCGGAAAAAGAAGAGAAAAGATGAAAAAACAAGAACTTTATAACAAGGTAATCGCTTACTTCCAAGAGGCGATGCCCGTTGCCGAGACCGAACTTCATTACAACAACCCATTCGAGTTGTTGATAGCCGTTATTCTGAGCGCGCAATGTACGGACAAGCGGGTAAACATGATCACCCCTCCCCTTTACCGGGATTTCCCGACTCCTGAGGCACTGGCCGCTTCGACACCGGAAGTGGTTTATGAATACATACGGAGTGTAAGTTATCCCAACAACAAGGCGAAACATCTGGTGGGCATGGCACAGATGCTGGTGAAGGATTTTCACAGCGAAGTGCCGGGAACACTGGAAGAACTGATCAGACTGCCGGGAGTGGGACGCAAGACGGCCAATGTCATTCAAAGCGTAGTGTTCAACAAAGCTGCCATGGCGGTAGACACGCATGTGTTCCGGGTGAGCCACCGCATCGGGCTGGTTCCCAAAACCTGCACCACACCGCTGGCTACCGAGAAATATCTGATGAAGTACATTCCGGAAGAGATTGTACCCACCGCACATCATTGGTTGATTTTACACGGCAGGTATGTCTGCGTGGCACGTACGCCGAAATGTGCGGAATGCGGACTGAACGGATTGTGCCGGTATTCGTTGAAGCCGGCTTTATAAACAAATTTTCATTCCATCGTATGCAAAATGTATATGCGGAGGCAACAGCCGTTCAGCGTCAGCATGCAATCCCACATGATGGCTCATGTGAATAAAATAAGTCTCTCCGGCTCCTATCCTCCGCGCATTTTCCAACGCCGTCAGCAGGTTCTGATGGGTATTGTGAGGCTGGGGACGCAACGCGTTCATTACCAGTACATCCAGTCCCTGCAACAAATCGTATTCAGATTCGGGCATCGTCAGCATATCGGTAATCCATGCCATCCGGCCGATGCGGTATCCCAAAATGGGCAGTCTGCCGTGCATCACCCGGAGGGGCGTCACTTCCACCTTTTTTCTTTCGGGACTGCCGATCACAAAAGGAGAGCCGGGAACAATTTCCTCTAATGTAATACGGGGAACTCCCGGATAAAGATGTTCGGCAAAACAATAAGGAATACGCTGGCGCAGACGCTCCGCCGTATATTGTTCGGCATAAACCGGCACATCGCGGAAACGGCAGAAAGGACGCAAATCATCCAAACCTCCTACATGGTCATAATGCTCGTGAGTGATCAGAACACCATCCAAGGGCTTGAAATCATCCAATCGTATCATCTGCTCACGGAAGTCGGGACCGCAGTCTATCAGTATCCGGAGCCCTTCCGTTTCTACCAGCCCCGAACAGCGCAAACGGTTGTCCCGGGGATCACTGCTGGTACATACCGGGCATTTGCACCCTATTTCGGGTACTCCCGTAGATGTTCCGCTGCCTAGTATTGTAATCTTCATATCATACCTTATATAAAATTCACTTCGGGAGAGATCGCCACCCCGAACTTTTGAAACACAGACTGCTGTATCTGCATGGCAAGAGAGATCACTTCATCCCCCGTAGCGCCCCCACAGTTCACCAGAACCAACGCCTGTCTGGAATGAACACCCGCGCGTCCTATTTGTTTGCCTTTCCAGCCGCAACGGTCTATCATCCATGCAGCGGGAATTTTCACCCGGCTGCCATCCACCTCATAATGCGGCATGTCGGGATACTGCTGCTGTAGCATGTCAAACTGCTTACGCGGAACGATGGGATTCATAAAGAAACTTCCGGCATTGCCCTGCACCCGCGGATCGGGCAACTTGGCTTCACGCACGGCTATGATCACCTCCCTTACATTCTCCAAAGTCACCTCACGGCCTTGCTTTTCCAATTCGCCACGCACATTGCCATATTCCAGATGAAAGACCGGCTGCCGGCTCAGACGGTAAGTGACATGAGTCACTATATATTTACCTTTCAATTCTTTCTTGAAAATGCTTTCACGATAAGCGTAACGGCATTCCTCCCAGGTAAAGAGCCGTTCCCTGCCGGTCTCCACCTCGAGGGTTTCCACACTTACAATCAGATCTTTCGCCTCCACACCGTACGCACCGATATTCTGGACGGCAGAAGCGCCTACCTCGCCGGGAATCAATGACAGATTTTCAGCGCCATACCAACCGTTTCTTACGGTATATGCCACAAAATCATCCCATACCTCTCCGGCTCCCGCCCTGACCTCTATTTCCCGTTCGTTCTCAGCCACCACCTCATATCCCCGGACAGCCGAATGCAGGATAGTCCCCGCGTAATCACCTTTAAAAAGCAAGTTACTTCCTCCGCCGATATGCAACCAGCCGCCGGCCATCCGTTTTTTATCCGACAAGACGGACCGCAGTTCTTCCACCGATTCATATTCCACGAACAAAGATGCCTTTACATCCATACCGAATGTATTATGAGGCAACAGAGAGTAGTCTTTTATTTCTTTCATTTACCATCAAATCAGTCGCTCAGATCCTCAAACTGCATCAGTCTCCACTGACCGTGCCGCCGTTCAAAATAGAGCGTATTATTAAATCCATTGCCAAAGCCCTTCATTTCAATCACCTTCGTATCGGAATGCACATTCTCGTTCTGTCCATAGTTCACATTGGTCAGATTCTCACGAGGCAATACAGGCTGGAAGGCGAACCATTGTCCGGCCTCCAGGGTTGTCTCCAGTATCTGGAACTCGTCTTCGGGATCAGCGGTCACAAATTTCAACGGTTCGTGCAGACGTGACAACTGGAAAACAGAGTCGTTGGCAAAACGTTCATAAAACTCAAAGAAGTCCTCCTTACCGGCATCCTCCCGCGGCATATCCGCGAAATCTATGGCTTCCAGTTTCCACAGCCCTTTCAAGCGTTCAAAATAATACCGCTTGATTTTCCCTGTTTTCAAGTAAATCCATTCTATCTTGACACTGGTCAGCCCCGTATCTTTCTCCACCTCCATGTCCTCCGCCTTGTCAAACAGAACAGTATAGGCATCCTGCCGGCTGAATAAAGGATCGTGCTTCCACTTGTCCTTTTCAATGTGTTCTTTCTTTTCCATGGTATAATAGGGTAAAGGGAACACGATGCGTGACAGTTGCAATTTTTCATCACTGGCAAAATTGTAGAAAAAGTCAGCAAAACTCTCGTCGGCCGTAGCGGGAACCATGGGCTCTTCCTCTACCGCAGCCATCGCCTCTGTTGTGTCCGGGGTTGCAGTCAGCGAATCAATTTCCTCAGTAAGCGTCTCGAAGGGGTCCATTTTCTTTTTTCCGCCTCCACAGGAGCTTATCAGCATAAGCAGACAAACTCCGATTATTAGTTTTCTCATTTTCTATATTTAGAAAAAACGATGCAAAAATATCGTTTTTTTTAGTTTTCAGCAAAATATATGGGTTTAATTCGCTAACTTTGCGGTCATTAAAAAATAAAGAAGAAACTATGTTAGCTAAAATAGAACAATTACTTCAGGAAATTGAAGGCTTGCAAGCAGCCAATGCGGAAGAATTGGAAGCCTTGCGCATTAAATATCTTAGCAAAAAAGGAGCGATTAATGAGTTGATGGCAGACTTCCGCAATGTACCTGCCGAACAGAAAAAAGAAGTAGGCATGAGACTGAACGAGCTGAAGAACAAGGCTCAGGAACGTATCGCCTCCTTGAAAGAAGCTTTCGAGACCCAGGACAACGGCGCGGCCGAAATGGATCTCACCCGCACGGCCTACCCCATCGACCTGGGAACACGCCACCCGCTGAGCATCGTAAAGAATGAAATCATTGATATATTCCACCGGCTGGGCTTCAGCATTGCCGACGGCCCCGAAATAGAAGACGACCTGCACGTGTTCACCGCCATGAACTTTGCCGAGGACCATCCCGCACGTGACATGCAAGACACGTTCTTCATCGAAGCCAATCAGGAAGATGTGAAAAAGAACATCGTGCTTCGTACCCACACTTCTTCCGTACAGGCCAGAGCCATGGAGCATTCGCAACCTCCCATCCGCATTATCTGTCCGGGACGTGTGTACCGCAATGAAGCGATCAGCTACCGTGCCCACGCATTCTTCCATCAGGTAGAGGCGCTCTACATTGACAAGAATGTATCATTCACTGACTTGAAGCAGGTATTGTTGCTGTTCGCCAAAGAAATGTTCGGCGAAGATACTCAAATCCGTCTGCGTCCGTCCTATTTCCCGTTCACCGAACCGAGTGCCGAAATGGATATCAGTTGTAATATCTGCGGCGGAAAAGGTTGTCCGTTCTGTAAAGGTACGGGCTGGGTGGAAATTCTGGGATGTGGTATGGTGGATCCGAATGTATTGGAAGCCAACGGCATTGACAGTAAAGTTTACTCAGGCTATGCGCTAGGTATGGGTATTGAACGCATCACCAACTTGAAATATCGCGTAAACGACTTACGATTATTCTCTGAAAACGATACCCGCTTCCTGAAAGAATTCGAAGCGGCTAATTAATAATGTGTCTCAATTGCAGACCCTGTGCTAATGTGCCAATTGCCATGCGGAATATAACGCGGTCAATTGGCATATTAGCTATTGGCACATTGACACATTAACCCATTAGCAGATTGACACATTAGCACATTATCACTCATGAAGGACAAGCTGATTACCCAAAATTATATAGAAATACTGGCAGCCAATTTTCTATTATTCTTTGGATTCTGGTTACTGATGCCTGTATTGCCTTTCTATCTGGCAGAAGTTTTTGACGCCAATAAAACAACCATAGGTGCCGTACTTTCCTGTTACACCATCGCCGCTCTGTGCATACGCCCCTTTTCCGGCTATCTGTTGGATACCTTTTCCCGCAAACCGCTTTATCTGTTGGCTTATTTCACTTTTACCGCCATCTTCGGAGGATATATCATTGCTGGAACACTCACCTTATTTATCTTATTCCGCATTGTACACGGAGTATCGTTCGGCATGGTGACAGTCAGCGGAAATACCATTGTCATTGATATCATGCCTTCTTCACGCCGTGGGGAAGGACTGGGATATTACGGACTGGCAAACAACATAGCCATGTCCATCGGACCGATGACAGGGCTCTTCCTGCATGATGCAGGAGTGGATTATACACTTATCTTCTGCTGTTCGTTAGGCTCCTGCCTGACAGGATTTCTCTGCGCCTCATTGGTAAAGACCACCTACAAGCCACCTGTAAAACGAGAACCGGTATCATTGGACCGTTTCATCTTGCTCAAAGGACTCCCGGCAGGTTTCAGCTTGCTACTGTTATCCATTCCTTACGGCATGACCACCAATTACGTTGCAATGTATGCCAAGCAAATAGGCATCCAGGCATCCACCGGTTTCTTCTTCACCTTCATGGCATTGGGCATGGCGGTTTCCCGTCTCTTCTCCGGACGCCTGGTAGACCGGGGAATGGTTACCCAGGTCATCGAAGCCGGCCTGTATCTGGTCTGTTTCTGTTTCTTCGGGTTGAGTTCATGCGGATGGCTGACAACATGGGACTTGCAATGGACTACTTATTTTCTGTTCACCATAGCTCTTTTGCTAGGCATCGGTTTCGGAACCATGTTTCCTGCCTACAACACGTTGTTTGTGAACCTGGCCCCCAACAGTCAGCGCGGTACGGCAACCAGCACCTACCTGACTTCGTGGGATGTGGGCATAGGCGCCGGCATGTTACTGGGCGGATATATAGCGGAAATAGCCACTTTCAAGATGGCTTATCTATTCGGAGCTGCACTCACTGTTATCTCATTATTCTATTTCAGAAACAAAGTGGCCCCCCACTTCCACCGGCACAAGTTGCGCTAATCTTTATATGTCAGCACCATGATGTGGGAAAGCCGGTCGTTCACTACCGACAACTGTGCTGAAAGAATGAACGAGTGGAACAAGGAGCATTTTCCAGCAGAAATGCCGGCAGATAAGGTTCGAAACGTTCCGGATTCCGGGATACCTTGTTCATATCCGCCACAAGCATAAAGGCGGCGTCGCGTGAAAGATTAGCCACACATTCATTGAACAATGTCCGGCTGTTCCTTTCGTATGCCTCTTCCATATAACCTGCCATGGAATCCTTATCAGCAGAAATGATCAGACTATCTTCCCTAATATCCGGAATACTTTTCAACTTTCCGGATATCTGGTTCATACAATCGCATGTATCAGGCATGAAGGTATCTCCGGTGAGATACACCACATCGCTGTTCATGTGAAAGTCAAATTCACTCCAACAGCCTTTATTATCCTGCAAGAAAGGCATAGAAGGGGTACGTCCGTATAAAGTCAGAAAATTATGCGTTTTCTTTTTCTGCATCGCTTTGGAGAATACAGGATCGTTGCTCAGTGCTTTCTCCTCATCCTCACGTGTATCAATCACTTTCTCTATCAAACTTTTCTGGTAGCTCACCACATAGAATCCCTCCTCGCTATAGACAGCCAGAAAATCATCATTGCCCAACGGGTAGACAGCTATATTTTTCCCTCTGTATTTTTCCTTTTTAGGTGAGAAATTCCCCGGAGCCCTCTCCAACAACATATCGCCCAATGTTTCCTTATCATCATCTCCCATACGGAAATACACCACCTGGTCACGCGGAGTGCCAGGCGAATGGAAACTGACCACCACCCGGCTCATCTTGCTGCTCAAGCCATGGGCATTATTGGTTGTATATTCATTCAAGCCTCCCAACACATAATTAAACAAACCGGGAAACTGGAAATTGCCCAACTCTTCCGAATAATTCAACTGAGTAAATTCATTCTGAAAATAATTAATATTGTCGCTCTCCAACACACCGATGCAATCAGCCGGTACAAGTGAGAAGAGATTGATTTCACGACTCTTATCCGTCAGGCTTAATTTTGCAAAGCCGTAAAAGCCAACAGCTGTACAAAACAATACAACTGATAACACCATACCCAACTTGGCAACTGTCCGCAATCTCATACCCTACCTATATTTATATTTTTTTTGCAAATATAGCAAATTATTTAAGAAAACAAACAAAAAAGTCCAAAATTCCACCGTCTTTTTTATTATTCGTAAATAGTTCCGGTAGAAAGTTCCAACGCTCCCCATTCGATCATAGCGTTAAACAACCTAACAAAAGAATAAGAGGATAGTTCTTCCGGCCGGATATCTTTCTCTTTTATGACTCCTTTATCCATCAGCGCCATGCGGCAAGTCCCTCTCAGCAGAGGTGATTTAGGCGTAACCCAATCCTTCCCGTCGAACAAGGCAATATTGGCTATGGAGGTATCGGTCAGCAGTCCGCGTCTGACAATCAATACATCATCCTGTTCCCCGCGACAGGCGAAAAGACGGTTCAATACCTCCCTGTCCGTACTTTTATAGGTATAGTCTATATCATCCGAACAAACCAGCCGCAAGGAATGTACCGGACGCATCCGGTAGGCTGCATAGCTAATTTCCTTTATACCTCCACCATCATATATCACCCTGCATTTCATCCCGTCCATCTCCGGTGTCAGTTTCAGGTATTTGTCCAGCTCTATGTCGGGACAGCCCGGCCAGAAATGACGACGGGTGTCATTCAGTCTTTCATTATGATAAGACAAATTGCACGCTTTTCCTTGCTTTATCCGTATAGTCTCAATAAATGGGCACATAAATTTTCTGTATCATCTCGTTATATTCACTTTGCAAATCACTCTTTGAAGTAATTCCTCCCCCTGCCTTATAATAAAGTCGTTCTCCGTCTTTTTCTATGAAACGGATCATCACAGCACTGTCTAAAGTCCTGCCGTCACAATACCCCATTATACCTGTATAAAAGCCGCGCTCATAATCCTCCGCTTCTTCAATAATAGCCATGGTTTTGGGTTTAGGCGCTCCGGTTATGGAGCCGGCCGGCAGCAGACGAAATATAATTTCTCCGATACGGGAAGGATAATCATCAGGTAAAGTTCCACAGATCTCCGAACTGGTCTGAAAGATAGGGCCTTTATTTGTTTCCAACCGGTCACAATACCGATACCGCGCAACGCTCACCCGTTCCGCCACCATACTCAGATCATTCCGAATCAAGTCTACAATGGTAGCATGTTCGGCTGCCTCCTTAGGATCGTCCATCAATTGTTTTTCCGCATCCGGCAAAGTCGCGTCAATCGTTCCTTTCATGGGAAAAGATTTTATCTCTCCATTCTCTATGCGGACAAAGATTTCGGGAGAAAAGCAGACCAGTTTATCCTTCAACCAAAGTTTATAAAGCGCCTTGGAATGCCGGAACACATCTTCCAAAGTAAGATTAGTACTGACAGGAACCTTGCAAGTCAAATTGGCAAGATAACTGTTACCCGCCAGAATATTCCGTTTTACGATTTCAAAAGCCTGCCGGTAATCTGCCAAAGGCATCGGGGCAAAGTCCCAATCTATCCGCCCAGGGTAACTTTCCGTTGAAGCCTCCACATTTTTCACTCCATTGAAATCATAACGGCAACAGGCAGAATCAATCCGGCTTACCTCTTCTATCAAAGAGCATTGCTGTTTATAATCTATAATAAAAAGAAAAGGCTTCCGGCTGCCCGCCAGCTCATTCATACGTTTTATGGCTTCCGGTTTTTTATATGGTTGCATCTTTAACTGCTAAATTATCTTGTAACAATCATTTTCGAGGGGGACAAAGTTAAGAATTTAAAGTAAACTGTTACATTAAACAGAAAAGAATCTTTCTTTTACTTGTTTTATTCAATAAATAACATGAAATCTGCCGAAATATTTCTTGGCTTTCCTTTTATATTATCACGGATACCATTTCCATAACAGGACAGGCTGAAAAACAAATGATACCTACTCATCACGAGCAGGTATCATCCAAATTAAAATCTAAATTCTCTACGAGAATAAGGTGGCCTCGTCTTAAATCTGAACACAAGCATCCAACGAGACCGCCAAAAGTATTGTACGCTTACAATACCTATACGTTTTAGTCTTTTATGTTTATTTCTGCCAATGTCTTTCTTTTTAAATAATAGTACAAAGATAATCTTTTAACCTATCCGACAGGCAAAATGTTCTTCAAAAGGAAAAGATTAAAGAAATACAGGTCACACATTAGATCTATAAAAAATGAATACAACAAAACCACGATGCATCATTATCTGCAATAAAGGAATATCCTCCCCTCAAGAAACTCACATTCCATAAAAGAAAAAACAGCAGGCTGGACATTCCCCAACCTGCTGTTCCACTCGTTTAAAAACACATTTCCTTATTCTGCTCCGTTTACAAACTTCTCAACGGTATTATAAAGATCATCTCCACGCAACTCCTTCGCTACGATCTTACCTTCCGGATCTACTAAAATAATATGTGGGAAACCAACAATACAGTAGGTTTCCAACACCTTCTTTACGTCATCCTTCTGCAAGAGGACCTGGTTCCAATAACTCTTGTCTTCTTCAATGGCCTTTTTCCAGTCTTCCTCACGACGGTCCGTTGACACACCATAAATAGTGAATCCCTTATCTTTAAAAGCATTGTATGTCTTCAATAAATAAGGAGTTTCCAAACGGCACCAATGACAGCCTGCAAACCAAAAATCCACCAATACATATTTGCCTTTAAAATCGCTCAGACTGACAGTATTTCCCTCCAAATCAATACCGGTTATAGCAGGAGCGGCACTGCCAACAGCACACTGGGCAAGTTTATCCAAACCTTCTTGCATTTTGGCATACATGCTACTCTGCTTGGAAGTCTCGTCAAAACCACCAATGAAGTTACGCACCTCATCAATCTCCTCTACTGTATTAAAAGTATGATTCTGGAAACGATAGGTGTAATACAGATACAAACCGAAGTATGAACCCTTATTTTTATCAATTTCCTCACTGATCAATTTACGGGTCTGTTCCGAAGCACTGTCATAATAGGGCATGGAAACCTCCCGGATACGCTCCATTTCTTTTTGGTCTCCCTTTTCACGGGCTTCATAGAACATATTATCCAAAGAGTCGAGAACAGCACGATTTCCAGCTACATATTTCGCTTTTTGTAAGGCCTCATATTGTTCCTGTAATGCAGAACCAGTAGCATGCAAACTCAGATGTTCATATTTGTCCTTGCCAAGAGTCAGTTGCATGGACTTGGGTTCTAAAAACAAGTTGGCATATTGTTGTAAATACTCTCCACGCTCCATATTCTGCAAAGAGAAACAATAAAGACCGGTTTCTATAGAATCAGCGGGATAAACAAATTTACCATCGGTAACGGCAATGGACTCAATCAGTTTCACATTACCATAATGCTCATTGTTTACTTGATACAGATAGATGGAATCAGTCTGGATTCCATCCAGACTGCCCTCTAAAGTCACAGACTTAGGCTCATTACAAGCATTTAACATGCATAGAGAAACGCCTAATAACAAATATTTCTTATCAATCATAAATTTACTGTTTATTAAGAACAGAATCGATCAAAGGACTAATCTCTTCACTTGACGGACGTGGAGCGTATGCATTCACAATATTGAAATCCTTGTCTATCAAGATAAAACGAGGAATATACATGATGGCCCAGCTTTCTTTTAAAGCCACGTCATTGGAATGATACTGAGTCAACTCTTTCTTATGTGCATCCAGGTATCCTAGCCAAGGCTTCGTAGTAGTATCTGTGGAAACCGGAAGAAAAACAATATCCTTACCCGCATATTTCTTTCCTAAAGCCTCGAACGCCGGAGACTCCTGAATACAAGGACCGCACCAAGTCGCCCATAAATCAATATAAATCACCTTGCCCTTGAAATCCGCAAGATGTTTCACATTGCCTTCCACGTCCTCCATCTCAAAATCAAATGCAGGTTGTCCGGGAAGCAACTTGGAAGCCTGAACAATCTTTCCTTCCACTTCTGTTGCGAAATCGGCATTCTTCACTGTTTGCAAAAATGCCTTCGCCTTGTCCACCGTCTGTTCCGAAACTTCATCGCGTAAATCGCCTACGATTTTAGCACAAGCATACAGTTCTGTGGTACGCGCAGGAATGGAAATGTCTTTGAACCAAAGAGAAGTCAGTGTGGAATCTTCCTGATAAGAAAGGACATCGCGTACTACAGCCACATCCAACATATTCTCATCCATAATTTCCTTATACAACGGAGCTACCTCCGGTGTCAACGAAACATTAAACTCATTCCATTTAGCCTGCATCTCTTCTTCAGTTTTTATGTCGGCAAACATCCTTGAATAACTAGCATAACAGATATAGCTATTGATCACATCCGCCTTGATCCGTGCTGTTTCCAGCTTTTTAAATAAACCGGATACATTACTCAACGTATCCAATGTATGCATACGTATAGCGGCCAAGCTGTCAACCAATGCTTTAGTAGAAACAAAATCTCCACGTAAGTTACCGCCGCCTTCCAAGTAAGATCCCCCTTTCGGGAAAAGACGGAACTTCATGTAATTATTAGCTTCAGCGCCTTTTCCTGAAAATTCCGCTTCAGTATTTGACTGAGTTACTTTGATAGTCATATCATCCCCTGGAGTAAGATACAATGTGTTGCGACTGATGCTGTAATATGTCGGCTCTTTCAGTACAAAAGTAGTATCAAAATAACCGGCAGCATCCGTTTCCAACAAAATGTCCCGGCTGTCGCCCACCATAGATGCCGCTCCGTCAAATCGCATACGCACATTCTGGCTACCCATATCCATCAGCTGGCCTTTGATATGTACCGTATTCTCCACTTCTTGCTTAGTTCCACTGTTGCAGGAACCCAGGCAACAGCATAATGCTGCTGTTGCCATCATACTTGTTAGTTTTTTCATTAAAATATCTTTTATCTTATATTAGGAACCATATCAGGATTAAAACGAAGCACTGTAGGCGGAATAGGCAGAATATATTTAGGGCTGTTAGGCTCCAATTTATATTCCACACCATTCACCTCATGCACAATAGTCTTTGCAAATTCAGGCTCACGATTCAAACGTTTCAAGTCAATCAAGCGGGTGCAACCCAGCATAGGCATCTCCCGTCTTCTCTCCTCCAGCACTTTTACCAATGCATCCTTGTTATCACTCGCAACCAAAGGTACATTATCAATAATACGGTTATCGCGCAAGGTATTAATATATTCCATAGCCTTGTCTTTACTACCTATACGGGCTTCACACTCGGCTGCTATCAAATACATTTCCGGAGTAGACATAGCCATATTTGCATAAATATAAGGAGCCCAAAGAGGATAATCCAAATCTATTCCACCTAAATATTTCGTAAAATACAACAGGTAACGCTGGTCCTTTTCCTGATCGTACAAAGACGCCAATTCTTCAGATGCATACGCAGTAGCACTGAATCCAAAAGTCCATGGAGCCAAACGAATATAAATATTTTCCGGATTCTCATCTCCATCCGGAACGTCAATTCTACCAATGTATTTATCACGATCCACTACTTTATAAGGGAAAAGACTCATCAAAGTTGAATTATTCTGTAATGAGATTACCGCATTCTCCAACGCTTTTTTGTAATCTCCCATATAAAGATACATACGTGCCAACATCCCGTAGCCCACCGGCTTAGATGCACGATAGGCATTCAACACAGGTTTTTCCGGTAAATTAGGAGCAGCCTCATCCAAATCTGCCTTAATTTGATCATACACTTCCTGCACTGTGGCACGCTGCAGATTTGTTTTATTGATATTCTTATCCAGCATCAATGGAACTCCAGGATCTGTAGCGGCAGTCGACGGATCGTAATGATTGGCGTAAGCATTGACCAAAGTCAAATATTCAAAAGCACGTCCAACCAAAGCTTCAGCCCTCAATTGCTTTTTATGTTCTTCAGTATCTTGAGTAGCCCCCATTATATCATCAATAACTACATTGTAATAGTAAATACGATTATAGGAATATTCCCAAAGACCGTCACTTTCTCCCTCTCCAAAGATTTCACTATTAAACGCATATAAATGCTGATCCGGCAACCCTAGAGAAATAAATCCTCCTGTCATATCATCATCATAAGGCATAAAAACATCATCTGTCATAAAATTAGGATATGACTCTGAAGCTTTCAGCAATTGAGCATAGTTCAATAAACGTTCATAGTCTTCACTCTTTTCCGGAATTACAATCCCTTTGGGCTGTATATCCAAATAATCATCACATGACATTACAGACAACGCCAGGCATGCACAAAGTAAAAATTTATATAATTTCATATTTATCTATTTAATCATTTAAAAATTAAGAGACAAACCAATTGTATAAGTAGTAGGATTCGGAAGAGTCAAGGATCCCCATCCATACCCAGATGTAGTATATGCTTCCGGATCAATATCTCCATTAGCAGCCCACCACCACGCATTACTGATTTGACAAGTCACAGCAGCCGACTCTATAAAATATTTCCTCAACCAATTCTTCGGCAAATTGTAACTCAATGAAATATCTCTCAATTTGATATAGTCTGCTTTCTTTACATGCGTATCTGCCGAATACCATGCCTGAGCGTCTGTATAATAAATATTCCTATTGAAAGACGGAGCCACTCCCGGAATATTTTCATCCCCCGGCTTCCTCCAATGATTTAAAGCCTTACGAGTAAGATTTGCGCTCGGTGCACCACTCATATATCCAGCTACGACATCGCGCAATACATGACCGCCATAATATACAAACATGAATGAAAAATCAAAATCACGATAAGAGAAGAAATTTTTCAATGACGCTGTATATTTGGGAGTACGAGTACCAGAATATACCATATCATCAATAGAACTTATTTTTGAAACTTTTTCTCCTTCCTTATTATAGACCAGCACATTTCCATTTTCCGGATCAAGTCCCGCATAACGATAGCTGAATACACTATTTATAGGATATCCCACTGCAGCTACATTATATGCACTATAATAAAAAACAGTTTCTCTTGTACCTTCCAAATTGGTCAGTTCATTTTTATTATAACTGAACATTAAATTAGTGCCCCAAGTAAAATTCTTATTTTGAATATTTACACTCTGTAACGACAATTCCACGCCTCTATTGAACATCGAACCATAATTTTGCAATAAACTTGCCCAGCCCAAAGTCGGATCCGCATTACGATTTCCTAACAAGTCCGTCGTTTTCTTATAATAATAATCAATGCTACCACCTAAACGAGAATTGAATACAGAAAAATCAAGCCCTATATTGGTAGAAGCCGTTTTTTCCCAACGAAGCTGAGAGTTAGGCGGATTCTTTATGTACGAGCCAAAATCTCCTACCCAATCATTATATCCGCTGTCAACCACAGTCATATACGGTCCTGCATCCTTAGGTACATTACCGCCCACACCATAAGTAATACGCAAATTCAAACGATTCAGCCACGTACAATCTTCCATAAAAGCCTCGTTAGCAATTTGCCAACCACCACCAACAGACCATAACGGACGATACTGATACTTAGGATCAGTACCAAACAAGTTAGATTGATCAATACGAATACTTCCTGTCAGTGAATAACGTTCGTCAAATGTATATGAACCATTAGCATAGAAAGAAACATATCGATCTTCCGTATGAGTCAATGAATTATATTCACCATAAACCCAATTAAATGATCCCAGCAAAGCCTCAGTTCCATTAATAGGAGACATAACCAACGGATTTATAGGTTTTACTCCCAGACTATTATCATCATATCCCATATAATAATTCTTCGCACCGGTACGACGCACCAACCGACGTTCAGCACCGCCCAACGCTGATATAGCATGTTTTCCAAATGCACGATTAAAGTTCACTTGAGCACGCATTGTATATGAATAAGATTCGTAACGGCTCTCACCCAACTGGCCACCCTTAGGAACATTCAGTGTAAGACTTCCTGTTGCCGCATCATATTGAGCTGCATCATTTATCATATTACGTACTGTATATGACATATTACTATACAAAGTCCGATTTTTATCATACGTTCCTTCAGTCTGATATTTCAAATCAAGATTAAGACCTTCTATTATTTTAAATTTCAACCCTGCATGCAAACGATAATAATTAGAATTATTATGATAACTTTCTTCTGCACGGTTCGTTATCGGGCTATATGTTTCATCCATCAAACCTATACTTTGCAAACGTTGCAATTCATAATCTGATTTAGTACGTTGGAAACTTAGTGGATTACCTTGTAAGTCTCTCAACATATAATAACTAGGATAACTGCTCATCAAACTGCTATAACTGCCTGCTCCATTATCACCTTTTGAACGATAAAAGCTTCCTGTCACCCCGAAATCAGCCGATAGCCAATTAAAGAAATCCACATCATCTTTTAAGCTAAAGCCAATACGATCTTTACTTTGGTACTTTTGATTACCATAATCACCCATATAATTAATAGTAGCCATATACCGATTTTTATTAGAACCACCAGAAACAGCCAAATTATGCTGATGAACAATACCTACACGCGCAAATTCATCTTCTATTTGTTTACGGTTATCATTGGTGCGATAAGGCAACAAAGCATCTGCCAATTGACCATCCGTCAGCTGACCTTGTTCATGCTGATATAACAAATCAACTACCTGATTTACAGCCCGACGTTTATTCAGATTCTCATAAGCCGTATGATAATAATCAAATCCCTCAATCTGCATATCCACCAATTCAGAACTACTCATCAAGTTCAAATAATCAAAATCCGGCTTCGGTGACAACTTGACACTACCATTATAGCTCACTTTAGTTTTACCTTCCTGTCCGCGCTTGGTTGTAATAACAATTACTCCATTAGCAGCACGGGCACCATAAATAGAACTTGCAGCAGCGTCCTTCAATACGGTTATATTTTGCACATCAGTAGGATTTATGGATGCCAAATCACCTTCATAAGGCATACCATCAACTACATACAGTGGCTTTGTATTTCCCATATAAGTAGTAATACCACGAATAACGACATCACTGCTGTTACTGGAAGTTTTATTGATACCCGCTACCAGACCTTCAATACGTGACAACACATCTGTTTCCAGTTTACCCTTCGTACTTTTTTCTGAAATGACAGAATAAGAACCTGTCGCACGTTCTTTAGACAACGTCTGATAACCAGTTACTACAACATCCGCCAATGCAGTGGCATTTGTCTCCATCTTCACATTCACCACTTTCTTGCCAGCTTGCGCCTTGACTACTTTATCCGCCATTCCGACAAAAGTAAATGACACCAAATCGCCGGGAGTAACCTGCAAGCTATACCGGCCGTCTATATCGGTCACCGTACCCTGGCTTGTACCTCCAATCATTATGGTAGCTCCAATGATACTTTCTCCGGTTTCATCCGTAACCACGCCCGTCATATAAAAAGGTTCATGCTTTCCGGTCTTTTTCTCCGCTTTTGCTGGTAAAATAAGAATCAAGTTTCTTTTTACTTCATACCGCAACGAGGTCTGTTTACAAAAATCATCCAGAACCACGTTCAGAGGGGTTTGAGTATAAGATAAACTCACCCGTTTTCCTGAATCAATATTCTCTTCATCATAAACAAAATGGATCTTTGCCTCCCTTTGCAGTTGATCCAAGGCAGTTCTGATTAAAACACTGTTCACATTGACAGTCACTTTAGTATCAGCCTGGGCAAACGCATCACCCACCGAACAAAAGAATACGATCAATGCAACAAAGCATTTCACCATGAGCCTTTGCGACAAATAGTTTCGCTCAAAAGTTTTGTACTCATAATTGTTTGTTGATTTATTATTAAAAAAGTCAATTCTCTCCTATCATGCTGCTTTCTTATTCGTGCTTATCTTCAATGTAAATAGTTTCCCCATCACGGGTAAAATGCACATTAGAGACTCTTTCTATCACTTCAATGGCAAAGCTCAGTTCTTCCTCCCTGAAAATGATACCTGCAAATCTCTTATTTTTTAAAGATTCATTTTTAAAATAGATATCCACATTATACCACCGTGACAGCTGGGCGACAATCTCAGCCAAAGACGTATTACGAAATTCGTAATTCCCCTTCGCCCAGGAAGTAAACAGGTAAGCAGGCACATCACGTGTCACTATATCATCATTATCCGGCTCAATAACTGCTTGTTGATCTGGATTTAACACGACCGATGCCTTAGCCGTACTGACTTTAACGCGCCCTTCTTCAAGAGTTGTATATACCTTATAGTCAGGATAAGCAGAAATATTAAAACTTGTACCCAGCACCTCCACTGAATGTCTGTTTGTATGAACGACAAAGGGATGCTCAGTATCTTTTGCCACTTCAAAAAAAGCTTCCCCTTCCAGAAACACTTCTCTTTTCTCCCCAACGAAAGAAGCAGGATAACGCAAAAAACTCTCAGCATTCATCCATATCCTTGTTCCGTCCGATAAAATCAACTGATATTCCCCACCTCTAGGGACAGCCAATGTATTCATCTGAGGAGTTGAAGAAACCTCTTCCACTTTTTTATAAGTCAATAATTGATTGGAATTATTATTAATGATCGTAGAACTTTCATTAGAAATCGTACCTTTTTTAACCGACAAGTCCACTTTTTCTCCATTCTCCAAAGTAAGAATAGCCTTGCGGCTGCCTGTTTCCGGAAATGAAACTACAGCAGCCACTACGGCATCTTTGTTTTGTGTGTTATTGTGAAGAGAGAATATATGACTAATTCCTAAAACCAGAATAAAAAGGGCTGCCGACGCTGTTACACAATACAGGCCGATCCGGCGTTTTCTTCTCTTTTGAAGCTTGCATTGCAAGGCTTCCCACGACCGTTCGTGATCATATCGGCAACGAAATTCTTCCTTTCGCTGCACTATATAATATTCAAAATACTTTTTATTCTTTTTTTGATTCTCTTTATCCATTATCACTTTCGTTTAATGAAAGAGAGCCATTTTTAATAAACGGGTGACAAAAAAGGAAAAGAATTTTAATTTTAATAAAACAGCGCGTACAAATTGTATCCTTCTCTTAGTTTCTTCAACGCTCTCGCCAGATGAGTCTTTAAAGTATTCACAGATATATGGAGTTCCTCAGCCGCCTCTTTATATTTCTTATTTTCCATAATGACAGCTCTCACCACTTGTAGTTCCTGATGAGATAATTTCTGTAGTTTTTCCAATAATAACTTATTTTGCTCCTCTTGCTCCTCTTCATCTATAGATTCCTCCGGAATAGTCATATCAATGCCCGAGAGTTCCTCCATAGACAACATGTTATTTTTCTGCAAAGCATTGACGGCCGCATTCCGCACAGACAAATAAAGATAATAACGAAGATTTTGATTTATTTTCAAATAATATTTCTTCTCCCAGAAATAGATGAAAAAATCCTGCACTATATCTTCCGCCATTTCAAAAGAGTCGGTCAGTTGCACTGCATATATGCACAATTTCATGTGATAAGTATCAAATAATAAACGAAAAGCCTCCTTAGGAGATGTCCGGAACAACTCCAAGATATATTTATCTCTTTCGCCATTATCGTTTAAATTTATCGTCATGACAATTGCACAAACAGGTACAGAAAATAAAAAAAGGTCCTATAAATCATTAGATTTACAGAACCTTTCATAGGGGTAGGGTGACTAGTGGGATTCGAACCCACGACATTCAGAACCACAATCTGACGCTCTAACCGACTGAACTATAGTCACCATGTTAGGCTTTCCTTTCGAAAGCGATGCAAAGATACGGCTTTTTTTTATATCTGCAAACATTTCGGGGAAAAATTATTCAAAAAAATACTCTTTTATGCCTTCATTCGATTTTTCCAATAGTTCTCCAGCTCCCTTCAAGAAACGTTTCATCACGTTAAACTCCTCATTATGAATGGATTTATTTATAAAAGTAGCAGGATATAATTCAAAGTTCTTTTTTTTACTTAAAACCGGTCTTGAAGTCCAAACCAAGGCATATTCACAATCTACCAGACGGGTTATTCGAAAAATCCGTTGCAGTTTCAATTTTACCATAGCCCCTCCATCCGTTTTTTCTTTCGACATGTTCGATATAAAATTACCCAATGAATAAACAACAACGTGCCGGGCAGGAGTTCGGGAGTCCTTTACAATTTCCATCGGCTGGAGCACATGCGGATGCGAACCTATTACATGATCTACTCCTTGCCCGATCAACCAGTCAGCCAGTTCACGCTCCGACCGTTCGGGAAAGGAACGATATTCCACCCCCCAGTGCATACAGGCTATAATGACATCGGGGAATTTCCTGCGCGCCGCCAGAATATCTTTCTTTATCTGCTCCCGGTCAATGTAATTCACCACGTTCGGAGCATCAGGCTTAAAACCATTCGTGCCATAAGTATAGTTCAACAATACAACTCTAAAACCATTTTTCTCTATCACTAACGGATAGTTCTTACGGCGTTCCTCCGGATTGCTATACGTTCCGGCATGGGGTATTTTCAAAGAATCCAGCATCCGGATGGTGCGTTCCAGCCCTGTCTTCCTTTTGTCCAGGCAATGATTGTTAGCAGTCAGCAGCACGTCAAATCCGGCATCCTTTATCGCGTAAAGATACTCGTCCGGAGCACTGAACACCGGATACCCTCTATAAGGCTTTCCGCCCAATGTCACCTCCAAGTTTCCTACAGACACATCCGCCCGGCTGATTTCGTCCTTCACATGGCGGAAACAATCATCGTAATGATACCCGTCTCCTTGCCTGGCCGCATCAATCTGAGCCTGATGCTGCATCAAATCACCGACAAACAACAAAGAGATCTGATCCTGCGCCGATAGCGAAAGACAAAAGCATAACAGAAAGAAAGCGGATAGCTGTTTCATCTATTCTTATCTTATTTATTGAGGGCCACAAGATAGGAAGAAAATCCGTAAAGAACAAAGTTCTACATCAATTAACAGTTTTCATACGCTTAAATTCCGTAGGAGCAACGCCGAACTGTGCCTGAAAACATTTCGCGAAATAAGATGGAGATGAAAAACCAACCTGAAAACAGGCCTCACTAACCTGTACATCGCCTTGAGAAAGTAATACCGCTGCTTTCTTCAATCGGATAACACGAATAAAATCATTCGGAGTCATACCCGACACCGCTTTTAGCTTTGTGAACAATCCGGTACGGGAAATCCCAATTTCTTGTGCCAACACATCCACTGAAAAATCCGAATCGGTCATTCTGCCTTCGATAATACCGGTCACTTTTTCCAAAAACTCTTTATCAATCCGCGAGCTGGCAACAGAAACGGAAGGAAGCATCGGTTCGGTCTTGAAACTTCCTTTCATTCGCTCTCTATTAGACAGCAAACTATGTATCTGTGCTTTTATAATATCTGAGGAAAATGGTTTTGCCACATAGAGGTCTGCTCCATTCTCCAATCCTTCCACATAATCCCTTGTTTCCACCTTTGCAGTAAGCAAAATAATCGGTAAATGACTTGTCCGGAAGTTCTGTTTTATTTTCCGACAAAGTTCCATACCATCCATTACAGGCATCATCACATCACTGATAACCAAATCCGGCATCAGTTCACTTAATAAATCAAGCGCTTCCTTACCATTCGAAGCACAAGTAATCTGATACCCGGGAGCCAAAAGCATTCGTAAATAAGCCAATAAATCCTGATTATCATCTACGAGAAGAATGTGATAGGGCTTCTGTTCGGTCACATCAATAGGTACCTGAGGCAACATGACAGCCGGTGTGGCCTCATCTTGTAAAGTTTCACCCTGTTCACTTCGATCGAACCATATAATAAATGTAGCTCCAAGACCTGATTCACTTTCCAATTTTAGTTCACCATGCATCAGGCTCACCAGTTTTTTCACCAACAGTAATCCTACACCTGTCCCTATATTATCACTGGGTCTGTTCTCGTGTATCTGATAAAAAGGAGTAAAAATCTTCTCTTGCTCCTCTACGGCTATTCCTTGACCATTATCTTTGATCCTCAATTCCAATTTGTTTTCCTCTGTGGGAATCAAATCAATCCAAATATGGGAAACCGTGAATTTTAATGCATTTGTAAGCAAATTGCTCACAATTTTTGTAAACGCCTCCGGATCTACTTTAGCATAACAAGCCGCATCCGGCATTGTAAGTACAATTTTGATATTCTTCAGTTCCGCCGAAAGAGAGAAACGCTGGCAAACAGCTGCCAGAATCGCTTTTATGTCAACATCCACCAAAGTAACATTCATCCCCCGACTCTACTTTGCGGAAATCCATCAGCTGATTCACCAAATTCAGCAACCGCTTTCCATTGCGCTCAATGACTAAAAGCTGGGGCATAGCCTCTCCGATGCTTCCTGTAGACCTCATCACATTTTCAAGAGGAGCCAAAATCAAGGTAAGGGGAGTTCTTATCTCATGTATCATGTGCGTAAAAAACTCTATTTTACTTTGATAGATTTCCTTGTCCTTCTCTACTGCCATCATCATTAATTTCTCACGTTGCTTTTTATTCATACGATAATACAAACAGGCCAACAGACCTATTCCCATACAAACATACAAAATGAAGAACCAAGTAGACGCCCACCAAGGAGGAAGAACCCTAATAGGAAAAACAATCGCGTTTTCGTTCCATACTCCGTCACCATTGGAAGCACTGACACGAAATGTATAATTTCCGGAAGGAAGGTTAGTATAGGTCACGCGAGGAGCCGAATTTGTCTCAGTCCAGTCTTTTTCAAATCCATCCAGTTTATATTTATATTGATTTTTGGAAGGATTAGCATAATTAAGCGTAGCGACAGACAAACTGAAAATGGAATGTTTATGTTCCAGTACCAAACGGTCTGCATACGTAATGGAAGTAGATAAAGGAGAATCTTCACTCCCGACTTTTACCGGTTTGTTGAACAGCTGAAAGTCAGCCAGAACCACTGTCGTTTTTGGGCTATGAGAAGCAAGTCTGTCCGGATGGAATTCATTAAATCCATTAATGCCTCCTACAAAAATAGTACCGTCCACCAACTGTATTCCCGAATTGGGCAAGAACTGATTTTCCTGCAATCCATCCTGCTTATTATATATCTTGATACTCCCATTCTCCGGTTGGTAACAATACAGACCATTGCTGGTTGTCAGCCACAGTTCATTATTTGCCGCTATAATCTTGTGTACCACACGTATATTCTCCGGTAAAACCACTTTCTCAAAAACATTTTTCTTATAATCATATCTTAAAAGACCACATCCATCTGTTCCAAACCATAAATTTTCTTTTTCATCCAGACAAGCAGTAATAATCTTATTGGAAGGAATAACGGACTGATTCCTCTCTTCCTCTGTTCGTAAAGAAAAATGTTCCCATTTTTGTGTTTTCCCATCCAAACGAAAAACGCCTTGATTAAGCGAACATACCCATAGATATCCTTTTTTGTCTTCCATTATATAAGACACATCAGCCGGATGTACCTCATAAATCCGTTCAAAATCATCTGTTTCAGGAATGTATTTATTCAAGCCATTGGTAGTTCCCACCCACAAGCGCTGAGCGGAATCTTTATAGAGCGCATAAATACCTGATGCATACAAAGATCTGGAAGAAGTACCGAACTTATAATTCTTAAACTTTCCGGTTTTTAAATCCATTATATCGAGTCCGCCCATATACATTCCGATATACAAATTATCACCATCCTGCAACAAGGCATGAATATTATGATAAGTCGGTCCGGAAACAGAATGCTGAGGTTTATAAGATTTAAATGTATTTTTCTTACGATCCCAATAAAAGAAACCGGCATCATCAGTACCTAACCAAAGATTATCCTTATCCGCTTGGGCAAAGACGCTGATAATCCGGGCATCCAACTGCGTATTTCCTTTATAATAATGTATAAAGCTGTTTCCTGTCGGTGGAACATAATTCACCCCTCCAAAATAAGTGCCGACCCAAAGAGCCTGTTCACGATCGACAAACAATGTTTGCAGATAATTATCATTCAACCCGTTAGCCTGCCTGGAGTCCGAACGTAATGTTTTATCTTCTCCTGTGACAATATTGTAACTCGTCAACCCTTCATCCGAAGCTATCAAAAGTTCTCCCGGTATCCATTCCACCATACTTCGCACCTGAAGCACCCCTTTAGCATCTGACGGCTTTAATTTTTGTACAAGTCGTTCATCCTTCTTTTCCAGTAAATAAAGTCCGTTTCCGCTGCTTCCCACCCACAGGTTCCGTCTTGAATCTTCAAACAGAGTGATTGTATTCTTTACCCCATCCGCCGCAACCTGTTGAAAAAGATCTTCCGATGGAACAAACCGGCTTACTCCGGCATTCATTGTAGCTACCCAAATAGTACCGGAACTATCTTCTAATATATATGAAATGTAGTCCGAATTTATTTTTCCAAGAGCCGTATATTGATACAACTTGTCCGCATGGGGATCATAATGAAAAAGGCCTTGGCCCACCGTACCTATCCAAAGCGTTTTTTTACGGTCCAGCATAATATGGCTGACAGGCGTATTGATCTTTACGCCCGACACTGTTTGCCCGTCAAAAGTAGAGAAACTCTCCGTCTGAAGATTAAATAATGCCAATCCCTGATCGCTACCTATCCAAAGCCTTTGCCTGTCATCTTCTCTTATAGTATAAATACTGGAGCCTAATGAAGAAATCCGTTCATCCCGCCATACACGAATCCCGTTACCATCAAAACTATGTATCCCATCAATCGTTCCGAACCACATCCGGCCCTTCACGTCCTGAAATATGCTATACACAGCATTGTTTGCCAAACCTTCATTAATGGTATAGTGCCTCACATTTCTAGTCTGGCTTCTAATCGCAAAGCATAGTATAAAAAGAAAAGCAAATAACGAAATCCGTTTATTCATAGTTAGACATTTCTATTGATCATTGTTCTTCTCCATCATTGGAAGTCCAATAAAAGGAACCAAGGTTTCTTGCAAAAATAATGCTTTCTTATGATTTAACAGGTATAAAAAGAAAGTTATTTGATCCTATACTTAAAATACAATGAGATGAGGAGTGCTACCAGCCTCCCCACCTCATCATTATCCGGACAATGAAAACTTTATTGCAATCTGATTGCAAATCCACCTCCTGGAGCCAGATGTATTTTCAACTTATCCTGTTTGTTCAAACGAACGGACTCGCGTTTGAAATCCTTGCCAATACGATGCGCATTCATACCATCTTTAAACAGATCCCCCACATAATCCTTATCTCCAAGGAAGGAACAATCTATCTCAAGGTTTCTTGCGGTTCCATCCGTAATGCCGCCGATATACCAGTGGTCTCCTTTCCTACGTGCCGTTACAATGTATTCTCCCAATTTGGCATCCAAAATATGCGTTTCATCCCAAACTGTAGGAATACCTGTTATAAAATCAGTACACTCAGTCTCCCGTTCATAATTGCCCGGTGTGTCACACAGCATATTCAACGGGGATTCAAATATCACATACAAAGCCAATTGCCGACAACGGGTACCCTGGCTCATCGGTTCAGAGTTGCAAGGGAAATAACTGCCCTTCACAGCATTTCTCATTGCACCTTGTGTATAATCCATCGGCCCTGCCACCTGACGGATAAAAGGAATCGTCACATCATATTTTACCTGATCCACACTCTCCGGACTCCATTTCATGTTCTCCAGTCCATGAACTCCCTCAAAATTCAATACATTAGGATAAGTACGGTTCAATCCGGACGGCTTATACATGCCATGCAAGTCAAGGAGCAGTTTATATTTAGCGCAGGTTTCCGCCGCCCGATAATTGAAAGCGACCATTTCCTGATCATCCCGATCCATAAAATCAACCTTGAAACCCTTCACTCCCAGTTCAGCATAATGGCGACACAGATTTTCCATATCTCTGTCGAATGCATAATAACCGGCCCATAAAATAATACCTACATTCTTGGCAGCTGCGTAATTCACCAGTTCTTTCAAATTGATATCTTTTACCACCTGCATCAAGTCAGCCTGCAGATTAACCGCCCATCCTTCATCCAATATCACATACTCCAACTGATGGGCGGCTGCGAAATCAACATATGCTTTATAAGTATCATTGTTCACTCCCGTTACAAAATCCACTCCATCCAGATTCCAGTCGCTCCACCATTCCCAAGCCACTTTACCCGGCTTTATCCATGAAAGATCACCAATCCGTGAAGGTGAACTAAGCAAATAAGTCATATTACTTGCAGCCAAATCCTTATCATCAGTCGTAACAATCGCCATGCGCCAGGGAAAAGTGCGCGGTCCATCAACCTTCGCTATAAAACGTTCACGTTTTTCCACAATCATCTGCAAGTTATTATGTCCTCCCTGACGCTTACTTGCAGGATAAGGAGCATGTACACCTGTCAAACTGTTACCACCTGTCGCACCCGACAAATAAAGCCCCGGATAATTCTCCAGATCCGATTCGGTAATGCATACTTTCACTCCGTCAGCGGCTTCAACGACTAACGGAAGAAACATCAGCTTCTGTTTATCCAATTCTGAAATTTTACTGGTAGTATATGTATTCTCAAACGCACTATAAAATTGATCCTCACTACGTGGTACTACATAAGGCACAATAGCCGTTTTATCAGCGGTAAATTGATAGTTCACTTCTTCTTGAAGAATATTGAACGGCTTTTTCAATTGATTCACAAACCGATAGCTATTCCATCATTATACGCCCGGAACTCTACACTCCATCCTTTTTTAAAACGAAGTACCAGCTTTTTATAATGATCCCGCAGCCGGCTGCTGCGATAAAAAGGCGAATCAATCAGCTGGTCCACCTCTTTCCGAGAACTGCCTGCCAGTTGCGGATGATCCCCCCACACGGTTCCGTCTTCCAAAGTCATTGACAATGGAGAAGCGGCAAGCACCTGCTGCCCGTTACATGTTATGTCATAAGTCAACTCATCCCCTAGGGTTATAGTTGTACTCAAATGTCCGTCAGGCGAGTCCAGTTGGAACACTTTCCGTGCCTGTGCAGTCAATACTATCCAACTGCATAAAAATAAAATTGTCAGCTTTTTCATGATCTGTTAGTTTGAATTAGTTAGAACTTCCGCACTTAACTTAGAGTGGGCAGGCAAGGATACGCAAACTTCAGAAATCAGATTTCCACGAATGTCTTTCAACAAGGTCGGGGCATGCATCTTCCCGTTCACTTTTATCTGAGAATAATCCCCCATAAAAGCAACCCTCCATGTCAATTCCTTAGAAGTGTTATTCTCTATATCAGTCCTCGTCCTGCCTCCATGCTTCACGGTGATATATCCATCAAAAACAGGAAGATTTTTAATTTCCGCCTTTTGGGAATCGCCCGTCAGACGCGAGCAAGTCGCCACACTGCTTTCACTAGCCAAAGGCTTGACTCCCATAGCCCCGCACACCGTACCTTCAATGATACCATAAGACACTTCAGGATACTCAGACCTGTTCATGTGAGGCAGATTTACAAGAAAATAATAAGCCTCATCATCATACCCCAAACGATAAAAAAGGGCGGGAAATGCTGACATATTCTCCACATTCCATTCTCTGCTCAAAATGTCCTTCACGCTGGCACGAATGCGGTCCGGATTTTCAGACGCGTCAAACCAAAGAATAAAAGGAACTCCTTCCCCCCGGTGAAACTTCTGATCCTCCGTCCAAAAAGTCTGATAAAAAGAACTGTCAGGGTTCCACCACCTGTTCTCCAAGATTTCCCGGTATGCTTCCGCCTGGATTCTTCCTTTTGTCATCTTCACATCATCCCCCGTCAATCCGGCCATTTCGGCGTATGCATTAAAACCCGCATACATCGTAGCCAATAAATCCACACCAACCGTCAGTCCACGGAAATTCTCCACATACGAAGGCAGCCCCCTGCAAGTATGAAAGTTATTATTCGGATTAAAGTCCTCAGGCTGATTCATATAAGGAGGGCGATCCATTATCTTTTCCGGTTCCAAAGCCCAGCGATGCACATATTCGTTCACAGACTTTTCATAGAAGTTCGTAAAAAGAGGGTCTGTCAGATAACCGGCATCTCCCGTCCATTGATACATTTTCAGGCAAGCCTGCATCACATCAAAGTTGGCATTCAGATTATACCAGAATTCCTTGTCATTGGTATAGTCAGCCGGTGCAGGTTTATTATAACGGTTTATCTCCCAATAAGTGCACCAGTCTTTTTCTTCACTGATATTTTCCACAAAACGCGTGAACATATTCTTATTATGCGCGGTAAGGCCCAAAATCTGGGCTCCCACCGACTGATGAGACACATCGCGCATACAGAAAGCCTCGCGCTGCGGTAATGCGGCTTCGTACCAGTAACCTACCGGGTCACTATGATCATGTGCGTATGACAATGCCATTTTTTTCGCCCAATTGTACGCATTTTCCAATTGCTTGTCCGAAGAGGTGAATACTGATACCTGGTCCGACGGCAATCTCTGAATAGCGTCCTCTTTTGAAGATGAGCTACAACCTGCCATGCACAAAGCTGTAACTCCCAATAATATCGCTTTTTTCATTTTATACTTACTTTAATTGAATGGAAAGTGTATTTCCGGCTTTCATTACGTGTTGTTGTATCTTGTTTCCATTTATAATCTTCACTTGAAGCCTATTATTGGACAAACGCTGGATTTCAATGTCAAATTCAGCACCAAACGCCCCGATTCTTCTCAATGCCATGTGATTCCACGCCTCCGGCAGACGAGGAGTAAGAGTAAAACTTTTGAAACCCGTAGGACGAATGCCAAACATACCTTCCGTGATAATGCGTCCATACAAGCCGCTTTCAGCAGAAAGATGACGCTGGCCACCTTCAGGCCATGCTTCAATGGCATAAGGCACATGCCCTCCCAACAACCGGGTAGTGGAATAACGGTGCAAATACTCTGTCGCTTTTTCCGTCTCTCCCACCGCATATACCCCTCTCAAGGCATATAGCGTGGAACGATCCCAGAAAGTATCACTTCCTGCCTGTGTCAATAATCCGTTTTCCGTCCATAAACGTGGTGAGAACAGCGCATTTATAGTAGCCTCGGCACGTTCATCTATACCCACCGTCAATGGAATACAAATCCACGAACGCAAAATGTCATTCCCCTTATAATAAGCATACGTGTCAAAGCCTTCCACAGAGGCACCGAAATATTTTTCAATGTTCTTACGCAATACGGCAGCCTGTTTACGATAAGCACCCGCATTCCCTTTACCCAGTTCCCGTGCCAGACAGGCAGCAGAAATCAAAGCGTCATAATAAAGGGAAGAAGTGCACAAATTAGCATCTCCCGAAGGAAAACGATTTTCCAATTCGTCCGTATCCGAAGCCACCACTCCCTCTTTGTTCAGTTTATGATTACAATATTCCAAACACCAGGTGACAAGCGGCCACAGTTGTTCCGCTTCCTCACGGCTTGCACGGGCCAGCAGATAACGGGACGCTCCATAAGCGATCATAGCCGCATCCCCTCTGTCTCCTACTCCATTCCAGATATCCAGCCCTTCAGCCACAATGGAACTGGGAATAGGTTTCCATTCATTATTCATAAAACGGGCAAAATGCTTGAATGAGTTCAATGCCGATGCATTTCCATAATCATAGCCTGTAAAGGGGAAATAAGGATTGATATATTCAGCCTGGTCATTAGCCCAGATAGCTGCATAATATGATTCTCCGCCGGGTCCGTGCATAGGCCCTCCCTGAGTTTCATAGATACTCTCACAAGCCCGGATTTTAGAGAAAGCGAACATCCGGTCAATAACCGGATCAGGGGTTTCGAGCACCAGATTGTCCATCCATGAAGTTACCGCCTCCATTCGTTTCAGTTTCTCCTGCTGTCCGTTAATGGCCAATGCGGGCTGTCCTTTTTTATATCCGATAATATAAGCGCTAAAAGCCAGCGTATCTCCCGGTTGTATGGAGAAATACCCATTTCTATCCATTTTCATTTCAATAAGATAAGAACCGTCCACTCCTTTTTGCGGATCGGTGAACAACCTGTCATTGGTTACCGGAATTTCTACGGACATAGGTTTCTTGTCCGTATTGATCAAGAAATAATTCTCAACCAATGCGGGCTGGTCCACCGAAGGCAAATACTCCCGTATCACTTTGCATTGCCCATACCATCCGCCGTTATACGAACTCTCCACAGCCAACATCCCCTTCAAACGGATCTTTTCCACTTTCTCTCCGTTGATGGTTCTGCCATTAACCGTCACTAAATCTAACGGATTCCAGTCGAACCGTCTCATCAAACTGGCATGAGTATTATTGGGAATGGTACGTAACAAAGGCCATACCATACTTTTATTTATCACAAATTCCCCTTCCGCATTCACACCATAGCGCAAAACGACAGACACTTGTTTTCCACTCATCTCGATGTGGTCATCATGCGGAATTTGTTTGCCGGGCATCCATTCAATGCTTCCATCCGCCAACATTTGCCAACGAGACTCTCCGGTCTTCATAGCCAAAGAAGAAGATACAGCCAGGAACATCCAGGCCGCTAAAAAAATCGCTTTTACTTTATGCATAATTCATATAATTTCTGAGATTCACAAAATAAGATAAAATTCCGGGAACATCATCACACGTTCCCGGAATTCGTCATATAATCATACCTCTACCTATTTATCGTAACCCGGATTTTGTTCCAATAAGTCATTCTTTTGAATTTCATAACGTGGAATAGGAAGCAAATAATGAGCAGGAGCTACAAAATCACGTTTTTGAATTTCAAATAACTCATATTTCTTTGTGCCATCCGCCTGTTTGGTAATATTTATACCATGAAAAACACTTTTATCCACTTTTTCTGCAATTTTCCAGCGACGCACATCATAAAAACGATGTTCTTCGAAAGCCAGTTCCACTTTACGTTCATGTTGGATTTTGGCCAATAGAGCCTCTCCGCTTTCAGTCACATCAGGTAAAATATCTTCTCTTCCCCACGTGCTCTTTTACGGATATAATTTACATATTCACGTGCTACATCTTCCTTGCCACAATGATACATGGCTTCCGCATAATTCAGATAGATTTCTGCCAAACGGCAATAAACCCACGGTTGCTTTCCTTTGTCCGACCAGCTTTTAGTCAGATTTTCATCCATAAATTTCCGGATGATATAATGTGTTTTAGAATAGTTCCATGCATCTCTACCGAACTCACTATCAACACCACCCGTTTTCCCGTCACTATTTACCCAGAATTCGGTTTCCGTACCTCTGAACAACTGTCCGTCGCACACTACAGAAGCATACAACGAGGATCACGTCCGGCCCAAGGATCTGTTGTAGCAGAGGTATATAGAGCCGGATCCGGCATAGTTCCGTCTTCCATTTCATAACTATCTACCATTTCCTGCAACACAGCGGTACAGGAATATCCACCCCAACCATTTGTACTGTTATACCAATCATACCAATGACCGAATTCCGTATTATACAAACGCTGGAATATAATTTCAGGACTCATCGGATCAAGAAAAAGTTCTTTGTAATCGGCATCCAAAGAATATCCCAACGCCATCACCTCTTCCGCAGCCTTGGCGGCAGCCTCCCACTTGCTTTTATCATCAGACGGATTCCATAACGGACTTGCAGCATAAAGCAGCATACGTGCTTTCATGGCCAAAGCCGCCCCTTTCGTTACACGTCCGAAGTTTTCACCTGTAAATTTTTCCGGTAACAGTTCGGACGCTTTCTGAAATTCAGAAACAATAAAATCCACACAATCCTCATAAGTGTCACGCTTAATCATCATTTCGGGATCATCCAACTCAAACAAGCGGGTAATCAAGGGTACTCCTCCATAATTGTTCACTAATTCCATATAGTAATAAGCTCTGAAAAAGTAGCCTCACCTATCAACCAGCTTCTTCTCGGTTCATCTATTGTCTCCACCTTATCCATATTACTAAAGAATATGTTGCAATTCTTTATATTGGTATAATAATCCGACCAGATATTCAGTCCACCAAGTTGGTCGGGAGTCATGCCTCCCGTATTAATAGTCCACGCGCCGGCCCAATTGAAGTTTTCCATAGATTCATCACACACAAATCTCAACGAGCTACGACTCCATCCGTTACGTGGTTTTGTATAATTCATAGTCACATAAGATTCAGTAAGATTGGCATCTGTAAAAATGCCATCTTCCGTGTACGAATCCAATGGTTCTACATCCAGTACATCACAAGAAAACATACTTCCCATCAACAAGGCAATGCATGTACTTTTCAATATGGTTGTTTTCATATTTATTCTTAAACTTAAAGGTTACTAATTAGAAACTGACATTAACTCCGAATGTATAAGTACGGGCTTGAGGATATTTCTGACCTGTAGAAGTCGCATCCGATTCCGGGTCTTGAATTTTCACCTTGTCAAAGGTCAGCAAATTCGTTCCAGTCAATACCAGACGCAAGTTCTGAATCTTTAATTTCTCTACAAAAGATTTAGGGAATGTATAAGCCAGTTCCACATTTTTCAAACGAATAAATGAAGCATCATATAACCAGAAATCACTCCATCTGGTATTTTCATAATCATCTTTATCAAAAGCTCTCGGATATTTTGCATCAGGAGTTTCTTCAGCCGATATCCAACGATGATTATAGAATTCTTTATCCAGATTATAAGAATAAGGTACAATCATCTGTTCCGCTCTAGCCTGTCCGGTCCATAGCATACTGAATTCCAGACCTTTCCATTCAACACCCATATTCAAACCGTAAACAATCTGTGGAACATTACCATATTTGCTACGGATACGGTCATTGTCAGTAATCGCATTGTCTCCATCAATATCCACATACTTGATGTCACCCGGCTGTGCATTAGCCATATGCGGGGTACTATTCACCTCGTCCCATGTCTGATAAATACCATCTGTCTTATACATTAACCATGAATCGATAGAGTGTCCGGTTCTCCTCTGCCACTCAGGAGTATTAGCCGCCTCATCAAAAAATTTAATCTTATTCTTGGTAAAAGTAAAGTTACCCGATACATAATAGTTAATATCGTTCACACGGTTTCTATGGCTCAACATCAATTCCACTCCTTGATTGCTTACCTCACCAATATTCTGGTCAGGTAATACCAGACCGGTATAAGAAGGAATAGAAGCTTGTTTCGGAGTCAGGATATCCGTACGGTTTTGATAAAAATATTCCACAGTAAATCCTAACAGACTGTTCCACAAGTTACCATCCAATGCAATATTTTTAGAATCCACCTTTTCCCAAGTAATATCAGGGTTACCAATACGTCCCGGTACAAATCCTTTATTTATATTGGGAGTTTCACCTAAAATAGCTCCATTCTGCATATTGTAAGTGCTAATATATTGAAAAGCATCCACCCTGTCATTACCCAATTTTCCCCAGGAAGCACGCAATTTCAAGTCATTGACAAATGAAAAATTATTCTTGATAAAATCTTCCTCACTCATACGCCATCCCACAGACAAACCCGGGAAAGTACCCCAACGCTTATTGGAAGCAAAATTCATGGAACCATCACGACGCAATGTAAATTCAAACATATAGCGTTCCTTATAAGCATAGTTCAATCGTCCGAAGAAATTCTGACGGGCAGTGACATACCCTCTTCCACCGTTTGTCTTTTCTTTGTCTGCACCAAAATCCAGATAATCAGGACGGTTACTCAAATAATATCCACGCCATCCATAGAAGTTTTCACCTTCATATTTACTTTGTTCATAAGCAACAAATGCTCCTACCCGATGATCGTCAAATGTCCGCTGGTAATCCAGTTTCAAATGGAAAGTCTTGGTCACATTGTCATCATGATCCTGACGCAGGCTGATGTTATTACCATTCATATTAGTGGTCTTCTTGATATACTCTCCACTATCGGCATTATAATCGTATGTATCCCATACATCCCACAATTGTTTCTGCTCGCGTGCATGATAGTCAAATGCGGCATAACCCGATAAAGAAAGCCCTTCTGTAATCCAAGGCAATTTCAAGTCAAAGGAGAACTTGGAATCCACAAAAGTATCATTCACCCTGTTATAACCGGTTTCTTTTCCTGCTACCAAAATAGCCAGATTATTACCATTTGCCAAACCCGGTCCCGGCAATCCGTTAGGATAATAATCATACAACCATGGATATGCCATAAAAGCCTCCCAGAAAATGCTTTCAGTAGGAATAACCGAGTTATTACGTTTTTCCCTGCGGGCAGCCAAGTCCACACCTATTTTCAAATTATTTGTAATTTGCGCATCAATATTCGAACGCACTTGACCTGTTTGGAAGTCCAAGGCCGTATTTCTATAATTAGGTTCTTGATAGGAATAATCACCGGATACATAAAATTTGACTTTTTCCGATCCTCCGCTAATACTAAGCGAATGGCGGGTCTGCGGAGCAGCCCCACGAAAAACCACATTCATCCAGTCTGTATCTCCATACTGATCACGGTTGATTGTACCATCCAGATAACCTCCTTTTATATTTTCATACAGCGGAGCCTGCCCGTTTCCTTGACGGATTTCGTCTGTCCAAGTCATATTCTGGTAAGCATTCATCAAATCCGGTGTACGGGTATTTTGCGACAAAGTGAATGATCCGTTATAAGTAATAGTAGGCTTGTCTGATGTACCTCGTTTGGTAGTTACAAGAATGACACCATTCGCAGCCTGTGCCCCATAAATAGCAGCCGAAGCATCTTTCAATACGTTGATGGATTCGATATCGCTCGGATTAATTCGCTCTAGCCCGCCCCGATTGGCAACCCCATCTATCACAATCAAAGGGGAATTGTCATTCAATGAGCCCTTACCTCGAATCAATATATCTGAATAGTCATTTCCCGGCTCTCCTGAACGGTTAGTAGCAATTACCCCCGGTAGTTTTCCGGCAAATGTATTGGTTATATTAGCCGTACCTGTTGTTTTTAAATCGCTACCTTTCACCGTGGACACAGACCCGGTAACAGTCGCTTTCTTCTGTACACCGTATCCCACTACGACTACTTCTTCCAATGCTTGCGTGTCTTCACCCAACTGGATTTGCTGAACGCCCGCAGTTGCTTTTACTTCTATAGGCTGATAACCGATATACGAAATAACCAAGATAGAGCCTATAGGAGCTTCCAAGGTATAGTTACCGTCAAAATCTGTAATTACTCCATTCGTAGTTCCTTTGACAACAACATTGGCTCCGATAATCGGTTCCCCGGTACTTTTGTCAACCACCACTCCTTTCACCGTCTGATTCTGCTGAGAAACAGAATACGAAGCCAGCATCTCACCACTCAAGGATGGAGCAGCAAAAGCCGTCATAGCTCCCAAGCTAAGCATTCCAGCCAACAGGATATGCTTACTTTTTGAATTAGAATTTAAAGTGTTCATTTTAGATTAGAAATATTAAGTTTAACAAAACTGTTATTTGATAACAGCAGCATAACCACCGCCATCATACATTGTTATCGTAATTTTATCTCCCTGCTTCACCTTCCGTGTCCGACGGGCAACATCATTGGCATTCATGTCCACATTGACACCATCCTCCCAGTAAGTCAGGATTTTGTTTCCCTTTATGAAATCAAGGTCGATTTCAAATTTCTGTCCTTTCTCGCCTGCCATTCCGCCGATATACCATGCATCCCCATGACGACGGGCCACTATCACATATTCGCCTACAGAAGCTTTCAATACGCGTGTCTCATCCCATACCACCGGCACTTGAGACAAGAATTCCATACAAACAGGCTCACGATAATAGTTGGAAGGAGAGTCTGCAAGCATCTGCAACGGACTTTCATAGACTACATACATACCCAATTGATGACAACGAGTACCCACAGAAGCGGGTAAATTAAACCATATTTTATGATCCTTTTCGTGGAAGTTAATCATGGCGCCCGGCGTATAGTCCATCGGACCTGCCACCATACGGGTAAACGGCAAAGTAACATTATGTTTCGGTGTCACGAAGCTCCCCCATTTATGGTTTTCCAATCCGGCCACACCTTCCGAAGTCAGTACGTTGGGGAACGTACGCAACCATCCTGTCGGTTTGTAAGCTCCATGAAAGTCCACCAGCATCTTGTGTGCGGCAGCTTTCCTGGCCACTTCATAATAAAAGTCCACCATTTCCTGATCATCACGGTTCATAAAGTCCATCTTGATACCTTTAATTCCCCATTGGCTGAACTTATCAAAAGCCTCGTCTATCTTTTCGCGGAACGGCGCCCAAGACACCCATAAAATCAAATCCACGTTCTTCTTCTTTCCGTATGCCACCAACTCTTCCATATTGATTTCAGGAATCGTTTTAGTCACATCCCATGCTTCCGACCATCCATCGTCAATCACCACATATTCTATCCCATATTTTGAAGCAAAATCAATGTAATATTTATAAGTGTCATTATTGATACCACATTTAAAGTCCACTCCTGTTAAAATCAACGCATTATACCAGTCCCATGCTATCTTTCCGGGACGTACCCATGAATAATCGCCTTCTGCTTCCGGAGCTAACTTATAGATCAATTGGTTGGTTATCAGATTAGCATCATTCTCGGCAACAATCATCGCACGCCAAGGATAATTGCGTGTGCCATTTACCCGGGCAATGTAATCAGCACGCTTGGTCGGAAATATCTGGCGGTCGTCTGTCTTATAATCTTCCAATGAGACAGCGGCAAACTTGCCGGCCAGCTCGTTTTTACCTTGCTTACGCAAGAACATTCCCGGATAGCTTTCCAGGTCAGATTCGCTGATAAAAATACGGGCATTCTCATCTACTTTTATTAATATAGGAGTACTGCAAAAACGATCTGTACCGATTTCCGAGAGTTTCATCGGTTTGAATAACGGCTGCTGAGCAGAAAGCATACTGCGCTCTTCAGGAAACAACGTATTATAATCTTCCGGAAAACAATAAGTCACTTCTTCATTCAGCACTTTCAAGGAATCCGGAAAATCTGTATGAAAGCGGTAAGCCAATCCATCATTATAGACACGGAAATACAATTTATAACGATCCGCATCCAACACCATTTCATTATAATGGTCAATGATTTGTTCGCTCTTCTGGCGCACTACCGGTTTCAATACTTGGTTTTGCGTAAAACGCTCCACTTTCTTCACTTCCATATTTCTTCCGATAACGGTTCCATTGTCGAATGTCATGGAAATGGGAGAAGGGTTCAGAATCACTTTCCCATGAAAGGTAACGGAATAAGTGGTATTCGTTCCTGTTTCCACATTCACTGTAATACGAGAGTCCGGGGAATTAACCGTGTAGTTTTCGGCAAAAACCAAGCTTCCCCATGCCATCATCAGGCATAATAAAGTCTTTTTCATATTCTTAATTTTATAGGTTGAACATTGTGATGGCAAATGTATCTGGAATATGAAAAGAGGATGGTATGAATCGTTCAAAGTATTAGAAATAGCATACAAAGCACTGTCTCTATTGTACAAAATACTATCTCTATTGTACAAGCGTAGAGCATAACAAATTGACTAACAATAATTTATATCATTATTTTAAAATAAAGAAAGGTGGATACTGTTTTCATACAGCCTCCACCTTTCTAATGATATTCTGAAGTTTTTTCTTACTTATAAATAGCCTTCTTTCCGGCCAGCAATGTATTCTTCATCAGCGAAACAATAGTCATAGGACCTACGCCGCCCGGCACCGGAGTGATATAAGAACACTTCGGAGCCACTTCGTCAAACTTCACATCACCAGTCAGTTTAAAGCCCGACTTCTTGGTCGCATCCGGCACACGGGTGTACCTACATCCACCAGCACCGCTCCGTCTTTCACCATATCCGCCTTTACAAAATTAGGCTGTCCCAATGCGGCGATAATGATATCCGCTTCCTGGCATTCTTTCACTAAATCCTTGCTGCGGCTGTGACAAACAGTGACGGTCGCATCGCCCGGATAAGCTTTCTGCATCATCAGGCTGGCCATCGGCTTACCCACTATATTACTGCGTCCCAATACCACACACTTCTTTCCCTGTGTTTCTATGTTATAACGCTTCAGCAATTCCAGAATACCATTGGGGGTGGCAGATACATAGCAAGGAAGACCGATAGACATACGTCCCACATTGATGGGATGGAAACCGTCCACATCTTTGCGGTAGTCAATCGTTTCAATCACTTTCTGTTCCGAAATGTGTTTCGGCAACGGAAGCTGTACGATGAAACCGTCCACATCCGCATCTTCATTCAGTTCTCTAACCTTCGCCAGCAGCTCTTCTTCCGTCACATCCGCTTCATAGCGGATCAGGCTGGATTTAAAACCGCATACTTCGCAAGCCTTTACCTTGGCCGCTACATATGTTTCACTTCCCCCGTCGTGTCCCACGAGGATGGCAGCCAAATGGGGACGCTTGCCGCCATTGGCTACGATTTCGGCAACTTCGGCAGCAATTTCCTGCTTCACTTGTTCCGAAATAGCTTTTCCATCAATCAGTTGCATACTATCTGTTTACTTATAAATGAGTCATTGAGTAGCAAATATACTACAAATGAGCCACCCGACATAACAAAAAAAGGAGAAAGTTTCGCGCTTCCTCCTTCTTATATATTATTAGGTGTTATTTTTTCAGCTTCGGCATCATCTTACCCATCTTGCTGCCGGTCACCATCTTCATCATCTTGCGGGTCTGGTCAAACTGTTTCAGCAGGCGGTTCACCTCCTGAATGCTGGTTCCACTACCTTTGGCGATACGCGTGCGGCGGGTTCCGTTCAGAATTTCGGGGTTTGTACGTTCCTGCGGAGTCATGGAATAAATAATCGCTTCAATGCTCTTGAAGGCATTATCATCGATATCAATATCTTTAATCGCTTTACCCACACCCGGAATCATGGAAGCCAGTTCTTTCAGGTTACCCATCTTCTTGATCTGATGAATCTGGCTCAGGAAATCATTGAAATCGAACTGGTTCTTGGCAATCTTCTTCTGAAGACGCTTTGCCTCTTCCTCGTCATATTGCTCCTGTGCACGTTCCACCAAAGACACGATATCACCCATGCCGAGAATACGGTCTGCCATACGCGCCGGGTGGAACTGGTCAATAGCATCCAACTTCTCACCGGTACCCACAAACTTGATAGGCTTGTTCACAACAGTACGGATAGAAAGGGCGGCACCACCGCGGGTATCACCGTCCAGCTTGGTCAGCACTACACCGTTAAAATCCAGACGTTCATTAAACTCACGGGCGGTATTCACCGCATCCTGACCGGTCATGGAATCGACCACAAACAGTGTTTCATCCGGATTGACCGCTTTCTTGATCGCCTCAATCTCATTCATCATCTGCTCGTCGATAGCCAGACGACCGGCTGTATCGACAATGACCAAATCATAACCTTTCGCCTTCGCTTCATGAATAGCGTTCAATGCTATCTGCACCGGATTCTTACTATCCAATTCGCTATATACAGGAACTTCGATCTGCTCTCCCAAGACCCTCAACTGTTCGATAGCAGCAGGACGATAGACGTCACAAGCCACCAACAGCGGCTTACGGTTCTTCTTGGTTTTCAGCATACGGGCCAGTTTACCGGAGAAAGTAGTCTTACCAGAACCTTGCAGACCGGACATCAAAATAACCGCCGGACGACCTTCCAGCACCAGCTCGGCAGTCTCGCCACCCATCAATGCTGTCAGTTCATCATGTACAATCTTCACCATCAACTGGCTGGGCTTCACAGCCGTAAGCACATTCTGCCCCAAGGCTTTTTCTTTCACTGTATCAGTAAAACTTTTGGCGACCTTATAGTTCACGTCAGCATCTAACAAAGCTTTACGCACATCCTTCAACGTTTCCGCTACATTAATCTCGGTGATTTTCCCCTCACCTTTCAAAATCTTAAAAGACCGTTCCAGTCTCTCACTTAAATTATCGAACATATATCTTTCATTATAAATTACGAATTATGATTGTCTGCTATCCCTCACCAGTATCCAGAATAACAACAGGGTGCAAAAATACAAAAAACTTATGAACCTTATAACTTTTTATTCTGCCATTTTGCTTTTTTCAAATAAATAATGCTGCTCAGTAACAACAAACTATAGTAAACCACCTCTATGGAGAAACAAACCGAAACCGGTGCTTTCACCACCATGCCTATCCACAGAATGTAAAGGGTATAGAATACCAAAGTTCCCATCTCCAGCACCAAAGCAGCCTGTGTGTTCCCCGTGCCCGAAATGGCGTTGAAATAGATATTCGCCACCGATGCAATCATCATCGCTCCGGCAATGACATACAACGAAGGCACAGACTCCACCAGCAGCGCCGGTTCATTGGTGTAAACCGAAAGCATGGCATGAGGGAAAAGCACCACCACCGCCACACAAACCACCATAATGAGAAACGACATCCGGGCTATACGCCAAATCAAACGCATGACATGAGCTATTCCTCCCGCACCAATCAGATTGCTGACCAAGGAATTGGCTGTGGTAGACAATGCCTGAACCGGAATGAGCATCACGATATAGATGCTACGCACAATATTGGCTATCGCCAGCTCACGCTGCCCCAACCGTTCTATCGCGATAAAAAAGACAAACCAGGTAGCCATGGCCAGAAAGTATTGCACCATAGTAAAGCACGATATACTCAAAATTCTTCCTAACAAAGAAAAATCAATCCGCTGCCAATGATTTAATCCGAATTTCTTGAAATCGACCTTGGCGTAGGTGTAAATCAAAAAGAAAACCAACGAAGCAGCCTCAGCCATCACCGAAGCGACGGCCGCACCCTTAATCCCCATTTCCGGCATTCCGAACTTACCGAATATCAGCATATAATCCAGCAACACATTCACCAATGCCATGACCACTGCATTCATGGTCAGCACTTTAGTACGTGTGATACCAATATACAACGCACGGAACATCACATTGACAAAAGCGAAGAAAAAGCCGAAGATACGCCAGTTGAGGAATTCCATCGTAGCATCGAAGATGGAATCGGACGAAATGAGCAGACGGACTATAGACGGGGCCAGCAGACGCGTCAGCCCGAACAGCACCACCGCCAGTCCTAACAAGAATGTTCCCCCTTGTATCATCACGGGACCCACATCCTTGTAACGGCCTTCTCCATTGCGACGGGCAATCAGAATTTGCGAACCGATACTAAAACCGAAAGCAATGGTGAAGACACAGATGTAAAACAACCCGCCCATGGCGGAAGCTCCCAACTCAACTTCTCCTACCCTGCCCAGAAAAGCCGTATCCGTCACATTGATAATGTTTTGCGCCAATAGTCCGAGAAAGATCGGATAACTTACATTCCATATTTCTTTGTTGGTGTACATATAAAAATTTGCATTGAGTAAAAGGGTTACAAAGATACTATATTCTTTTCAATCCCATACTCTGAATGGAGTGAAGAATCCGTAAACAGACAAAGAATTTATTTAGCGGACAGGTGTTCCGGAACAAATGTATCAGAAAAAAGTGGATAACATAGAAAACAAATCATTTTACCCCAAAGTCTGATCACCAGATCCTCCCCCTCATTCCACAACTCGTACAATCACAAAAGCTTTTAAAAGAATATTCAGCACCCAGGCAAATAGTTTCCATTGAAACAGTTGATTTTTTCAATAGATCACACAAATAATTGCACAAAAGGTTTGTCCGTGTGTTATTTTATCCTACCTTTGCGCCCGCAAACAAAAAAATCAAGTAATAAATGAAGAAACTATTATTCATTGGCGCAGCGACGCTAATCGTTTCAAATTCAACTTTCGCAGGAGGTATCCTGACCAATACAAATCAACATGCAGCTTTTCTTCGTATGCTATCCCGTGGTGCTACTACAGAAATAGATGGTGCTTTGTCTAATCCTGCCGGACTGTCTTTCTTGCCCAAAGACGGATTCCATGTAGGACTGAGCATTCAAAGTGCTTACCAGACGAGAAATATTGATGCCAGCTTTATGACATACAGCGGTGTTAGCGCCACAGGTCCTACCGTGGCAGACAAACCTTTCGAAAAATATTATGAAGGAACAGCTTCCGCACCGGTTATCCCCAGTCTGTTCGCAGCCTATAAAAAAGGAGATTGGACTATTTCGGGCTTTTTTGCAATTACCGCCGGAGGTGGAAAAGCGTCTTTTGACGACGGATTGCCTATATTCGATGCCTCGGCCATGGCAGGTATCTTCCAAAGCAGTGTGGAAAAATACCAAGAGTCCCAAGGGCAGAGGCCGATAATGACTCCCAACATGTACGATATCACAAGCGCCATGGACGGTAAACAATACATCTACTCGTTGCAGCTAGGGTTATCCTACAAAGCCACCGAATGGCTTTCTGTATTCGGCGGAGGCCGCATGAACTATTTTACAGGTGGTTATAAAGGATTTCTGAATGCCATAGTGAAAGGAACCGATACCAATCTGTTGCCACTCGCCTTGGATTGCGACCAGACAGGTTGGGGGCTTACTCCTGTTATCGGCGTGGATGCCAAGCTAGGAAAACTTAACATCGGTGCCAAATACGATTTCAAGACGAATCTGAATATTGAAAACAACACCCACAAATTAGATTATCCCTCTACTGCCGAAGACATGGTAGCTCCCTACAAACACGGTGTAAACACCCCCAATGACATCCCAGCCATGTTCTCCATTGCAGCCGCCTACGAATTCCTTCCGGTACTGCGCGCTTCTGTAGAATACCATTTCTATGATGACAAAAATGCAGGTATGGCAAACGACAAGCAGAAATTCCTGACCAAAGGAACCAATGAATATCTGGCAGGTATCGAATTTGATGTAACCAAACAGCTGACTCTCAGTTGCGGTGGACAAATTACAGATTATGGGTTGTCTGATGGTTTCCAATCAGATACTAGTTTCTCTTGCGACTCTTACACTTTAGGATTCGGAGCGAAAGTAAAAATGAACCAACATCTCAATTTGAATGTAGGCTACATGTGGACTAATTATGAAGATTATACCAAAACATCTTCAAACTATAACGGAACCAAATTACCAGGAACAAACGTATACAGCCGTACTAACAAAGTGTTCGGTTTAAGTGCGGATTATAGTTTCTGATCCTTAACATACAAAACAAATTCAGGGCACGCTAAGAAGAAAGCGTCGCCCTATTTTTTTATGATTCCGCAATCATTTTGCGCCACCCCTGAAAACAGAAAAACAGTCCTTATAAAAAGCTCCAAAGAAACTGATAATCCTTCAGCCGTACCCGCAACTGTTTCAGCGACCGGGTAATATGAAATTCCACAGTCTTTACAGAAAGATCCAGTTGCAAAGCAATTTCCTTGTTTGGCATATTCTTCATCCGGCTCAAGACAAACACCTCCCTGCTTGTAGGAGGCAGTTCGCTGATGGCTTCCTGTACCAAAGCCTGAATCTCATCACAAAACAATTTGTCGGGATCACAGGCCTCCAAAGTCGAGATACGCAAAGCCAGCTCTTTCTGCCGCATATCTCCTATATGCTGCTCGGCACGCATACGTACCTCCAAATGTTGTAAATGATTCAACGAACGATTTTTATGGCAGTCAACAGCAACGCGGAAATATTGGTATCTTCCTGTAATTCATTCCGGTGCTCCCACACATTAGTAAAAGCCCCCATTACAATATCCTCAGCCTCTTCCCTGTCTCTGACGTATGAGCAGGCAAACTGAATAAACTGTTGCTGACGTTTATTAAACACCTCCGTCAGTTCTGACATAAAAACATTCTTCGTTTCTTTCATCTAACTAATTTTCTGTTTCCGTTTCTAGATCTTGACATAAATACCTTTTTTTGTATAAAATATGCACAATACTCCAACAAAATATAATATATAACAAAGCGTATGCCAACGAGCCGGGATAATTTCCCAGCACCGGAGCCAGCACCTTTTCGTAAATAAAAGTGCTTGCTCCTGTAGCGCCCAATACAATCCCCATTATTTCCGCAAACACATAGATAAACAAAGGGTTCACTCCGAACGACCGGAAAAAAGTGCACCATCTGATAGCCTTTCATATCAATGATCCAGATAAGCAAAGCCAAAAAGCTGGATGCCAGCCCGCAAGTTGTGATGACAAAAGTAGGCGACCACACTTTCTTATTGATGGGACAGCCGTAACTTAACAAAAAGCCGGCAAATGTGAGTATAGTGCCCACCAAAAACAACCGCTGTATCTTCTCGCCATTATCTTTAGCAGAAAGCAATAACTTTCCACAATAAAACCCTACCATGACATGACACACCGCAGGAACCGTACTCAACAGTCCTTCCGGGTCAAACGCCATTCCTCCCTCATGATACATGTGGGATGTACCCAATGCCCATGCATCAAAACGGGCCACAATATTGGTTTCCGACAGGTTGAAGCCGTCTCCCGCAGCCAATAAAAGAAAATAAGCGGCCAAAGTCACCAAAATGATAACGGGAAAATATTTATGCCTCACCGTTATAGCAACCAGACTGGTCACGCCGTATCCTATAGCAAGCCGCTGCATGACTCCCAAATAGCGCCATTCCTCAAAATTCAGATGATGTGCAAAAACCGACTTGGCCAAAAGATTCAGAAACAGACCGATACAAAAAATAACGACTGTACGTTTCACAATCTTCCGTAACGTAGCATGGGAATAAGTAAAATTATATTTCCGCAAAGAGATATAAGTGGATATTCCCATAATGAACATAAAAAAAGGGAAAACAAGATCGGTGGGGGTCAATCCGTTAAAGGCGGCATGCTCCAGAGGAGTATATACATAACCCCATGAACCGGGGTTATTCACAAGAATCATGCCTGCAATAGTGATGCCTCTCAAAATGTCAAGAGCAAGCAATCGTTTGGGGGTATTTGCTGTCATGTGTGTTAGATTAATAAATTGGTTAACTCGGACAAAGATAGTATTCTATCAGCAATAAAGAAATAAATCTGTGAAAAATATTTTGATATTCTAAACATATTAATCTCCCCGGAAAACATGTTTATTCCGTTTTTATTGCTATTTTTGTCCGCAAAGAATTTCTATACCCCCTTTATTTAAAAACTTAACACAAATTTATTATGAAGGAAAAGAGTCTGCTAGTATTTTTCGTTGGGTTATTAATGTATGGATGCCAAATGAAAGAAGTAATCAATGAGTACAATGTAGTCCCACTGCCTGTGACCATGAATGAACAGCAGGGACGTTTTTATCTGAACAGCGATGTCCCTATCGTTGTCAACGCCTCACAAGAAGTGAAAAACATCGCCTCCGGTCTGTCAACCATCCTTCTGGATATAGCCGGTCTCAAACTGAAACCGGCCGATGAGTTACATGAAAACGTACCCACCATTGTTTTTGACAGCATCCCGGGCATGGAGAATGAAGCCTATAAGTTATCGGTCACCCCTCAACTGATAAAGATTAGTGCATCAGCGCCTAACGGATTTTATTATGGGTTACAGACCCTGTACCAACTGCTGCCGGCCGATATCTATAATAAGGATAGAGCACGTAATGCCGACTGGAGCGTACCTTGTGTCGAAATAGAAGATGCCCCTGCATTCCGCTATCGCGGAGCCATGCTGGATGTATGCCGTCATTTCGCATCCGTAGATTATGTCAAAAAATTCATAGATGTACTGGCCGCACATAAGATGAACACCTTCCACTGGCATCTTACCGATGATCAAGGCTGGAGAATTGAAATCAAAAAATACCCCAAACTGACTGAAACCGGCTCTCAGCGTTCAGAAACCATGGTGGATTATTTCTATACCCACTATCCGTTCAAATATGACGGCAAGCCCCACGGAGGCTTTTACACGCAGGAGGAAATAAAAGAAGTCATCGCATACGCTCAAAGCAAGTATATCACTGTCATTCCGGAGATAGAGTTGCCGGGGCATGCCCTGGCCGCCATCGCCTCCTACCCGGAACTGTCCTGTACTCCGGACAGCACCTACGAAGTATGCAAGCTGTGGGGGGTGTTCGACCAGGTATTTTGCCCCACCGACACATTCTTCCAGTTTATAGAGGGAGTCATGGACGAAGTGGTGGAATTATTCCCAAGCTCCTATATACATATAGGTGGTGATGAATGTCCTAAAACAGCCTGGGAACAATGTGGACATTGCCAGAAACTGATACGCAAGCTGGGATTGAAAAATGACATCACCCCCAATCCCGTAGACGGAAGAAAACATACGAAAGAAGAGAAGTTACAAAGTTATATCGTAAGCCGTGTGGAAAAGTATCTGAACAGCAAAGGACGTAACATCATCGGTTGGGACGAAATACTGGAAGGAGGGCTCGCCCCCAACGCCACAGTGATGTCATGGCGTGGCGTGGAAGGAGGAATAACCGCAGCCAAGGCCGGACATGACGCCATCATGACTCCTAATCCTTACGCTTACCTTGACCATTACCAGGAAGAGCCGGAAATAGCTCCTGTCACTATCGGCGGATACAATACACTGAAAAAGACATACAGCTATAATCCCGTACCGACTGATGCAGACAGCCAGGTAAAACAGCACATCATCGGTGTACAAGCCAACTGCTGGGCAGAATATATGCCAACCGAGACTAACCGTGATTATCAAATCTTCCCGCGCCTGATCGCCATAGCCGAAACCGGATGGACTCCGATGAAGGAAAAGAATTTCGCTTCATTCTGCAACCGCATGGTTGAAGATTTCAAACGTCTGGAAGCAATGGGTGTAAAACCCTGTCTCAATTTCTTTGATGTAAACATCAATACCCGCGCCACCCGAGAAGGTGTACTGAATGTGGAACTGGAAACATTCTGTCCGGAAGCACAAATCTATTATACAACCAATGGTGAGGAACCGTCCGTACATGCCAGCTTGTACAGTCATCCATTCCCATTGGACGGCACATACGACTTGAAAGCCGCCGCCTTCGTCAACGGCGAACCCATCGGCAAAGTTACTCATAAACAGCTTTACAAGAATTTAATCAGTGGAAAGAAATATGAAATCACGCCTGAACCCAAAGGAATGAAAGGGGATATTTTAGGAGAAAATGACGTATTGGGCGCTGACACGGTGACTTTAGGACTGACCAACGGGAAACGTGGAAATAATGCCTCATCCACTCCGTGGGTAGGTATCCGCCCGGACAATAACGACAAAGTGACCTTTATAGTAAACTTTGAAAAAACTGCCATCCATAAAATCAGATTCGGTACACTGTATAACGCAGCAGGTGGAATATTGCCGGTGAGCAAAGCCGTAGTCTATGTTTGTGTACCGGATGGCAAATTTGAACAAGTAGCCGAAAAGAAGTTTACATATAATATAAAAGAAAATACGTTCAAAGGATTTGATGAAGAAATAGAATTCCCCGCACAAGAAGCTGTCAAAGTGAAGATAGAATTTACAAGCGGAGGCAAAATCCGTAATGGAATAGATTGCTATAGTCCGCACGACAAGAGCGAGGTGCCCAGTATGATAGCTTTGGACGAGATAGAAATCTATTAATCATCTATACTCGTTTTATATCAAAGAGCATTGAATTCCATTGTTATCCGGTTCAAAACCTTGTTTTCTATCTCCTGATTGAAAACTTAGCCGGATGACAATGGAATTTCATTTTAAACAGCACAACGAATAAAACAGGAAAAATGGTATAAGAATCTGTAATCCGGGTACTATGCCATTTCTTGCAATTCCATACTTTTGTACATAGAATTAAAAGATTTGAAAAGATAAACACTATGAACAAAATCATTTTACTTTTAACATTCAGTATTTTAACAACAACCAGTATGGCGCAAGAAAAAATCAAACAGACAGCAGGACGCGACCAATTGGGAACATTCGCTCCTAAATTCGCGGAACTTAATGACGACATTCTTTTTGGAGAAGTATGGAGCCGCACCGATCAACTCGGTCTTCGTGACCGCAGTTTGGTTACAATCACCTCACTCATCAGTCAAGGGATAACGGACAGCTCGCTCACATTCCATCTCCAATCAGCCAAGAACAACGGCATTACGCGTACGGAAATTGCAGAGATCATCACCCACATCGGCTTCTATGCAGGATGGCCGAAAGCATGGGCAGCATTCCGCCTTGCCAAAGAAGTATGGAACGAAGAAACCTCCGGTAAAGATGAGAAAGCCAGATTCCAACGCGAAATGATTTTTCCTGTCGGAGAACCCAACACCGCTTATGCAGCATATTTCACCGGCAACAGTTACCTCGCCCCCATCTCACGTGAACAGGTGAACATATCCAATGTCACCTTTGAACCACGCTGTCGCAACAACTGGCATATCCACCACGCAACTCAAGGTGGCGGGCAAATGCTTATTGGCGTCGCCGGTCGTGGCTGGTACCAAGAGGAAGGAAAAGCTGCTGTAGCGATCCTTCCCGGCACAGTGATCCATATTCCTGCCAACGTAAAACATTGGCACGGTGCAGCAGCCGACAGTTGGTTCGCACACCTCGCATTCGAACTTTCCGGAGAAAACACATCCAATGAATGGCTGGCACCCGTAACCGACGAAGAATACGACAAAATCCAAATGCTGCCTTGAATGATCTGAAAAAATAATTTATATCGGTGCAGGCTTTATATGCGGACGGCACGACTCTTTTATCAAGGCACACGTGTTATTTTCAAATAAATTATGTAATTTTGCCGACTGTTTATAACAACCCTTTAAATTATGAGAAAATATTTATTTTTATTCACATTTTTACTACTGTCGGCAAACAACTTTGCTCAAGACAAAGATTTCAATTACAAGTTCTACGGACAAGTCCGCACCGATCTTTATTACAATAGTCGTGCCAATGAAGAAACTGTTGACGGGCTCTTCTATATGTATCCCAAAGACAAAGTATACGACTCTGCTGGTAAAGACCTGAATGCGACAGCGAATGGAAGCTTTTACACTTTATACACCGTTTGGGAGTAGATGTGCAAGGGCCCAGGCTGGGTAGAGCAAAGACTTCCGCAAAAGTAGAAATGGACTTCCGCGGATCGGGAACAACCTTCTCCACTGTACGTCTGCGCCATGCCTATTTGAACCTTGATTGGGGAGAAACAGCTTTACTGCTGGGACAAACGTGGCATCCGCTGTACGGTGATGTCGCCCCACAAATTCTGAATCTGAATATGGGAGCTCCCTTCCAGCCATTCAGCCGTGCCCCGCAAATACGCTTCCGCTACAAGACCGGTGATGTACAGCTGACAGGCGCGGCTATCTGGCAATCCCAATACCTGTCCCAAGGTCCTGACGGAAAAAGCCAGAAATACATAAAAGGAAGTTGTACACCCGAAATCTATATCGGTGCGGATTACAAAAGAAGCAACTGGTTAGTGGGAGCAGGCATTGAAATGATCTCATTAAAACCGCGCACCCAGTCGGTGGTAGAAGACAAAGTCTATAAAGTGGACGAACGTGTCACTTCTCTGTCTTACGAAATTCACATGAAATATACTTCCCCTCTATGGTATGTGGCAGCAAAAAGCATCTTGGGATCTAACCTTACCCAAGTATCCATGCTGGGCGGATACGGTATAAAATCCATTGATGCACGTACGGGTGAGCAAGAGTACTCCCCCAACCGCAATTCCAGTTCATGGCTGAACATTGCATACGGCAAAAAATGGAAACCGGCTGTCTTTTTAGGTTATATGAAAAATTTAGGGACGAGTGACGAAGTAAGTAAAATGTATGGTACAGGAACCAACGTGGACCAATTGGTAAGCACCAGCGCTGAACTTACTTACAATGTACCTCACTGGAAACTAGGAGTTGAGTATAATCTTACTTCCGCATGGTATGGTTCCATGAAAAGTTCTAACGGGAAAATCACCGATACTCATTCTGTCTCAAACAACAGACTGGTAGCAACAGCATTATTCATGTTCTAAAAAACAAAAAATAAGGAATAAAAAGAAGAGGGTGTCATAGTGCCCAAACAGAAAGTTTCACCCCTGCGACAAATAGCTGTAGCAGGGGTGATTTCTTCAAAGAGAGAGTTTTAACACCTCTTGGTATAAATATAGAAGAGCTTCCGTATCCTTCATTTCGACGAGACGGTTGGCAAAATCACGAATCGCATTGATGGGGCAATTTCCACTTCCCGGAGTTTTGCAAAACTCTATGGGAGGAATAGTTAGAAGCGATAGGACATTTTTATGAATTTCCACAAGAAACACACTAAAAGTTTCGTTCAATGAATTCTTTCCCGCAACTATATGCTTTATTGTACCAAACATTTGCATATAATGAAGTATATAGTTGCTATTCAATCTTTCATCTCATTTTTTCTCTTTTTCCACAACTGATAACTATTGAAGAGATTCTGCCACACCACATAGCTACCGGGCCCGACAGACGACAAAGGATTAAGATACGTAACCGCCATCCAAATAGCCAACACTGTATTTTTCTGTCCCAATGCCTGCCCCGCACTTATACGGTCATTGTATACACTGCCTATTCTTTTACCAAAATAAAATTGCAAACAACAAGTAACCAGACCGGCAAAAGCAATCAACATCTCCACCGTTACATCAGCCGTGCTGTTAACCAATGAACGAGTGGTCTGCCCCATTACAATGGTCAATGCTACCGCCCATAAGTAAAAAGCCAAAGTATGATATTCCAGTAAAAAATTATGAATTCGGGGAATATAATAACGAAATAATAAAGCGATGAAAAACGGTGCAAGCAACAAAGGGAAAACCTTACTTAAAATCTTAAGAAAAGCAATGCCAAAAGTGACCTCCGCATGCGGCTCAACCAATGGAAAGACCAAAGGTACCGCTATTGCAGCCAAAATATTTGAAAGCAATGTATAGGTAGTCAGACTGGAAGCACTTCCACCCAGTTTTCCCGTAATCACCGCCGCTGCCGTGGCAGTAGGACAAATCAAACAAACCATAGCCGCCTCAAATATCTCCTTATAAGATTCGTCCATCGGACAAAATATCAACAACAGCGCAATGATGCCACAAGAAACGGCTTGAATAGCCAACAACCAGCCATGCCATGCTCCAGGAACTAATTCCTTTGGCTCTATTTTACAAAATGTAAGCAATAATTGGGCAAAAATAAGGGCAGGAGTTAAAAAAGAAACCAACCTGTTCATAAATGGCTTTGCCGGCTCCAGAAAAGTGAAGTTGGCAAAAACAAAATAGCCGATAACCCCTGCAAGCATAGCCAGAGGTAACGTCCAATTCTTCATAAACTTAAGCAAATCCATCTTTTCACTATTTATTTTGGAGTGCAAAATAAAAGAATTTAGTCCAAACACTCGTCTATTTTTCGGGTTTTGTGGCATGTTTCGAATAAAAAGCGCAAAACTTAAAGACAAAAGCCGAGTTTTCACTAAAAATCGCTACATTTGCACCTTAATTAATATGAAAACCGATAGACTTAAAATAATATTCCTGTTGTGTAGCCTGTGGCTGGTCCTCCCCTGTTTCTGCCTGGCGGCAAAGGGAAAGGATTTTGTAGTCGTCATTGATCCCGGTCATGGCGGACATGATCCTGGTGCCGTCGGCAGACGTGGAAAAGAAAAGAATATCAATCTGAATGTAGCACTGAAGGTAGGCCGGTTAATCCAAAACAACTGTAATGATGTAAAGGTGATATATACCCGGAAGACAGATGTCTTTATCCCTTTAGACCGTCGTGCACAAATAGCCAATAATGCCAAGGCGGATTTATTCATCTCCATACACACCAATTCTGTAGCCCGTGGAAGAACTGTACGGGGAACAGAAACTTATACATTAGGACTCCACCGTACTGAAGAGAATCTGGAAGTTGCCAAAAAGGAAAACTCGGTTATCCTAATAGAGGATAATTACAAGCAACGTTACGCGGGATTCAATCCGAACTCTTCTGAAAGCTATATTATTTTTGAGTTTGTACAAGACAAAAATATGGAGAAGAGTGTAAAATTAGCCACTCTTATCCAAAAACAATTCAAGAGCACAGCCAAGCGGATAGACAAAGGGGTACATCAAGCCGGATTTCTAGTTCTACGTGCCACTTCCATGCCCAGCGTTTTGGTGGAATTAGGCTATATCTCGACACCGGATGAAGAACAATATCTGCTATCCGATGCCGGAACGACAACCTTGTCCAACAGTATTTATAAAGCGTTCCTCAACTACAAACGTGAACATGACGCCCCCGCCAGTCGCAGCAGAGTACAAGAACAAGACTTGCCGGAACCGGAAAACAAACCGGAAGAATCAACGGCAGAAGAACAAACAGCGGAGCCTGACACTGCAACGGAATCTGACAAAGTTGCCAGAAATCCTCTGCCCGCCACGCGGAAAACAGCGACAGACATCCAAGCCCGGACATCTGCCAAGCCTGTATTCAAAATACAGATTCTGGTATCAAACAAAGTATTACCCAAAGGAAGCAAGCAGTTGAAAGGTGTATCACCTGTCAGCTATTATCGCGAAAAAGGACTTTATAAATATACTTACGGAGAAAGTACCGACTATAATAAAATCCTACGTATGAAACGTAATATTACTCCTAAGTTTAAGGACGCTTTCATTATCGCTTTCAAAAATGGAGAGAAGATGAATGTAAACGAAGCCATCAAAGAATTTAAAAAGAATAGATAATATATAAAAGGTATAATTGAAATGACAAAAGAGGTAAAAATAGGATTAATAGGCATTACCGCATTGGCTATGCTGATCTTTGGTATAAACTACCTGAAAGGAATAAATATGTTCCAATCTGCCAACTACTATTATGTAGAATATACAAATATAAACGGATTAGCCGGATCAAGCCCCGTCTTTGCCAATGGTTACAAAGTGGGCACGGTGAGAAGCATCAATTACAACTATGCCAAACCGGGACATGTCACAGTAGAAGTGGAAGTGGACAAGGAAATGCGTATTCCCAAAGGAAGTGCAGGAGAATTAGTTACAGAAATGCTGGGGACGGTGAAAATGAACCTACTCCTTAACTTTCATTCTACAGAATACTATCAACCGGGTGACACACTGCCCGGTAAGACCAATGCCGGACTTATGGGAGCCGCAGAAGAAAAGTTAGTCCCTCAAATAGAGCAGATGTTGCCTAAAATGGACTCTATCCTGCACTCATTAAACAAAATATTGGCTGACCCTGCATTGGGTGCAACTCTACACAATGCAGAAAAACTGACGGCCAATCTGGACGTGGCAACACGCCAATTAAATATATTAATGCAAAAGGATTTTCCGCAACTCACAGGGAAACTAAACACAATTGCCGATAATTTCCTTGTTATCAGTGACAACTTGAAAGGGATTGATTATGCTTCAACCTTCAATAAGGTGGATTCTACTTTATATAATGTACAAATGCTGACAGAAAAGCTTAACCGCAAGGATAACAGCATCGGATTGCTATTCAATGATCCTGCCCTCTACCAAAATCTGAGTGCGACGACAGCAAATGCCGCAACATTATTGGAGGATTTGAAAGCGCATCCTAAACGTTATGTACACTTCTCCTTGTTTGGCAAGAAAGACAAGTAACAAATTTATCAATTTAAAAAGATTCTAAATAAGTCCACAAAACCATTTTCTTACCATTTTTCAGTAAATGACTGCAAATAGGGCAGAAATGCTATGTAGACTTATTTCATTTAAAATAAATAAAAGCTTATTTTAAATGATAGTCAACTAGAAATCAGTCAATTATCAAATAAAAAAGATGTTTCAGAATCCTTTAGATAAGGGTTTTTATAAGTTACTGAAACTAAAGAGATTACTCTTTAAAAATAAAAAGCAAGAAAAAAGCGATTTGTTTTTTCAGAAATTCATTTCGAAATTTGCACTGTAGAAGTTTCGCTTTTTATAATAAATGTTTCATATGATTGAAAACGATCACGTCGTTTTATGGGGGCGCTGTCTGAACATTATCAGAGACAACGTACCGGAAACGACCTTTAAAACGTGGTTTGAGCCCATCGTACCGCTTAAATACGAGGACAAGGCACTGACAATTGGTGTCCCCAGCCCTTTCTTCTATGAATTTTTAGAAGAAAAGTTTGTGGACTTGCTGCGCGCCGCCCTATATAAAGAAATTGGGGAAGGAACGCAGCTCATGTATTGTATCTTGACCGATAAAACGAATCATATAACTGTTAACATGGAGGGGAGCAAACGCTCGTCAGCACTACCCGCACAAACAGTTATACGAGATGGCAACAAGGCGCCCAATCCCATGCAGGCACCGGCTCCTCAAGATTTGGATCCACATTTGAATCCAAATTATAACTTTGAGAATTTCATAAAAGGGAACAGCAATGAGTTCTCACGGACGGTAGGAGAAACTGTAGCTAAAAATCCGGCAAAAACATTCAACCCATTGTTTTTGTATGGACCATCCGGTGTGGGCAAAACCCACCTGACCAACGCTATCGGTACCCGCATCAAGGAATTATATCCTGAAAAAAGAGTATTATACGTATCAGCACATCTGTTTCAAGTGCAATATACCGACTCTGTACGCACCAATCATTTCAACGATTTCATCAGCTTTTATCAAACCATAGATGTTTTGATTATTGATGATATTCAGGAATTCGCCGGAGTAACCAAAACCCAGAACACGTTCTTCCACATCTTCAACCATCTGCACCAGAACGGCAAGCAGCTTATCCTGACTTCCGACCGCGCACCGGTAATGCTACAAGGTATGGAAGAACGTCTTCTGACCCGTTTCAAATGGGGCTTAGTGGCTGAATTGGAAAAACCGGATGTAGAATTAAGAAAGAATATCCTACGTAACAAAATACGTCGCGACGGCTTGAATATACCGGAAACTGTAATCAATTATATTGCTGAAAACGTAAATGAAAGTGTTCGTGAATTAGAAGGTATCATCAATTCGCTATTGGCCCAGTCCATTATCTTCAAGCGTGATGTCGATTTGGATCTGGCAGAAAGGATTGTACGAAAAGCGGTACGCTGCTGCGAAAAGAGCAAACCTGTCACAGTGGAAGATATCATACAGAAAGTATGCAGCCATTACGAGATAGAAGAATCTGCCATCCATACCAAAACCAGAAAAAGAGAAGTAGTGCAAGTACGCCAGGTGGCTATGTATCTGGCAAAGAAGCATACAGAATCCTCTTCTTCCAAGATTGGTCAATTAATAGGCAATAAAGACCACGCGACCGTATTACACGCTTGTAAAATAGTAAAGGACCAAGTGGAGGTTGACAAAGCATTTAAAGCGAACATTGAGGAAATTGAAGCTTCCCTCAAAAGAAAATAAAACCACAGAGGTGTGCAGAGAGTTCTTTATTTCTCTCTGCACACCTCTGCATTTTTAAAGATTTAAAGCCCTCGGCAACTTATTTTTCAAACCCCTGCTTTTTCAAGGTTTCTTTTAACGTTGCAGACATATACTCATTATCCGACTTCTTGTATCTGACCTCAGTAAACACTTGAGCCAATGTTTCCTTGTCGTTTTCTTTAATAAACCGATGATTTTCCGGAAGTGATTCTTTATATCTATAGATACGATCAATATCCTCTTTTGTATAATCATGATATATTTCTTCATGCAAAATACCTTCTATGGGAAGACGATCGACTTGTGGAGGATATTCATCCGGATATCCTACCGTAATAGTAGCTACCGGCATGACCAATTCCGGCAGCTGGAGAATGTCAATGATTTGATCAGGATTATAAATCGTGGTTCCCAAATAACAAATACCTAACCCATGCTCCTCTGCCAATGTACAAAAGTTCTGGGTCACAAGCAATGTATCCGTAACAGCATTCAGAAAAGAAATGGGATTGTCATAACCTGGTTCCGCCTTACGTTCTCTGCACCATTTGCTAAAACGGTTGAAATCCGCGCAAAAAGTCAGTACAACCGGAGCACCAGTTACCATCGGCTGATTAAAATGAGCAGGTGCCAATCTCTCTTTCATCTGCTTATCGCGGGTTACAATCACACTATACAACTGCATATTCCCCATCGTAGAAGCACGGAATGCTTTTTCAAGCAAATCATTTAACAAAGAAACAGGAATATCTTCTTGCTTATATTTACGGATTGTCCGTCTATTCTTTATTGTTTCCATATATATTTTTCTTGCAAAGATAAAAAAAGAAAAGAGTAATAATGCTTTTTCCGCAAAATAATATATGCCGAGGATTGAATCTTTTCAGCTATTTAATTCTCCATCCTCCTCTTCCAAATTTTCAAAACAGAAAACTTTCACAAACAAGTAAACATATATACATTTTGATAATCAACGAATTAACAAAATATTTTGGACAACTTTCAAATTGTTGAAAACTTATTCGCTTTTTATTTTGTTAATTGGAAAAACATATATAGCTTTGCCGAAACTTTTGTTATAATGAGTTGCGGCTTCTACACTAAAACAACTTATTGATATTATAGTAAATCTAAAAATAAAAGTGGAAAGACAAACGTACACCTACGACGAAGCCTTTGAAGCATCTTTACAATACTTCAAAGGTGATGAACTTGCTGCAAGGGTTTGGGTAAACAAATATGCAGTAAAAGATTCTTTCGGGAACATTTTCGAAAAGTCTCCCGAAGACATGCATTGGCGCATTGCAAATGAAGTAGCCCGTATTGAAGCTAAATATAAGAACGGGTTAAGCGCACAACAACTTTACGAGCTATTGGATCACTTTAAGTACATTGTTCCACAAGGCAGCCCCATGACAGGTATCGGAAACGACTTTCAAGTGGCCTCTTTATCGAACTGCTTTGTTATCGGAATTGACGGAGCCGCTGATTCATACGGAGCTATTATCCGCATTGACGAAGAACAAGTACAATTAATGAAACGTCGTGGTGGTGTAGGACATGACTTGTCTCATATACGTCCTAAAGGCTCCCCGGTCAAGAACTCAGCACTGACCTCGACCGGACTGGTTCCTTTCATGGAACGTTATTCCAATTCCACACGCGAAGTGGCACAAGACGGACGTCGTGGTGCATTAATGTTAAGCGTATCCATCAAGCATCCGGACTCGGAAGCTTTTATTGACGCCAAAATGACCGAAGGCAAAGTAACCGGTGCCAATGTATCCGTAAAACTAGATGATGCCTTCATGCAGGCAGCTGTTAATGGCACCCCTTACACACAACAATATCCGGTAGATTCAGACCAACCTGTTTTCACCAAAAATATTGACGCTTCTGCTTTATGGAAGAAGATTGTCCATAACGCATGGAAATCAGCCGAACCCGGTGTGTTATTCTGGGATACCATCATCCGTGAATCCGTACCTGACTGTTATGCCGATTTAGGATATCGTACAGTTTCCACCAACCCATGTGGTGAAATCCCCTTGTGCCCCTACGATTCCTGTCGCTTATTAGCTATCAACTTATACTCATACGTGGTAAATCCTTATACAAAGGATGCTTACTTTGACTTCGACCTGTTCAAAAAGCATGTAGCATTGGCCCAGCGCATTATGGACGACATCATTGATCTGGAATTGGAAAAAATCGAGAAGATCATGTCTAAAATCGATTCCGATCCTGAAAGCGGGGAAGTAAAAGAAGCGGAGAAACATTTATGGGAAAAAATTTATAAGAAGAGCGGACAAGGCAGACGTACCGGTGTAGGTATCACAGCAGAAGGTGACATGCTTGCCGCTATGGGATTACGTTACGGAACGGAAGAAGCAACGGAATTCTCCGAACAAGTACATAAAACGATCGCACTGGAGGCCTATCGCTCGTCTGTCAACATGGCGAAAGAACGTGGAGCCTTCGCTATCTATGACAGTGAACGGGAAATAAATAATCCGTTCATCAACCGCCTGAAAGATGCTGATCCCGAACTGTATGAGGAGATGAAAAAGTACGGACGACGTAATATCGCCTGCCTGACCATCGCCCCCACCGGAACTACCAGCCTGATGACTCAGACCACTTCCGGCATAGAACCGGTATTTATGCCGGTATATAAACGTAGAAGAAAAGTCAATCCGAATGATCCTCAGACCCATGTGGATTTTGTAGATGAAACAGGAGATGCATTTGAGGAATATATTGTATTCCACCATAAATTTATGGAATGGATGACAATAAACGGTTACGATCCCACCAAACGTTATACGCAAGAAGAAATTGATGACCTGGTAGAAAAGTCACCTTATTATAAAGCTACATCAAATGATGTAGACTGGCTGATGAAGGTAAAAATGCAAGGACGTATCCAGAAATGGGTTGACCATTCCATCAGCGTAACGATCAATCTGCCCAATGACGTAGACGAAGCCTTGGTGAACCGCTTGTACGTAGAAGCGTGGCGTTCAGGATGTAAAGGATGTACTGTTTATCGTGACGGTTCCCGCTCCGGAGTCTTGCTTTCGACCAAGAAGGACAAGAAAGACAAAAAAGAAGAACTTCCTCCCTGCAAACCACCTACGGTAGTGGAAGTGCGTCCCAAAGTATTGGAAGCAGAAGTAGTACGTTTTCAAAACAATAAAGAAAAATGGGTCGCATTTGTCGGCTTGCTGGATGGACATCCATACGAGATCTTTACCGGTCTGCAGGATGACGAAGAAGGTATCTCATTGCCTAAATCTGTCACCACCGGACGTATCATCAAAAATATTGATGAAGAAGGCAACAAACGATATGACTTCCAGTTTGAAAACAAACGCGGATACAAGACAACTATCGAAGGTTTGTCCGAAAAGTTCAACAAAGAATATTGGAACTATGCAAAATTAATTTCAGGTGTACTTCGCTGGAGGATGCCTATCGATCGTGTTATCAAACTGGTAGATTCCTTGCAACTTGACAGTGAAAACATCAACACATGGAAAAACGGTGTAGAACGCGCACTGAAAAAATATGTAACAGATGGCACCAGTGCCGAAGGACAAAAATGCCCTAACTGTGGCAACGAGACACTTGTATATCAAGAAGGATGCCTGATCTGCAAGACTTGCGGCACATCGAGATGTGGATAATGGTTTATTATATAATGTAACAGCACAAAAGTAAAAGCCTCTTCGTGATTCTCGTGAAGGGGCTTTTTAATATATAAACCCGGCCGATACTCCTTTTCAGTTTTCTATCTACTCCCTGCAATGCGGTGAAACCGTTCCACAATACGCTTTCCCAAATCCATACGCGTGCTATCCACTTTATGAATGGCAACAGGAGTCACTTCATCCTTATATTTAGCCTTGCCCACACGTATTTTCATCTTATCCGGATTACCGGAAATATTCACTCCGCCTTAAATGGCAATGGTGACTTCAAAATAGATATATGATATTTAAAATTCATATCCAAGCCTTGCTCTCCTCCTATGGCGGCTTTATAACGGTCTATAGACACTTGGAAAGGATAAACAAGAACACTACCGTCATTGACCACCACATTAACCGAAATACTATCAAACACATTTTTCTTTTTATTCTTGAACATCAACATCTTTGAAATTTCGGCAAAAGTCTCACCGTCCATCAACACCAGGCTATCCCCTTTGATATGCATGGCCGAACGCAAAGTTGGAATACGAATATTCATATTTGAATCCAGACGTGCCTCTGCAGCCACATCAAACCGGACCCTTCCTTTAAAAGACTTCAACATAGGTACAATGGTATCCATCGAAGGTATAAAATCTACCAGCTTAGCTATATTTATATCCTTGATTTTAAAGTCAAAACCTGTATATCCTCCTCTCACAGAATCTGCGCGATATACCATAACCGCCTTCATATCAGCGTCCAATGCACGCATCTCCAAATTCCTTAAATATAATGTGCGGTTTTTCAAATCCACCTTTCCACGTACATCGTCAAATTCCACCTTCTCAAACATCACTTTCTTTAAATCCGTCTGTAATTCAAAATCCAAATGATCCGGTAACATAAACAGTTTCATTTCTGTTGAAGACACTGTATCTGCCAGTGCTACAGATACTGAATCTTCAGGTAAAGAGAATGAATTGATCAATTGATTACAATCAATCATATTGGAAGAAACAGCCAAATGCGCCTTTAAGGTTTCATTTTTAGTCATCGCACGATATAATCCCGTCACCTCTCCGGTAGCAACCATGTCTGAATGCCCTATTTTCAAAGAAGCATTTTTTAATGTTATTTTCGGACCATCTATTGTTACAGCCGTCTTGCGTATCCGCAAAGGTAAACCAAATTCAGGAGTACGCACCAGCAAACGATCAAAGCCGACAATTCCACGAGGTATCCATAATGAATCATTTTTCTTTTCCAATTTCGCCTTAATGCCTGCCACACCCAATGCCAGTTTCGTTTCGTTGGCATTAAAGAAAAGAGAGTCCGTACGCATGGAAAGACTAATCACCGGCATTGCCGGATTTTGTTCCTCCGGAGCTAGTTTGCCTGTTCCAGCAGTCTTACCACTATATATTTTGATCGAATCCCCCACATTCGCACGCAATTTATTCATTTCCAATTCACATTGCAAAGTGACAATCTTTGTAGTATCCTGAGGATTAGTCGAAACAACCTTTGCCTTCATCCGGTCTATCTCTGAAGAAATTCTCTTACTTTTCAATATTATTTCCCTGATTTCCAGTTCAGCCTGCAAAGTCTCACTGTCACTGAATTTTAAATCGGCATCACCCAAAAAATTAAAATCTTTCGCAGTGTCTTTCAACTCAAAATCCTTTAAAGCCAATCTGCCCGCTAATTTAATACGCCCGAGATCCTGCTTTTTCAAAGAAGAGAGACGGCATTTCAAATTCAAGCCGGCATCCAATTTGCCACGAATAGTCACACTTTCCTGCAAAGGAAAGGTTTTAGCTAAAGCATCCAGATCAACAGCAGATTCAGTATGAAGCGTTATCAGTGGATCTATCAATAAATCCTCTACTTTTGCATCTGCCAAGATCTCTGTATCCGCTCCTTCAAAATGAAGAATTTTCAAGTTCAAAAAAGAAGGATTCCGATGCATCAAATCAATATATGATTCAAAATCAGCCGTAAAACTATCAATTCCATAAGGAAGTCCTTCATATCGGGCGGATGCGTCATTTATCTTTATATTCAATGATACCGCCGGAAGCTGTTTGTTCCCATAATTACCTTTCAATGTTCCATAGACTTTAACCTCCCCTTTTGCCGAAACTTGTCCGCGTTTCACATAAGCCTCGGGAATCATATTCATAACAGTCTCCATGGAAGGTGCATGTAATCCATACTTCAAATCCACGCCTACCCTTTTTGCCACCGTATCACGTTTTAATTCACCGTTAACATCCAGCCGGATACCATTTATAGTCAACGCTGTATTTTTCAAGGCCCACAATGACGTAACCCTGTCCACCTCAATATCAGTCTGCAAAGAAGCGGCTACTTTATTAATCAATAATTCACCTTGCTGCCAGAAAAGAAAATTTTTATTTTCAAATTCCACCCCCAAAGAAGAAACTCCTTTTGTCAGCACCAGCCTTAGACGCAAATCAGCATCATCGATACGTGAATAAATCTCTGTATTACGATCGTCAAAAATCAAATTGGCATGTTCTAATTCAATCTGGCGGATATTTATCTCACTATCAAACTTATTTTGTGAAACAGTATCTTTTTCCACAGCCAATGTATCCGAAGAAGTTTTCACTATCTCCCAATTCGCCTCACCGGTTTTATCCCGGTAAGCATAAACAGCAACATTCTTCAAAGACAGATTATGGACACTAATCTTATTTTTCAAAAAATAATCCAAAAGATTCACTGTCAACACACATTCCTTAAAGGTCAATAAAGAATCTGTCTTTTGCGGAAGACTATCATTCAACACCTTGGAAACCAAAAAACCTTCGTCAACTTTCAACCCAAATTGAGGAAAGGTAGAAAAGAAAGTCAACTCCACACTTTCTATCTTCAAATCAGCATCCAGCGAACGATTAGCAACATTCAATACTATCGGAGTTAATTTCTCCGGTGTAAATACACAGTTAATCACAAAAGCCACTACCACAAATAAAGTAAACAGCAAGGCTCCTACCGCAATGGCACTTATTTTTATTAATTTACGAATCCTTTTTTTCATACGATGCAAAAGTAATGAAAACAGCCGTGCTGTTGACCTTATTTCGTGTTAATACTATAAAACAGACCCATAAAACAGATAAAGGAAAAAGCTAGAACTGTGATTTCTGATTTTGAGATATGAAATGAAAGTTCTACTTTTGTTTCCCAAACAGAAAAAAAATATGAAAGCAACATCTATGTATATTTATCTGGAAGGCGTCAGGTTTTTCGGTCATCACGGAGTCGATCCGCAAGAAACAATAGTAGGAGCTAATTTTACAGTCGATTTAAAACTAAAGACTGATTTTACCCACGCAGCACAAACTGATGAACTGGAGGGAACCATAAGTTATGCGGATGTACATGCAGTTGTCAAAGAAGAAATGAAAACTCCATCCAAACTTTTAGAACATGTTTGTGAACGCATAGGACAAAGACTTTTTCGTGATTTCCCTACAATTCAGGAAATAGCCATCCGGTTATCAAAAGAAAACCCGCCTATGGGAAGTGATTGCAAAAATGTTGGAGTAGAAGTACATTATACACGCTGAGAAAAATTATCAGACCAATATCCGGTCACTTAATGATAAATAGACAGACAATGCCAACAACTCTGCCGACTAAAACAAAGAAAGTTGCTTTCTTCCTTCAGACTGATAAAAATTCATGGAAGCACTGATACCTAATGTTTCTATTTTACGATAAAAAGCCTCATTCAAATAGGGCGCATTAGGAGAGGTGCATTCAGAGCGGTCTTCAAAATAAGTTTTATACCGTTTGGTCATTTTGGGAAAAATCCGCTCTACTTTGTCATAAAAATAATCACGGGATCCCCGTCTTAAAGTTACCCCAAACAAAGGAAGCACATAGGACGCTCCCGCTTCGGCTGCCTTCTCCACTATCTCCTCAATGTCTTCTATAGAATCATTTATAAAGGGCAAGACAGGCATCAATGCCACTCCTGTATATATGCCCCGGTCGGACAATATCTTCATCGCCTTAAAACGCTCGGAAGATGCGGGTGCGTTAGGCTCCAGTTTTCGTGCCATCTCTCATCAGCTGTAGTGACAGTAAAAGTAACGGCAGCATAAGTGCGTCCTATATCCTGCAACAGATCGGCATCACGAGTAACAAGATTGCTCTTTGTCATCACATGAACAGGAAAACGATGTCTGGCAATAAGTTCCAACGCACCCCCTGTCAGCTTCATCTGTTTCTCCAACGGCATATAAGGATCATTCATTGAACCTGTACCAATGGTCGCTTTTCCACGTTTCGCCCCCAGTTCATGATCCAGCAATTCCAAGGCATTCTTCTTTACAGAAATATGAGAAATATCACCCATGCCATAGCAACAGCTACGTGTATCACAATAAATACAACCGTGTTGGCATCCTCTATACAGGTTCATGTTATAAGCAATACCCCAATAATTATCTTTACTTTTCAAACGTGACAGAATAGACTTTGTTTCAATAGACTTCACCTCATGAACATTCATTTACAGCTCCTTTTCTTTTTTGATCAAATTTCACCAAACAAAGATACGGGAATTATACTATAAAAAGAAATATAAAGAGAAGCAATTTAAAAGAGTTCCAACTGTGAGAAATGTTTTTTACCCAACAGATAATATTTCACAAGAATACTAAAATGAGTCCGTTCCGGAATTATTTCATCTGTTGATTTCATCATATTTTCTATACGAGAAGCAGCAAAAGAGTATCTTATATCCTCAAATTCCCTCCGCGCCTGCATTACAGCACGCGCATTCTCCCTATCCTTTTTCAGATAAAAGACAAAGGCAGCCACCCTATCCAATATACCACGTACAAAAAGAACATGTTCCAACTCTTTATCGGGCAAGTTCTTATAAAGCATCAACAGGTTGTTTCTGAAATTCAGAAAGGTCTTTCTCGGATTCTCTTTTTTCAACGTAGCCCCTCCTACATGATATACCACACTTTGCGGAATGCAGACAAGTTTTTTCCCCCGGCTGCGCAAACGCCAGCACAGATCTATTTCTTCCATGTGAGCAAAAAAACGACTATCCAAACCTCCCGCTTCACGATAATCGGCCAGACGGATAAAAAGAGCGGCTCCCGTCGCCACATCACCTCCGTTACCGTATCATATTGTCCGCAGTCCTTTTCAAGAACATCAAATATACGCCCTCTGCAAAAAGGATATCCATATCGGTCGATAAATCCTCCCGACGCTCCGGCATATTCAAAATATTCCTTGTTGTGCCAGCTTAACAGTTTAGGTTGGCAGGCAGCTATTCCGGAATGAGTATCCATATAATCCAGCAAAGGTTCCAGCCAATGCGGAGTAACCTCCACATCACTATTCAGCAAAACCACATATTCTGCATCAACTTGTGTCAAAGCCCGGTTATACCTTCGGCAAAACCATAATTCTGATCCAGTTCAATCAAACGGACTACAGGAAATTCCGTACGGAGCATTTCAAGCGACTCATCAGAGGAGGCGTTATCAGCCACACAAATTTCCACCCCCTCTCCTACTGAATAATCTATAACAGATGGCATAAACTCACGGAGCATATCCGCCCCGTTCCAATTCAATATGACAACAGACACCCTTTTCATTTCTTTTCAAACTAATGTCCAATGTATGGAACAGTTCAGACTAAAATACCTTTCAACGCCGTACCTTCTTCATTGAATTCTCCCATCCTTACACGAACCAACCGGTTATCCAATTGATCATCGTGATCCAATTCCACCCGGATATAATTATCAGTAAATCCATGCATAGGGGTTCCGGCCTTAGATTTTTCCATCAATACCCAAGCTTCTTTTCCTATATGAGAGGTATAGAACGCCTTTGTCTTCTCATCAGACAGAGCCAACAATCTCTGGCTACGACGATGTTTTTCCTCAGGACTCACCACGTAGTCTATTTTCAAGGCCTGTGTACCGGGACGCTCCGAGTAACTGAAAACATGCAACTGCGTCACATCAAGCCCTTCAATAAAACGACAAGCGTCTTCAAAATATTCCTCTGTCTCACCACGTGTCCCCACAATTACATCTACGCCAATAAACGCGTCCGGCATGGTTTCCTTAATTTTACGTATCTTGGAAGCAAACAATGCGGTATCATACCGACGTCTCATCAATTTCAACACATCATCGCTGCCCGACTGCAAAGGGATATGAAAATGCGGCATAAATGCACGTGAACGTGACACATACTCTATTATTTCATCCGTCAGCAAATTGGGTTCAATGGAAGAGATACGATAACGTTCAATCCCTGCCACCTGATCCAAAGCCTTTACCAAATCAAAGAAACTTTCACCGGTTGTCTTTCCGAAATCTCCGATATTCACCCCGGTAATCACAATTTCTTTCCCCCCTTCGGCCGCAGCCTGCCGCGCCTGTTCCACAATCTCTTCAATGCAGCCGTTACGACTACGACCACGAGCAAACGGAATAGTACAATAAGAACAGAAATAATCGCAACCATCCTGCACTTTCAGAAAATAACGAGTCCGGTCACCTCTGGAACACGAAGGTGAAAAACTACGTATATCTTTTGCAGCCGTTGTAATAGCTTCACCTTGAGAATGCTTTTTCAAATTTCCGAGATAATTCATCAACTCCCCCTTTTGCTCGGCCCCTAAAACGACATCCACCCCTTCTATATCAGCCACCTGGTCAGGTTTTAACTGGGCATAACACCCCGTCACCACCACGTATGCACCCGGATGCTGTTTGACCAAACGATGAATGGCCTGCCGACATTTCTTATCCGCAACTTCAGTGACGGAACAAGTATTAATAACACAAATATCAGCTTTCTCACCCTTACGCGCTGTACGTATGCCTGCTTCTTTCAGAGTTTTACCGATAGTTGAGGTTTCTGAAAAGTTCAATTTGCAGCCTAATGTATAATAAACGGCCGTTTTATCCTGGAAAATTGTCGTATCAATCATACTTTCTTATCTAATTAGAAAGCAAAGGTACACATTATTCTGCTTAAATTCTTTAGAATACCAATAATTATGCTTATTTTTGCACATTACATCAAAAATTGTGCAATGATCAAAGAAAACTTTATCAAGCTATATGAAAATAGCTTCAAAGAGAACTGGGATCTACCCTGTTACACAGATTATGGTGAAGATACCACGTTTACATACGGACAAGTAGCAGAAGAAATAGCCAAGATGCACTTGTTATTCCAATATTGCAGCCTGCGCCGTGGCGATAAAATATCCATTATAGGCAAGAATACCTCCCGTTGGTGTATCGCCTATCTGGCCACTGTCACATACGGAGCCATCGTAGTCCCTATTTTACAAGACTTCAAGCCGAATGACGTCCATCATATTGTGAATCATTCCGAATCCACATTCTTGTTTACCAGCGATCATATTTGGGAAAATCTGGAAGAAGAGGCATTAAGTGGATTACGGGCCGTATTCTCTCTGACTGATTTCAGATGTCTGCATCAACGTGACGGTGAAAGCGTCCAAAAATTCATGAAGAATATTGACGCAGCAATGAAAAAGAACTTCCCTGAAGGTTTCCAAAAGGACAATATCAATTACACGGAACTATCCAATGAAAAGGTCATGTTACTGAATTATACCTCAGGAACGACCGGATTCAGTAAAGGAGTAATGATTACAGGCAATAATCTGGCAGGAAACGTCACCTTCGGCATTCGTACAGGACTTTTAAAGAAAGGAGAAAACGTACTTTCTTTCCTTCCTCTGGCCCATGCATACGGATGCGCTTTTGATTTTCTGACCGCTACCGCTGTCGGCACCCATGTTACCTTATTGGGTAAAACACCTTCCCCAAAAATATTGATGAAAGCTTTTGAGGAAGTAAAGCCCAACCTTATTATTACAGTACCGTTAGTTATAGAAAAAATTTATAAGAATGTCATTCAGCCGCTCATCAACAAACGCAGTATGAAATGGGCGCTCAACATTCCTTTGCTAGACCACCAGATCTATGCACAGATTCGTAAAAAACTGATTGACGCATTAGGCGGACGTTTTAAAGAAGTCATTATCGGCGGAGCCGCCATGAATCCGGAAGTCACCGATTTTTTCTACAAGATAAAATTTCCATTCACCATCGGTTACGGCATGACCGAATGTGCCCCACTAATCAGTTATGCCCCTTGGAATGAATTTATTCCCAGTTCTGCCGGAAAGATACTGGATATCATGGAAGTCCGTATTGACTCGGATGATCCTTATAACATTACCGGAGAAATACAGGTACGTGGCGAAAACGTAATGAAAGGCTATTATAAGAACGAAGAAGCTACCCATGAAGTATTTACTGAAGACGGATGGTTGAAGACAGGTGATTTAGGTACAATAGACGCCAACGGATTTATTTATATACGAGGCCGCAGCAAAACCATGCTTTTAAGTTCCAATGGACAGAATATCTTTCCTGAAGAGATAGAATCCAAACTAAATAACATGCCGTTCGTTCTGGAAAGTCTGATCATAGAACGCAACAAGAAATTGGTGGCTTTGGTATATCCTGATTATGAAAGCCTGGACAGCCTGGGACTCAACACACCTGAAAACCTGAAAACAGTAATGGATGAAAACTTGAAGAATCTGAATAAACTGGTGGGCAACTATGAGCAAGTGAGCAAAATACAACTTTATCCCACGGAGTTTGAAAAAACTCCCAAGAAAAGTATCAAACGCTTCTTATATAATAGCATTGCCGAAGAATAAACATGTTATAAAACATACTACTAATCAGCTAAATAGGTTGCATAACATAAAAAAGCAGAAAAAAAGTTGTTCTTTTTGGTACAACGTATTGAAAAAGTGTATACCTTTGCATCGTTTTAAGAAAGCAATGTTAGTATTACAGATTTAAAAAGCAAAGAAAATGAAAAAATTAGTATTTTTGTTCGTAGCATTCGTAGCTGTTTCTTTCGCATCTTGCGGAAACAAGGCTGCAAATAACAACGCTGAAGGAACTGACTCAGTTGCAGTAGTAGAAGAAGCTGCTGTTGTAGAAGAAGTTGTAGCAGATTCAGCTGCTTGTTGTGATTCTACAGCTGCTTGCTGTGACTCTACTAAGGCTGAATAATTTCAGTACGAACACTAGAGAGAGAATTGAAAGTCTGCCGTGCGAAAGCACAACAGACTTTTTTTTATCCGTATCTTTCCAGAAATTCACTCTTCTAATTCCCTTCTTTTAGAAAACCAGCATTATAGAAAAAGCCCGGCTCTCACGAACCGGGCTTTTTCAGCATCATTTTATACTTTAAAGTATTTACAGATTATTCAGCAACTACTTCGAATGGAATTTCTACAGAAACTTCCTTGTGCAGTTTAACGATAGCTTTGTAAGAACCCACTTCTTTCACAGTATCTTTCACAACGATAATCTTTCTGTCCACCTTGTGGCCTAATTTTTCCAATTCTTCAGCGATCTGGATGTTGCTAACTGAACCGAAGATAGTACCTGTAGCACTAACTTTAGTTGCAATAGTTAAAGTTACATCCTTCAACTGTTCTGCCATAGCCTCAGCGTCTTTCTTAATCTTTTCCAATTTGTGAGCGCGTTGTTTCAACTCTTCCGCCAACATTTTCTTAGCTGAAGGTGAAGCAATTACCGCCTTACCAGTCGGAATAAGATAGTTACGACCGTAACCAGACTTTACAGTTACAATATCATTCTTGTAGCCTAAGTTTACTACGTCTTCTTTCAAAATTATTTCCATACCTATTCCTCCTTATTATTTCATCATGTCAGTTACAAATGGAAGTAACGCCAAGTGACGTGCTCTTTTAACAGCCTGCGCAATACGACGTTGGAACTTCAAAGAAGTACCTGTAATACGGCGAGGAAGGATCTTACCCTGTTCGTTCAAGAATTTCTTCAAGAATTCAGGATCTTTGTAGTCAATGTACTTAATACCACTTTTTTTTGAAACGGCAGTATTTTTTCTTCTTAACGTCTACTGAGGGCGGAGTTAAATATCTGATTTCTGATTGTTGCTGTGCCATGATTAATCCTCCTTTTTAGTTGATTTAACATTTCTTCTCTTAGCAGCATATTCAGCAGCGTATTTGTCCATTCTGAAAGTCAGGAAACGGATAACACGTTCGTCACGACGGAAGTTAATTTCTAACTTTTCAATAACCTGCGGCTCTGCTTTGAACTCTACCAACTGATAAAAACCAGTTGACTTCTTTTGAATGGGGTAAGCCAGCTTCTTCAAGCCCCAGTTTTCTTCATTGATAATCTCTGCACCTTCTGCAGTCAGAATACCTTTGAATTTCTCTACGCTTCCTTCATCTGAACGTCAGATAAAACGGGAGTTAAAATGAAAACGGTTTCGTATTGATTCATACTACGTTAATTAAATTATTAAATTAAAATTTCAAATGCGAGTGCAAAAGTAGGCATTTTATCTTAATCTACAAAGAGTTATCACTATTTTCTTAAAAAAATATAGTTTCACCTTACAATTAATCCGCCTTTTTGTATTTTTTATCTGTGAAAAACAAGTTATATCCACCAAGAATTGTATCTTTGCAAAGTTGTTTAAACAATAATTCCATGATAGAACAATTTAGCTTTGACATCCAATTAATATTTGCCATATTGAATGGCAAAGTGTCTGCCGCCATCAATCGGAAACTAAGCCGGAATTTCCGTCAGAACGGTGTGGAAATCACTCCCGAACAGTGGACTGTCCTTCTTTTTCTATGGGAAAAAGACGGTGTCACACAGCAAGAACTATGTAATGCCACCTTTAAAGACAAACCCAGCATGACCCGCTTGATTGACAATATGGAACGCCAGCATTTGGTAGTCCGCATTGCCGATAAAAAAGACCGGCGTACCAATTTGATACACTTGACCAAAACAGGCAGGGAACTGGAAGGCAAAGCACGTTTCATCGCAAACAAAACATTAAAGGAAGCATTACAAGGGTTAACGCTGGAGGAGCTGAAAGTCAGCCAAGATGTATTAAGAAAGGTATTCACCAACATCAAAGACTAAAGTTTTTCAAGGTTTTCATCTTTTTTTCCTAAAATAATTTCCATGATAAGAGAATTATGCTTTAATTTGTACACAAGAATAAATATAATCTATTAATAAAATACACACATGAAAAGCTTACTTAAGAATTTAGGTCTGATACTGATGATCATCGGCGCCGCTATTTTAGTCGGTGTTTTCTTCACCGGAAGTGCAGCAATTAACGACAACGGTGTTTTAGGTGGAAGTGCCGCCCTTATCGTTATAGGTTTAATCGTATATATTGTATTAAACAAACGCATTGTTGATTAAAGTATATAGGAACAAGAATAAAAAAGCCCGGAACCATTCGTTTCGGGCTTTTTTATTTCGTCATTAATCAACCTTATTCAACTTCCGGAGTTATCAGTTTATAACCCTTGCCATGAATATTGATAATTTCGATAGAGTCATCTTCTTTCAAGTGCTTACGCAACTTAGTGATATACACGTCCATGCTTCGGGCATTGAAATAGTTATCATCAATCCAGATTGTCTTCAATGCGAAGTCACGCTGCAAAATCTCATTGGCATGTGCACAAAGCAAGCCCAGCAGTTCAGATTCTTTCGTTGTCAGCTTGGTCTGCTTGCCATCAATAGCCAGAATTTGCTTCTGAGTATCAAAAGTAAAACGACCGATCTTGTAGATATTACTTTCCTTATTTCTCTTACCACGTACACGACGCAAGATAGCTTCAATACGGAAAGTCAGTTCTTCCATACTGAACGGTTTGGTGATATAATCATCCGCACCAATCTTGAAACCTTCCAGAATATCCTCTTTCAATGTTTTAGCAGTCAGGAAGATGATAGGAATTTCAGCGTTAGCCTGACGAATTTCCTGTGCCAAAGTAAAGCCGTCTTTCTTCGGCATCATCACATCCAATACACATAAGTCATATTTATTCTTAAGGAAAGCCTTGTAGCCAGCCTCACCATCCGGGCAAAGTTCGGCCGAGTAGCCTTTTGCCTGCAAATATTCTCTCAATAGCATGCCAAGATTCTCATCATCTTCGCATAACAAGATACGCAATTTCTCGTCCATATTATTCATTTTTAAATAAAGGTAATACAATTATAAATTTAGTCCCTACATTCAATTCACTCTCAGCACGTATAGTTCCTTTGTGATCTTGAATTATTTTTTTCACGTATGCCAGTCCCAAGCCAAAACCTTTCACATCGTGCAGGTTACCGGTATGCACACGATAGAATTTATCAAATATCTTCTTCAGGTTTTCTTTCTTAATACCTATTCCATTATCTTGGATAGAGATATAAAGCTTACCCGATTCATTCCAAGTACGTATATTCAACAGCAATTCACCTTCCGTTTTTTTATATTTCACCGCATTGTCCAGCAAATTAAAAATAACATTCGTAAAATGCATCTCATCTACAAATATATCCGGATTTACCGCATCCAGGTCTGAAGTGATTTTACCATTGTATTTCTCTACTTTCAACGTGAAAGTATTGACCACGCCGACTATCAAATCATTTGCATTCACCTCTTTCATCTTCAGCGTTGCCTTTTGCTTCTCGAACATGGACATCTGCAACACCTTTTCCACCTGAAAACGCAAACGCTTGGTCTCATCATTTATCACTCCGGATATATGCTGGAACATGGCAGGAGATTTTCCCACTGCCGGATCCTTCAACATCTGAGCTGCCAGCGAAATGGTAGAGATAGGTGTCTTGAATTCATGTGTCATATTGTTGATGAAATCATTCTTTATCTCGGTCAACTTCTTCTGACGGAAGATGATATAGATGGTAAAGATAAACGTCACAAGCAATACAAACGTGAAGATCAGTGACGGGATCATAAATTTAACAGAACTGAAGATGTAACTGTTCAATGTAGGGAAGTGAATATTTACTGTTGCCATACGCGCAGGAGGATCATTTTTAAATAAAACCTGCGGATAAGTATTTTCACTACCCTCTGTGGTATAATCCGGACAATGATAAACTTCTGTTCCGTCACGATCTGTCACCGTGAAATGATAAGGAATATCAATCCCATTATTCAGCAGTTCTGTTTTCAAGAACAAATCCAACTGCTTAAAGTTGATCCTTTTGTTCAACGGTTTGTCACTAGCTGTATACAAAATGTTATAGACCACTTCGTCCAGCAATGCACGCTGGTACACATATCTGTCTTTAATTATCTCCTGCAAGGCTCTTGAAGTCTGCGGAATGTTCTTACCGGTCGAAATAATCGCTTTAGGTATATTAGAAGGCCGATTCGCACTGAACCTCATCTTCAATTCAAAAGTAGAATAACCATTCAACCCGTCGGAAGTTATGGAGTACTCATGCGTATGCGCTACCACATCGCCGCTTTCCTCTCCTTCCTTTTCCCCAGACTGTTCCCTGGATAACTGCGCTGCTTTTTCTGTGGCAATCGCATCATCCTCAAGGTACTTTTTAGTTTCCACCAACTCAATATTTCGACACGCCTGGACTAAACTGCGCTGAACAGACTCATCAAATTGTCCTTTACGCATTTTCACCATTTCTTCAATATAGCTTACCTGCAAATACAATAAACTAAGAAACGATAGTCCCATTACAATACCTAATACCCAAATAGTAGACTTTTTCATGTCAGCAAAATTAAAAGCGTTAAATCTTATTCCATAACAGATTAACCAAATTTAAACGGCCATTCTCTATAATTAACCGAAAAAGTCATTTAAGCTAAGATTCTGACTATTATAACAAATTTAACGCCAGTTGGTTTGCAAAAATAATAAAAAATTAAGTTCAAAACCAAATAACAAAGCTAAAAGTTTAAGTTCTCTTAAATAAAAAGAGGCACATTTTTAACGAAATGCACCTCTTCTAAGTATGAAATCTTACACTTTATCAATCATCTTTATTCTCTTTAGCCTCAAATTCCTTCATCAATTTATCTTGTACATCTGTCGGAACCAGCTCATAGCTGGCAAACTTCATTATAAACGAAGCGCGCCCACCTGTCAAGGAACTCAAAGAAGTGGAATAAGAAGACATCTCTTTCAGAGGTACTTTCGCAACCAGTTTTTCATAGCCACTTTCACTGCTCATACCCATAATCATACCACGACGGCCTTGCAAATCGCTCATCACATCGCCCATCTTATCACTGGGGACAAAAACCTCCACATCATAAATCGGCTCCAGAATCTTAGGTCCGGCATTCTTAAACGCTTCACTAAACGCATTACGTCCTGCAAGCATAAACGAGATTTCATTTGAATCTACCGGATGCATCTTACCATCATAGACAATTACCCGTACATCACGTGCGTATGAACCTGTCAACGGACCTTGTTCCATCCGGCTCATAATTCCTTTCAAGATAGCAGGCATAAAACGAGCATCAATAGATCCTCCCACAATACTGTTAATAAAGACTAATTTACCACCCCATTCCAAAGGTATTTCCTCGGTGCCCTTCACATTTATCTTGAATTCCTGACCATTAAACTTATACGTTTCGGGTACAGGCATTCCTTCATAATAAGGTTCAACAATGAGATGGACTTCACCAAACTGTCCCGCACCGCCTGATTGTTTCTTGTGACGATAATCGGCACGAGCTGCTTTAGTGATTGTTTCACGATAAGGAATCTTAGGTTCTTCGAACTTAATCTGCAATTTCTCGTTATTCTCCAAACGCCACTTCAAGGTACGGAGATGGAACTCACCCTGTCCGTGTACAATAGTCTGCTTCAATTCCTTGGATTGCTCCACTTCCCAAGTAGGATCTTCCTCACGCATACGGTTCAATATAACCATCATCTTCTCTACATCAGCCTCGTTTACCGGCTTGATGGCACGTGAATATTTAGCATTAGGATATTTAATGAAATTAAACCGGTTTTCACAGTCCTTGCCGTTCAAGGTATTTCCGGTCTTTACATCCTTCAATTTCACCGTACAACCAATATCACCGGCTACCAGCTCCTGCACCGGAATACGGTTGGCACCTGCACAAACAAAAAGCTGTGCTATGCGTTCCTTGGAACCACGGTCGGCATTAGTCAAGTCATCCCCTTCATGTACTTTACCGCTCATTACTTTAAAATACTGCACACCACCGATATGGGGTTCAACGGCAGTCTTGAAGAAATAGAGAGAAGTAGGTCCATTGGCATCGGGAGGCACGGGAACACCACGCGTATTGTGAACCACAGGCATATCGGATACGAAGGGAACAACATTGCCTAAGAATTCCATCAGACGACGGACACCCATATCCTTGCCTGCACATACGCAGAATACAGGGAACATGCCACGTGCGGCCAATCCCTTACGGATGCCTTCACGCATTTCATCTTCGGTCAACGATTCCGATTCAAAGAATTTCTCCATCAATGTCTCGTCATTTTCAGCAGCAGCTTCCACCAAAGCCTTATGCATCTCCAATGCCTTTTCTTTTTCGGAATCAGGAATTTCTTCAATGGTAGGAGCACCTCCTTCAGGACCCCATGAATATTTTTTCATCAACAGTACGTCAATAAGTTCATGGAAATTAGGACCTGTTTCAAGAGGATATTGCACGGGAACTACCTTGGAACCATAAATGCTACGCAATTGTTCGAGCACATTGTCATAATCACATTTCTCATTATCGAGCTGATTAACCAAAAAGATAACCGGTTTGCCCAATTTTTCCGTATAGCGGAAGTGGTTCTGAGTTCCTACTTCGGGACCATATTGCCCGTTCAATAACAATATAGCAGTATCGGTTACATTCAGCGCGGTTATGGCAGCTCCTACAAAGTCATCACTACCCGGACAGTCAATTATATTTAGTTTTTTTCCGTTCCACTCTACATGATAAACGGTAGAGAATACTGAATAACCATATTCTTGCTCTACCGGAAAATAATCACTAACCGTGTTTTTGGCAGTAATTCTGCCACGACGTTTTATAATACCACTCTCAAAGAGCAAAGACTCTGTGAGGGTGGTTTTACCTGAGCCATCATTGCCAAGAAGTGCAATGTTTTTAATTTCGTTAGTCTGATATACTTTCATGATATCTAAGGTTTAATTATTAACAAACGGATATGTGTTTCATATCTCCTAAAAATGTGGAGCGCAAATTAGAAAATAAAGAGAAAAAAAGCAACTTAAAGAGAGGTGTTACTAAACTATGTTTTACGGCACATTATTAAGAAACCATAGTTTTATGGCTTCACATTCTTGGGGTTAGTAGGCTTTCATTTGTCTGATAAGCCCTTTTTTTATAGCTTTGCTGAAAATTCTAAGTTTATGGCAGGTATTTATCTTCATGTTCCTTTTTGCAAACGACGTTGCATTTATTGCGATTTCTTCTCTACGACTCAAAGCGAAAGAAAAACAGCTTATGTGCATGCACTATGCAGTGAACTGGAAATGCGGAAAGAATACTTGGGCGGTGAAACGGTTGAAACCATTTATTGGGGAGGAGGCACTCCTTCCCAGCTTGACAAAGAAGACTTTGAGACTATCTTCTCCTATATATATAAGAACTATTCCATCGGCAGTCATCCCGAAATAACCCTTGAAGCCAATCCTGACGATCTGAGCCCAGAGTATATCGCTATGCTACGCACCCTCCCCTTCAATCGGCTGAGTATGGGCATTCAGACTTTTAACGAATCCATATTGAAAGTACTGCAACGCCGTCACACCGCCCGGCAAGCCATCGAAGCTTTCCAAAACTGCCGTGCCGCCGGGTTTCAGAATATCAGCATTGACCTGATGTATGGCCTGCCCGGAGAAACCTTGTCAACCTGGCAACAAGATTTGGATCAAGCCCTTTTATTACACCCCGAACATCTATCGGCCTATCACCTGATATACGAAGAAGATACCGTATTGTGGAAGCTGCGTGAACAGCATAAAGTGGAAGAGGCGGACGAAGACTTAAGCGTTTCCTTATTCAGCACACTGATAGACCGGCTGACCTCCGAAGGGTACGATCATTATGAGATTTCCAATTTCTCGCTGCCGGGCCTTTACTCACGCCACAATTCCAGTTACTGGACAGAGAAAAAGTATTTGGGCTGCGGCCCTTCCGCCCACTCATACAATGGCGTTTCCCGCCAATGGAATGTCGCCTCACTGGATACCTATATAAAAGGAATCTCCGCAGGGACACCCGTTTTCGAAATAGAAGAATTGGATTTATATACCCGGTATAACGACTTTGTCATTACCCGCATCCGCACGGAATGGGGTATGCCACTGTCAAAGCTACGTGATGAATTTGGAGAAAAGTTGTACGACTACTGTCTCCGCATGGCTGCTCCGCATTTAAAGCAAGGTACATTAGAACTTGTCAATGATGTATTGAGACTCACCCGCAAAGGCATCTTTATTTCTGACGGGATCATGAGCGACATGCTTTGGACAGACTGAAAAGAATCATCATTCAGGCTCACCTGCAAAATCAGAGAGGAAGTGTGCATAACGGATTGGTACACTCACAGAATAGAACCTCAACAGGCAGTGTACTAAATAATTCATATCAACTCATTTAGTACACTGCCATTCCTTCCCCTAACATTTGAATTATTGATCCCCCAATGAAATTTGGAAAGGAGAAGCCGGCAAGCCGGCCATATTTCTCAAATTCGCATGAACCGGATTATCATCCCAACCATAACGTACCGTCACTGGATGAGGGATATCTTTATGCCATACTGCCACCTGATTCCCATTGACGACAACTGCTTCCGCCCATTGAAAATGTCCATCGGCACCAGCTATCGCAAATCCCGTCAATTCATCTACCGCCCGTAATTTATCAGTTCCCGCTTCAAAAGAAAGAATAGCCTTTCCTTCATGATTGACAGTCATGCCCGTACACATGGGCCCATTGTGCACACTCTTTTTATCACCATACACCCCTCTTTTCACCAACAGGGAGATACGTCTTGCCAGTTCTTTTTTATTCAATGGATGAATGTCGTTCCACTCGCCCAAATCACTCGCTACCGCTAAAGCTGCATTCGGGACTTTCAACGCTACTTGCCGTTGCGCTTCACGCAAAGCCGCCCAATTACTTTCTACCGGCTCCGGATGTGTCTGCATGAAATTGGCCAGCTGTACAATGAAGAAAGGCAATTCTTTATCAGCCAGTTTCTCACGCCAGTCAATAATCATGGCAGCCAGCAATTCCTCATATTCATTAGGACGGCCCGTATTCGTTTCTCCCTGATACCACAACGCACCGGTAAAGGCCAGATTACGCAGAGGAGAAATCATGGAATTATACATGCCGGTAGGAACATTCTGAAAAGAGACACTGTTGGTGCGTGCAGGCATCTCACAGCCTAATTGATATTTCCAGCGGCTGGACAAACGGACTGTATCTGTCCCCCATGCCAGACAATAAGGTTTATCGGGCACAAAACTGGCGGCCCCTCCGTAATTAATCAGCCGGACAGTCACCAGATTCTCACCGGGTTTCAATATAGAAGCCGGCACCCGATAAATACGCGGCGGATACTGATAGAAAGTGTTACCTACAAAAATCCCGTTCACAAACACCGAATCGGCATCCACCATGCACCCCAAACGAAGAACGGCTTCTTTTCCGGCTTGTTCCGTTGATACATTCACTTTCTGACGGAACCAATGAGAGCCACACACCGGATATCCATTCTTTCTTCCCCATTCCTTGGAAAACATATCTACTGTCTGCCAGTCCGTATCATCCAGTTCCGGACGATTCCAGCATATCCCGTCATGAAGTCCCCGGTCTCCTTTGTACAAAGCGGTATCCCAAAAACGGTTCATCATCTGTCCCGAACGGTTGCACAACTCACGATACTCATCCGAATTAAACAAATCACGCTCGTGCAACTGACGCGGAAACTTCTGCAAGGCCTCCTCACTCATCCAAGCCTCGACGGAACTCCCCCCCCAACTGGAGTTAACAATGCCCACAGGTACTTGCGTCTCCCTATACATCTCCTTGGCAAAGAAATAAGCCAAAGCAGAGAAGGAAGGAGCAGTTTCTTTAGTCAGCGGCATCCAGTCTGCCCCCGGCAGATCGTCTTTAGGTCCATGCAAATCATTGCCTAAAGGAATCTTCACATACCGTATCATCGGATTCTCATCCCTTGCTATTTCCTCGGCAAATTTATCAGTCACCCGTCCGGCGGTCAATTCCATGTTGGACTGTCCGGAGCAAAGCCAGACATCACCCACTAGAATATCTTTCAACCGGATATCATTCACGGTCATTTCAAAAGGGCCGCCTGCCTTCATGGGAGGCAGCTCCACCAGCCACTTACCATCTTCCCCGGCTACCGTACTGAATTTCTTCTTTTTAAAAACAACGGTCACATTCTCTCCTTTATCGGCATTTCCCCATATTTTAACGGGCCGCTCACGTTGCAATACCATACCGTCCGATAGGATGGCAGGCAATTTCACCTTTGCTTCGGTCCATGCGGAAAATGCACAAAGAACCGACATTACTAAAGCCAACTTATATTTCATTTTTCTTATAAAGTTAAAAACCGTAATTTATTTATTGAACCCACTCTCAGGACATTCATAGTTCGAGATTTCCAACCGGAAGCGTTTCATATCCTCCAACTCGTGTACCGGACGTTCTATGCCGGCCGGAACAGGCATCCCTGAGAAAGTCTGGAAATAAAGCAGACAAGCATCTTTCCACCACACAGCGTCACGCATCTGGATTTTCAATTTCGACTGCACTTCCCCGAACCGGCGTGCATCTACAAAAGGTTCCACACTGTCCCATACTTCCTGAAAACCACGTACCTGCCGCACACCTCTATCGTATGCATGGCACAACTCCCCCCAAAGCGTACGTCCGCTTTTCATCTGATGATGCCAAGGCACATGATGGAACCAAAGCAAATAAATCTCGGGGCAAGTTGCCTTGTCATTGTAAATCTGACGAAGTGAATCGGGATACTGAGAAACGGCATCACTCCCTTTGCTGCTACGGTCGAAACCGATTCCCTCCTTATCTGCCTTATGATAATAAGAAGGTAGCCAGTCCGGACGAGCACCGGGCACACTACACCACGGTTCAGGCCCATAATGGTGCCCCCATGCAAACTGATGATGCAGCCCCAACGGCATCATATAATTCACCACCGCCTCCCGGCTCTGCAACATCATCTCTTTGACCGGACGGACAAATGCCGGCTGGGAAGTAAACGTCTGCCGCAACCACTCATCCGCAATCCGGTCTGAAGTCAGCGACGGATTCCATGCCAACCGCCCGAAAGCATACCAGTTGGCTTGTGCAAAATGGTGTCCGCACCAGTTCACATCCGTACCGATGTTTGCCACACCCGCCGCAGCTTTTAATCTATCCGGACGCACCTCGCCAAAGAACTCCTCCCATAAAGGAACCAAATAGGCCAGATGATTGGAAAAGCCTAAATACTCCTGAGTGATTTGAAACTCCACCATCATGGGAGTCCGCTTCATGGCTGTGAACAAAGGGCTGTAAGGTTCGCGAGGCTGGAAATCTATCGGTCCGTTCTTTATCTGTACTATTACATTGTCATGAAACTGCCCGTCCAAAGGCATAAACTCCAAATAGGCCTGCTTGGCACGGTCACTGTCGGTAGGACTATAGACAAACGCCCTCCACATCACGATTCCTCCGTAGGGTTTCAACGCATCCGCCAGCATATTCGCTCCCTCGGCATGAGTACGCCCGAAATCACATGGTCCCGGCTGCCCCTCCGAATTGGCCTTTACCAAAAAGCCGCCAAAATCAGGTATCAACGTATAGATTTCTTTCACTTTCCGCCTCCACCACCGGATGACCTCCTTGTCCAACGGATCTGCCGTATCCAACTTGCCCAACTGGATAGGAGATGCAAAATTAACCGATAAATAGACCTTTATACCATAAGGCCGGAAGACATCAGCCAATGCCTTGACTTTCTCCAGACTGGAGGTTGCCAGCACTTGGGGCGAGGCATTGACATTATTCAGCACCGTTCCATTAATACCCACAGAAGCATTGGCACGGGCGTATGCCTCGTAACGTGGTGACAAAGTTCCGGGAAGTTCTTCCCAATTCCACAAAGAACGACCGGCATAACCACGCTCCACCGTACCATCCGGATTATCCCAATGGTTCAAGATGCGAAGATCATACACAGGTTGTTCAGTAACCGACAGAGGTACTGTGACCTGCCCCGCCGCCTGCATACGCAACAGACTATAAACACCATAAAGCAATCCTGCCTCGGTGGATGAAAGAATACGGACCTGATGTTCCGAAGAAGTGATGGCAAACCCATCCCCCTGCCCTGTCCTCTTTTTCTCCAAAAGTACAGGCTCTCCCTTCCAGGCGTTTTTCAACTCAGCAATGGCAATGGCTATGGTGGGTGACACTTTTCCTTTATATATAACTTCCACCTCCGCACCTTCCGCCGGGCGCATCACCGGCAACCACAAGCGGCTGCCGTCTTCTTCTGCCGGACGGGCATTGTCCGGTCGTGTACCGGCCTGCAACATTCCTGCCGCCAAGCACCCGCACATCATTCCTATCCAAACTGTCAATCTGATGTTTTTCATTGTCCATTCAGTTTATTTCTCCGGCAAGGAGATTCGTCCATAAACAGATAACTATCCTCATAACCGCCATAATCCACCACAATCTTTTCAAATACGATGGCAGGCTCCACCGGTTTCAGAACCAATGTATAGGTTCCGTCCGCACGGTCGGGCAGGCTCAATTTCACCCGGGTCTTCACCACCCGACGGGCCACTGTGGGATACAGTACACGATATACATTATCCGGATGCTCGTTCAACTCCGCATTGAAACAGACAGTCTGCTCCTCCCCTCCTTCAAAACCTACTGTGTAGCGATGACCTTCCCGTCTGAGGAAGGGCAGGGTGGATTTCACAATGACATACACATTTACCGTATCTACTTTTTGCGGTATTTTCATTTTATAAGAGAGCGAAGCTCCCTCAGCAGACTGTGTATAAGGCATCAAAGCCACTCCGCTCAGCGTACGTCCCATGTGCGGTATGACTGTCCAAACGGTCTTCGGTGCCACGGATGATGCAAAGTAATGCTCCGCCTCCATGGAAACCACCCCTTTGTCACCGGCAAACAAATATCCTCCTACAGCCTGTTCCGGTTGCTCTATCCGGTAAACTTCCGGCAAACGGTCGGCAGGGAAATCATCGTTCCACGAAGTATAGCCTATATGTTTCTGCGTCATCATTCCGTTCCACTTGCCTCCCGACATTTCTTCGTTGTATTCCCTGCACAATTCCGCATCGCGCCTAAACGCCTTCTCCACCTTGTCGGCCCACTCATTCGCCTGCGGATTGTTCTCCTGGTACAATTTGTGATTCATGGCTTGTGCATAGTACATTTCATATAGATTGGCCATCGCCTGCACAGGAAAAAGAATCAGTTGGCGATAAGCATCCCTGTAAGCGGTATCCAGTTTCAAATACTGCCGCAAGGCTTCCGCCTCCAGCTTCACATACTCATCGGCCACCTGCTCCATTCCCCCGAAGCCAAGTGATAAGTATCCTTATCCAGCATCTCGGGAGTCACGCGTCCATTGTACTTGCAATACAGGTTCAGGATACGCATGGCCTCATCCGCCTGTTCCTCACCGAACTGTTGCGCACAAAACGCCCGTGTATGCTCCAACAGATTCCCTGCCGCATAGCGTTCCGGATTCCAAGCCATATTCATAAAAAGAGTGATAGGATACTCCATCGGTTTCAAATCACCCACATTCAATATCCAAAGCTTATCCACCCCATAGCTGTAAGTCAACTGAAGCTGTTCCCACATATTTTGTATAGGAGTTACATTCAACCATTTGGAATTACGGGGAGCCCCCACATAATCTACATGATAATACATCCCCCATCCGCCGGAACGCTTCCGTCCTTTGGCATCCGGCAACCGGCGCACATCCCCCCAGTTGTCATCACTCAGCAACATAATCACATCATCGGGCACACGGAGTCCCATGTCATAATAGCGTTGCACCTCTTTATAAATAGCCCATACCTGCGGACGTTTCTCCGGCGCTTTTCCCGTCACTTCCTTGATAATACGACGCTGATTCCGGAATATCTTCTCCATCAGGCGCATGTTTTCCTCATCACGCGGCACATATTTGTCATCTTCTCCTTCCTTTCCACCCATCGGAGTATCACCGTCACCTCTCATACCAATGGTAATCAAATCTTCCGTACCGGCGGCACGCTCCATACCTTCACGGAAAAAACGGTCAATCACTTGCTGATTGGAAGCATAGTCCCACACCCCATATTCGCTACGCTTCCTTACCCATTCCTGATGATTGCGTGCCATAGGCTCATGGTGTGAGGTTCCCATTATAATCCCCATCTCATGGGCGGTCTTGCTGTTCTCCGGATCATCCGCATAAAAGCTCCAACCCCACATGGCAGGCCACATAAAGTTACCACGCAGACGCAAAATCAGTTCGAACACACGGGCATAAAAACGATGATCACCATAATTCGTGCCGTAAGTGTGCTTCACCCATCCGGTCAGGCAAGGAGCCTCGTCATTCAAAAAGATACCCCGATACTTTACCGCCGGTTCTCCCGCCGTATAACTTCCACGCGTCATCGAAAGATTCTGCCGGGGCATCACCGGCACATCCGCCCAGTCGTACCACGGCGAAACACCAATCTGTTCCGAAAGCTCATAAATCCCATAAATCGTTCCGCGTTTGTCACTTCCCACAATGACGAGCGCCTCATCCACTCCGTTCAAGGGAGCAGATACCACGGTCATCAGGTATTTCTCATTCTTGCCCTCCAGCAACGAAGCATCTATCTTTTTCGCCTTTACCAATTCCCGGATATAACGGCTTTTCAACGTACCTATCATAATCATGCGCTTTACACCGGGAGTATAGCATAACCCGGCATCCCGGCCACTCACCCGTTTAAAGTCATTCTGAAGATTCCTTACTGCTATCATCACACCGGCATCCTCCTGCTCGTCCACCAATATTTCATTGGCCACTCCGTTTTCCATCAGTGTGAAACGTTCGGGAGCCAGCCGGTCGAAAGTAATCCCTTTATGATCTATAGCTCCTACATTCAGGCACAAGGTGGAGAACAAGAATATCCCCACACATTTTTTTTAGTTTCATTCTATTCACTTTTTAGTTACCGTACTCAAAATAATCTATATCCACATATCCTCCCAAATCTTTAGTAGCATAATTAAAAATAGCAAACTTGCTTCCCATAAAGAATTTGGTATAATCAAAAACCATTTTACAAGGCTCCCCTATTCGTTTCCACGTTTTCTTGTCATAACTGTAGTAAAAAGTGGCTTCATCTTTTTTATCGGCAAAGTCGCCCTCCATACGAAGATAGACCACCTCTTTCTCACAATCTATGCGTTCTTTCTCCAGCACTTCCACAGCAGTCACCCTTTTTTCCCGATCCGAAAGACTGACAGACTGATGTGACATCACCCACTGCTTTTTCCCGTTTTCCATGACCACTGCCAGCACTCCGGACAACCCATTGAAAGCACTGAAGCCCGCAACATCCCCTTCTTTCATCTTCGAGACATCCATAGCTACCACACCGCTGCATTTCGGCCCGCTCATACGCTGAGTCAAGGTATTGGGAGCCAGAAACAGATTATCCACCACCCTTCCGGTCCTCAACCGCAGGAAACCCGGACGCTCTGTCAGCGACCAGCAATCGTCCAACGGATTATGGTTCCACTGCCAGTTCAAGCTCAACCGGCCGGTGTCGAAATCATCACTTCCCATGATACTTCCTTTACACTCCTCTCCGGAAGCAGGCATCTCCATACACTCGGGCACACGTCCGTCCGCATCACCCAGTATCGGCCAACCGTCTTCCCAGCGGCAGGGCATCAATGTGGGCACACGCCCTATGCCGCCCCTATCCTGAAAAATAAAGCCATACCAGTTTCCGTCAGGAGTATCGACTATACAGCCTTGTCCCACGCCACCATATCCTTGAAATTCGGTTTCTAAAATCACCTTTTTCTCATACGGACCGGTTATCTGGTCGGCACGATAGCACACCTCACGACGTAACCGTCCGGGAATGCTCCAGTCCATGGAAATCATCATCACGTAATATCTGCCGTTATGCTTGAATGCCTGACTTCCTTCCAAAAGTCCCTGCTCATCGGCATCCCGCTCGAATATCTTTTGGTCTATACCTCCCGGCTCCACATCGCTCAGGTCGCTCTTGAGCTGACGAAGTTGTCCGGTGCCATAAAACAGATAGACTTTGCCGTCATCATCAAAAAACAAAGAAGCATCATGATGATGAGGCGGACGGGAGACTAATGTCCATTCGCCCGCCGGATCTTCGGCGGTATAGATATAACCACGATGAGGTTCATCATTGGGTGAGAACCATACATAGAACCGTCCGTCATGATAGCGGATGCTGGAGGCCCATTGTCCGCGACCATATACCGTACCTTCCTTCAAATCATAACGGGGCAAGTCAGTAAGCCGTTGAAACACATAACTGATCGTTTCCCAATGCACCAAGTCCTTTGAACGCATCACCGGACAACCCGGCATCAGGTGCATGGTGGTGCTTACCAGATAGTAATAGTTTCCCACCCTTATCATGGAAGGGTCAGGTACATCCGCCTCAATCACCGGATTATGGAACATTTCCCGTTGTTGTGCAAACGCCCCCGACAAACCAATGATCCAAACTATAAAAATAATGATCTTCTTCATCTCTTTTTCTACTTTCTGTTTTTGAACAAATGAGGCACGAACCGGTACAAGCAACGACGCCATGTCAACCACTCGTGTGCTGTGCCCTGCGATTCGTAATAGTCCACATGAATACCTATTTTGCGCAAAGACTCCGCCAGTTTTCGGGTACCGAACTGCTCTTCCGTTCCGCATCCCAAAAACAAGTAATGTACCTGCTTGTTAAACTTGCCGGCATCAGCAAACACACCGTCAAAGCAAGTCTTCACATCCAGTCCGAAGATAGCACCGCTGAATGCGCCAATATACGAAAACTTGTCCAGATGAGGCAATGTGGTAGTGAGAGTCTGATGACCACCCCATGACAATCCTGCCATTGCACGATGTTCACGATCAGTATAAGTCCGGAACGTCCTGTCAATCATCGGTATCAAGTCCTCCAGCATCACCCTGTAAAAAGAGGCACCATACAAAGCTCTCTCCTCATTCACATCCTTCCCTTTGCGAGGAATAAAAGGAGCTTCCACATCCCCACTGTCCATCACAACAAGCATCGGCACACATTGCCCGGAGGCTATCAGGTTATCCATGATATGTTGCATACATCCCTGTGCCGACCAGCCCGTCTCATCCTCGCCCATGCCATGTTGCAGGTAAAGTACCGGATAACGTTTTTTCACCTTGGTTTCATATTCTGCCGGAGTATAGACCATGCAACGGCGGAATTCCTTTTTGGCTTCCGAATAATAAGTACACGAGCGCACCTGCCCATGAGGTACTCCCTGCTGAGGACGATAGTAATCACCTGCCACTCCCTCGGGAACCTCTATCCCACTCGCCATACGGCAACAACCAAAGAAAGTGTAACTGGACGGATCGGCCACCTGCACCCCGTCCGCTATCAAGAAATAATAATGGAATCCTACGACCAACGGATCGGTCTTCACTGTCCAGAAGCCATCCGCGTCCTTCTGCATGTCATACTTCTTACCGCAACAGTCCACCTGAAGCCTTCCGGCTTGCGGAGCATAAAAACGGAAGTGGGCGCAACGCTCCTCGTCCAGCCGCGGATACTCGTAACCCGGAATGTTGGTAGATGCGGCCTGCGTCCTGTCTTTCACCTCTCGCTCTGTCATTTCCTGCCGGCTGAATTTCCACCAGTCAAAATGAAACAGTTCACATCCTTTCCTGCCTTTGAACACAAAATAGACATCATGCACACCCGTCACAGGAACCGTCACATCCGCCTCTATGCTTGTCCAGCATTCCCATCCTCCGGTATGAGGAACCCTCGTTTCAGCTATCAGCGTCCCGCCGATGCTGTCGGTCCTGACTTCTATCCACCCACCGCGAAGGGCACTGGCAACAGACACACAAAGACACTTGGGCGACAAATCTTCAAAATCCACCTCGCGTACCTTTATATAATCCCCGTCATGAATTCCGGATACATACACCCCCGTCTTTGCATTCCATTCCGATTTTACTCCTTCGGAGAAAGCTATCGTTTCCGCCTCCACACGTTGATAAGGAGTCAGTGTGCCTACCGGCGACACCCCTTCTGTCGTCGCATTAATTATCGGGAAAGTACCATCGGGGTTGTAACTGAACTGCTCCACTGCCACGCTACGTCCGAAACCACCTCCACCGGGTAATTTCCCAGTGTGATAAAAGAAATAAGAATTACCTTTGTAATCCGTCACTCCACAGTGATTGGTAAACGAACCGGTATCTTGCAATGGCATAATTTCTCCCATATACTTCCAAGGTCCTGTCGGAGTGTCACTCATCGAGTAAGCGATGTGTTCGGGTACTCCGCCGGCTGCATACGACAAATAATATGTACCGCCACGCTTGTGCAACCACGGGCCTTCCGTATAAATATCCTTGTATTTCTTTCCTTTCTCCCGTTTGTCCGGCCCCGGAGAACCAAAACTCTCTATAGTCTGCTCCACCTTGGACACCTCACCATCCAGCGAAACCATATCGGCATTCAGCTTGGCATAGTAAACATTCGGATTTCCCCAATATAGATAAGCCTGCCCGTCATCATCCACAAAAACCGTGGGATCAATAAAATCCCAGCTACCTTCGTAAAGCGGTCTGCCGATAGCATCCTTAAAAGGGCCGGTAGGCGAATCACCCACCGCCACACCGATGGCCATCGTGTTCGTCAACTTGGAATGCAGACACACATACCAATAGAATTTCCCGTTGCGTTCGATACATTGCGATGCCCAGGCACGATCGTCCGCCCAGTCGAAAGATTCGATAGCAAGCGGAGAACCGTGATCGGTCCAGTTCACCATATCTTTAGTAGAATAGACGCGCCATTCCTGCATCCAGAAAAAATCGGCATGGTCCTCATCGTGTCCCGTGTAAACATACAAGGTGCCATCGTGCACCATGGGTGCCGGATCTGAAGTATAGCAAGTCTGCACAATCGGATTCTGCGCCTGCAACACTCCGGCAAGCAGCAGGGACAAGCCGCTCATCATACATTTCCGGATACCGGATAAATCACATTCAAGTTTCATATTCATGGTATTAAATTCACAAGGTTGTTTTTACGTTCCGTTCTTCACGGCTCAACAAGAGCAAAGGTAAAGACATCTGCTTTATTTTCGGGCGAGACTATGTTACATAGTCCTTTTCCCATGTTACAAACCCAGCCTATTATGGGATGGAGTATAGAAATTACCTCCTTTTTATTAGGCTATATATATTTTTTTGAATTATTTTTGTGCACCTGAATCAATCTGAGATATTATATTATGATGAAACATACGATTCTTACATTATTCATGTTCCTGTCTTTATTGTGCCACGGACAATCGTACAAATTCTTCACAACAGACAGGGAGCTGTCCAGCAGTCTGATCAACAAAATATACCAGGACCGGAACGGCATGATATGGATTGCCACCGAAGACGGACTGAACCGCTATGACGGAGCCAAGTTCATTATCTACAAGCATGATCCCCAAAACGAACATTCTCTCTGTCACAACTACGTACGCGCCCTGTATGAAGACAGCAAGGGACGGCTGTTCGTAGGAACCTATAATGGGATACAGCTATACGATCCCGCCACCGACAGCTTCAGCGCGCGGGCGCAATGGGAAGACGGAAAGACTTTTGACAGCAATATCATGTCCATTCTGGAATGTAGAAACGGAGAAATATGGGTATCGGGAAACAACTTGTGCACCATAACCATCACACAGGGGAAACTGACTGCACACAAACCGGATTTACCTATCCCCACCCAAATGACAGACTACATGATAGAGGACAGGCAACACAATCTTTGGGTAACACAAGGTGAGAACGGCATCTACCGCCTCTCTGCGGACAATAAAAGCAAGCACTTCCTGAAACAAGAGAAGGGAATGACCATTGTGGACCTCTATGAAGACAACTACGGAGACATCTACCTGGCAACCATAGGCAAAGGATTGCTGAAATATAACCAACCGGCAGAAGAGTTCATTCCTATCCTTTATAAAGGAAAGCAAAACCTGCCTATCAAATCCATCTGCCAGATAAGCCAGAATGAGCTTTGTCTGGGCACGGACGGGAAAGGCGCCAAGATTTTCAACATCCCCAAACAGCTCATCACGGATTACCCTTTTGATAATAATTACCTCGACTCCGGCACCTCCAAAGTGCACTCCGTCCTGAAAGACAATGCAGGAAACCTATGGATAGCCATTTACCAAAAAGGGGTTATGATGATTCCCGCACAGCCCAACAGTTTCAAGTACATAGGCTACAAATCAATCAACAAGAATATCATCGGCTCCAACTGTATCACCTCACTCTGCCGCGACCACGAAGGCATATTATGGATAGGTACTGACAACGACGGCATATACGGCATCACCACAGAACTGAAGCAAAAAGTCCATTATGCCCCACATGACAGCCCCTCTTCGGTTCCTTCCACGGTTTTCGGCCTGTATGAAGACTCTGAACGTAATCTGTGGTTCGGATCCTATACCAACGGACTGGGCAGACTGGATAAGAAAACAGGACGGTGCAGCTATCTGCAGAATCTGACAGACAAGAATGGAAACCGTATCCAACGTGTGTATGATCTGGTTGAAGACCAGGACAAACGACTCTGGATAGCCACCATGGGAGCCGGACTTTTCTATTATGACTTGCAGACAGGACAGTCTGTATATGACCCTAAATTCAATGCAGCCACCGACAAATATAAATGGATAAGCTGTCTTCTGTATGCCGGTGACAACCACCTTTATGTAGGAACGTATGACGGAATAAGATGTATAGACCTGAACACCGATGACTTCAAGACTGAAGAAATCCTGTCCAGACACATCATCCACTCCCTTTATGAAGACTCCCAAGGCAACATCTGGATAGGCAATTCCGACGGACTGGCGGAATGGAATCCCCAAACCCGGCAATTAAAGACCTACACCACCGCCCACGGACTATCCAGTAACGCCGTATATGCCATCAAGGGAGACGGGCAGGACAACTTATGGATAAGCACCAATGCCGGAATGTCACGTTTTAATCTGAAGACCCACACATTCAGCAATTTCTATGCAGACGACGGTCTGCAAGGAAATGAATTCAGCAAAAACGCCTCTTTTGCCGACCGCAACGGCATACTTTGGTTTGGAGGTACAAACGGAATTACCTATTTCAATCCTCAAGAAATTACGAATCCCGCCAAAAAATGGAACGTACGCATCATCGACTTCTATCTGCACGACCAGCCTATAAGGAAAGGAATGTTGTCGGGCGGAAAAGAAATCATAAACACCTCCGTCTTTGAGGCCCGGGATTTTCACCTGTCACATAACGACAACGCTTTCAGCATCGAGTTCTCCACCCGCGAACTAAATAATTCCGAACGTATCACGTATCTATATACCATAAACAACACCCCTTGGGTCAAGCTGCCTAAAGGAGTCAACCGGGTGTCATTCAGCAACCTTCCCCCCGGCGATTATCATTTCCGGATCAAAGCCGAAGATTATCTGCTGGAATCCGACACCGACGAAATCACCATTCACATCGCACCGGCATGGTGGGCATCGGGCTGGGCCATGCTGATCTATGCCTTGTTGGCAGTAGCAGCCGTCTATGGCCTCATCCTGCAAGTGAGACACCGTTACCGCATAAGGCAGGAAATGATGCAACATATCCATGCCGAACAGATAAACGAAGCCAAGCTACAGTTTTTCATCAACATCTCCCACGAGATACGTACTCCGATGTCACTCATCATCAGTCCCCTGCAAAAACTGATGACAAACGATACGGACCACGAACGGCAAAAGAACTACCGCATCATCTGGCGCAACTCCGAAAGAATCCTGCGGCTGGTAAACCAATTGATGGATATACGCAAGATAGACAAAGGACAGATGTCACTTGTTTTCCGTGAAACCGAAATGACCGGATTCATTAATGATTTGTGCGAAACCTTTATGGAACAAGCTAACAAGAAACATATCAGCCTGCGATTCCACCACGAGGGCGCCGACCACTTAAAGTTATGGGTGGACCCGGTGAACTTCGACAAAATTATCCTGAACATCTTGTCCAATGCTTTCAAATTCACCCCCGAAGGAGGCAGCGTAGACATACGGCTGCGCACCGGCGAGGATTCCACCCTGTCGGAACCATTGCAACAGTATGCCGAAATCATCGTGACCGACAGCGGAATAGGAATCTCCCCCCAAGAAACAGAACATATATTCGAACGCTTTTACCAGATACGGAACAGCCAAAACAACTCAAACATAGGTACCGGCATCGGGCTGCACCTCACCCGCTCACTGGTGGAACTGCATCACGGAGACATCCGTGTAGCAAATAATCCGGACGGACAACCGGGATGCAGCTTTATCATCCGTATGCCTTTGGGGTGCGCCCACCTGGGCAAAGAAGAGATGGAAGCCGACAAAGCTCCCCTCATCCACGCTCCGGCTCCGGTCCTTCCCGTTCCTTATGAGACCGAAGAGGAAGCAAACGAAAAAACACGGGCCAAGACAAAATACAAAGTACTGGTAGTGGAAGACGATGAAGAAATACGCCGCTACATTTGTCGCGAACTGGCAGGTGATTACCATACCCTGGAAAGCTGCAACGGCAAGGAAGCCTTGGAAAGCATCTTCAACAAAACCCCGGACCTGGTGATAAGTGATGTCATGATGCCCGAAATGGACGGACTCACCCTGTGCCGCAAAATAAAGCAGAACGTGAATCTGAACCACATCCCGGTGATACTGCTCACCGCCAAGACACGGGAGGAAGACAATCTGGAAGGACTGGAAACAGGAGCCGACGCCTACCTGACCAAACCTTTCCATATAGAGATATTAAGGAAAACGGCCGCCAACCTGATCCGCAGCCGCGAACGGCTACGCAACACCTATACCGGACAACAGACTCAAGAGGATAAAGTACAACCAATAGAAGTACAGTCGCCCGATGACAAACTGATGGAACGCATCATGCGGGTCATCAACGAAAACCTGAGCAATCCGAACCTCACCGTGGAGATGATCAGTACCGAAGTCGGTATCAGCCGCGTGCACCTGCACCGCAAGTTGAAGGAACTGACCAACCAGACCACCCGAGACTTTATCCGTAACATCCGCCTGAAGCAGGCGGCGGAACTGTTGTCGAAGAAACGGTACACCATAGCCGAAGTGGCAGACCTGACCGGATTTACCAATCCCAATAATTTCTCGACCGCCTTCAAGGAACTGTATGGGGTACCGCCGACTACGTACATGGAGCAACATCTGAAAGAAAACGAAGGATAGCGTTTTTAAAAAAAGCATTTGCATAGGAAGAGCTATTCTTCCGTATGGATAGTCTTTATGATACTGTTCTATCAAATAATCAATGGCACTGACTTACAAATCAGTGTCATTGATTTATGGATCAGTGGCACTGATCCACGGACACTGGCGGAATTTTAGAATAGGAAAGGATAAAAACACGTTTATATCAACTGTGGGAAGGTTTATAATAACGTGAGTCTGGTATAATAAAGCTGAAATAAAAAAGGATACCAAAGCAGAGGTGTTATTCCCCTTTTCCGGTATCCTTGTTCATTCATTGTTATCAGTCCGAATCAATCTCTGTATCCCGGGTTCTGATAAGCCATCTTTTCTTCTTTGGTCATTTCCATGCCATCCAACTGTCCTTGCGGAATGGGACGGAGATAATGGAACGCTTCGATGGTACGGTTGTAAGTCTGCGGATTGTGATCACCCTTGCCCCCACAAATCACGTAACTGTCAGCATATTCGTTCCATTTCTGAGTACGAACCAAGTCGAACCAACGATAGCCTTCGCCATAGAACTCGCGGCTGCGTTCATCCAGAATATAGTTGATATCAATGGTTGCCGGAGTGGCGGCTGTCATTTCAGCACTGAAATCACGATCCACATTCTTATATTCGGCATTGCTGTAAGTCCAGCGGCCGGCACGGGCACGAAGCACGTTCACCAGGTCACGGGCAGACTTGCCGGCTTGTGCGGCAGCTCCTTCTACGGCAGCTTCGGCAGCAACCAGATAAAGTTCGGAGAACTTGGCGATGTTATATGGACGAGTACTTCCCGCATTAGGCTGTCCGGCTCCGGAACCGTTGTCCGTACGATACGGGCCGAGTTTCCACAGACCAGGATATACATAGCGGCCTACCGCATCCAGTCCCAATACCCAGTCGGCACGACCGGGCAATGTACCTGCACCCAGATTGCTTTTAGAACCCTCGCCTGCATAGTCTATCTTATCCATATCCTGGAACACGAAAGAGAATATAGGTTCACGTTCTTTCACTTTCATTCCGTTGGCATTGGTCACCGATTCCCAGTTTTGTCCGGCTGTGGACCAGTTGCCTCGATAAACGGTGGTGAAAGTACCGTCGTAACGGGAGTCGTTCACCTTGTCGGCAAACGTCTTGGTAAACACACCCAACGGAGGAGCCATACGGGTCCAGGGGCGGCCATAGCACTGTTCGGCAATACGGTTGATGACAGCCTGATTATCAGCCGAACGCGCATCGGTATAGTTCCAGTTCATCATCCATCCGGCAAAGTTATCGGGAGCACCGCCACTACCGTAACTCAAGCTACCGCCGTTATAGAACTCGTTTTCCTGTGTGTGATCCGCATAGAGCAGGATTTCCATGTTACGGTCATTAGGTCCGGCATTCACCATCCAGAAACTTTCCTGCAAGCCGAAAGGACCGGGGTTCTCGATAGCGGCAACCGCCACATCGTATGCCTGCTGGAAGTACCATGCCGCATCGTGTCCGTCGGGGTCGGTACGCTGACACTCGGGATAAGTAGGAATGTTATTCGGATTCTTCAGCCACCAGGCGTAGGTCAGGTAAGCCTTTGCCAAGTACAGACGGGCAACGGTCTTGGTCACTCCACCCGTCACACGGGGATTGGCGGGCAGGTTCTCGATAGCCGTCAGCAAGTCGGGGAAGATGGCCTTGGTGTACACTTCGGGCACGGTATTGCGCACGGAGGTACGTGAGGGAGTGATGTTGAACTTCAGTTCGCCGGCCCCCATATCCAAAGGCACTCCACCGAAGGTCTGCACCAACAGAAAATAGTCGAACGCACGGAAGAAGCGGGCTTCGGAAACCAATGATTCATTGACTCCTACCTCGGCAGCGTTCTCTATCACGCCGTTAGCGGTATTGATGTTCGAGAAAGCGGTTCCCCACAAGGCATCGGAACGGCAAGTCGTGGCAGTCAGGTTGCCTACTCCGGACAGGTCGGCATCCTTGAAGTTACCATCGGCACTCCATCCCCAAGTTGCCTCGTCGGTTCCCGTCAGACAGGAATTATAATAATAAGCTTGTCCGTAAATATAGCGCAAGTGCGCATACATGGAGGTCACACCGCCTTCCACCCCCTTCTCTGTCTTGAAGAAGGTAGGGTCATAACTGCTGCGCGGCTGCTCGTCCAGAATGTCTGAACAGGATGCTGTCAGGAACAAAGCCAGTGCGGCTGTTCCCAGAACTCTTATTTTTGAAAAGATAGGTTTCATAATCATGCTTTCATTAGAATGTTAAGTTAATGCCGAATAAATAGTTACGGGTGGACGGTGAGTTGGTACCTACCGTCAGGAATCGTCTTTGGATACCCTCTGTCACAGCTACATTCTCGTTACCGTAAGAGTTGGTTTCAGGATCCAGCCCGGTCTCTTTGTGGAAAGGAGAACAGATGATGAACGGATTCTGTACGGACAGGTAAGCACGCAGGCTCTGTACGCCCATGCGGGTCAGCCAAGACTGCTTCTCGAAGTTGTAGCCCAGCGTGATGTTGCGTACTTTCCAATAAGAAGAGTCAAAGTAACCCAATGTGCTTCCGTATTTCGGATTGTCACCGCTCTGGATGCCACCCGGTTTCGGATACTTGGCCCCCTTGTTCTCCGGTGTCCAGTAGTCCACATCCACTTGTCCGCGACGACCGGTCAGCATATTCAGGTAACCGTTGCTGTGGTGCAGCGTACTGATCAGCTTGCCTCCGCAACGGAAGGCGGTGATAACGTTCAAGTCAAAGCCTTTATAGGCCACGCGGGTGCTGAATCCTCCCTGGAATTTAGGTTCCAGGCTGATAATCTGACGGTCTTCGGGACCAATGGCGCGAGTCGGCTTGCCGCTGGCATCACGATCGCCGGTATATTTCACCTTGATCATACCTTCATTGCCACCCGGCTCCAGGATGTCCAAGTATTGGAAATCGGGATCATCACTGTTCCATAAGCCTACTTTTTCATAGTCGTAGATACAGTCGATGGGATGTCCCACAAACCAGTTGTTCGATTTATCATCATCAGCTCCCGAAGCCAGTTCGGTCAGTTTGTTACGGTTGGCGGACAGGTTGAGGCTTGCCTCCCACGTCCATCCGTTATGGTTGTCCAGAATCGTTCCGTTCAAGGTAAATTCAAAACCTTTGTTTTCCGTCTTTCCCACATTGGCCATGTAGCTGCTTACTCCCGAAGTGGAAGGAAGGCTTACGCTTTGCAGCAAGTCGGTGGTTTTCTGAATGTAATATTCGAATGTACCGGACAGGCGTCCTCTCAGCAAGGTGAAGTCCAGACCGAAGTTCCAGGTGGAAGAGTATTCCCAACCCAATTCGGCATTAGGCAGTTCGGATACATAGTAACCGGTGACATAGCCGGTAGGACCGAAGTTGTAAGGACGGGTTGCCAGGCGTCCCCAGGTCTTGTAAGGATCAACAGCCTGGTTGGAGGTCTGTCCGTAACCTACACGCAGTTTCAGGATATCTATCCAGTCCACCTCGTCCATAAACTCTTCCTGACGGATGTTCCATCCTGCCGATACGGCGGGATAAGTGTGCCATTGGTGTCCCTTTGCCAAACGTGAAGAAGCGTCGGCACGTACAGTCGCCATCAACATATAGCGGTTGTCGTATGTGTACATCACACGGCCCATCCAAGACATCAGACCGCTCTTCTGATAGTTCCAGTTGTCGGGGTTCACCGTAATGGTGCCTTCCGCACGCCCGATGTTGTAGAACTGGAAATATTCAGCAGGAATATCCCGTCCGGCAACATCCGAACGTGTATAGACGGTCTGTTCGGCAGAGTACATACCGACAACGTTCAGCTGGTGCTTTCCGAAAGTACGGTCGTAAGTCAGCAGGTTCTCCACAGTCCAGTTAGTCGTTTCCGAGTGGTTCAGCGAAGCGGTGGACGGAGTGTCGGCCGTAGTGCTGTTGATGCCTTCGCCGGTGAACGATCCACCTTTAGTAGAACGATAGTTCAAACCTAGGTTGACACGGTATTTCAAACCTTCCACCCACGGACATTTCACTTCGGCAAACAGGTTGTTGTACGTACCAAAGCCTTCGGTCTTGCTCAGCCAACTGTCTTCCAATCCTTCCACAACGCCTCTGGTCAGTACAAATGACTCATCCTGACTGTTGTATTTCACGGTACGTTTCAATGTGCCGTCCGCATTATAGGGGTTAGCGATAGGAGACATGGCAAGTACACCATACAGTCCGATATTGGAACCTTTGGTGACATTATAGTTGGTGTTGTTCACCAGTCCGAAGCGGAAATATTTTCCCACGCCCTGATCGAAAGAACCACGCATAGAGTAACGGGTATAGTTCTGAGTAGGAATGACGCCCTGATCCTTATAGTAAGCCGCGCCAAAGCTGTAGCCACCGCCGTTGGTACCACCGGACACGCTGATATCGTGGCTGTTTACATAACCGTCGCGGAACATCAAGTCCTGCCAGTCGGTATCCACATCGTCCGACTCGTCTATCGAATTCTCGAACTTTCCTGCCAGTTTACGCATTTCGGCAAACTTGCTGCCGCTCATCATGGGATATTTGGAGAATACTTTCTTCATACCTGCATACCCATTGTAAGTAAACCGGGCGGGAGTACCCTGTGCACCTTTGTGTGTAGTGATCAGGATAACCCCATTGGCACCGCGCGAACCGTAGATTGCCGTAGAGGATGCATCCTTCAAGATATCCATGCTCTTGATGTCACCGGGGTTGATGTCGGACAAATTACCCATAAAGGGGATTCCGTCCAATACCACCAACGGGTCGTTACTGGCGTTCAACGAACGGGTACCACGGATACGGATCTGCATGGAAGCACCCGGTGCGGAAGAAGTCTGCGACATATCCACACCTGCCACGCGGTTCTGCAAAGCATATGTAATATTGGTGGCAGGCATCTCACGCAGTTTCTCTCCGCCTACCGACGCGATAGATCCGGTCACGTCACTCTTGCGGGCGCTACCGTAACCAATTACCACCACTTCTTCCAAAGCCTTGGAATCTTCCTTCAACGTAATCTTTAAAGAAGTCTTTCCCGCTACCGGGATTTCCTCGTTCTTATAACCGACAAAACTTACCACCAACACGGCGTTTTTCGATACATTCAATGTAAAGTTACCATCAAAATCGGTAATCGTACCGTTGGTAGTACCTTTTTCCAAGACACTGGCTCCGATGATGGCTTCACCACTTGTGTCCTTTACTACACCTTTTACCATCACACTCTGTGCAAATGCCCACAGAGGAATGAGACAGAACAGAAGTATCAGTCCCATTGGCTTAAAATTCATAGCATTTTTCATTAAGACATTAATTTAAGTTATACAAAAAATTTAATCAGTTACTTATTTTGATGTGGCATACATGCCTATCGTTGTTCCGGTAAAACCTCCGGCAGTAGCCGTTGACAGATACCCGGCATCCACGTTCCTGCACAACACGTTCCACCCACCTTCCTGGCGAGCATAGTAGAAATCATAATGTGTTCCGCGCGAAACCACCTTCAGGTCGGTAATCACTCCTCCGTCGTCCAGGCGGACGGAAGCCAGCGTCTTGCTTTCCCCATCGCCTATCTGCCTGAGGGAAATACATTCACCTTGGTCATCCCTGCCTACAGCCAGGAAATATTGATGCTTTTCGTCCTTGAACAACAATATGCCCGCCTGCTCTGCCTTGCTCTGCGGACAGAACAGCATACGTGTGCTGCATTCGAACTTATGATGCTGCAACCGGCGGCAGACAAAAGCCGGTACCTTCTTTTCGGAAGCACTGACTGAATCGCATTTCAAAGTGAGATAACCCGGAGTCTGGGAAAGCGAGTAAAGTCCGGTAGCAGGAGCACGCAAGGTCATCCATTCCATGCCCAATGTTTGTCCGTCGAAACCGTCATTTACTTCAAAGTTTCCAAAGGTGGCGGATTCGTCACGCTTCACTCCTTCGCGGCGGACAATGACCGGTACCAGATCATCTCCTTGCGTCATATAGGGGAAACCATCCTCACTCCACTTGACGGGCATCATAAAAGTCTCACGTCCTAAATTCTCGAACGTATTGTTTATGGGACGGCAAGCCAGAAAGACCGCCCACCAATCCCCTTCCCGGGTTTGAACCAAGTCGGCATGTCCGGCGCATGTCACCGGATTGGGACGCTCCGCATCCAGCTGACGCTGGGTCAGAATAGGGTTGTTCTTCCACGGTGTGAATTTGCCCGTCGGAGAATCACCACGGAAAATCACTTCCGAATGCCATCCGGCTGTTCCACCCTCGGCAGACATCAGGAAGTAGTTTCCGTTTATTTTATAAAGGTGCGGACCTTCAATCCAGATGGGCTTGTCCTCCGGACGAGCTCCCTTGTTCACCAGAATCTTGCGCGGACCCACCGTCTTGTCCGCATTCACATCAAATTCCTGCACACGGATGGTACGATGCCCACTGTATTCGGGCTTGTTGTCCGGCGCGTCATCGTTATTGACAATGTAGGCTTTCCCATCTTCATCGAAAAAGAAAGAGGGATCAATGCCTGTCACTTCGGGCAACATAATAGGATCAGACCATTCGCCAAAAGGATCTTGTGTCTTCACAAAGAAGTTTCCGGCACCTACATTGGTAGTAACCATATAATAAGTCTTGTTATGCGGGTTGTAAGATATGGCCGGGGCAAAGATTCCTCCGCTTACGTGTTGCCCCTCCATGTTGACTAATTGAGAAGGACGATTCAAGATATGCCCCACCTGCTTCCAGTTCACCAAGTCCTTGCTGTGGAAAAGAGGCACACCCGGATAATAAGTAAAGGTGGAAGCAGCCAGAAAATAATCGCCTTCGCCATTGGTGCAAATGCTGGGATCGGAATACCATCCCGGCAGAATGGGATTATAAAAATAATCGTCCCCCGGAAGCGGATTGGAAATATAAACATCATCCTCACCTCTATAATTAAAGTAATCGAAAAGAGCGACAGACTTTCCTACAACAGGCAAATCGTTTCCTTTCTTTATCGAACTACATGAGGTTAAGGAGGAGCCCAACACCCCTAAAGCGATCAGTACGCCCGACCATCTTTTCAGATTTTGTTTTTGTTTCATTGTCTTTCTAGTATTATAATTGACCAATTCCTTTACGGATTTCAGACGCAAATATAGAAAGTGTCACCGAATATGGATTCTCTGCATGATACACGCATCTTTCGTAGAGTTACATCTTGCTTCAAACGTGTTACATGAATCTTTATTTGCGTTACAATACACACATAACATCCTATATTACAATAAATTACAATTACATCACCAGATATTGTAATTGAAGAGCACGGATATAAAAAGACCGTTTGCAAGTCCCGGACAATGAAGGGATTCCTGCAAACGGTCTGTTTGGACAATGCCCGGCAAAGCAAGCGGTCCAATCTGTCCGGATGATGTATCACTGATTTCTTTTCAGACAGATTCTATGGTCTTTATTTTCCCTTCCGCATCGTACTCCAATTCGCATACCTTCAGGCTGCGCAACCAAGTGGTTCCCCCCGAAGGGACACAATCGTGGTGAAACAGATACCATTTTCCTTTGTATTCCACAATGGCATGATGAGTAGTCCAACCCACCACAGGCTGCAAAATGACCCCTTGATAAGTGAACGGGCCATACGGATTATCTCCTGTGGCATAGCAAAGCAGATGAGTATCTCCCGTGGAATAAGAAAAATAATATTTCCCGTTGTACTTGTGCATCCATGAAGCCTCGAAAAAGCGACGCGCATTGTCACCGGCAGTCAACGGCTGTCCGTGTTCATCCAGAATAACCAAAGGCCGCGGCTCTTCGGCAAACTGAAGCATATCGTCCGAAAGTTTCACCACACGTGAAGGCAAAGCCGGTTCACCATCAGCCGGAAAAGCCGCACACTCCAATGCTTTGTTGTTGCGATAACGCTGAAGCTGCCCTCCCCATAAACCGCCGAAATACATATAATAGTTCCCATTACCATCATCAAATACCGCCGGATCTATACTGTAGCTTCCACGCATGGGATCGGGCTGGGGAATGAACGGCCCTTCGGGGCAATCGCTCACCGCCACGCCGATACGGAAGATGTCGTTCCGGTCCTTCAATGGAAAATACATATAATAGTTCCCGTTTTTACGAGCCACATCACAATCCCACAACTGACGCCCGGCCCAAGGGATATCCGAAACTTTCAGTACGACTCCGTGATCGGTCACTGTTCCGTTCATCACATCTTCTGTAGAAAAGACATGATAGTCACACATGTCAAAATGATCACCATTGTCATTCTCCTCCACTCCGCTCTCGCGGTCATGAGAAGGATAAATGTAAAGCTTTCCGTCAAAAACATGTACGGCAGGATCTGCCATATAGTCTCCGGGCACCAAGTATCTGAATTTCTTTTCCATATCGTTACGTTATTAAATGTTCTGTTTTCCAATCAGTTCTTCCACAAAAGGTTTCGGCCGGCAATCACGGTCGAACAATAAAGGATAATCCACACGTCCGGGCACAGGGAAATTATTCTTCCATGAGTCACCGTCCGTCACCCCCCACACCGTCACACGGGTAATGATATCCGAATGTTTCAGGAAAAGACCGAAAAACTCCTTCATCCGGTTGTTCCATGCCACAGACACAGAGTCGGGCAAACCGTCGGGATAGGGATTCAGGGATTGTTTATAAGACACCGTGTCCGAAATATTGGCTCCCATCCGTGCCGTGGGCAATGCACTCATGTCCCATTCGGTTACCATCACCTTCACTCCGGCAGCAGCAAATGCCAGCATACTGGCTTCAAACTCGGACACCGACGGATAATCCATTCCCATGTGTCCCTGCATACCTACCGCGTCGATGCGCAGTCCACGGTCTTTCAGCATCTTTACCAATTCTACTACTTTGTCACGCTTAGCCTTCCCGTCCATGCCATAATCATTATAGTAAAGTTCGGCTTCCGGATCTGCTTCATGAGCATACTGAAAAATAAGCGGGATGTACTCTTCGCCTAATATCTCGTAAAAAGGAGATTTACGCCAGGAGCCGTCCGATTCAATGGCTTCATTCAACACATCCCAGCCCTTTATACGCCCTTTATAGTGTGTCACAATAGTCTGGATATGTTTTTTTATACGCTCCTTCAAGAGGTCGGCACTTACTGTTTTTCCTTGTTCGTCCACACAGAACCAAGGTGCCAGCTGTGAATGCCAGATAAGGCAATGCCCGATAACAGCCATATCGTTCTCCTCGCCAAAACGAACCAGCCGGTCCGCTTCCGTAAAATCAAAACGGTCTTCCTCCGGATGAATCACTTCGCATTTCATGCAATTCTCGGCCACAATGGAATTAAAATGGCGTTTTACCACTTTCGATGCACAAGTATCCTGACCTGCCGCCTGACGTACATTCAACGCTACCCCCATCAGAAACTTGCCCGAGGCTGCTTCCTTCAGCGAAGGTTCCGGCTGCATACCGGCCTTCCGGTCATTGCCGCAAGCGACCATTAATCCGGCTATGGCAGCCAATAATGTTACATATCTTATTTTCATATTACAAAGTTTTTAAGGTAAATAATTTGTTCTTTTTCATTAATAACCAGCCTTACTGCGACGGTCGGCAAGTTCCGCCTGCATCTGTTCGTTGTATTTTTTTGTAATAGGATAGAAGCATAAAGCAGCTACTCCCATTCCAAATATCAGAGCCGGAATCAGACTGGAGGAAAGCACGATTCCCATAATGGCCGTATCGCTTTGTTCCGCCCCGATACCGGACACATACCCAAATCCTGAAAGCAGAAATCCCAGGATGGCCCCACCGATGCCCAGCCCGGCCTTCAAGGCAAAGACTACACCTGCAAACACAAAGCCTGTGGCGCGACGGTAATTTTTATATTCCGAATAGTCGGCTACATCCGCAATCATCGCCCACAACAAAGGAACAGTCGGCGCGTATGCCAGACTCTTCAGGAAATTCAGTACAAACATCGTTTCCACATCCGCTTTTCCCGGAAAATAGAACAAAGCTGTAAAAAGGGCCGTAAGCGAGAGGCAAACGATAAAGACGCGTTTCTTACCGTAACGGTTTGCCAAAAAGCCGGACAAGAAAATCACCCCAAAGAACTGGACAAGTGCTCCCAACATATTAAACACTCCAAATCCTACCTCTATGCCTTATCGGAAGAATTGACTACCAGTCCGAAAGCATTCAACACAGCATACCCCACGCTGCCATCCGTTTCCATTGCCACCAATCCCAGACGGTCAAGAAAGGCATACAATGCTCCGGCATCCACATAATTCTCAAAATAATAGTTCATGGCACTGCCCCACATGGCAAGCGTAGTGAAAACGAACAGTGTCAGAATGAACATTGCCCGCCAAGGAAGACTGCCAAACACATCCTTTATGTCCTGACGCATATCTGTCTTTTGGCTGGCAGGCGGCTCTATGCGCTCACGGGCCGAGAAGAAAGTGATGACCAAAAAGACAAGCCCGATACAAGCGAACAAGGCAATGGTACATAACCAGCCGTGCGCCTTGTCCCCACCATCCGAAAACTTGCTTACCAAAGGAAGCGTAAGTCCCTGTACCACAAACTGGGCAATGGTGGCCGCCACAAAACGAATGGAAGTGATACTGGTACGTTCCTTTATATCACCGGACATCACTCCGCCCAAAGAAGCATACGGCGTATTGTTAAAAGAGTAAAGACTCATCAGCAAGGTATAAGACAGCGTAGCATACAATGCTACCAGTCCTTTATCTTCAATGCCCGGATTATAGAAAGCCAACACATAAAAGACCATGAAAGGCAATGCGGTCCAAAGCACCCACGGACGATATTTCCCGAAACGTGTCTTGGTACGGTCGCTCAATAACCCCACTGTAGGATCGACAAAGGCATCCGTGATACGCGCCACCAACATCACCGTACCGGCAATGGCACCTTCCAGACCGAATATGTCCGTATAAAACTTTGTCTGATAAATCATCATCATCTGGAAGACCAGATTAGCCGAGCAATCCCCCAGGCTGTAACCGATTTTCTCGGCCATCGAAACTTTTTGACTTTGTGTATTCATGGTTATTACATTAAAATATCTTCCATAAAAGTAATTCCATCCATTGGCTGGAATTACTTTACGCCTATTGAAAACAAAAATGAGCTAAACAAAATGTTGTCCCTGCTCCAATCTTTAGAAAACAAAAGTACACAAAGCTTTATGAATCCTGTAATCACAATGATACACGCATCTTTACAGGCAGAACAGACACGCTCCGCCTGTAACATTTTTCTTTGATGATGTTACATCAAGCCCTATTTGCCTTCTAATTAAATAGAATGGGGGGGCTGTCCAACATTGAACAGCCCCCTGTTTCCCGACAAACAGCATTCAGCGTTTCTCGTAATACTTCACCCAGTCCACCCACATTTCCACCAGTCATTCTTTCGGGTTCACAGCCCCAACCCATGAGCTGCCCAACTGCATATCTATCTTTTTCCTCGTATTTCTTCCACTCAACTAAAAATGCCGTATCAAATGAAACATACTCTCATTTAATACGGCAAATTTAATCTATTAATAATCTATTTATTTCGCCAGACTATAAACCACATCCATTATCTTCTGACCTATTTCATCAGCAGCCTCCATGGTCGCAGCCTCAGAATAGACACGGATAATAGGTTCGGTATTACTCTTACGCAAATGTACCCACTTGTCGGGGAAATCGATCTTCACACCGTCTATGTCGTTTATCTCTTCATCCTTATACAGTTCCTTCACCTTGGCCAGAATAGCGTCCACATCCGTTTCCGGAGTCAGATCAATGCGATTCTTGGCAATGAAATAAGGAGGATAAGAAGCACGCAGCTCGCTTACTTTTTTACCTTCATGAGCTAAATGACTCAGGAACAAAGCAATTCCCACCAATGCGTCACGTCCATAATGGCTTTCCGGATAAATGACTCCACCATTACCTTCACCGCCAATCACTGCATTCGTTGCTTTCATCTTGGTAACCACATTCACTTCTCCTACGGCCGAGGCATTGTATTCACAACCATATTTACGGGTTACATCACGCAAAGCACGGGTAGAGCTCAAGTTGGAAACGGTGTTTCCAGGAGTATGTTTCAATACATAATCTGCCACGGTCACCAATGTGTATTCTTCACCATACATTTTTCCATCTTCGCAGATCATAGCCAGACGGTCAACGTCCGGATCTACAACAAAAGCTACATCACAACCGCCTTGGGCCATCAATCCCATGATATCCTCCAGATTCTTCTCCAAGGGTTCCGGATTATGCTGGAAATCACCGGTCGCTTCACAATAGAGCTTCTCTACATGCTTCACTCCCAACCGTTCCAACAATTCCGGAAGGATAATACCGCCAACTGAATTTACGCAATCTATAGCTACACGGAAATCAGCCTTACGGATCGCATCCACATCTACCAATTTCAAAGCCAAAACACTATCTATATGTTTCTGATTGTAGGTATTGTCCTCACGATAACTTCCGATATGGTCGATATCAGCAAAGTCAAAAGCTTCCGCTTCTGCAATGCGCAGCACTTCATTTCCTTCTTCTTTGTTCAGGAATTCCCCATGCTCATTCAGCAATTTCAAAGCGTTCCATTGTCTGGGGTTATGACTGGCAGTCAGAATAATACCGCCACATGCTCCTTCCATGGTAACCGCCAGTTCTGTAGTCGGTGTAGATGCCAGCCCGATGTTCACGACATCAAAGCCCATGCCCATCAAAGTACCGCATACCACGTTCTTCACCATCTCGCCAGAGATACGTGCGTCACGGCCTACTACAATCTTGTTGCTCTTTACTGTGGTTGTTTTACGTATCAGCGTTGCGTATGCTGATGTGAATTTCACTATATCCAGCGGGTTCAAACCTTCCCCCACGTGTCCGCCGATAGTTCCGCGAATTCCGGATATTGATTTAATTAATGTCATCGTGCTAATTGATAAGTTATTTCATAGTAACAAGGATAGACGGAAGCAGAAGCGTCAGATTGCCCTTCACTGTGAGGTACGATCAATCTGACCTTGGAACGGCCGGAAATTTCCCTGCCGACCTTTATATAATTGAATGGAACTAACCATCCGGATGGTACATACGGTGTGCCCCAAGCGTTATACATGATACCGGTAGTAAATGTTGCCGAAAAAGACTTTCCACTTTTTGTCAGCATCATGGCATCCGGATAAACCATGTTAGGATTGCCATAATCCGTATTCCAGGACAAAGAATCGGTTCCATCCGAAGTAATCTGTTCTTCCACATAGCGGGCCAGAATCTCATAGCGGCCGTCCTTCAGACGCTCACCGTTCCCTTCCTCCACTATCTGCATATAGACACCGGTCTCCGAGAAAAGGACAAACTGGTTCTCATCTACGTTGGTGGTAGAATCCTGTTCCTGGAACTGGTCAAAGCTGATTACATTGATATCTTCTTTTTCAATAAACCGCTTGATAGCCTCTCTCTCTTCTTCTTTCATTTCAGCATAAGTCTTTCCATTATTGCAAGACTGGAAGACCAGTCCCAAAAGAAACACTGATGCGAACAATATACCTAATTTCTTCATTCTAATTCCGTTATTATTCGGGGCAAAATTAATAAATATGCCCCTAACTTTTATATTGTTTGTACGCAATTATAGTAAAATAACTATTTTTTTGCCAGAAGCAACTCTTCGTACTTCACCAAAGCCTGTTTAAACAGTTCAATAGCCTCTTCCATTGTCCCATAAAACTCACCACCGGATGCATTCAGATGACCACCTCCATTAAAGAATTCGGCAGCCACTTTGTTACAAGGGAAAGTGCCGACAGAACGCAGGGAAATCTTGATCATATTCTTTTCCGTGTCCTCACGCAGGAATACGGAAAAAATAATATTCTTTATGGAAAGAGGAATATTCACAAACCCTTCCGTATCTCCTTTTATATACTGGAATTTTCTTTGCTCCTCTTTTGTCAGCCAGATCAATGCCGAGTTGAACTGTGGGAATACCTGCATCTTATCATACAGCACATACCCCATCAGGCGCAAACGGCCTTCAGAGTACGTATTATAAACCTTGCGGTAAATCTCATCCTTATCAATACCTTTCGACAACAATTCACTGATAATGAAATAAATCTCACGATTATTAGAATTATAAGTAAAGCCACCTGTATCAGTCATCATCCCTGTATAGATACATTCAGCACCTTCCTTGGTGATATCCTCAAAATATCCCAGACGGCATATCAGCCGGAAAACCAATTCGGAAGTGGAAGATATTTCCGGATGAGAAATAATGATTCTGCAAAAGGATTCCGGATGAAGGTGATGGTCTATCATCATTTTACGTGCCGGCGACTGAGCCACCGCATCCGCCATCGCATCAATACGCGACAATGCATTAAAATCCAGACAACAGATCACATCTGCCTCATTCAGCAACTTACCGGCAAACTCGGCATATTTATCATACCGGATTATATCCTTGGCTCCCGGCATCCATCTCAGAAAATCGGGAAAAGCATTGGGAACAATGACATTCACCGTCTTCTCCTGTGATTCCAAAAAATGACATAATCCCAACGAGGAGCCAATGGCATCACCATCCGGTGACACATGGGTAACGATAACTATTTTATCAGCTCTTTCAAACCATTTTTCGGCATGGTCTATATTAGCCTGCGCAATTACTTTTGATAACATACTCAATCTTTTTCTTTTGAAACGGCAAATTTACAAATTAATTCTTTATTCACAGAAGAATACGGTAAGAACCTTTCGGAGACAGATCAATATAATCCAATCCCAGCCTTCTACATTCTTCTTTCAACAGATTTAATCTGTAATCACCAAGCGAAGTATCCAATATGATTTTCCTAATTCTGAATAGTTTTTGCAGTGGGGCAATCCTTCCCTTAAAACCTTTGCACAGGTACATATAGTCAATATCCAACAATCGGCCAACCGATTTACCCTGCCAATGATTGTCGGCCAAGACACAAATGTTCAAACCTTTATAATGATAAATGCTATCCTGCCGCCAAACATCTTTGGGAGGATAAACCTTTATTTGCGAACGAGCAAGTATTAACTGGTGAGGTTCCTCTTTCATATAATACAGGTAACCTGAAAATCCTATAAAAAGATTAATTCCACACAAAGCCACAATCAATAATTTCCGTGAAGGACGCAACAGATAAAACAACACCACAAACAATAAGGAATAAAGGAGGCCTGCCTGAGACAAAGAGAAGTGCATATCGCCGGAATGCGACATAGGCAAATGCTCCACCCATCGCATACTGTTATTCAGCAACCACGACATCCCATTCAATCCTTTCACCAACCATAGATGCAATAACGCAAACGGAGACAGTACAAAAGCCGCTACCGATCCATAGATGATGACAAGTACCAAAGGTGCCACTATCAGATTGGCCGGCAAAAAGCAGACAGGGAAATATGCGAATTTATAAATAACCACAGAAGCCGTTCCCAACTGTGCCGCCAACGAAACCGCCACGATCCCCCAAATATAACGAAGTACAGGGTGACGCACCGGCCAGCACCGAAAAACGACAGGATAAACAAGCAGAATTGAAAACACAGCCAGAAATGAAAGCTGGAATCCGGTATCAAAAAGATAGAAAGGATTATAAAGCAACATAAAGAATGCCGCTATAGCCAAAGTATTCAATGACAAAGCCCGCTCCCCTGCCGCACGTGCCATGGTCATCAACATACACATCACCACCGCCCGTATGACCGAGGGAGGCAAACCCACTAAAAAAGCAAATGCCCATAACAACAACACAACAATGCCACACTTCACCCATCGTAGCAAGCAACTCCTATCCAACGGACGCAATATCCAACACAATAATCCCCATAAAACAGCGATATGCATTCCCGACAAAGCCAAGATATGGCTCACCCCCGCCGTTTGATAAGTTTCACGTAAATCCTCACTCAGTTCCTCCTTGTAACCGACAGTCAGAGCGGACAATACGGCAAACTCATCTCCTGAGAATCCCCATTTCCGATAACGATCCAATATCTTCTCCCGCCATACGCCCGCTTGCTGTTTCCATGTCAATGGCTCTCTCTCCCCTGTCCATTGCCAATAACCCGGAAAGACTATGGCCGTTCCACTGATCTGTTGTCTGAAAAGATAAGCCGCATAATCAAATTCTCCCGGCAGAGCCTCTTTCTCAGGAGTTGTCACACGTGTATAAAAATTCAAATGATCTCCACATCGTAAATTTACGGAAAGACTATCTTTCATCATATAGACCAGTACCGTACGATTCACCGGAGCCATCCCCCTTTCAGACACTTTCTTGTCTATCCGCAATTTACAGAGATATGTTTTTGCCTTTTCTTGCGGAACGTCCACGATCACCCCCTGATACACATCTTTCCCCGCCCCCCCATTCATAGTCTACTCCTTGCCATTTTTGCTGTACCAGCAATGCCCCCAGGCAAAACAGAAACAGAAAGGCCATGCCCCCAAACAGCCATCGGGAACGATAATGCCGCCACCTCACCAATACCGCCGACCCTATCAGACACACCAACGCTCCCATACCAAAAGCCGGCACCGGCAAGGCACCCTGAAAGAAATGGTCGGATACAAAAATTCCGGTGACTAAAGGTATAGCCAACCGGAACATGGAGCAAGGCCTTACAGCCGTTAAATTCCGCACCTCAAGAGAATAATCAAAGGGACTTCAGCCGATGTATCATATCCAGCATGTCAGGAGCTTTGAACACAGCATTTCCCGCCACCAGCACATCCGCTCCCGCCTCTACAAGCTGTTTGCCGGTTTCCAGATTCACTCCCCCGTCGACCTCTATCAATGCTTGCGAACCCGTATGCGCTATCAACTCACGTAATTCCCTTACCTTGTCCAGCGTATGTACAATAAATTTCTGGCCGCCAAAACCGGGATTCACACTCATCAGCAATACCATATCCACATCACGGATAATATCAGCCAGCATAGCCACGGGAGTAGAAGGATTCAATGTCACGGCCGCTTTCATTCCGGCATCCTTTATCTGCTGCACCACCCTATGCAGGTGCACACAAGCCTCATAATGCACATTCATCATCATTGTCCCCAAATCTTTCACTTCTTCAATGAATTTCTCGGGATTAACGATCATCAAATGCACATCCAAAGGTTTTTCAGACAATTCGGCTACATATTTCAACACAGGAAAGCCAAAAGAGATATTCGGTACAAACACACCATCCATTATATCGATGTGCAACCAGTCGGCATCACTACGATTTATTTGTTCTATATCTGCCCGCAGATCTGCAAAATTGGCAGACAATAAAGAAGGGGATATCAGAGGTCTATTCATGATTCACTGTTCTTATTCTTTTTACACAGAACAAAGATAACCATATTTTATATAAGAACAGTGAAAAAGTTCATTTTATTTCGGCAAAGTAAACCGTACGCCCAACTGTATATTAAAATTAAAAGGATGTTCTTTGCGAATCGTATTTACATTGCTGCCATCATCAAAGTAATAAACAACCCCCGGCTCCGCATAAACGCCCAATTTCTCCGTAATCTTGAACTGTGCACCTGCCGCTGCGGACAAGGACCATTGCAAAGGTTTTACTTTAATATCTTCCTCACCTCCCAAAAGCTGGTCGTCTTTTCCTGCATTTGAGGTAGAAACACTGCCGATGATGTTCCGCTTTCCGGATACACATTTTTCCACAGTTCCACCGGCCGAAGCATACACTTCAAATCTTTTGCTGCTCCATATATTCCGGTTCACTTTCAAAGGAACACCCACATAATGCAATTTCTCTTCCCAGCCATAATTGTTTTTCTCGGTTCCCGAACGTGTCTCGGATGAAAGTTGAGTATAAGTCACTCCGGTTTCTATAGCCCAGTCATCAGTTAAATCAAAACGAAGTGAAGCTCCAAAAGTAACAGGCATACGGTATTTTATGTCAGACTTCGCACTCTTTCCTTCTGACAAATTGTTGAACTGAACCAGCTTGTCTATTTCAGCCCTCGTCCCCACTCCATAAGCGCTTCTTGCGCCATTAGGCAAAGGCAAATACCCCTCCATGCTAGTCGAGGACGAAAAGGCTCCATTGCTGGTAGAAAGTCCTATCGACCAATTCCTATCTTTCTTTCTATGAGAAGCCACATAAGCGTAATTCGTTTTTTTAGCCGAATAGGAAGACCTGCGGGCCGGTTTCTGCTGTCTTTGTTCCGCCACAGCCGGTTCCTCCTTCTGCTCTTCAACATAATTCTCCTCTATCTGTATCTCCTCCGCCTCGTTATTCCTCAAAACCTCCTGCCCGGCAGCTGATGCCTCCAGCATAACAGTCCGGGCAACTTTTGCACGTTGGCTTCTTCCAGAAGAAACTGCAGGGGCCACCCGCGCCACAGGCTGCTCGGGAACGACTGCTCCGGGCACCAGTCCATCAGGTTCATGCAGTGAATTCAGCTCCGCAGACTGTTTCTCCAGATAGTTTGCCGAAGGCGACTGCCAAAACCATACAGTCAATGAAGATACCACCAGCAACAAGCCCACAGCCGCTATGGCCTGCCAGCGGTGCCACATCGGAATCACTTTTGGAACCGTATCCAGTTCCTTTTCCAGCTGTTCCCAAAGATCAGCAGGAGCGGGCTCTGAATAGTCCTCCATCCGAGTGCGGAAATTCTTTATCCATTTATCTTTTTCTTTCATCCCTATATTCTCTTTCTATAATCATTTATTTTTTTCATCAATAAGGTTTTGGCTCTATACAACTGAGATGATGAAGTATGTTCCGTGATCCCCAGCATTTCAGCAATCTCCTTATGTCCTTTTTCCTCTAATACATATAAATTGAAGACCGTTCTGTATCCATCCGGAAGTTCTTTAATGAATTGCATTAAAACAGATTGGGGTATTTGCTCAAAATCATCCTCATCTCCATCTATCACATCGGGCAACTCTTCCACTATCACTTCCTGATTTGTAGAGACCTTCTTGCGCAGATACCCTAACGCTTCGTTTACCATAATGCGTGTCAACCATGCTTTCAAAGATCCCTCTCCTTTATAAGTAAACTGGCCGAATGAACGGAATATATTCAAGAATCCATCATGCAAGACATCCTGCGCCACTTCCCTGTCACCTGTATAACGAACACAAATGGCCATCAATTGTCCGGCATAACGCTCATACAATTGCTTGCGTGCAAGGTTATCGCCCTTGCCGCAACGTTCCACCAATTCTGTTTCATTCATTGTTTGTGACACTTCTTTATTGAATAAATGATAAGACTGCAAAAATACTGCATCCGGAAGAATAAATTTTTCGCTTAAGCAGATTTAACACTTTTATAAGCAGTAAACTTGCTATCCGCGCATTTAAGTGACAGTAACAATCCTAGAAACAGAAAATATGAGAAAATATAAAGCGATAGTTATTGTAACAATTGTGATGACGCTGATCCCATTCATGCAGTCTTGCCTGAATGACTATGATGACGACCTTTATAACATACAGGGAGGAATGCCTTTCAACGCCGCTCTGGCAACTGTGGTGAATCCTAGCGAAGTGCCGGGTGAAGCAGTGATAGAAAGTGATAATGATGGAATAGCGTATGTGGTGAATCCCGATAAATTGACACGCCTTGAAACAAACAATCTGGACAACGCATCTTCTATACCTATATTAATGCAGCCAATCCGACCGGAGATGCAAACAATAAAGGGCCTTTTATTTCCATAGATTACTTGCAGAAAGTCTTAACCAAATCAATGGATATACTCAAAGAAAATGGGGACGATATTTACGGGCACGACGGAATCAACCTCATCACTCCCATAATGGGCAAGACGCACCTGACTCTTATGTTCCAGATATTAGGTTTCAGCTCTGATATCAAACATCGGATCAGCCTTGTAGCCACGGAGGGGACTGTTCCGGATGCAAACGGATATATGGCCGTAGAACTGCGCCACAATGCCGAAGGTGACAGACAGGAATATCTAAGTCACGGCTATGTGTCCTTTCCGTTATCGGACATTCCCGGATATAAAGAGGGCAAACTACAAGGATTTAAAATAAAGACGAACACCATAAACAATGGCGAAGAAACCGTTACAGTAAGTTATAATAAAAGCAAATCAATAAACATTCCGTTCATACAGGAAGACATGTCCAACACAAAAATTAAATGATTCTTAACAACTCCTTGTCTGTCTTATTGTAACGAAATCCGGGTGCATTGAAACAATGCACCCGGATTCTTTATAAAAGCAGTATTTTCGCTAGCATTAACCGACAAACCAATTGAATGACTGCAAAAAAAAGAATTATACAAGATATCAAACTCGTTGATTTTCCGAAGGAAGTTGACGAACAAAACGGTATAAGATTGATAACCCAAACGGTGTATTAACCACACGGCACACTTATAGGGAAACATTCAAATAAACGAGAAATAAAAGATACTTTTCCTGTTTTTATGACCTCATCCTGTCAAGGAACCCGCAAAGAGCAGAAGCCAACACACCAACGTACCGCCTTATGCCGATACAAAAACAACCGCATCCATCCCTTCCTCCAACCTGATGAAAAGCCCCAAAGAGCCTAAAGAAAAAGCCGAAGAAGCCTCATGACTCAACCGTCCAGCACTCGCCGGACGCATTTTCAACCAGAGATGAACGAAACTCCAACGTAAGCCGGATGCATTTCCAACAACCGCTGGAAATGATTTTTTATATATGCAGAGACATCTGCTTTGAAATACGGAAGAAAAAACTAACTTTGTACATAGTAAGCAATAATAAAAGAAAAGCTATGGCAATATATTACGACATGTACCAATCACCGCAGCCGGAAGGTGAAGAGAAAGAAAAACTGTATGCACGCGTCAAAAGCATCCGGACACTGACCACGGACGAACTGATGAAACGCGTGATAGATGGAACACATCTCACCAAAACGCAAGCAAGATTCGTGCTGGGACGAGTGGTGGACGAACTGAAGACAGCCGTAGCACAAGGATTCCGCATACACGTGGACGAGTTAGGCTACTTCTCGCCCCAGATAACGGCTTTTCCACCCAAGAACCACCGTAGCAAGTCACCCAAAGTATGCGCTACGGGACTGAACTTCGTGCCGGAAAAAGAAGTGAAACAATACCTCATGTCCATCAATACCGTACGTACCGTCAACATGCACCATGCCGTAAACGGTATCGACAAAACAGCATTGGATAACGCCCTGCGCACTTGCCTCGAACAAGAACAGACCATCACAAGGCGGCATTTCCAATTTGTCTATCCCGATATATCCCGCACTTCACTCTGCAACTATCTCCGTCAATGTGTGGAACAAGGAAAACTGCGTAACATCGGAACCAAAAACGCACCGGTATATGTGGCCGGGAAAGAATGGAGCAAATAAACCGCCCCATTCCTTTCTATATATATAGGAAAGGGATAGAAATGCAACAACTTATGCCCCCTATAAATTGAGAAATGAGAGAGGCTCTATCACCGACACACTCACATAATATCATAAAATCGTAAAATACTCGCGGGTCTGTCACGACTGTGCTGCATTAATCCACAAAAGCGATGATTAATAAAGTTATGTTGACAATGTATAATGGTGCTGAGTTATGCTCCAAGCTATTTTCTCATATATAAGAGTTTGGGCGGTTTTGAAAGGATAGAATATTTAATAGAAAGGAATAATCACAACTATGTTATAAAGCCATGAAACCCTATATTGACATAGCGGATGACATCAGAGCAAACGCCATGAACAAGTTTAATCAACTATAAAAGTATCAAACAGTTTCATAGATAGTTATCAATAAGTATATTTGCAGAAACCATTATCACAATATGAACAACAAGGAATCCAACATAGAAAAAACGAACTTAGATGTGTTCATACACGCTGTCGGTTCGGAAATAGAACAGGCGCAAGTAAGGCTGATTGTCGCAGCCAATGCGCAAATGCTGTTCCACTACTGGAAAGTAGGCAACTATATTCTCTATCATCAACAATAGCAAGGATGGGGAAGTAAAATCATCAAGCAACTGGCAAAGGCTATCCGGTTTAATTATCCTGAAAAGAAAGGCTATTCGGAACGCAACCTTACCTATATGTGTCAGTTTGCAAAGGCATATCCTTTGAGGGCATTGCAAAGTTTCATAGAAACGGATGCAAAGTTGATAGCTCCAAGTGTGGAGAGAATAGCAGACGAAGTACGCTACTTAAACGATGCGCAATTTACGCAAGAGCCTCTTGCGCAAATCCAATCCACTGATAACAATGAAATTATAATCACGCAAGAACCTCTTGCGCAAATTCATAATGTTGCCAGAACCGTATCTGATATTTACCGGATGGAAATTAAGGATATAGAAAGCGTATTCATGGCATCACCTGTTGCAAGAACCAATTGGGCAAGCCATGTGATTATGCTTAACAGTTCAATTCCATTGGGTGTAAGCTATTGGTACATGAAGCAGTCTGTGGAAATGGGCTGGAGCAGCAATGTTCTTAAAATACAAATTGAAACCAACCTGTACAGCAGACAAATCAGCAATAATAAGGTAAACAATTTCACCACTACGCTTCCTGCACCGCAAAGCGACCTCGCCAATTACCTGTTGAAAGACCCGTACATCTTTGATTTGGCTGGAACTAAAGAGAAAGCAGACGAAAGGGACATAGAAGAACAGTTGGTTAAGCACGTTACCCGTTACTTGCTGGAAATG